>JANOFF010000022.1:0-38622 GCA_031413515.1 bacterium
CCCCCCCCCCCCTCTCGGGTTCGGTTTGGGTCCCGGGGGGGTGGGGGGGGGGGGGCGGGTTAGGGTGGGGTGTCCTACTCACCGGCCCCCACCCCCGATCGACCTACGACCCGCCCGCTTCGAGCGCCTCTTTGACCCAGCTGATCAACACACCGTACATGCCCTGTACTGCGGCGATCGCGGCGGCCTGCTCGGCGCCCTTCGGCGTGAAGTCGCACGCCCACTCGAGCCGACAGCGCGCGGGGCCGAGTTCGACCGCCGTGCAGGTCGCGTGATAGTCGGCAACCGGCAGCGGGTTGTTCTTCGTGATCGTGTAGCCGACGCGACGCGCCGCGGGTTCGAGCGACTCGAGCACTTCGACGACCGACTCGGGACCGCCCGCGTAGATGAAGCGCGTCATGCCGGGACCTTCGCCCCGGACTTCGACCTTCGTCACGCCCTTCATCCAGCCGACGTCGCCGAAGTCGGCGAGCAGCGCATACAGATCGTCTGCCGATACCGCGATCTCGCCGGTCGCCACTGCTCGGGCCATGGGTACTCCTGCTTGCCGATCTTGCAGCTCGGGCAGATCGGGCTCGGGAATCAGATCAGTCGAGCAGATTGCCCGCGACGAGTTCCTCGAGATACGGCGTGTCCCACCACGAGAGCTGCAGCTGCTTGGCGCGACGGAAGAACAGCTGCGCGTCGTATTCGACGGTGAACCCCACCCCGCCGAACACCTGCAGGCTCATCGCCGTCAGATCGCGATAGGTCTGACACGCGAAGAGCTTCGCCATCGGTGCAAGGCGCGAGATGTCGCGCCCCTCCGCGCGCGCCCACGCCGCTTCGTACACCAGCGTGGTACCGCCCGACACCGAAGTCGCGGCATCGGCGAGGTAGTGGGAGATCGCCTGGAAGGCGGCCAGCGGCTTGTCGAACTGCTCGCGCTCGGACGCGTACTCGCACGTGATGTCCAGCGACCGTTGCGCACCGCCCATCGCCTGCGCGGCGGCGAGGATGATGCCGTCGTACATCACCGCATTCCAGGTCTTCCAACCGCTGCCGGCCGCCCCGATGCGATCCTCGATCGGTACGTGCACGCCATCGAGCACCACGTGGTACTGGGTGTCCGACGCGATCGTCTTCTGCTGTTCGAGTCGCACGCCCTCGGCCTTCGGATCGACGAGGAAGAGGTCGATCTGCTCGGCGCCCGGTCCGGTGCGCGCGAGCACCAGCAGCCGGTCCGCCGCGGCGGCGAACGCCACGTGCAGTTTGCTGCCCGTGAGAACGGCTTCCTGCGCGTTCACTTCGGCCTTCAGCTGCACGCCCCTCGGCCCGTAGCCGTTCTTCGGTTCGAGCCAGGCCGGCGTCACGATCACCTCGCCCGACGCGATCCTGGGCAGCCAGGCCTTCTTCTGCGCCTCACTGCCCGCGGCGACCAGCGCGCCCGCCGACAGCACGCAGCTGACGAAGTGCGGGACCGGCACGAGGGCGCGGCCGAACTCTTCGTAGACGACGGTCGCGTCGAGCATCGACATCCCCGATCCGCCGTACGCCTCGGGGACCAGAAGGCCGAGCAGTTCGAGTTCGCCGAGCTTCTGCCAGAACGCGGTCGGGTAACCGATCGGATCGTCCTCCATCTTGCGCACCACGTCGATCGGCGAGTGCTCCTCGCAGAGCGCGCGCACCATCGCCCGCAGCATCTCCTGCTCTTCACTGAAGTCGAGATTCATGACCGATTGCCTCCTGTCGGATGTCGGTTGATTCGTTTCATGGGCGTGACCCGCCTCGGGTCACGGCCGCCAGGCGTCGCCCTTGCGGGCCCAGGGGTTGTCGCCCGCGTCTCGCGGAACCGCGATCCGCGCCGTGCAGTCCGTTGCGAGGCGTTCACCCACCTTGAGTTCGACGCTCACGTCCACCCACGCGCAACCCGCCGCGTCGGTCGACACGTCTTCGACCCGGCCTCGGAACACCATCGTGTCACCGGGAAACACCGAGGTCTTCATGCGGAACTTGATGCGGCCGAGGCGCCCTTTCGGTCCCGTCCAGTCGGTGAGGTAGCGCTCGAACCAGGCCGCTTGATTGGGCGTGTTTAGGAAGATGTCCTGCACGCCGTTGCGGTGGACCGCGAAGGCGTGATCGTGGTGCATCGGCCGCCAGTCGCGACTTGCGAGGGCGCCGAGCACGACGGTGGTGGGTGTCACGTCGTACGCGAGATCGGGCAGGCTCTGCCCCTTCTCGATCGCGCCGACTTCGATCTGCCGGAATCCTGTCGTCATCGGATCAACTCCCTGGAACCGCGCGCTCAGGCGCCTCGCTTGTATCCGAACCCGGTGTAGTGCTCGGCGCCCACGAACTCGCCGCGCTGATTCGTGTAACGAACCTCGATCTCCCAGAAGCGTCCCGAACCGAGCTTCGTCGTCTTGGGCCCGCTGACCGAGTGGAGGATCTGACACGTCTCGAGCCGATCGCCGGGCCGGACCGGCTCACCGAACACGATCGTGTTGTCGGTCATCACGGCCTCGGGCAACCCGAGCCGCTGCTTCAGATCGAAGTGCACCTGCAGCGGCTGCACTTCGCGAGTGCGGCCCGGTGCCCAATGGTGCGGCCGGAACCAGACCGAGATCATGGTGGGCATCGCGATCGGCCCGCCGGTGATCTCCTCTGCGACGGCCTCGTCCCAGTACAACGGATTGCCGTTCTCGATCGACGCGCAGGTCGTCCAGACGTATCCCATCTCGACGGGGAACTCGCTGCGTTCGGGATACCGCTCCTTGCCGATCCACGACTCGATGTCCGCCGGCAATTCGTCGGCCATGTGGCTCCCCTCTCTCTATCTGACTATCTGATCCTGTCGGCCACAGCGACCCGATCGGCCGCTTGACCGCTTCTACTCGACTGCGCCGGCCGAACGGAGCCCCGCGATCTCGTCACCGGACAGGCCCGCATCCTCGAGAATCCGATCGGTGTCGGTCCGCTCCGAGGAGCGGACCGCGTGCACGCCCTCGGTGCGGATCCCGCCGGCGAGGATCGGCGCCACCTGCCGGAATCGCCCGGCCTCGGGATGCAGCGCTTCGGTGAATACACCGCGGGCCTGGAAGTGCGGGTCCGCCACCACCTCGGGCAGCGTGTAGACGGGCGCCACGCAGGTGTCCTGGCTCGCGAGTTCGGCCACCCAGGTGTCGCGATCGCGTTTCGCGAACGCCTCGCGAAACGCCGCACGGATCTCATCCTGCACTGCATCGTCCATCTGGTGCGCGGCGAAGCGATCGAGTCCGAGCAGGCCACAGAGGTTGCGGAAGAAATGCGGTTCGATGGCGCCCACCGAGATCCACTTGCCGTCGCGGCAGCGGTACAAGTCGTAGAACGCATAACGACCGGTGAGCAGCACTTGTCGCGGTCCCGACACTTCGCCGGTCGCGAGATACTGATCGAGGGACAGCGACATCAGCGACAGCACGCCCTCGGCGGCGGAGACGTCGAGATGCTGCGCGCTGCCTCCGAGACTGCGTCGCACCAGCGCGGCCAGGATTGCGAGCACGGCATGCATTCCGCCGCCCGCACTGTCCGCGATGGTCGCACCGGGAATCGGCGGACCGCCATCCGCGCGCGGTTCGGTGCAGGCCAGGAAGCCACCCATCGCGAGATAGTTGATGTCGTGGCCCGCCCAGCCGGCCGCCGGTCCAGCCTGTCCGTAGCCCGTCGTCGAGCAGTAGATGATCTTCGGATTGCGACCGCGCACCACTTCGAACCCGATGCCGAGCCGATCCACGACGCCCGGCCGATAGCTCTCGATCACCACGTCGGCCATCGCGGCCACTCGCAGGAACGTCTCCCGCCCGGCCTCGGACTTCAGATCGATCTGCATCCGCTCGAAACCGCGACCCGCCCCGTAGCTGTGGAACGGCGGCTGGATCTGCTTCGCGCCCTTCTTCGCGGTGGGTGCGATCTGGATCACGCGCGCTCCGTAGTCGGCGAGCGTACGCGCCGCACGCGCGGCGGGACCGACGCTCGCCAGATTGAGCACGCAGATGCCTTCGAGCTGGGGGGTCACGTCTGCCATCGGCTGCGCGCGCGATCAGAAGTTCTTCGGCAGGCCCAGCTGGCGCCGGGCGATGATGTTCTTCTGGATCTCCGAAGCGCCGCCGCCGATCGTGTCGATCACCGTGTAGCGGTACGTCGACTCGGCCCGGCCCGTCATCGGAGCCTCGTCGGTACCCACGCGGAGCTGCGAGCCGGGACCACCGATGTCCATCGACGCGTTCGCGAGCTTCTTCGAGGTGCCCGTGGCGAAGAGCTTGTACATCGAAGCCTCGCCGGTCGGCGGCTTGCCGCCCACCGAGGCCTTGCTGAGGAAGCGCAGGCCGAGCACCCGCGCGACTTCACAGTGCGTGGCCAGCTCGGCGATCTGATGCCGGACGCGCGGATCGTCCTTCAGCGGTTCGCCGTCGCGCTTCTCGTTCGTCACGTAGTCGATCAGCACTTCGAGGCGCTGCAGGATCGGCGAGATCGTGAACATCGTGAAGCGCTCGAGATCGAGGGCCTCGGAGATGTACTGGAAGCCGTGATTCAGCTCGCCCACGACGTAGTCGTCCGAGACGAACACGTCGTTGAAGTAGACCTCGTTCGTGCGTTCGTCGCCGATCGTCCAGGTCGCGTGGATCTCGAGACCGGGATGGTCCATCGGAACCAGGAACAGCGTGATGCCTTTGTGCTTGTCGTCGGGATTCGTGCGCGCGCCCACCCAGTACCAATCCGCAAAGTGGGCCGAGGTGGTCCAGATCTTCTGTCCGTTCAGCACGAAGCCGCTCCGCGCGTCGTCGCGCGTCGCCTTGAGCTGCATGTTGGCGGCGTCGGAGCCGGCGTTCGGTTCGCTGTAGCCGACCGCGAACTCGACCTCGGCATTCAGGATCTTGGGCAGGAACTCGCGCTTGAGCTTCTCGCTGCCGTGGCGGATCAACGTCTTGCCGATGATGCCGACGCCCTTGCCGATCTGCGGTCCGCCGCGATACGCGAGCTGCTCGTTCAGCAGGTACTCGTAGACGCCATCGGCCTCCTGGCCGCCGTACTCCTTCGGCCAGGTCATCCCAAGCCAACCCTTCACTGCCAGCTTCTTCATGAACGCGCGCCGCGCCGGGGTGTCGACGATCTGCGCCATGTTCTCGCGGGTCACGTCGAAGACGTCGGGATCGTCGTTGGCGTCGAGAAAGGCGATCACCTCGTCGACGAAATTCTGCTGCTCTGTCGGGAACTCGAAGTCCATGGGCTTCCTCCGTGTCGAGAGCGGCAACATATACGATACGTTGCGTATTGTAAATGGATCCCCTCGGGTCGATTCGCGGGCTCCCGGCGAACTCAGCGCCTCCGGAGCGATTGCGAGGGGGTCGGACTCGCCCCTCACATCCCGCCGGCGAAGCGCGACTGGAGCCGCCGCATGCCCGCAAGCCAGCGATCGTAGTCGCCGGTCTTGCGCTGCATGTAGGTCGCGACCGACGGGTGCGGGAGGATCAGGAAGCGTTCGTCGCCGAGCCCCTCCACCACCACGTTCGCGACTTCATCGGGCTGGATCATGCCATCGACCCCTGCGACACCACCGGCCACGGTGCCTGCGGTCATGTTGGTCTCGACCGCCTGCGGGCAGAGCACCGAGACCTTGATGCCCTGATCGCCGTGCGTGATCGAAAGCCACTCCGCGAAGGCGACCGCTGCATGCTTGGTCACCGCGTAGGGGGCCGAGCCGATCTGGCTCAACAAGCCGGCCGCCGATGCGGTATTGAGCAGGTATCCCTCACCGCGTTCGAGCATCGAGGGAAGAACCGCGCGGGCGGCATGGACGTGCGCCATCAGGTTCACGTCCCAGATCTTCTGCCAGGCCTTCGTCGGCACTTCGGCGCCACCCACCACGAAGATCCCCGCGTTCGAGCAGAACAGATCGATCGGCCCGTGTGCGGCCTCGCTCCGCGCAACCAGCGCCTGCACCTGTGCCTCGTCGGAGACATCGAGCGCGAAGGCGAGCCCTCCGATGCGGGCCGCCACCGTGTTCGCGCCCTCTGCGTCGAGGTCCGCGACCGTGACGGCACGCGCACCTTCGGCGGCGAAGCGCTCGCACAGCGCACGGCCGATCCCCGATGCGCCACCCGTGACCACCACATGCTTGCCTTCGAGCTTCATGCGATCTCCTTACGCGATGCGAATCGAGTCTCGCATGCTAGCCCCGCTGCGGCGGGGACAGGCCCCGAAACCGGTCGGTCCCGTTATAATGCAAGGTCGTCGCGCATCCGGCGCGACGCAATTCGATCCATCCGCCGCGCTGCGGCGATGGGTGTCGGCGAGCGGAGGCGAGGGGCGACATGGCGGATCGCGTGGAGGAGATCCTCAGCTGGTATGGGTCCGAAAGTCCGGGCGTACTGAAGAACCTGCGCTGGATGCTCGAGTCGGGCCGGCTCGCCGGTACCGGGAAGATGGTGATCCTGCCCGTCGATCAAGGCTTCGAACACGGCCCGGCCCGCTCCTTCGCGAAGAACCCGGCGGGCTACGACCCGCTCTACCACTATCAACTGGCGATCGACGCCGGCTGCAACGCCTATGCGGCACCGCTCGGATTCATCGAGGCCGGTGCGCGGCAGTTCGCCGGCCGGATTCCGACGATCCTCAAGCTGAACAACTCCGATTCGCTGTTCTCGTCCGAGGATCCGATGCCCGCCGTCACCGGCAGCGTCGAGGACGCTCTGCGGCTCGGTTGCGCGGCGATCGGGTTCACCATCTACCCCGGCTCCGCGTACCGCAACGAGATGTACGGCGAGTTCCGCGAGATCGCCGAGCAGGCCAAGGCCGCCGGCCTGGCGGTCGTGCTCTGGAGCTATCCACGCGGCTCGGGTCTGTCGAAGGAAGGCGAGACCGGCATCGATGTGGCCGCCTATGCGGCCCAGATCGCGGCGCAGCTCGGGGCCCACATCATCAAGGTGAAGCCGCCCACCGAACACATCGAGCAGGATGCCGCGCGCAAGGTCTACAAGGCGGAAGGCATCCGCATATCCAGCCTCGCCGAGCGCGTCGCACACGTGGTCCAGAGTGCCTTCAATGGAAGGCGCATCGTGATCTTCTCGGGCGGCGTCGCGAAGGGTCGCGACGAGGTGCTCGACGAGATCCGCGGCATCGCGGCCGGGGGGGCGTTCGGAAGCATCATGGGCCGCAACTCCTTCCAGCGCCCGAAGGCCGAGGCCATCGAACTGCTGCAGACCGTGATGCAGATCTACCGCGATCAGGTCTGATCCGCGACGGCGGCTGCGCGACCCCTGCCCGGCTCCGACACACGCCTCTGCGACGGCCCGCCTAGCGAGCGGGCTTCGCGGACGGTGTGAAGCGCACCCGCATTTCCTTCATGCCGTTGATGAAATTCGAGCGCAGGCGCCGGGGCTCGCCATCGAGCCGCATGTCGGGCAGGCGCTTCACCAGGCCGCCGAAGATCTTCTGCAGCTCCATGCGAGCCAGATTCGAGCCGAGGCAGAAGTGCTCGCCGACTCCGAACGACAGGTGGTCGTTGGGGGTGCGCGTGATATCGAAAGTGGCTGCGTCCTCGAACACGTCCTCGTCGCGATTCGCCGACGGGTACCAGAGGATGAGCTTGTCGCCCGCAGCGATCTCGGTCCCGCGGATCACCGTGTCCGCCATCGCGGTCCGGCGGAAGCTGTGCACCGCCGGATCGAACCGCAGGATCTCCTCGACTGCGGACGGGATCAGGCCCGGATCCGCTGCGAGTCGTCGTTGCTCGACCGGATTGCGCATCAGAGCGAGCATCCCGTTGGAGGTGACGGTGCGCGTGGTTTCGTTTCCCGCGATGCACAACAGCAGGAAGAACGAATTGAACTCGAGATCGGTCAGCCGCTGACCGTCGACCTCGGCCTGGAGCAACGCCGTGGCCAGATTGTCGGCCGGGTTCTTCGTGTACATGTCCTTGAGCTTCGCGGCGTACAGGAACATCTCGACGGACGCCTGCATCTGGGACTGCTCGGCGGCGCTCTTGTCCGTCGACGCCCCTTCCGGATTGAGCTCGGGATCGTCGAAACCGACCAGCTTGTTGCCGAGCTCGTAGATGGCGCGGCGGTCTGATTCGGGGATGCCGACCATCTCGCAGATCACTTCCATCGGGAGGATCGCGGCGATCTCCTCGACGAAGTCGCACTCGCCCTTCTCACAGACGCCGTCGATGATCCGATCGACCAGGCGATCCACCGCCGGCACGATCCCCTTCATCATGCGCGGCGTGAATGCCTTGTTGACGATCGCGCGGTACTGGCGGTGACGGGGCGGATCCATGTTGATCATGATCTGCCGCACCTGAAGCAGGGTCTGCGGATCGGGATCGCGCAGCATCGTGCCCTTCTCCTCCGAGGAGAAGAGTTCGGGATGCTTCGAGATCGCCTTCAGGTCGGCGTGCTTCGTGATGCACCAGAAGTCTTCCTGACCCGGCAACCCGGCGTGCCGGTGCACGGGATCCTCGGCACGCAGCAGGCTGAACTGCTCATGGGGCGTTGCGCGTTCCCACACATCTAGATCGTTGAGGTCGACTTCACTGAGCTTCATGCAGCCCTCCATCCATCCGGCCGGTGGAGATCCCGGCCCGTATCCGAGGCGAGTGCGGCCCCCGACCCGCATCGACCGGATCCGGCGCCGACATGAACCCGGATGCCAGCGGAAGGGGGCCGGCGGAATCGGCTACTTGCCGGACTCCAGACCCGAGAGCCCGGCGCCGCTCTCCTCGAGCTTCCTCTGGATGATCTGTCGCCGCTCCTGCAGCTCGCGGTGGGTCATGGAGGCGGTGTCACCATCGAGGCCGAGAGAGGCCTTCATGCCGGTCAGGTCGAGTTCGCTGCGACTCGGGTCGAAGCCGATCCGGGCAGCGATCGTCTCCGAATGATTCGTCGCAAAGTAGGCATAGATGCGCACCACCTCGCTGAACATGTCGAGATCCGGAGCCAACTCGGCCATTGCACCGTCGAAGAACAGCATGCTCTTGGCGTACAGCATCAAGGCCTTGGGAAGTCGCGCGCCCTTCGCGAGCAGGCCCTTCAGGATCTGGGAGATCTCCGAAGCGATCTCCTCGCCCGACATTCGCGTGGGATCGCGGACCGGCTGATCGAACTTCAGGATGCCGACGAGTTCGTCGAGATCGGCGTCCGCGTCGAGAGCTCCGAGGTCGCGGAAGGCGGCGAGCTGCCCCTTCACGTCGTTGACTGCGCCGCTCATCATCATGCGCAGGAACGCCGACCGCTGCAATTCATCCATCCGCGCCGTGATCCCGTAGTCGAGCAGCGCCACGCGACCGTCGCGCATCACGAACAGATTGCCGCCGTGCAGATCGCCGTGGAAGACGCCGTAGATCATCGCGCCCTCGAGAAAGCTGATCAGCATCGAACGCAGGACTTCGGCCGTGTCGATGCCCGCCGCCTGCATCCCCTTCACGTCGTCGTAGGAGAACCCATCGAGGCGCTCCATCACCAGCACCCGGCGAGTCACGAGTTCGGGATGCGGGCGGGGAACCACGATCGCGGTCTGGCCGGCTTCGCGCAGCACCTGCGCGACATCGAGCATGTTCTCGGCCTCGAGCCTGAAGTCGAGTTCCTCGACGATCGTCTCGGCGAACAGTTCGACCAGGGCCGGCGGGTTGGCGAGCGCCGCGACCGGAATGCGGCCGACCAGCTTGGGCGCGATCCACGCCATCGCGGCGATGTCGCGCCGGACCCGTGCCGCCACCCCGGGCCGTTGCACTTTGACGACGACCTCCTCGCCTGAATGGAGCCGGGCGCGATGCACCTGCGCGATCGACGCCGACGCCAGACACTCGCGATCGAATCGGGCGAAGACCTGCTCGAGGGGAGCGCCGAGTTCCTCCTCGACCACGCGACGGACCGCATCGAACGGCTCCGGCGGCACCTGATCGCGACACTTCTTGAATTCGTGGACGAGTTCATCCGGGAACAGCCCGCGACCCGACGAAACGATCTGTCCCAGCTTGATGTAGGCCGATCCCAGATGCTCGAAGGCTTCTCGCAACCGCCGTGACAGACCGGCGCGGGAGATCTCGTCGCCCCGCCTGCGCTCGCGGAACCACCACAGCGCGAGCGCTCCGCCCACGCGCCCGAACGCTTCGCCGAACCGGGTCACCGGTGGCATCACGCGGGCACGCGTCAGCTCGGGAACTTCCGACTGGGCCGCCCGCCTCACGGCGTCGAGATCGGCCAGCCAGGTGATGCGCGCATGCTCGAGCCGCCACGGCCCGGATTCGCTGAACGCCCAGCGATCGATGTCCTCGCCGGCCGTGTACCCGCCCATCGCCACGCCCGCCTCCATTTCGATCGACATCCGTTCCGCGCTGCCCGGGTGCGTCGAATCGGCGAGCCGACCGTATGACCCAGCGCACGACATGGCAAGCGACGGCGCTTCCTCCCGCGGGGCCTTCCGCGCATGGCGACCCCAACCGGGATTGCCTACACCCCCCCTTCGACCGCTCTGAAATTCCCGAGCACCTCCACGCAGTCGAACGACCAGGGGACCCGAATGCGAAAGATCGAGGCGATCATCAAGCCGTTCAAGCTCGACGACGTGAAGGAAGCGCTGCAGGCCATCGGGATCCAGGGCATGACGGCCACCGAGGTAAAGGGCTTCGGTCGACAGAAGGGGCACACCGAGGTCTATCGCGGCGCCGAGTACGTCGTCGACTTCCTGCCGAAGATCAAGATCGAGATCGTGGTGGCGGACAGCATGGCCGAGCAGGTCGTCAACGCCATCACCGATGCCGCCGGCACCGGCAAGATCGGGGACGGGAAGATCTTCGTGAGCGTGCTCGAGGACGTGATCCGCATCCGCACCGGCGAGCATGGCGAGGCAGCCGTCTAGGCGCGTTCGTCCAGGGAAGACCGGCTCCCCGCCCAGGGATCTTCGGTTGCGCGACCGACGTCCCTCGCACTCCATGTCCCCGCACCCCGCTGCCTTCGAGACCATCGGCGATCCCCGAGCCGCGTCGTCGCTGGTGTTCACCTGCGAACATGCGAGCAATGAACTGCCCGAGTGGGTGGCCAACTCGGAAGATGCTCCCCTGCTCGCCGAGCATTGGGGCTGGGACATCGGCGCCGCGGCGCTGACCCGCGAACTGGTGTCGTGGCTCGGCGCTTGCGCGGTGCTGTCCCGCTTCTCACGCCTCGTCTGCGATCCGAATCGCGAACCCGACGACCCCACGTTCGTGGTCGAGCGCATCGGCGATCACGCGCTGTCGTGGAATCGGGAAATCGACGCCACCGAGCGCGCACGGCGCCGCGATCGCTACTCCGAGCCCTACCACGCCGAAATCGATCGAGTAGTCGGTGCGCGCCGGGCGAGTCATCGAGCAACGCGACTCTGCTCGATCCACTCGTTCACACCGACCTGGCACGGCAAGCCGCGCGAGATGGAGATCGGCGTCCTGTTCGATTCACACGAAGCGGTCGCCGGGCGATTGATCGACGATCTCGCCGAGGCGGGCTTCGTCACCGCCGCCAACGAGCCGTACTCGGGATACGCGGGCCTGATCCACGCAGCCCGTCGCCACGGCCGGGCCCACGACATCGTCTACGTCGAAGTCGAAGTGCGGCAGGATCTGATCGACACGCGACCGCGTGCGCGCGAAATCGTGCGGCGCCTCGTCCCGGCGATCGAACGTCTCGCACGAAGCGATCTCGACTGAGCGGCCGGCGCGGGGCTTGTCTTCCGGATGGCTCGCCGCCGTCACGCCTCGCTCGGCCGGCGTCCCGTTGCGAGTAGCAGGGCCGCGACACCGCACGCATACAGGACGACCGAGATCGTCCAGACCCCCGTGAAGCCGATCCCCATGGCGAGGACCACGGCGAGGACGGTGCCCGTCACGGACGCGCAGCCGTTGATCGCCCAGGCCCACGGCACGAGGTCTTCGTGGAGCCGAAGGACCTGCCGGATGCCGAGCGGAAAGAACATTCCGAGAAGCAGACCGAGCGGTGCGAGGACAGCCACCGTGAACGTCACGCGAATCGGCAGGGACATCGGCAGCATCAGGGCCTGCGCGGCGGGCATCAGGGTGCCATAGCCGAGCGCCAGCACGGCGATGCCCACAACGGCGAGCGGAAGCACGCGCTGCTCTCGGCCCACGAAGCGCCGAGACAGGAAGCTTCCACATCCCAGGAAGATGAGCAGCGCCGCCAGCGTCACGGTGAGCGAGTACGTCGGATAGCCGAGGAACAACACGAAGCGCTGCATCAAGCTGATCTCGAACAACATGAATCCGATCCCGACGGCCCCGAAGTAGAACAGGACCCCCAGGCGCTGCCCGATCGGTCCGCCGGTTCCACGCCGCCCGAATACCACCAACGGGCCGAGAATGAAGAATGCGGCGAGCAGCGTCAGCAGAAGCAGCAACACCACGAGGACGATCTGGCCCAGTGCCGTCGTGTGCTCAGCCCCCAACGGGTCACGCAGGTCCAGCAGATCCTTCCAGCGGTAGAAGCGGAAGAAGAACGGGCTGTCGTCCGTTGTCGGAGTCAGCACGTAGCGGGCCTCGCGGAGGGCCCGCTCGTGTGCGGGACCCTTCGCGTCGGCCAACGCGCGGAAGATCGGCTTTCCCTCGGCGCCTCGGAGCCAGAGCGGGACGAACTCCAGACGATCCGCCTCCGCGGCGAGTCGCTGCAGCTCGTCGGCGCTGAAGGCCACCGGCTTCACCATGACGTTGGCGAACATCGTCCGACTCGTGATCACGGCGATGTGATCGCCGGGGTTCGTGACGCCACGCCGCCGCAGAACCTCGCGGGCGACCGACACCATCCGTCCCGACGACTTGGGATTCACGTCGTCGAGGTGCCCCGTCGTCACACAGAGCAGACCTCCGGGAGTCAGGTGGTCGAGGTACTCCGAGAATGCCTCGACGGTGTAGAGGTAGTTCTCCGCCAGCACGTAGGCTCCGCTCGACTGCGCGGCGAGCGTATCGACGGCGGTGATCTGGATCAGATCGAATCGATCGTCGTTCGCGGCGACGAAGTGGCGTCCCTCGCCGGGAACCAGCCGGATGTGCTCCTGACGAAAGAAGTCATCCGAGATTCCGAAGTGATCCTCCCGCAGCAGGTCGATGGTGACAGGGTCGAGTTCGACGCCGGTGATCTGCGACGCGCCGAACCGATCGGCTGCGATCACGTCGCGTCCGCCACCGACTCCGATCACCAGCACGTTCGGCGCTTCCGGCACGACCAGGTACGGCATTCGCTGGGTGTGATCGTCGAGGAAATCGAGACGGCCCTGTTTCAGGTCGTAGATCGAAGTGCCCGCACTCGCGTCGTGGGTGATGAAGCCCCAGAAGGGCTGGATCGGTTCTGGCGACGCCAGGCTGATCCCCCATTCGTCCTGATTCGTGAAGTCGAATGCAGTCGGGTCCGACGCGACCACGTCCGTCCGGAAGAGCGCCGTCCACTTCGAGAACACGGGTTTCATCTTCTGCATGTAGATGTGCAGAGCGAGGTGCTTGCTGGCTGCCGGTTCGAAATGGATATGCGATGCGAAGAGCGCCGCGAAGCTGAGCAGACCGGCCGCTGCGATCGCCGCCACGCGGCGCGCGCTGTGTCGCCAGCAGGCGGCCCCGACGGCGCTGAACAGGGCGGTCGAGGCGAGTGCAGCGCCGGGCGGAGTGAGGCTGTTCATCAGCGGCACCGCGATGCATGCGGCCGCTCCGGCACCGACGAGGTCCCAGAAGTAGAGCCGATCGACCTGCTCGGCGGCGTCGCGCAGCGCCAGACTGATCGCCAGACCCGAGAAGAAGAACGGGACGGCCACCGCAAGTTGATAGACGAGCAGGATGCTGGCGTGGCGCGGCGACGAGAAGATCTGCATGGGATCGAACGGAAACGCGGAGATCACACCCACCGCGGCGCCACTGCTGAGGCCCGCACAGACCGCGAGCAGGCCGATGGTGGCCATCGGATCGCGTCGTCCGATCTCGGACCGGACGGCCAGCAGCGCACCGGCCGCGCCGTATCCGAGCAGCGCGGTGGAGATGATCACGTAGGCGAAGTGGTACCAGATCGTGAAGGAGAGGATCCGAGTGAGCGTCACCTCGAAGAGCAACGTGGCGAACGCGATCAGGAACACCGCTCGGTAGATCGACGCCGTCATCGGGATCACCATCTCTTCATCTTCCAGGTGCCAAGTCCATTATGTCACCTGGATCCGCCACTGGGCCGCTTTTCGGTCGGGATGCGGCGCACCGCGCAGTGTTCCGAGGGATTGCGCAATCGCGTGGTCGCGGGGATACTGCCGGTCGTTCTTCGAGAGGGAGGCACCATGATGTCAGCCACTGTCGCGGTCTGCAGCGCGCCCCTCTCGTTCGTTCGCGCGATCCTCTAGCGGCCATCTTCTCCGGTTCGCGCGGCGTCGTCTGGGGTTTGCACCTCCCCTGGTGGGTGAGGTGCGTCCACCGATGCACGCCGCGGGACCCATGGGACGAACTGGACGCGAATTCCGAGACAGCGAACGACGCAAGGACATCACGAGCTTCCAATGCAGGCGCTGCCGTCTCGAGGTGCCGACCGAGGCACCGGGCACGGCGCACCGCAACCACTGCCCGCAGTGCCTCTGGAGCCTGCACGTCGACGAACGGCCGGGCGATCGCCGATCTGCCTGTCGCGGCGGCATGGAGCCGATCGCCGTCTGGGTGAGGCCGGACGAAGAGTGGGCGCTCGTCCATCGCTGCGGAACCTGTCACGTGCTGCACGCCAACCGCATCGCGGGCGACGACAACGTGCTCGTGCTGCTCTCGATCGCCGCACGTCCGATGGCGCTGCCCCCGTTGCCGCTCGACAAGGTGCCGAGATGAGGTGGCGTGGGTGGCGAGATCCACGGCGCCATCGAAGTTCCACGCGGTTCCGGTCTCGCCGCCGCGCCCGAAGCCCGAGCAACGCGATGCAGCTCTCCCTCGCCGTCGTGCTGTCCGGGCTCTTGCTCGCCGCGATCGGCTTCCAGCCGTACGTCGCACAGACGAGCGAGGCGCTGTTCCGCACCCGGTTGCCCGTCTCGCTGTTCCCGCGTGACCGGCAACCGCGACGGCTGGCAGCGACCCGAAGAAGTCATCGAGACCCTCGCCCTCGCGCCGGGTGACCGCATCGCCGAGATCGGCGCCGGCGACGGCTACTGGCTGCCCTGGCTCTCCGAGGCGGTGGGCGAGGTAGGCATCGTCTACGCCGTCGAGGTGGACGAAGATCTGGTCCGAGAGCTGAAAGAGATGCCGATCGAGCATTCGCTCACGAACGTCGTGGTGGTGCTCGGCGCGTACGGCGACCCGAAGCTGCCCGATGGAGAAATCGACCTGGCCATGACCTGCCTCACCGACCACCCCATCAGCGATCACGTCGCGTACTTCGCGCGCCTGCAGAGCGACCTCGCGCCGGGCGGGCGCGTCGTCCACCTGGACGATCACGACGACGGGCCGCTGCCGATCCGCTGGAAGCAGGGCGAGCACGTGAGCGAGCCGGAGGCCATCGTCGCCGAGATTGCGAACGCCGGATACGTGCGAACCGGCACCTCGGACTTCCTGCCGTTCATGTGCTTCCTGCGATTCGAGCCCGCAGACGACGAGGCCCCTGCCCGATGAGGCGCATTCCCGAGGAGCGCTTCGACGATCTGGTGCGCGTGGCGGTCGAGGTCTTCATCGAGCGCGGCTACCGACGCACGCAGATGAGTGACGTCGCCGACGCGCTCGGCGTGGCGAAGGGGACGCTGTACGGCTACGTCGAGAGCAAGGAGGCGCTGTTCGCACTGTGCATGCGATTCGCCGACCACGATGGGCCTGTGCCGCGTCCGCCGCAGCTTCCGCTCGCGACACCGCGCGCGGGCGAGCTCGAGGCGGAGGTGGCGAGTCGCCTCGCTCTGGAGTCCGTGCCGGCGGCGCTGGCCGAGGCCCTGCGGCACGATCGCGCGCAGGCTCCCCGCGACGAGCTCGAGACCGTTCTCTTCGACCTGTTCGACACCTTGACCGCGCACCGCCGCACCATCAAGCTGATCGATCGCTGCATGGATCACCCCGCCCTCGGCGCGATCTGGCAGACCGGTGGTCGCGAGAGTGTGCGCGACGGGCTGCGCCGCTACTTCGCATCGCGCGTCGCCGCGGGGCAGCTGCGCGCGCTGCCGAACCCGCGCCTCGCCGCGCGTATCGTCGTCGAGGCGCTCACCACCTGGGCGGTCCACATCCACTGGGATCGATCGCCCGAGGCGATCGACCCGGCCGAGGCGCGTGCGACCGTGGTCGATTTCCTGACGCGTTCACTGGTCGAGTAGAAGCAGCGCCGCGGGCGAACGCGTGACCGGGGCGCGATACTGCCAGCCATGTCGGAACCCAGCGAGCAGACCTTCCAGCTCGTCCGGACCGTGGGTCTGGCCGCAGCGCTCGTGCTCGCCGTGGCGATCGAGCGCTTCCGTCCCCACGAGCGGATGCGCACCGCCTGGCGCACGAACCTCGGCCTGTGGGCCGTCGACGCCGGACTGATGACCTTCGTCTGCGGGGCCTGCGGCTGGGTGGTCGCCGGCTGGGCGGCCGAGCGCGAACTCGGACTGCTCGGCTTCGTGGGGGCAGGCCCGTGGCTGGGCATCGGCGTGGGCCTAGTCGGACTCGATGCCGTCTCGTACTTCTGGCACCGCGCCAACCACCAGCTGCCGCTGCTCTGGCGCTTCCATCGTGTGCATCACGCCGACACGAGCTTCCACGTCACCACTGCGCTGCGCTTCCACCCGGGCGAGCTGATGCTCGCGCTGCCGGTCCGGCTCGCGGCGATCGTGCTGCTCGGCGTGCCCGCAGTGGGCGTGCTCGTGTTCGAGGTCGTGTTCGGCATCGCGAACCTGCTCGTGCACGGAAACCTCGATCTCCCCGCGCGTGTCGATCCGCTCGTCCGACGCCTGCTGATCACACCGGCGCTCCACCGCGCGCACCACTCGGCCGACTGGCACGAGCTGAACACCAACTTCGGCACCGTCTTCTCGATCTGGGACCGGCTCGGGAGGACGTTCCGCGCCAGCGATCCCGCGCGCCGCGTGACCACGGGGCTGCCGGATCGAGACGGCGACCACGCGCCGACACTGGCCGAATCGCTGTGGCTGCCCTTCGCGGGGGATGGCCGCCGGGCTCGCTGAGCGGGCACGGTCGCCCCCGCAGTGCGTGCCGATCAGGCCCGCACCCAGCGCGGAAGATGGATGGCTTCGCTCACGGGCTCGAAGACCACGCGCACGGATTCTCCGATCACGATGGCGTGCGGGTCGATCGACGCGATCGAAGCTCCCGCCTCGGAAACGAGATTGCCGATCAGCCGGATCGTCGGATCCTCGTCGAGGGCGACCAGGATCACGTTGTAGGGCGCCAGGTCGGCGAACTGCGGCAGCAACGGTGGGTAGGGGATCGCGATCGACCAGACCGTTCCGCGTCCCGACACCGCGATCCATTCTGGGGTGCGCCGCGCGCCGTAGGGACTTCGCAACCGCGGTGGAAAGATCAGGCGACCGGTGTCGGGGCAACGCTGCACGCGCAGCTCGCCGCGCAGTGCACCCTCCCAGAAGGGCGCATTCTCCTCGCCGATCGGCGGCAGCAGGCGATCGTCGCTCACTCGCTCACCTCCGCAGGATCAGCGCGCTGGTCGGCACGCCCTCGCCGCCCGTCACGAGACATGTCTCGGCGCCCACTACGGGATTGCAGGATTCCCCGCGCAGCTGTCGCACGCCTTCGTTGATCAGATTGAAGCCGTGCACGTAGGCCTCGGACAATCCACCTCCCGCCGTGTTGATCGGGAGTCGCCCACCGAGTTCGAGCGCGCCGCCTTCGCTGAAGGCCGCGCCCTCCCCTCTTCCGCAGAATCCGTAGCCCTCGAGCGAGAACAGGACGAGCGGCGAGAACGCATCGTAGATCTGCGCCACGTCGATCGCCTCGGCACCGATGTCCGACAGTGCGTAGAGCTTCTGCGCGCACGTCCACGCCGGCCCGCGCAGCGGGTCCTCGCACCAGTAGTTGACCATGGTCTGCGACTGCTGTGGGATGCCCTGTGCGAAGGCGTGCACGAAGACCGGCGGCTTGCGGCAATCCCTCGCCCGCTCGGCCGAGACGAGCACGCACGCGAGCGCCCCGTCGCTCTCGAGGCAGTTGTCGAATAGGCAGAGCGGCTCGGAGATCCAGCGCGCTGCCATGTACTGCTCCCGCTCGAGCGGCTTGTCGAACATGCTGGCGCGGGGATTCCGATTGGCCATCCGGCGCACCGCGATCGCCACGTTGGCGAGATGCTCACGAGTGGCTCCGAACTCGTGCATGTAGCGACGCGTCAGCAGCGCGATCTCGTCGACCGGACGAAGCAATCCCCAGGGCCGCGTCCACGCGGCGGGCGTCGAGAACTGGACCGCGGGATCGGCCCAGATGCGGCCACCCGAACCGCGCTTGCGTGATCGCCACACCACTCCGACGCGGCACTGTCCCGCCGCGATCGCGAGCGCGAGTTGTCCCACGCAGGCCGGGCCGGCGCCACCGCCATATCCGACCTGGTTGAACCACGTGATGTCGCCCGCGCCGAGGTTCTTCGCGATCTCGACTTCATCGCTGGTCTCGAGGGTGTATGACGCGAGCCCATCGACTTCGCCGGGCGAGATCCCCGCATCGTCGAGGGCCGCGAGAATCGCTTCGAGTGCGAGGCTCTTCTCGCTCGGCTCGAGCTTCTTCGCGAAGGCGGTTTCCCCGACCCCGACGATCGCTGCGGCGTCTTTCAACATGGCGGCCGAGTGTAACCCGCGCACGCGGTCGGGCGATCTCGCGATGCGCTCAGAACTTGAAAGTCACGCTCGTCGACCAGTCCACTCGGGTGTAGGCGTCGCCGATCTGCGCGAAGGCCGTATCCAGATTCCAGAAGATCGAATCGCTGATGATCAGCAGGTAGGACAAGCGCGCTTGTCCGCCCACGTTGAAGTCCGCGTTGCTGGTGGACTCGTTCACCACCTGCAAGGCCGGCCCGCCCGAGAGATCGAGGAAGCTGCTCTTGCCGAAGCGGACCGTGGTGGAGATCCCCGGGACCGCCTCGAAGAACAGCTGCGGACTGAAGTAGCCGCCCGGTTGTGGAGACCTCACGCGGGGGGCCACACCGAACGCATCATCACGGTAATGATCGATCGTCATGCCGAGGACTCCCGAGAAATCCCAGCTCTTCGATTCGACCAGCGCGAAGTCGACCGCTCCTGCCAGCCCGACGAACGGGTTGTTGTCGGTCGCCTCGGCGTTCACCCAGCCCACGTAGGGGTCGAGGGCGAATCCGAAGCGTCCGGCCTCGCTGTCGAAGTGTCCGTAGAAGCGGTTCTCCCGGGCTGCGCCGATCATGAAGCCGGCGCTTCGATCGCCGATCAGCGCGACATACGAGTCGTACCGGAGCCGGCGGTCGTACCCGGCGCGCAGGTCGAAGCGCGCGCCATCGCGCGCGTACTCTGCATGCCCGACGACGTTGCGGGCCGCATTCGTGCCGAGCGAGTGATACCCGATCTCGAGGTCGACCCGCTGACGGGGATCCAGCCTCCACTCGGTGCCACCGCTCACATAACCACCCGCCGTGTTCTGGCCCGAACGCCAGTAGTCCTCGAATCCGGCAGACAGGCGAAGCGTTGCGAAGGGCGACGGATCGAACTGTCCCTTCGCCCCGAATCCGAGACCGTTCAACTCGGATTTCGTCGGCCCGCGCTGGACCAGTCCGAAGGTGACCGGTTCGATCCGCGGCTCGCGTCCGGTCCGGAGGCTCTCGCGCAACGTGGCCACGTCACGCGTCCCGCCACCGGATCGGACCGCAAGATTGGCGTGCTCGAGCGCGCGGTCCCGATCCCCGAGCCATGCATAGGAGGTCGCCAGACCTTCGTGCGCCGACGGGTTCCGCGGATCCCGATCCAGCACCTGTCGGTACTGTGCGATCGCGAGTTTGGTGTCCTCGCGTCTGGCCCCGAGGAGACGCGCGTACTTGAGACGCAGGCGATTGTCGTCCGGGCGCTCGCGCACGAGGATCGCGTACTGGGCAAGCGCCGGAGTGCGGTCCTCCGCACGACCCGACAGGAGGTCGGCGTACTCGACACGGGTATCGAAGCTCGGGCTCTTCGCCAGAACCAGTCGATACTGCTCCAGCGCGAGTGTGCGCTTGTCCCGGTGGCGGGCCAGGACCTGGGCGTACTCGAGTCGCAGCGCGGTATTCCCGCTCCAGCGGGCCACGAGTTCCGAATACAGACGGATCGGCTCGTCGCCCTTCGGATCCTGACGGGTCACGAGTCGCGCCAGTGTGTGGCGGACCTCGAAGTCGTCGGGTTTCTCGCGCGCCAGCTGTCGATACTCCTTCACCGCTTCGGCGAGGTTCTTCGGATCCCACAGCAGCAGGTCGCGATACTCGGCGCGCCAGGTCGCATTGCCGGGCTCCGCCGCGAGCAGGATCCGATACTGCTCGAGCGACTGGTCGAGCTGCGTGCGATCCTGCGCGAGCAGGCGCGCCAGGGCGTGCCTGCGTTCGCGATCCTCCCGGATCGCGAGACCCATGCGGTAGTAGCGGATCGCATCGTCGCGCCGGTACGCGTAGCGATCCCACGAAAGGAAGTCGGCTTGTTTGAAGGCGATCTCCGGATCGTCGCGAAAGCGATCCAGATACAGGTCGTACTGCTCGATCGCCCGGGCCGTCAGACCCTGCTTCTCGAGCGCCACGCCGAGACTGCGCATGGCCTCGCGATTTCCGGGATCGAGCTCGGACGCCTTCTCGAAGGCTTCGACCGCCGCCTTGTAGTTGCCGATCTTCATGTTCGCGCGACCGCGCAGCACGTACCAGGTCTCGGACAAGGATTGCGTCTCGGACTGGGCCGCAGCCGCACCGGCCAGGCCGAGCGACAATGCGGCCATCGACCACAGCGCGAACAGACATGTGAGCGCACGGCGCCTAGGCGGCAAGCTCGACCTCGATCGCGGGTGAATCGCGCGGGGGATCGACGAGTTCGACGCCGACCTCCCACAAGAACATCCAGCATCGCCGCACGCGGACGACCCGTCCCCAGCTCGGGGATCCCGCCAGGCACGAGATCCGCCACGTGGTCCCCACGGCCGGCGCTGCACCGGCGCGCAGAACGGCGAGTCCGAGCGGCGAGATGTTGCGGAGGACCACTCGCTCGTCGCGTCCCCCGATGACGAGCCGCAATCGCTGCAGCCGACCGGCACGGGGGTGGCGCCGGCGACTCTGCCGGTGTGCGCGAGGGAAGCGGAACATCGCCGCGAAGAAGATCGCGGCCGAGACCGCGTAGCTGCGCGTCTCGCCGGCGTGTGCCGCCACCCAGGTCTCCGGGTCGGCGATCACCTGCAGCAGCAGGTCACGACGGGCATCCGCCGACGGATCGACGAATTGCACACCCACGCGCTCCTGGCGGTCGAGCCGCTCGTGGTAGACGAGTCTCGCCCGCAACGCGAGAGGACGGATCCCTGTGTCGAGTTCGAGCATGAATTCGCTCGGCAGCAGCGACGCGTGCTCGAGTACGAGCGCACAGCCCGAGAGACTGACGTCACGCGTGACTGCGGCGACCATTGAGTCTGCTGTGAGGAGCCGCACGGGGCGCTGGCAGGCCACCCGGCCTTCCTCCCGGCGCTGCGGCCTCTCCCAGGCCACCATGACGGCCGCGATCAGGAACAGCAGGTTGAACCCGGCCCACGCCAGATTGAAGAAGTACGCGTCCTTCTCGATCCCGAACAACTCGAACTCGAGCAACCCCTTGGCGATCGCGAATGCCATCACGGCCGCCAGCAACAGAGTCCACTTCGTCGAGCGCCAATCGAAGCGGGCCTGCTCGGTCATGAGGCCCTTCGGCGTCACCGCGAAGCCGAGTGATTTCGGGAGCAACAGGTCGAACATCGAACGAGCCAGGGGCGCACTGACGGCGCCTTCGTAGAACGGACCCCACAAAGGACGCGGCCAGCCCGGCAGGAGTACCGTCGAAATCATCGGCAGCACGATCAGGTACGGGATCAGGTGCGCGGTCAGCACCGACACCTGCGAGAAGATCGGATGCAGATGGAAGAGCAGATACGCGAGCGGCGCCGCCCAGAAGACGATCCGCGCGAGCGGGAAGAAGAAGTAGTAGAGGGACGCGAAGTACCCGATGCGTTGGCGCAGCGACAGACCTCGAAGCAGCAGCGGGTTGTCGCGGAAGAAGATCTGGAGACAACCCAGCATCCAGCGGCGGCGCTGGACGATGTACGAGGCCAGATTCTCGGCAGCGAGCCCGACGGCCAGGTCGCGGTCCACGAAGACCGAGCGCCAGCCCGCGGCATGCAGATGCTGACTGGTGTGGATGTCCTCGGTGATCGACAGCAGCTTGAAGCCGCCGATCCCCTCGATGGCCGCACGCCGGAAGACGGCGCCACTGCCGACGAAGAACGAGCCTCCCCATTCGTCGCGCCGCGACTGGATGGCGTGGTTGAACATGTCCTGCTCGTTGGGGATGCGGCCCGACACCCGGAACGCGCGCTGGAAGATGTCGGGATTGCTGAAGTGATGTGGCGTCTGCACGAAGCCCACACCGGAATCCTGGAACCAGGGGACGGTCTCCTCCAGGAAGGACGCGACGGGAATGTGATCCGTGTCGAAGACGACGATCAGTTCGCCTTCGCACTGTGGAATCGCATGGTTCAGATTGCCCGCCTTCGCATGCTTCTGCGGCCCCGCCAGATAACGGACCCCGAGCCGCTCGGCGAGTTCGCGCACCTCGGGCCGTCGACCATCGTCGAGCACATGGATCTCGAAGGGCGCATAGCGGATCGCGCGAGCCGCCAGCAGCGTGCGCTCGAGGATCTCGATCGGCTCGCGGAAGATCGGGATGAGGATGTCGACGCGAGGGCGAAAGCTGGTGGACTCGGGTCTCCGGCGTGGTCGCGGAGCACCCACGCCGACCTGGACCACGAGCAGCACGACCGAGAAGAAGCAGTACAGCTCAGCGGCCCACAGCGAGATGCTGATCAGAGGCCCCATCGGCTCGATGAAGTTCAGCGAGTGGAGCCCACGCCACCCGAGATACCGGACGCACAGCACGAAGGCGGGCACCAGAAACGCAACCACCGCGATCGGCCGCCAGAACCGCCCGCGTGCGAAGCGCGCAAAAGGGAAGAGCAGCAGGCAGGCGACGAACGGCACGGTGGGAAAGCTGGCCGAGAACGCTCGGGTATCGAAGGGATAGAGAAAGCCCAGGAACTCGTCGAAGCGGCGCGTCAGGTCGAGGTCGAGCGCGCGGTCGAACCACAGCCAGTTGTGGAGGTAGTAGGGACTGTCCCGGCCCGCAAGAGCCTTGGCGAAGAGCGCATCGAGCTTCTCGTCCTGAAGCTTCCGGGCGAACTCCTCGTCCACCACGCTGGCCAGCGAATGGAGCGTCGCGTAGAGGGGCAACGCCTCGAGATCCGATAGTGCTTTGCCGTTCAGGTCGTAGCGATCGAACAGGCGCCCGTCCTCCGCATAGGCGCGGCGCAGCGGTTCGAGCATCCTGGCCCGGAGCGGACCCTGCCAACGAGAATGCCAGCGAGAATCGAGAGCGACGCGCCAGTAGATCGGAAAGGCGTCGTAGCTGAAGTGGCTGATCTTCCCGCCGCGCCGACTCGTGAGCGCGAGCGCCCCCGTCTCGCGATCCACGTAGATGATCTCGGGAGGAAGGCTCAGCTCCTGATCGAGGTAGAGCCAATCCAGGATGTCGTAGGACGTGTCGATCACCCGCTTCCAGGGGTGGGACGGATCGACCTTCGCGAACTCCTCGTACGCGTAGGGGGCGAGGTAGGCGACGTGGAGCGTCGGAACGGATTCCTGCTTCGCCCAATCACCCGCCGTCGGGAAGTACGCGTCACCGACCTCGAGGATCTCGAGTTCCCAGATGTCCTCGATGATCGCGCGGGCCTCGGCCTCGTAGCCGGGTTCCTCGAAGACCCGCGAGGCGAGCAGCAGCGCGAGCGCGATGTCGGTGTCGGCGTCCGTCGCCGAGTGGATGTCGAGGACCCGGTCCTTCCACTTCCAGGCGAACAGATGATCGTCGCGAACCTGCAGGTGCTGCTTCGTCCACTGCCAGGCGCTCGCGAAGCTGGCGGGATCGTCGGACCAGACCGCGCGCAGCATCGCGTAGCCCTGTCCTTCGGAGGTGGTGATCCGGCCCTCATCGAGGGCAACCACCCGGCCGTCGTCGATGTAGTGGAATTTGTAGAAGCTCCACAGCGCCCCGAGACCGTCGAGTCGCTCGACCCGGCTCGAACTCGGCTCGGTCGGTGACTCGGCCGCGCAGGCTGCCAGGAACAGCACCGCCCCGAGCACGACGAGTGCACCGATCCAGCCCCGCAATTCGTTCTGCTCCCGCGCCCAGAGAATTTCCGATCCCGCAGATTGCCTGATTCGGAGGATTCCGGTCGCGATCCATGCGGGGGTCCCAGGCGCGTGCGGGGTATACACACCCCGGCCACAGACATCCACCCCCGAGGCAGCGAAGCCCGAGCGACTCCGGCTTTCCCCGAGGCGCGCGCGTTCAGCCCGACCTGCCGCTCGAGTCGGTACCGCTAGTCGACCGCGACGTCGTCTTCGCCGCGCAGCAGCTTCTCGCGAACCGCCGGATGGGCGATCGCGGCCAGCGCCTGCATGCGCTGTTTGTGGGTGCGATCGCGCAATTCGGCGGCCCCGTACTCGGTCACCACCACGTCGACCTGGTGGCGCGGGGTCGTGACGATCGAACCGCGGGGCAACGTCGCCTGGATGCGCGAGATCAGGCGACCGCCGACCGAAGCCGTCGCGGGCAGGCAGACCAGCGACCGGTCGTCGCGCTGCATCGATGCTCCCCCGACGAAGTCCTCGTGACCCCCGATGCCCGAGTACTGATTCCCAGCGATCGTGTCCGCGACGACTTGGCCGCCGAGATCGACCGCCAGGGCGCCGTTGATCGCGATCATGTGGTTGTTCGCGGCGATCGTGCTCGGTTCGTTGACGAGATGGACGGGAATGAAGCGGACGGATTCGTTCTCGTGCAGCCAATCGTGCAGGGCTCGGGTCCCGTACGCGAAGGTGCAGATCGATACGCCGTCGAACTGACCCTTGTGGGCGTTGCTCACCTTGCCCGCCTGACACAGCCGCATCAGCCCGGTGGTGAACATCTCCGAATGGATTCCGTACTCGCTGCCCGCTCCTTCGGCGAGCAGCGCCGCCACCGCACTCGGCACGCCACCGATGCCCGTCTGCAGCGTCGCCCGGTCGGGCACGAACGCCGCCACGTGCCGGGCGATCGCGCGCTCGATCTCGGACGGCGGCGGTTCATCGAGCACCGGCGACGGTCGGTCGCTCTCGATCACCACATCGATCTCGTCCGGGCCGAGCGAGTGGAGATGATGCGGCGGCAGGCCGAATGTGCGCGGCAGATCGGCGTTCACTTCTGCGATCAGCAAGCGCGCCGGGTCGCGACCGCACTGCCTAGTCGCTTCGACGGAAGCCCCGGCGTGGAGCGACAGGCTGAATCTTCCGTCCGGTCCTGCGGGCGCGACACTCGTCGCCATCACCCGGGGCGGACGGGTTTCGAGCAGACCGGCCAGCCGGCGGAAGTCACCGATCACGAAATCCACGTCGTGGCCGGCGGCGCGCAGCGCACGCTCGGCGGGACCGAAGAATCCGCTCTCGAGGCGCACCCCCTTGCGGGCGAACAGCGGATACAAATCGAGCAACAACGCGCTGAAGACCGTGAGATCCACGAAGTCGTCGCGCGCCGAGAGCGCGTGCAGAAACGCCCCGGGCTGGCCGGGGCCGAGCGGCACGGCCAGCGTGTCGCGCGGTCGGATGAGTTCCGCCGCTTGATCGGGACGCATCGATTGCATGGGCTCTCCTGTTCGAATCGGACTGTGAGGGCGGACGAGCATACCGCTGCGGAAGTCGAGGTTGCTCAGTCCGATCTGCGAACCAGCTCGTACAGCACGACGGGCCTCGGATCCGACGGATCCGTGTAGCGCTCGACCAGCACGAACCTCGGGTTGTCGTCCAGAGGCGGAAGCAGTCGCTTCGATGCATCGAGAACGTCGTGCTCGGCGAGCACGAAGCGGACGCCCTCGTAGTCGAGGAGATCCAGCGTCTTCACGGCGCCGAGATCCCAGAGCGGCATCCACTCGCGCGCCGCGTACCAACCGTGCTTCAGCCGGTCCGAGGCCAGCTTGCCCGGCGGCTCTGGATGGTCGCGCAACCACTCGGCCGCGCGTCGGGCGCCGAGTTCCTCCCGGCCGTGCGCATGCCAGGCCTTGGGCAGCGCGATCGCCACGATCAACCCGGCGACGATCGCCCAGGCGATCAGCCGTGCACGCTCCGCGCCACGACCGCGTGTCTCGAGCCACGAGGTCAGTCCATCGATCAGGACCAGCGCACCGGCGGCCGCGTAGCCCAGCAACAGAGTGAGCGGCGGAAGCGCGTGACGCCGATCCACGTAGCCGTACGAAACCAACAACCCGAACAGGATCACCGCATACAGTCCGACGATGGCGGTCACGAACAGCGAGCGACCGGTCGGCCCGCTCTTCGCCCGGACGAACACGCCGATCGCGACCAGCAACAGGATCTCGGGGCGCAGGGTCGACACGATCACCCCGGCGAACACGCCGAACGGTCCCGGCGCGAATGTCACTGCCAGCAGACCGACCGCGAAGATCGCCACCGCGAGCGAGACCCGATCGACACGCACTCGCGTCGCCGCGCTGCCGCGGATCCGTGTCAGCGCGAACGCAACCAGCACGCTGCCGAGCGCAGCCAGAGCGATCGCGATGATCTCGTTCGTGGCCGTGGGAAGCGCAGCCGACAGCAAACCTGCCGGCTCGGCCTTCGCTCCGGGTGCGAACTCGAGGATCGAGAGCAGGGACTTCTTCTGCGAGACCCGAAAGCTCCCGCTGACCGAACGCACGAACAGCACGTAGGGGCCCGCGACCGCCCCCGCTCCGAGCAGCAGGGCGCCGAGCCAGGCCAGCGTCGTCCGGCCGGTCCACTTGCCGCGCAACCAGGCGATGCCGGCGAGTGCTCCTGCGACGACGAGGACCGCCGCGCCTTCGGGCCGCGTCAGATACGCGAGTGCCGTCAGCACGCCGGCCGCGCCCGCCCCGGCCGGAGACGCCCGGCGCAGAGCCGTGAACAGCATCGTCAGCGACGCGAGAAAGAAGAAGAGGTACACGGACTCGGTCTGCACGTCCGCCGAGAAGCGTGCCGCATAGGGGTTCAGCGCGAGCATCAGCGCACCGAGCCCCGCCACGCGGCGATCCCAGGCCTGCAGCAGAAACAGGTACAGGACGACGACGGCCGCGCAGCCGAAGAGCATCGATACGGCGATCGCCGCCGGAAACGGTTCTCCGAAGACGGTCTGAGCCAGCCGGATCAACAGCGGATAGCCGGGATGTTGGTCGTGGGCGAACGCCGCGTGCCACTGGCCGGCCTGCATCCAGGCGGCCAGCCGGAGGAACACGGGACCATCATTGAAGATCACGTCGGTACGGATCAGCGCACCGATGCGCACGACGAGGGCCACGAGGAAGAGGCCGACGATCATGAAAGCAGTGTCGATCCGGCCGCGCTCGGGCGTCTCGCTGCGCGCAGGGCTCGCGGTGTCGCGCTCTCCTGCGAGACTGACCATCGCGCGTTCGCCCTCCGTCCCCTGCGCGAGCGCACAGCCGATTCTCGAGACCGACCGGGGCGGCGCCCACGATAGCCGCGCGCTCCGCCCGCTGCCCTCCGCCGGCATGCTGGCCGGGGATCGCTCGTCGACTAGAGTCCAGCCGGCCGAACCCGCCGTGAAGAGACGGAGCGAGATGAAGATCGGCGTCACCCTGCATGCGACCGACCGGGCGATGCCACCGCATGAACTCGCGCGAGAGGCCGAGTCACGGGGCTTCCACTCCCTCTACATCCCCGAGCACACCCACATCCCCACGAGCCGTCGGACACCTGCGCCGACCGGCGAGTCCGAACTCGCGGAGGAATATCGGCGCAGCCCCGACCCCTACATCGCCCTCGCCGCGGCGGCGATGACCACCACGACGATCCGCCTCGGCACCGGGATCGGTCTGCCCGCACAGCACGATCCTATCGTGCTCGCGAAACAGATCTCCACGCTCGATCAGCTGTGCGGCGGGCGCCTCGTCTTCGGGATCGGGTACGGGTGGAATCACGAAGAGATGGAGAACCACGGCATCGACGTGCCTCGACGTCGCGAACTCGTGCGCGAAAAGGTGCTCGCCATGCAGGCACTCTGGGCCTCTGACGTGGCCGAGTTCCGCGGCGAGTTCGTGCAGCTCGAACCCTCGTGGCAGTGGCCGAAGCCGATCCAGCAGCCGAGGCCCATCATGCTGATCGGAGGCGGAGCAGGTCCGAAGCTGTTCGCCCACATCGCCGAGTTCGCAGACGGCTGGATGCCGATCGGCGGCGCCGGCATCCAGCCGGCCCTCGTCCTGCTGCGGCGCGCCATGCTCGAGCGGGGTCGCGATCCCGACGCACTTCACATCGTGCCGATGGGTGTCCTGCCCGATGCGCGCAAGCTGGCCTGGTACGCCGAGATCGGTGTGACCGAAGTGGTGTTGCGACTGCCGTCCGCGGGACGCGAGAGCGTGCTGCCGAGGCTCGACGAGTATGCGAAGTTCCTGTCCGGCGGATTCGCCTGACACGGGTGCAACGCGAACTACGTGAACAAAGCGGAGAAACCATCGTGCCGAGAAAGCTCGATCCGCTGGAACAACTCCGGAAGATCATCCGCGCCTGGCCCGAGACCGACGAGCGCATCTCGCATGGCTCGCCGACGTTCTGGGGCGGCAAGAAGACGTTCGCGAGCTTCCATGTCGATCATCACGGCGACGGTCGCGTGGCGCTGTGGCTGAAGCTGCCCGCCGGCGCGCAGGAATCCCTCGTCGAGTCCGACTCCGAGAGCTACTTCGTCCCGCCCTACGTCGGACCGAGCGGCTGGGTGGGAATCCGCCTCGACCGCAAAGTCGACTGGAAGGTCGTCGCCAGCCTGCTCGAAGAGGGTTATCGCTCGGTCGCGCCGCGCCGCGCCATCGCGGCCCTCGACGCGAGTTGAACGCGCGCGAGCGTCCGCGATCTCGTCAGACTCGATCGGTGGATCGCACGCCGAGCGCCGCATCGACGAAGTCCGCACTCTCGATTTCGATCGCGGCGAGCGCCAGCAGCGCATGCTTCGTCGCCTCGTCGCGAGCCACCGCTGCGAAGGCGTGCCAGGCCAGCGCACCCTGCCGCTCGGCGTGGGCCTGCAGGATCATGCAGTCGCGCAGGTCGTGACCCTCGAACGCAGCCGCGTACAGGGCGCGGGCGCGTTCGAGCGCCGCCCGGGCGATCACTTCGTGTTCTGGCCGGACCGGCATCAGCTTCTCGGCCCGGTTCGCGATCTCGTCCTCGCGTTTCGCGCAGGCCAGCAGCCCCTCGCGATGGGTCTCGTCCCGAGCGGCCCACTCGCGGTAGCGGGCAGCGGCGGCGCGTTCGAGCCACGCGATGAATCCGACCCGCGAGACCTCGGGGACAGCTCGAAGCGGTTCGCCGAGGATCCGGCCGAAGTTCGGGATCTCGAGCGCCGTCATGGGTCTCTCCTTTTCATGTTTCCTGCTTCCCGTCCGAACGCATCCGGCGATCGCCAGCCCCGGGTGGGCGTGAATCGCACGTGGCCGTGCGCCGGAACTGCATGACGGGACTGTGCCAGCGGAAGTAGTCGTGGGGGACGCCTCGTTCGAAGCTCTCGGGCTCGAGCAGGCTCGGTTGTTCGAGCGACATCGCGTGATCTCCGGGCGCCACCGAAGCCCCTCGCGCGATGTTGACACATCGACCCCGCCGCTTCGAGATCGCCGCACGACACGCAAGGGCTCGAGCGATGCCGAGGGCTGGTCAGCGGGCACGAACGAACGTTGCAGCGGCGGGTAGCAGCGTCACCGTGGCCAGCAGCGCGAGCGGCAGTCCCACGAGCAGCAGGATCGCGACGCTCTCGATTCCCGGGTGTCTCGTGAAGAGCAGCAATCCCACGCTCGCGCAGGTGGTCGCCGTGGTGAGCCCGATACTCTGAGCCACCGACCCTACGCATTCGCCGATCGTGCATTCCGGCTGTTCGAGCAACCGATGCACGACATGGATGCCGTCGTCGACGCCGATCCCCAGCAGCAACGGCACCGCGACGAGCGTCACTGTATTGAACGAGAATCCGAAGGCGGCCAGCAGCCCGAGCGTCGCCACCACCGAGGCGGTCACCGGGAGCAGCGCGAGCAGCGTCAGTCGCACACTGCGGAAGTCGAGCAGGACGACCCCCGCGATGAATGCGACCACTGCACCGAGGATCAGCGGCATCCAGGGACGGTCCGTCCCGATCAGGGCTTCGTAGATGGCGCTCATCGAGGTGGCACCGGGATCGATCGCCTGGGCGACCGCGCGCTCGCGTGCCGCCACCGCCGAATCGAGGGCCGGTTCAGCCGGAAACACGTAGACGAGCAATTCGCCTTCCGGGCCGACCAGACGCTCCGTGATCGCAGCGGGCAGATTCTCGCGAGTCGGCGGACCGAGAGCCTGTCCTGCGAGCAGCAGCGAGAGCGGAGCGAGAGCTTCGCGCGCCTCATCTGCCGCAGGCCCGTCGAGCTGCATCGCGGCCAGCTCGCGAGCGCGCACGCGGCGCGCGAGATCCGGCGCCAGCGCGTCGAGCCGGGAGCGGCGGACCTCTCGATCGTCGCGCAGCACGCCTGCCAGGCTCTCGGTCCGTGCGAAGAGCGGCTCGACGTCGAAGGCCGACGTGATCCGGCGGGCTGAGACGAGATCGGGAACCGCCACGAGCCACGGACCCGGGTCGACGCCGAACAGGTCCCGGATATGGCGTGCGGTATCAACCGCGTCTATCTCCCGCGAAAAGACGCGCTCGAGATTCGTCTCGTAGTGCAACGTGGGCGTCAGCACCGCGGCAGCCCCGAGCAGGACTGCACCGATCGCCAGAGCGACCACGGGACGTCGGGAACAAGCGGCCGCAATGCGACCGAACCAGCTGCGCGAGGGTGGACGCCGAACGGCTACGGGCATGGGTGAGCGCCTTTCGATCAGCACCCACAGCGCCGGCAGCATCGCCATCATGAAAGCGAGACACAGCAGCAGCCCGATGGCACCCGAGAGTCCCAGCCGGTAGAAGACCGGATCCGGAGCAAGGATCAGGATCCCGAACGCCCCGGCAGTGGTCACGGCTCCGGTCACGATGCTGCGTCCGGTTCCGAGGATCGCCCGATGCAGGCTGGCGTTGAAGTCGCGACCGCTCGAGCGTTCCTCGTGCAGGCGCATCAACAGATGGATCACGTACTCGTCACCGAGTCCGAACACGAGTACGCCGAAGATCGACTCCATCAGCGTCAGACGTCCCGTCAAGAAGGCGATCACCCCGAGCGTGCAGGCGACGCTGAGAAGCATCGGTGCCGCGATGCTGGCCAGGACGAGTGGGCGACGCTCCACTGTCCACACCAACGCGAGCACGAGGATCAGGGACAGTGGCGCGAGCACGGTCATCCGCACGAGGGTGGCTTCCTGCTCCTGGGTGACGATCGCAGGCATGCCCGCGAATCGCGCCGACAGGCCGAGGGGGGCGAGCGTCTCGTGCACGACGCGCCGGATCATCGGGAAGTCCGTTGCGTCGAGCGCCAGTTCGAACGAGTCCCGCGCCATCACGATCGTGAGCAGCCGGGCACCTCGAGGCACGGGCGGAGCACGGTGCACTGCATCGGCGTCGAGCCTGCGGATCAGCGCGCGGCTTCCACCCGGGTCCGCGTCTCCCTCGGCCAGATCCATCCACTCCTCGAACACATCCGGCTCGACGAGCCAGATCGAGTGGGCGAGCAGCCAATCGCGCGGCGGTGTGGTCTGGACCGAGCGAACCTGTTCGAGATCATCGAGTGCGAGCTGGACGTCGAGCAGCCCCGCGTCGAGATCTTCTTCGGGTCCTTCGATGACCACGAGCAGCATGCCGCCGAGCCCGTAACGCTCTGAAGCCGCGAAGTAGCGTGCGACCTCGGGGTGCTCGCGGTTCATCAAGCCCGCGAAGCTGAAATCGACGGGCACCATGAAGGCGCGCACGCCGATCAGCGAAAGCGTGCAGAAGACGATCAACACCGTGCGGGGCCTCGTCGTCGCGAAACCCGCCAGTTGGTCCAGCATCCGCTCGATCATGCCCGACCGCCGACCGTCGGTGTCATGCGCCGAGCACCCGTGCGAGATCGCCCTGGGCCTCGAGACAGGCGTGCTGTCCGCATCCCTCGAAAATGACCCGATCATCCGAAAGTCGGGTCAGTCGGACATCCGCCTCGGAGGTCATCGTCTCGGCCACCCTCGCGATCATCTGTTTCTCGTACGGGGCATACAGCGTCGCCCCGTCGGTCTTGCGGGCGTCGACTTCGAGCCGGTGCGTGCGATTGCGGATGGCGAGATGCAGATGCGTGTCACTCAACTCGAGACGCTCGAGCACGCTAGCCGTGTACGTCGTGAAGCGGTGCAGTTCGCCGTCGATCAGGAATCCGATGATGAACCCGCGGAATGCCCCCGTCAGCCAAGGGATGATCGCCACGGCGGCCGTCAGACAGACCCCTGTGCGTCCGAAGTGGTTGCTGTGCACCCAGACGTAGCCGGCCGGAAAACCGCGCCCCCAGTCCTTCTCCACATAGCCCCGCCCGCCGGCGAAGTCCGTCCGATGACCAGCGACTTCGAGTGAACCCGAGAGGTCGTGATCCAGGCTGAGGATGCCGTGGTTGCACTCCATGAAGGGCACGAAGCTGTACGGACCCATGATGCCGGGTGAGAACGCCGTGACCGGCCAGGGCCTCCACGAACCAAACTGCACGCTGCCATTCGCACTCTGCTTCGCGGACGACGCCTCGCTGTCGATCGCGAGTTCGACGCCTCCCGTCCAGAAGCGGTTGCCCGCGATCGTGATGTCGAACCGATCCGCGTCGGCTTCGAAGGCGTCGAGCGGAAACCGGTGATACACGGCGGTGCCGGCGCGGCCGTCGAGCACCTGGATGAACGAGTGGGCGTCTTCACCCAGGAATACGCCGGGGATCAGCGCATACGGTTGCGCACCGACCCGATCGACGAGCTTGAGGTACCAGCCCTCGAAATGACCGCTGCCGCGGCCGACGAGGTGGTGGTAGTGGAAGTTCTCCGGGCGCCAGAGGTTGCGGATCCGGTTCCACATGCCTGTGTCCGCCAGGTGGTTCGCGACGGGCTTGCATCGAGACGTCGACGCAAGCCGGGTCGGCTCGTGAATGTCAACCATAGCGGCCGGCCACCGCGACACCCAGCAGAGACGTCGCACGAAGGGACCGGGTGCGTGTCGGCAGCGAACGTCGGCGCTCAGGCCTTCAGCGACTTGAGGGCCGCGACCATCTCATCCGCGGCGCTGCCCGGCACGACATAACCGGTCTCGTCGCGGATCTGGTCCATGTGGTCGCGCACGTCCTCGGCGCTGATCGACTCGGCCTTGGGGTCCGCCCAGCCCTGACACAGACCCACGAACACGCGCGCGTATCGACCTGCGCCGACCGAGAAGATCTCGTGGGTCAACTCGCACTGCTGGCTCGCCAGATAGACGACCATCGATGTGACGTACTCGGGATCGAGCTTGAGCCCGAGGTTGTCCATGATGCCGGTCGTCATGCGGGTCAGTGCGATCGGCGCGATCACGTTGCTCTTGATGTTGTTCTTCGCGCCCTCCTGGGCCAGCACGTTCGAGAGGCCCACCAGACCCATCTTGGCGGCGCCGTAGTTGCTCTGGCCGAAGTTGCCGAAGACACCGGCGGCCGAGGCGGTGAAGACGAATCGTCCGTACGAGCCTTCCTTCATTGCGCGAAACGCCGGCTGCGAAACGAAGAAGGCGCCCTTCAGATGCACGTCGAGAACGGCCTCGATCTCCGCCTGGCTCATCTTCACGAAGCTGCGATCGCGCAGGATGCCGGCATTGTTCACCACGACGTCCACGCGGCCGAAGTTGTCGAGAGCGGTCCGCACGATGCTCTCGCCGCCTTCGGGCGTGGATACCGACGCGTAGTTGGCCACCGCCGTCCCGCCCCCGGCCTCGATCTGCTCGACGACGAGATCGGCAGCCGCCCGACCCGCGCCCGATCCGTCGACGCTGCCGCCGAGATCGTTGACCACCACCTTGCCGCCTCGGCGGGCGAACTCCAGGGCGTGGCTCTTGCCGAGACCGCTGCCGGCGCCGGTCACGATGCACACGCGATCGTCGAATCGGATGTCGTCCATCTGGATCCCGTCTCTCTTCTGTCTCGTTCGTGGAATCGTTGCGCTGCGGGCGATCAGGCGGAGGTCGTCGGACCAGCCCTGTCTTGGCTCGGCTCAGAGGCGCTCGATGATGGTCCCGGTGCCGACCGCTGCGCCGCAGCACATCGTGATCAGCGCGGTGCTCTTGTCCTGTCGCTCGAGTTCGTGGAGGGCTGTCGTGATCAGCCGCGCACCCGTCGCGCCGACGGGATGGCCGAGCGCGATCGCACCGCCGTTGACGTTGACGCGATCGACATCGGCACCACACACCTGGAGCCAGGACAGAACCACCGACGCGAACGCCTCGTTGACCTCGAACAGGTCGATGTCGCCGATCTTCATGCCCGACTTGGCGAGCAACTGACGGGTGGCGTCGATCGGGCCGTCGAGCAGGTAGTAGGGATCGGCACCGACCACGACGTCCGAGATGATCCGCGCCCGGGGTCGCAGACCGAGGGACTTTGCCTTGCCGGCGTCCATCCACAGCACTGCGGCGGCGCCGTCGGAGATCTGCGACGAATTGCCTGCCGTGTGCATGAAGCCCGGCGCAGCTTCCTTCAACTGTGCGAGCCCGTCCCGGGTCGTCGGCCGGATCCCCTGATCGTGTTCGACGAGCCGGGTCTTGCCGGTCGGCGCCCCGCCATCGTCGAGTACCGGTGCGTCGATCGGCAGGATCTCACGCTTGAAGCGCCCCCCGTCCCGCGCCTGCGCGGCGAGCTGCTGGCTGCGCAGCCCCCACTCGTCGATGTCGTCTCGCGTGATGCCGCGCAGCTTCGCGATGCGATCGGCGGCCTCGAACTGGCTCATCGACATGTCCCACTCCCAGCCCTGGGAGGGGATGAAGAAGCCAGGACCGTGCATCACGTTCGCGCCGAGTCCCACGTGGCTCATCACTTCGACACCGCCCGCGATCCCGGCGTCGATGCTGCCCGCCTGCACGAGCGCGCGCACGAGATGGTTGGCCTGCTGGCTGGAGCCGCACTGGGTATCGACGGTCGTGGCGCCGCCCGCCCATCCCTTGTTGCGAGCGAGCCATGAAATGCGCGCGACGTTGCCGGCCTGCTCGCCGGCCTGGGTCACGCATCCCCCGATCACCTGTTCGATCAACGCCGGATCGATGCCCGCCTTCTGGACGACACCGTCGAGCACCCTGCCGTACAGGGTCGCCGGATGCAGGCCGGAGAGATCCCCCTTGCCCTTCTTGCCCCGGGCGATCGGGCTTCGCAGCGCTTCGACGATGACGGCTTCGGCCATGACGTGCTTCTCCTGTTCTGTGTTCGGTATCGGGTTTGCGGGTGTAGGGTGCAGGGTGTCGGGTGTCGGGCCGCGCAGTCTAACGTGGTTCGTCGTCAGGGTCGCGATGGGTGGCTTCGGGAAAAGTACGAACGTACCGACTCCGATCGGAGCGTGGCACCGGACATCATCCGCGACACGGCAGCAGGCCCCGTGCCAGCAATCCCTCGAAGATCGCGCGCGCGGCAACGTCTGCGCCCTGCTCGGTCCAGTGCGGATCGTTGCCGAAGTACAACGGGAACCGGTCGCTCGACTCGAAGGCGGGCAGGATGTCGATCACCGGGTAGGCAAGTGTGTCGGCCACCTCGGCGAAATACCGGAACGGCTCACGGACATAGCGACCGAGGGGCTCGTAGCCCTTCTCCCAGTTTCGCGCTGATTCGCGATCCGAGTATTGATAGGCCCGCGGATACACGACCAGTGCGAATGGCGCGCCGAGCACTTCGCGACCATGGCGTTCGATCCCGGCGAGGTTCTTCATCACGCCGAGTTCGATGGCTGGACGCGTCTCGTCGAGGGAACGGCCCGTGACGAAGAACCGCTCCTCTGGGCCGGGCACCTTCAACCCGGCCAGCAGCTCGACCGCTGCGCTGCGATCGACTCCGCGCAACTGCGAGGTCACGGCGCGAAACGCGGGCAGGGCACGGGATGCAATCGGCAGCTCCGCTGCGATCCACCGTTCGGCCACCGCCACAGAATCGAAGTCGTACTCGCGCTGCTCGCGCAGTCGCCATTCGTATCGCAGATCGTCGTGGAAGTCGGTCATGTCGAGGCCGTAGACGATCAGATCCGGCCGGTACCGGTAGCCGACTTGTCGGAGCAGTCGCAGCGCGAGCAGCGGCGACGAACTCGTCCAGCCCATGTTGACGGCACGCACTCGCGGCTCGCAGCCGTGCTCGGCAGCGATCGCCTCGAACCGGTAGGGATAGCTGTCGTCGTACGCGAGACTGAAGCCGAAGGTGAACGAATCGCCGAGGAAGATCACGACGAATTCCTCGTCACTCAGGTCAGTTGCTTCGCCGCGAAAGCGCGCACTGTCCGTGTTGATCTCGCTGCCATCGGGACGCAGGCGATGATCGACGTCGAGCGCATAGGTGGCCGAGACTCGCGCGAGGATCATTGCTTCGAAGGCCCGCGGCACGACGACGCCGAACAGCAGGAACACCGACGCGAAGGCCACGAGCACGGGCCCGCTGGCACGCTCGAGCAGCCAGAACGTCGCGGCGAGCGAGGCGAAGATCAGAGCGGGGATGACGAGCGTGGCGGGCATCCGGAAGAGCACCGCCTGCACGAGCAGTGCGGCGAGCAGCGGATCGATGGCACGCCAGATCCGGAGCACACGCGCCGCCGCGGCAGAACCGCGTCCCGGCGAACGCGCGGCCGTCCACACGACGGCGAGAACTCCCCAAAGCGGAACCAGGATCCAGCGCTGATCGACGACGAGATCGCCGATGAGCCAGCTCGAACCCCAGAGCAGCGTCACGACGGGCACTCCGATCGTGCTGCCGAACAGCTCGCGCACTCGCACGGCCGTCACGGATCGGACCGCCACGGCATCGACGGGATCTTGCGGCCGAAGTGGCCGAGCAGAAGCTCGAGGAAGCGATACGAAAGCCCCCACAGCACGGGCCGATCCGGACCGAGCAGGTCGAGGGCCGGCAGTTCGAGGTCCTGCTCCCGGTAGCGGAACTTCCGGCGCAGATGTCGCGCGGGATCGGTCAGTGTCGGGAGCCCGACCCAGAACACATCGGCGACCTCATGGTTCGGTCGCAGCAGAGGCGAACCCGACACGGCGTACACGAAGGCCGACACCACCATCTCGTTCGAGCGACCGCGCAGATCGTCGATACGGCCGAGGTACACGGCGGGTGGAACCGCGAGACCGATCTCCTCGTGCAGTTCGCGCTCGGCGGTGCAGCGCGGGCTCTCGTCGCTCGAATCGACGCGACCACCGGGAAACGCGATGTGACCCGACCAGTGATCGTCGACCGACTCGGCGCGCCGGATGAAGAGGAGATCCAGGTCCCCTGCCGTCTCGCGCAGCACGAGTGCAACGGCGGCGCGCTGTGCGATCGGTCCGGCGATCACCTCGGGTGTCGTCCCTTCGAGCGCTCGCCGCACGGCGTCGATCCGCCCGCTCACCGCGATCTCCTCTGGTTCTTCAGATCAGATGCGCCGATCCCGCCCCTGCCAGTAGCGATCTCGCAGGTGGCGAATGTAGAGCTTTCCGCTCGGATGGCGCGGCAGTGCGTCCTCGAAGTCGATGCTGCGAGGCACTTTGTAGCCGGCGAGCCGCTCGCGCACCCAGGCCAGCAACTCGCGCTCGAGGGACTCGGAGGCTTCGAACCCGGCCCGCAACTCGACCGCCGCCTTGACGCTCTCCCCCCAGTCGTCGTCCGGGATGCCGAACACTCCTGCGTCGGATACCGCCGGGTGGGCCTGCAGGGCCTGTTCGATCTCGAGCGGATAGATGTTCACACCACCCGAGATGATCGTGTTGGACTTGCGATCCGCGAGGTACACGAAGTCATCCGCATCCACCCGACCGATGTCGCCGATCGTGAATACGCCCGTTTCAGGATGGGCGCGAAGCGTCTTCTCGGGATCGCCGTGGTACTCGAACACGCGCTCCTGATGACGCGCCCTGCAGTACAGATCGCCGATCTCGCCGGCGGGCAGCGGGCGGCCCGAATCGTCGACCGCGAAGATCTCGAATGCGGGGAGCGCCCGACCGACAGTGCCCGGATGGCGGAGCCATTCCGCGGAATCGATCAGCGTGTTGACGCCTCCTTCGGTCGCCCCCCAGTACTCGACCAGGATCGCGCCCCACCACTCGATCATGCGCCGTTTCACGTCGACGGCGACCGGGGCCGCTCCGTGGAGCACGAGTTCGAGCGCGGGAGCATGGAAGGCCGCGCGTTCGGCGTCCGGGAGTCGCAGCAGGCGCGTGAACATCGTCGGTACGAGGTGCACATGCGCGACCCTGCGCTCGGCGATGATTCGCAGGGCTTCGCGT
>JANOFF010000023.1:0-37685 GCA_031413515.1 bacterium
ACTCGTTCCGGCGGGCCGAACGCGTGGGCCAAGCCCGGAGGCGCGATCTTTGTTTCGGTCAACCGAATTCTGGTCTACGAGGTGCTCGAGGCAGATCAGGGAAAACTTTTGTAAAACAGTGTCCTGTGAAGCAAATCTCCAGTTCGGGCGAAAAAAATCAGCCTGCTTTTGAAGACCTGCCTCGATTGGCCTCGCGTCTGGGCGTCCGTTACGTTGGCCCGCCGTTTCGCCCTCCGCACGTGGTAGTTGCATCGCCGCCGCCTCTCGTCCGTCGGCGTCTGAATCGGGACCCGTACCCTTGCCCACCGAATCCAGTTTTTTCATCCGTACGTACGGCTGCCAGATGAATGTCCACGACTCGGACAAGCTGGCCAACCTGCTTCATCACGCCGGGCATCGGGCCAGTCCGGACGAGGCCAGCGCCGATGTGCTCGTGATCAACACGTGCTCGATCAGGGACAAGGCAGAAAATCAGCTCTACAGCGACCTCGGCAGGCTTCGCGAATGGAAGGAGGCTCGAGCGGGACGCGCGCTCGGTGTCGGTGGTTGTGTGGCCCAGCAGGTCGGCGATGGCCTGCTCAAGCGATTCCCACAGTTGGATTTCGTATTCGGCACCCACAACCTCCGCATGGTGCCGTCGATGGTCGAGGCCGCTCGGATCGGCTACCGGCGTTCGGACACGAGTGAGCGCAATTCGCTGGATCGATTCGATCTCCCCGACCGACACCCCGATGTCGGCGGTCACTCTCCAGGACGGGCGTTCGTTACCGTCATGGAGGGCTGCGACATGTTCTGCACGTTCTGCATCGTGCCGGCGACGCGGGGACGAGAGATCAGTCGCCCGGCGCGGAACATTCTGGAAGAGGTCCGGCGTCTGGCCGATTGCGGCGTGCATGAAGTCACGCTCCTCGGCCAGACCGTCAACGCATATGGGCGCCATGACGTACGGCGAGGACATGCCGCCGACGCCGGCACGATGGCGTTCGCCGACCTGCTCGGCGAGTTGGATGCGATCGGCGGGATCGAGCGCGTCCGCTACACGAGCCCGCATCCCCTGTTCTTCGACGAAGCGCTGGTAGCCGCACATGCCTCGCTGATCAGTCTGTGCCCGCATGTCCATCTGCCGCTGCAGAGCGGTTCGGACCGGATGCTGTCGGCGATGCGACGGCGCTACGACCGCGACACGTATCTCCGGATCGCGAATTCCCTGCGCGCCGCAGTGCCCGATATCGCGCTCACCACGGACGTCATCGTGGGCTTCCCCGGCGAGACGGAAGCCGATTTCGAGGACACGCTCGATCTGATCCGGACGGTCGGGTATGTCGACAGCTTCAGCTTCATGTACTCGCCGCGGCCCGGTACGGCCGCCGTCGATCTGACGGGCCGGGTCGAGCGGGTCGAAGCGACTCGACGGTTCGATGAACTGGTGCGGATCCAGCGGGAGTTGACGGTTTCGTATCACCGCAGTCGGGTTGGATCCCGTACAGAAATACTGGTCGAGAGGGAGAGCCGGCGAGGGGGCGGTCAGCTGTGCGGTCACGACCCGTATCACCGAACAGTCAATCTCGTCAGCCTGGAGGGTCGTGAGGAAGTCCGCCCCCGGCCCGGGGATCTTGTCGCCGTCGAGATCGTCGAAGCGACCCCCCATTCGCTGCTCGGGCGGGTCCTCGCGGCCGATGAATCCGTCGGTGTCGAGCCCGGTCGAAATCGCTGGGTAGAAGTGAAGCCAGCCGGCAGTTCCGCCGATGAAGGACGTCGACGCCCCGCCGCCCATCGAGCCGGTGGCGAGGCACTGCGGACCCTGGGCTGACCGGCAGCGACTCGCGCCGGCGGATCAGATCCGTCGGGCGAGGGGTAAGATGCCGAAAGCGCGCGTACTGGCGGTCGACGATCAGCGCTACTTCCGTGAGCTGATCGAGGGCCTGCTGACCGACGAGGGCTACGAGGTCCAGACCGCGTCCAGCGGCGAAGAGGCCCTGCACATCCTCGAACGCGAGGACTTCGAGATCGTCGTCACCGATCTCGTCATGCCCGGCATCGACGGTTGTCAACTGGTGGAGCGCATCAAGGAGCGCCTTCCGGAACAGGACATCGTGATGGTCACGGGTGTCGTCGACGTGAAGACCGCCGTCGAGGCGATGAAGCTCGGGGCGACGGACTACATCCTCAAGCCATTCGATCGTCGGATCCTGACCGGTTCCCTCGAGAAGATCCTGCAACGCCGACGCCTGCGGGACGAACACGCGCGGCTGATGGCCGAGAATCTCGAGATTCTCGGTGTGTTGTCGCTCTACGAACGCGTAGCGGGGCTCTTCTCGACGCTCTCTCTCGAAGCACTCTCCGAGCGATTGATCGAGGGACTGTGCCTCGAGACCCGCGCACAAGGTGGCGTGCTCTGGGTCGTCGAGGACATCGATGACACGCGTCTCGTGCTGCAGAGTGCTCGGGGCATCATCCGGGTCGACGAGGAGCCGGAGGAGCTCGACGCCACGCGTCTCGGCGAGGACTTCCACGGGTTGATGCTCGCCGGGCGTTCCGCGACCCGACCACTGACAAGGGGCGGCAGCCACGGGCAGGCACTCTATGTCCCCCTGCGGCATTCGGGATCCCTGCTGGGGATCGCGCGCCTTTCCGACCGGCTCGACTCCGAGGCATTCGGCGATCGGGATCGGGCAGCCGCCGAGAAGTTCGTGGGTTTCGGTTCGATTGCCGTCGTGAACTCGTTGCGCTTCCGGGCTCTCGAGCGTCGCTCCTTCCGCGATCCAGTCACGAAGGCGTACACCCAGGCGTATTTCAGCGATGTGGTGCGCAACGAGATCCAGAAAGCGGGGCGGTTCGGCCATCGGTTCTCGCTGATCAAGATCGAAGTCGACGGGATCGCGGACGTACGGCGAGGCCGGTCGGAGACCCACTTCGGGAGATGGCTCGAAGCACTCGTCCAGGAGATGGGGGCCGGCCTGCGCTCCACCGATCTGCTCGCCACTGAAACCGAGTCGAGCTACCGCGTGCTGTTGCCAGAGACCGATGCGCTCGGAGCGGCCGTGCTGAAGCATCGACTTCGCGAGGGGATCGAGAGGGCCGTCTCGCATTCGGCTCGCGAGGGCGAACCGGAACCGCAGATCACGCTTGCCTCCGCGACGTATCCGACCGACGGCACGCAACTCGACATCCTCGAGAGTGTGCTGGCCCGGCGACTCGCGGAGAATCGCGAGAGCTTCCTCGGTTCTGGCCCGATCGGCTCCCATCCCTTCGCCGAGTTGCTCGAATCGCTGATCGAGCGCGCCGATCCGGAATCCAGCGCCATGCCGGAACAGGTCGCCCGCTTCGTGCTCGCCGATCTCTCGCGCCGACCCGCCGACCGGGGACTCCTCTTCGTGTCGCCTGGACGGCGGCTCGCTTCGGTCCTGCTCGATGGGGTCGAGTCGCTGACACAGAGCGGCTCGCGGACCGAACTCGTGATCGTGGGTGACAAGATGGACGCAGTGGACGTCGATGCCCCGGTGACATGGGTTTCGACGGCAGCCGTCGGGACAGATCGACCGTTCCTTCTCTACTACGGCGATGGCCCCGCATACGCGATGTTGACCGCACACAAAGAGGTGGACGGCGGCATCGCGTTCTTCCACACCGCGGACCGCGTACTCGTGGAACACCTGGTGTTCCAGCTTCAGCGAGATCTCGGAATCGCGGTGAGTGCGTGAGTGAGAAAGCGATGAAATCCCGCGCAGCAGCCAGGCCGGTCTCTCATCCGTCGGATCGGCGGTCGGTCATCGTCGCGGACGGAAATACCGGCCGTGGTTCACGGATCGTCGACGAGTGTTCGATCGCGGGGCTTGCGTGCAAGCTGGCTTCCCACGGCGCGGCAGCCCTCGAGATTGCCCTGGCCACGCAACCTGCGGTGGTGGTCGCCCAACTCGATCTTCCGCTGGTCGATGCGGTGAAGCTGGCTGAGATCCTGCGGGCCAACCCGCGCACCCGGAGCACTCGCTTCGTGTTCCTCGGTTCAGACGAGGGCCTCGGAGCGCGTGGCGCGGTCGGGGATCAACTGCTGCCGATCAACGCGCGACCGTCCGAAATCGTTGCCTCGATCCTCCATGTTCTCGAGCGCCAGGGGCACATCGATTCGATCGATGCCCTGAGCAAGCCGGGCGGTATCGCGGAGGGCGAGATCGGAGATCTTCCGCTCGCAGACCTGTTGCAGTCGCTGCTGGTCCAACGGCGCAGTGGCCGACTCTCTCTGGTTCGCGAGGCCGAGCGCGGAGGGGCCGAGCAGGGCGCCCTGCTTATTCGCGACGGGGAAGTGATCCGGGCTCGCACGGGTGCGGTCGATGGCGAAAAGGCGTTGTTCCGGCTCCTCGCGTGGTCGGCCGGTCAGTTCGCCTTCGAGGCGGGTGTGTCGACCGAGACGGCGACGATCCTGGCGCCGACGCGCCGCATGCTGGTCGAAGGGCTGCGTCAGATCGAGGAATGGACTCGGCTCTCGACCCGTCTGCCGCCTCTGGACTCGCCGCTCAGACTGAACGTCAAGCACTCCGAGTTGCCCAATATCGTACATCCGCTCACCCAGGAGGTCTTGCTGTTGCTCGAGCTGTACAGCTCGGTTCGGGATGTGGTCGATCACTGCATCTATCCGGACTACCAGGTGTTGAGGACCCTCCACACCCTGGCTGAGCGGGGGATCATCCATCTCGGACGTGCTCCGGGGCTCGTCGCCAGGGCCGCCGCTACCGGTGAGCGACTGTTCAGCGAGGGGCAGGGCAGACGTCTCGCCGATTGGCTGCGCGAGGGCGGAGCGGCGGGACAGCAGGGCGGCGTAGCGGTTGCGAAGCTGCTGGTCGTCGCCGCGAATCCGCAGTCGCTGCCCGAGTTTCTGAAACTTCTCGAGGCGGTGCCTGAGGTCGAACTCGAGAGGACTCCGGCCCGCCACGAGAGACTCGTCGATGAACTCGGCCTGCTGGGGCGGATCGCGGTGTCCGAAGAGGTCACGATCGAACTGATCCACGTCCCGACGGCGCCCGTCTGGGAACCGCTCTGGTCGGTGGCCGGTCATGGCGCGCTCGGGACTTTGTTCCTGCTGGACGGTCCGGTCGGCGACTCCGTCCGGATCATCGAGCCGGTCAGCAAGAAGCTCGCGCGTCTACCGCGTCCGCGTACCTTCCATGTCGTCCTGCTCGGCAAGGACGAGCGGATTCCTCCGGACGAACTGCGCGAGAACCTCTCTTTGATCGACGAGGCCTCGCTTTTCCTGCTTCCCCTCCACAGCGGCAAGCATCCTTCGGTCTTGCTGCGAAGCCTGTTCGCCCGGGTGATGCCATGACGGCCGACGTCCTGAAGGGATTTCGCCTGCTGGCCGAGTTGAACGACGACGATCGCGAGGCGCTCGCCGAGCTGCTCGACGACAAGCCGCTCGCGCAGGGGCGGCGCATTTTCAGCGAGGGCACCGAAGCGGAGGGTCTCGTGTTGATCACGTCCGGAACCGTTCGCATCCAGAGCAAGCGAAGCAGCGTCGTCGAATTCTTCGACGCGCCGGTCGCACTCGGTGCCTTTTCGCTCGTGTCGGTAGGCCCGCGGGAGTGCACTGCCATCGCCGAGACAGCGTGCGAAGTCCTGCTGCTCGCCCGAACTTCCTTCCGGCGTCTGGTCGACGATCATCCCCGGACGGCCTGCCGACTCACTGAAGGAATGCTCGACGAGGCGGCGGGCTTGATCCGCGACGGCCTCGACAGACTCACGGACGCTTGAACGTCGACAGCACCGATTGGTTGACCCCCGATCGGGCCCCGATTATCCTCGGCGCGCGAGTTCCGCAACGCGGACGCGTCCCCCTTCGGTTGCTCGTTTCGGACATTCGGAACCTGCATCCCAGCCATGGCCGGGCGCGCTTCGAAAGCGGGCGCAGACCAGGGGGGTCGGATGGCATCGCATACCGAGTCGCGCCGCATCGATGATGGGTTGATCCGCGAGGGTTTGACGTTCGATGACGTGCTCCTGGTCCCCGGCGCCTCGGACGTCCTGCCGTACGAGGTCGATCTCCGCACACAGTTGACGCCCGAGATCGCGCTGAATTCACCCCTGCTTTCCGCCGCCATGGACACCGTGACCGAGCACGAGACGGCGATCTGCATGGCGCAGAACGGTGGGATCGGCGTGATCCACAAGAACATGTCGACCGCCGATCAGGCCTCCGAGATCGACAAGGTCAAGCGCTCCGAGTCGGGCATGATCGTCGATCCGATCACCATGCAGCCCGAGCAGCGCCTGTATGAGGCCCTGGAGGTGATGGAGCGCTACAAGATCTCGGGTGTACCCGTCGTACGGGACGGCCGGGCCGTGGGAATCCTGACCAACCGCGATCTGCGGTTCGTGAAGGATCACACCGCGCCGATCTCCTCGGTGATGACGCGCGAGGAACTCGTGACGGTGCCACCGGGCACGACGATGGAGAAGGCCAAGGAACTGCTCCACAAGTTCCGCATCGAAAAGCTCCTGGTGGTCGACGACGCGGGGATGTTGCGCGGCCTGATCACCATCAAGGACATCGAGAAGACCGAGCGCTACCCGCATGCCTGCAAGGACAGTCTCGGTCGACTGCGCTGCGGCGCGGCAGTGGGTGTCGGTGCCGACCGGCTCGAGCGAGCCCAGGCCCTCGTCGATTCGGGCGTGGACGTCATCGTCGTCGACACCGCGCATGGGCATTCGAGGATGGTGCTCGACGCGATCGGCGAGCTGAGGCGGGATTTCCCGGAGATCCCGATCATCGGAGGCAACGTCGCCACTGCAGAGGGGGCGGAGGCCCTGATCAAGGCCGGCGTCTCCGCGGTGAAGATCGGGGTCGGCCCCGGCTCGATCTGCACGACGCGTGTCATCGCGGGAGTCGGCGTTCCGCAATTCACCGCGGTGCGCGATGCGGCCGAGGTGGCGAGTCGCAACGGCGTTCCCGTGATCTCGGACGGCGGCATCAAGTACTCGGGCGACATCGTGAAGGCACTGGCGGCAGGGGCGTCGACGGTGATGATCGGCTCGCTGTTCGCAGGGACCGACGAATCGCCAGGCGAGGTCGTGCTCTTCCAGGGGCGTTCGTACAAGGTCTATCGCGGCATGGGCTCGATCGGTGCCATGACGCAGGGCAGTCGAGATCGCTACTTCCAGGCCGATGTCGATTCGGCCAAGCTGGTTCCCGAGGGCATCGAGGGTCGAGTTCCCTACCGCGGAAGCCTTTCGAGCAGCGTTCATCAGCTTCACGGCGGTCTCCGCTCGGGCATGGGCTACTGCGGAGCGGCGAATCTGACCGAACTGCGATCCAAGGCGCGCTTCGTGCGGATTTCCTCTGCGGGTCTGAGCGAGAGCCACGTACACGACGTGATCGTCACCAAGGAAGCACCGAACTATCGGTTCGAGTAGCTGCGCACCGGCGGAATCGAACGGGCGGATCCAGTACACTGCCGCGACCCCCCTCGAACCCAGTCCAACAGCGCATCGCGAGCATGTGACGACCCGGAATCGGACCGCTCGGGATCGTGTGATGTTCGCGGCGGTGTCATAGCCCGGCGAAGGGCCGCGCTCCAGCAGAGCGCTCCTCCACCTTCGACCTCAGGACGCGATCAAGGATGCCGACGAAGCCGTCGCCCCCCGGTGCCCGGTCCCGGACACGCAGCAGGATCCTGATCCTCGACTTCGGATCCCAGTTCACGCAGCTGATCGCACGCCGGATCCGCGAACTTCATGTGTACAGCGAAATTCATCCCGGCGACCTGTCGCTGGAGGAGATCCGCGCCTTCGAACCAGCGGGCATCGTCCTTTCGGGCGGGCCGGCGAGTGTCCTGGACGACGATTCTCCGGACGTCGATCCCGGTGTCTTCGATCTCGGCGTGCCGGTTCTTGGCATCTGCTACGGCCTGCAACTCCTCGTTCTGCGCCTGGGGGGGCGGGTCGAGGCGTCGGATGATCGCGAGTACGGACGCGCGCATCTCAAGATCGAGCGTGAGGATCCGCTGCTCGACGGGCTCGCCGCGGCGACGGAGCACGTCGTGTGGATGAGCCACGGGGACCGGGTGCTGTCCCTTCCTGAAGGCTTCGAAGTGATCGCGAGCAGCGGCAACTCACCGTTCGCCGCGGTCCGTCATGGCGACGCTCCGATCTGGGGGCTGCAGTTCCATCCGGAAGTCGTCCATACCGAAGGCGGTCCGCGCATCCTCGAGAACTTCGTGCGCCGGATCTGTGCCTGCGAGCCCGCGTGGACGATGTCGGCATTCATCGACGAAAGCGTCGCCGCGATCCGCGCGCAGGTGGGATCGAGGCGGGCGATCTGCGGCTTGTCGGGTGGCGTCGATTCGTCGGTGGCCGCCGCGCTCGTGCATCGAGCAATCGGCAACCAGTTGACCTGCATCTTCGTCGACCACGGTTTGATGCGCGAGAACGAGCGCGCAGAGGTCGAGCGCACCTTCCGCGAGACGCTCGGGATCGATCTCGTCTCGGTGGATGCGTCGGAACGATTCCTTTTCGCACTCGCAGGAGTGACGGATCCCGAGAAGAAGCGGCGCGAGATCGGCCGGCTCTTCATCGAAGTGTTCGAGGAGGAAGCGTCGAAGCTCGGCGACGTAGCGCTGCTCGTGCAGGGTACGCTGTATCCCGACGTGATCGAGAGCGTGTCCGTGAAGGGCGCGTCGGTAACGATCAAGACACACCACAATGTCGGTGGGCTGCCCGAAAACATGCGTCTCGAGCTGGTCGAACCGCTGCGTGAACTCTTCAAGGACGAGGTGCGAGAAGTGGGTCGCGCCCTCGGCCTGCCCGAGCATGCCGTCGGCCGGCATCCCTTCCCGGGCCCCGGGCTCGCGATCCGGATCATGGGCGACGTGACCCCGCAGCGACTCGCGACCCTGCGCCGCGCGGACGCGATCATGAACGAGGAGATCCGTCGCGCAGGGCTCTACGATGCCATCTGGCAGGCCCTCGTCGTATTCCTGCCCGTACACAGTGTCGGCGTCATGGGCGACGCCCGGACCTATGAGAACGTCGTTGCCGTCCGCTGCGTCACTTCGGTGGACGCGATGACGGCCGATTTCGCGCATCTTCCCTGGCCGGTACTCGGCCGGATCTCCAATCGCATCATCAACGAGGTCAAGGGCATCAACCGCGTGGTGTACGACATCTCGTCGAAGCCGCCTGCCACCATCGAGTGGGAGTAGGGGAGTGCCGAAGCCCTTCGTCCACCTCCATCTGCACACGCAGTACTCGCTGCTCGACGGTGCGATCAAGCACAATCCGCTGTTCGAGCGGGCGCGCGCACTCGGGATGCCCGCGGTGGCGCAGACCGACCACGGCAATCTCTTCGGCAGCGTCGAGTTCTACGAGAAGGCGCGCGCGAACGGTGTCAAGCCGATCATCGGCTGCGAGGTCTATTTCGCGGGCGGCTCGCGCTTCGAGCGCGAGAAGCGGGAGCGCGAAGAGGGCGGCTACGACGCGATCAACCACCTTCTGCTGCTCGCGATGGATGCAACCGGCTATCGCAACCTGATGTATCTGGTCTCCAAGGCCTATCTCGAGGGCTTCTACTACAAGCCCCGGATCGACTGGGGTCTTCTCGAGGACCGCCATCAGGGGATGATCTGCACGTCCGGCTGCCTGTCGGCTCCGGTGCCCCGTGCAATCACGCATGGTGAGGTCGATCGTGCATGGTCGATCGCCGAGCGATTCAAGTCGTTGTTCGGGGATCGGTACTACCTCGAAGTCCAGCGCCATGGCATCGCGGCCCAGGACGTCGTCAACGAACAGCTCTTCCGGATGTCGGAGGATCTCGACATCCCCCTCGTCGCCACGAATGACGCCCACTATCTCGAACGGGACGACCACGCGCATCACGACGCGCTGCTCTGCATCGGGACGGCTGCGAATCTGTCGGACGAGAAGCGGTTCCGCTTCGACGGCCACGGCTTCTTCGTGAAAGACGGCGATGAGATGCGGGAGGTCTTCCACGATCGACTGGATGCAGTCGAGAACTCGCTCGTGATCGCTGAGCGCTGCGATGTCGAGATTCCCATGGGCGAGTACCACATGCCCGAGTTCCAGGTGCCCGCGGGCCGCACTCTCGAGGAGGTCATGGCCGAGCAGGCCTGGCAGGGTCTGCGCGAGAAGCTCGGCATGGAACCCGACGAGCCCTTCGATCGACCGCAGCACAAAGTCTACGTAGAACGGATGAATCACGAGCTGCGCGTGATCCAGGACATGGGCTTTCCGGGCTACTTCCTGATCGTGGCCGACTTCATCAACTATGCCAAGAAGAACGGCATCCCCGTCGGTCCCGGCCGCGGCAGCTCTGCGGGCAGCCTGGTCGCCTACGGGATGAACATCACCAACATCGATCCGATCGACTACGACATCATCTTCGAGCGCTTCCTGAATCCCGAGCGCGTCTCGATGCCCGACATCGACGTGGATTTCTGCATGCGTGGACGCGAGCAGGTCATCCGCTACGTCGCAAACAAATACGACGGAGAGATCGTCCAGGGCGAAGACGGTGCCGGACGGTACGACGCGATGAAGGTCGCGCAGATCGCCACCTTCGGGACCCTGCAGGCTCGTGCCGCGATCCGCGACGTCGGCCGCGTCATGGGGATGTCGTTCGGAGACGTGGACCGGATCGCGAAGCTGATTCCCGAAGTCCTCGGGATCTCGCTCGACGAAGCCATCGAGCAGTCACCCGAACTGCGCGCGTTGATGGATGCCGACGGGCAGGTCTCGAAGCTGATGGAGACCGCTGGCCGACTCGAAGGGCTCACGCGGCACGCCAGCAAGCACGCGGCGGGTGTGGTGATCGGCACGAAACCTCTGATCGAGATGGTGCCGCTCTACCGTGATCCGAAGTCAGGCGACGTCATGTCGCAGTACAACATGAACTGCGTCGAGAAGGTGGGGCTGATCAAGTTCGACTTCCTCGGACTCAAGACGTTGACGCTGATGGCCGACGCCGAACGCCTGATCCGGGCCAAGCCTGGATTCGAGGGCTTCGACGTCAACGAGATTCCGATCGACGACCCGGCCGCATACGATCTCTTGTGTCGAGGCGACACCGAGGGGGTGTTCCAGGTCGAATCGTCGGGCATGACGGAACTCGTCCTCAACCTCAAGCCACGGACGTTCCGCGAGGTCATCCCGCTGGTCGCGCTGTATCGACCGGGGCCACTGCAGTCCGGAATGGTCGACGATTTCGTCAGTCGCAAGAAGGGGCTGACGAAGATCGCCTATCTGCATCCCAGCATCGTCGACCTCACCGAGGAGACGCTCGGTGTCATCATCTATCAGGACCAGGTGCTGCAGATCGCGCAGAAGATGGCCGGCTACAGCCTGGGTGAGGCCGATCTGCTGCGCCGGGCGATGGGCAAGAAGAAGCCCGAAGAGATGCAGCAGCAGCGAGCCCGATTCGTCGATGGCTGTCAGCGCAACGGAATCGAGCACCGAGAAGCGGGCGAAGTCTTCGACTTGATCGTGGAGTTTGCCGGATACGGGTTCCCGAAGGCGCACTCAGCCGCCTACGCGTACATCACGTACCAGACCGCATATCTGAAGGCGAATCATCGCGCGGAGTATCTCGCGGCGATGCTCACCATCGAGTCGACCAATCATGAGCGGATGGCGCGCTACATCGCCCACGTCCGCGAGTCCGGCATCGAGATCCTGCCGCCGGATGTCAACCAGTCCGGTCGGGACTTCGGTGTCGTCGCAGGGGTGATCCGATTCGGATTCGCCGGGATCAAGAACGTCGGAGCCGGCGCGATCGACGCGATGCTCGAGGTTCGATCCGAAGGGGGAGATTTCAAGAACGTGGTCGACATGGCCAGCCGGGTCGACGGCCGCCGGGTCAACCGTCGGGTGTTCGAAGCGCTGATCAAGTGTGGTGCGTTCGATTCGCTCCACGTGAATCGCGCGGCCGTATGGGCGTCCCTCGATGGCGTCCTCGAGCGCGCCGCATCCGAGCAGCGGGATCGGGCGATGGGGCAGGCAAGTCTGTTCGGAGGGGCGACGGGCAGCGCGAAGCCCGCTGAGGCGGGTCTGCTCGCAGTGCCGGCGTGGAGCGATCGTGAGCGCCTGGCCCATGAGAAGGAACTTCTCGGCTTCTACGTCAGCGGACATCCGCTCGGAGAAGTGGCCACCGAACTGGCGCGCTTCACCGATACGACATCGACCACGACCGAGGGCCGGGAGGGCCGGGAGGTACGGATCGGTGGCCTGCTGACCGACCTGCGCGAAACCCGGACCAAACGCGGACAGCGCATGGGATTCGGCATCCTCGAGGATCTCGAAGGGAGCTTCGAGCTCGTGATCTTCAGCGAACCGTACAATCTCCATGTCGACGATCTGCGACGGGCCAAGGACGGTGACGGCCAACACGGCCGAGGCCCGATTCCCCTGCTGGTCATGGGGACCCTCGAGGACTCGGATCCGCCGAAGGTGCTCGTGAGGGAAATCATGCGACTGTCCGACGCGGAGAAGCGTCTGACCGCTCGGTTGCGGATCCGCGTCGCCGAACCCGACGTGACCGAGGATCGGATGCTGGCACTGCACCGCGTGCTGCAGGCTCATCCCGGGGACTGCTCGGTATTCGTGCATGTGGCCATTCCCGGTGAGAGCGAGACCGTGCTGTCGGTCGGTGGACTGCGCGGTGTGGAGCCGACGGATGGCCTGCGGGACGACGTGGACGCCCTCTTCGGACGCCCCGTGACGGAGCGAACTCTGTGATCGCATTCGAGAGACTGATCCGGGCCCTGATCATCGGGATCTGGCTCGCCAGCATGCCGCTCTCTGCCATGGCGGAGGTCCGCGTGCTCGAGGTCGTGGGCGCGGTCCCACTCGACGAGAAGACTCGCGCGCGGTCGATCCCCAAGGATCGAGCGATCGAGGAGGCGCTTTGGGAAGGCGTCTCTCGGGTCGCAGGCGATTTGTTGATCGACAGCGTCGTGCCGGAGTCTGCAGAGGGCCAGAATCCCGTCCGGGACGCGCTCGGGCTCGACATGGTCCCCTACACCCGAAGCTTCCGGATCGTGGATGACCAGGGGGAGAGGCCATCGCTCTTTACCGAGCACCCGGATGCGGCGACCGAGTACGTTGTGGTGGTCGAGGTGCAGGTCGAGGTGGACCGGGTTCGCGAGCGGTTGATCGACGCCGGATTGCTGCAGTCGGGGGAGAGGAGCGCACTGAACGGAATCGAGCTCGAGATCCGAGATCTCACCGCCTATGCGGGTTACGAGCAGTTCGTCAGCCTTCTGAAGGGCGACCGTGTCGGTGCAGCGTCGGTCTCGCCTCTCGAACTCGATCATGGTCGAGCCGTGCTGCGCGTCGAGGCCGAGTGGGGAGCCGCCGAACTCCTCGAGCGTCTGCTCGCTGCGGCGCCCGCCACACTGCGAATCCGCCCGATCGCGATCGATGAGAGCCAACCGCGGGGTGTCGGTGAACGTCTCGAACCGAATCGACCCTCGCGCCTGACCCTTTCGGTGACCTGGGCTCCACCGGTCGCCCATCCGGATACCGCCTCGGCGCCAGTGAGCGCCGGACCGAGCCGGGTTCCGGCTGCCGCCAAGGGTCAATCGGGGTATCGCTGACCTTCGAGTTCGACGTTTCGGCGTGCAATTGACACGCAGGACCCGAATCGGTAACTATTTCGCCTCCTTAGCGCGGCCCGAGCCCGGTCGGTCGGATGCGAACGAGGATTCAGGCACGTAGCTCAGGGGCTAGAGCACCACCTTGACACGGTGGGGGTCGGCGGTTCAATTCCGCCCGTGCCTACCACACCCACGTCCGAAATGCGGAACCCACCGCGGCCGATGCAATTCAAGCGGCCGTGATCATCCATCACATGACTCTCGCGACCCATGAATAGCCCGCTCACCGTCCATCTCCCCGACGGCAAGATTCTGTCGTTGGAGGATGGGGCGACGAGTCTGGAGGTCGCGCAGCAGATCGGTGCCGGTCTTGCCCGGGCGGCTCTGGCCGGCCGTATCGACGGTCGTCTCGTCGACCTCAGAACGCCGCTCCACGGCGAAGTGTCGCTCGAGATCGTGACTTCTCGCGATCCGGCGGCGGGTGAAGTGATTCGTCACTCCGCTGAACACGTCATGGCCGATGCGGTCAAGCGCCTGTTTCCCGATGCGCAGGTCGATGCGGGCCGCGCCGATCACAGTGAGAAGTTCCAGTACGACTTCCTGGTCGACCAACCGTTCACACCGGAAGACCTCGAGCGCATCCAGAAGGAGATCGACGTGATCCTTGCGGACGACACGGCATTCGAACGCCTCGTCGTGTCCCGCTCGCAGGCTGCCGAGATCTTCCGCGATCTCGGCGAGGACCTGAAGCTTCTGCGACTTGCCGACATCCCTGATGGTGATGAGATCACGCTGTTCCGGCACGGCCGGTTCGTCGATCTCTGCCGTGGTCCCCATGTTCAGTCGACCTCGCAGATCGGTGCGTCGACGCTGCTCGAAGCCTCGGGCACCTATCTGCGCGGAGACGAGCGCGGGCCGAAGCTGCAGCGGATCTACGGCACGGCGTTCGCGTCCAAGAAAGAGCTTGCCGCGCACCTGGAGCGGATCGAACAGGCCAGGTTGCGGGATCACCGACGCGTCGGCGTCGAGCTCGAACTCTTCCATCTCGACCCGGTGGTATCGCCCGGAGCGCCGTTCTATCTGCCCAAGGGTGTCGCTCTCTACAACGGGCTCTGCGAGTTCATCCGGGATCTCTACCCCCGATACGGCTACAAGGAAGTCATCACCCCGCAGCTGTTCCGATCGGATCTGTTCAAGCGTTCGGGCCACTATGACAAGTTCTACGACGACATGTACTGGTTCTCGGGCTCCGACGAGGAAGAAGAGCTCGGCATCAAGGCGATGAATTGCCCGGGGCACTGTCATCTCTTCTCCACCGGCAAGCGCTCGTATCGCGAGCTGCCCATCCGCTGGGCCGAGTTCAGCCGTCTTCACCGGAACGAGCGGAGCGGCACCCTGAGCGGACTCACCCGGGTTCGCACCTTCGCGCAGGACGATGCGCACATCTACTGCGAGCCATCGCAGGTGCCGCAGGAGATCGACTCGTTCTTCCGCATGGTCGCCGAGGTCTACGCAACGCTCGGCCTCGAGGGTGTGGAGATGGCCGTGTCGACCCGACCCGAGCAGTATCTCGGGGATCCGGCCGACTGGGACGTGGCCGAGAAAGCTCTGATCGAGGGTGTCGAGCGAGCCGGATTCAAGTGTCGCATCAAGCACGGCGAAGCGGCCTTCTACGCACCGAAGGTCGAGGCCGATTTTCGCGACGTACTCGGACGGGCCTGGACGCTCGGCACGGTGCAAATCGACATGGCGATGCCCGGCCGCTTCGGGCTCGGCTACGTCGGCTCGGATGGTCAGATGCATCAGCCCGCGATGCTCCACCGCGCGGTGCTGGGCTCCCTCGAGCGTTTCATCGGGATCTACATCGAGCACACCGGAGGCGACTTCCCGTTCTGGCTCTCACCCGTGCAGGTCGTCGTCCTGCCGATCTCGGATCGTCAGACCGCGTATGCGAAGACGGTCTACGAGGCGCTGGTCGCAGCCGGCCTCCGCGCCGAGTTCGATCAGCGCAGCGAGACGCTGGGTTTCAGGATCCGCGAAGCCGAGAAGTCGAAGATTCCGCTTTCCCTGGTCCTGGGCGAGCAGGAGGAGCAGGGTCGGACAGTGGCACCCCGTCTCCGCAAGTCGAAGGACAGGATCGAGGCGATGGCGATGGACGCCATCGTATCCAGATTGGCGACCGCATCCGCGGATCGTCGCATGGGACCGCTCGACTGAACGTCGAGCATGGGAGTCGGATGGGCGGCCGGAAGGTCGACCGATCCGCAGGAGGAACGCTCCATTCCTGCCAGATCTAGATCGAAGTTTCGCGTCGTAGCCCCGGAGAAGGACGGAACGCGCATCAACGAGCGCATCCGCGTCCGCGAGGTCCGGGTGATCGGTTCGGACAGCGAGCAACTCGGGGTGATGACCCCCGAGCAGGCGATGGAACTGGCCCGCCAGGAGGGACTCGACCTGGTCGAAGTGGCCGCGAATTCACGCCCGCCGGTCTGTCGGATCATGGACTACGGGAAGTACAAGTACGAACAGAAGAAGAAGAAGGCCAGCAAACAGTCGCACTCGGCCACGCTCAAAGAAGTCAAGATGCGGCCTGGGACCGATCAACACGACCTGAACTTCAAGCTGAACAACGTGCGACGCTTCCTGATGGACGGAGACAAGGTCAAGGTCACGGTGATGTTTCGCGGTCGGGAGATGGTGCATACCAGTCGAGGCAGGGACCAACTCGCCGAAGTGATCAAACAACTCGGTACGATCGCCAAGATGGAGAATTCGCCCCGCATGGAGGGGCGGTTCATGTCGATGATCATCATCGGAGACCGGGAGGCAATCGCCGAAGCCAAGCGACGCCAGGCCGAGGCGAGGGCAAACGCAACGCCCGAAGAACTGCACGAAATGGACAAGCCTGTCGAGGAGATCGATGACGTCATGGATGACGACGACTCCGACGAGCAAGATGAGATCCACGACGACGGTGGCGAGTCTGATGTCGAGGAAGAAGAACCGGCGCTCGACTGAACGGTCCTGCGCAACACGAACCACAGAACGGAGCAAGTGAACGATGCCGAAGATGAAGACCCACCGCGGAAGTGCGAAGCGATTCAGCCGGACAGGCTCCGGAAAGCTCAAGCGCAACCAGGCGAACAAGCGCCACATCCTGACCACCAAGTCGCAGAAGCGGAAGCGTCAGCTCCGTGGAACCACTGCGGTCTCCGATGCGGACGTGGCGCGAGTGAAGCGCCTGTTGCCGTACCTCTAACCGCCCGCGCATATCGCGCTGGCAAGGAAGGAATCCGATGTCGAGAGTCAAACGAGGTGTACCGGCCCACAAACGGCGGGTCCGCATCCTCAAGCGGGCCAAGGGCTATACCGGCTCACGCAGCAAGGTGCACAGTGTTGCCAAGGAAGCAGTCGCCAAGGCTGACGTCTATGCGTACCAGGGCCGGAAGCAGCGCAAGCGTGTATTCCGCGCGCTGTGGATCACGCGCATCAATGCCGCCGCGCGTCAACACGAGCTGTCCTACAGCCGATTCATGGATGGTCTCAAGCGGGCTGGCGTAGAGATCGATCGGAAGGTGCTGGCACAGCTTGCGCTCAGCGATCCCGGTGCGTTCGGCGAGCTCGCTGCGATCGCTCGATCGGCCGCGGCCTGAGCCGGCGCCAGGTGATGTCCCATCGGCCCGGAGGCTTCGCGATGCGTGCGCGTCTCACGGTCATGGATGTTCACGGCCAGGCTTCGGCTCGAGTGCGTGGGCAATGAGCCACGCCATGGGGAGACGGTCGATCCGTCGAATCGTGCGAACCAGGCCGATGCCCATCGCCACTGCGTCGGGCCCATCCTTCAGCCGAGCCGGTAAGCTACCGAAACCATGAAGAGATTCCGCATTTCGCCCACGGGTACCGGAGGGTTGGATGACCAAGGCTGAGATCGTCGAGCAGATCTACGAGCGCGTCGGGTTCTCCAAGAAGGAAGCTGCGGAACTCGTCGAGAAAGTGTTCGAGATCATCAAAGAAACGCTGGCCGACGGCGAGAAGGTCAAGATCTCCGGTTTCGGAAATTTCGTCGTTCGACACAAGAACGCGCGCAAGGGTCGCAATCCACAGACCGGTCAGGAAATCCTGCTCGAAGAGCGAAAGGTGCTGACCTTCAAGCCGAGCCTCGTGCTAAAAAACGTGTTGAACGAGACGGACGAGCAGGGCGACGACGACGCGGATGATGATGACGACGACGACGATGATGACGATGAGGATGATTCGGTCTGATCCGACTTGATTCGCTCGTCGCTCGAGTTGGCGAATCAAGATCCGCACCGCCTCACGTCGGCACCTCGTCTGTTCGAATCGATTCGATTGCCTGGCACCGACGCGGACGGTTCTCGACGCGAGAGAGTGAATGACCGACACCGATGGCACGACGTCGACGAGCGGAAAGGTGCGATCGCGCACACGAAGCCAGCGCGTCCGTCGCCGCGAGAAGTCCGGTGACGGTCCGACCCAGGGTGAGTTGCTGCCCGACGGCAAGCTCTACTACCGGATCGGCGAAGTGGCGACGATCACCGGTGTGAAGCCACACGTGCTCCGCTACTGGGAGACCGAGTTTCGCGGGATGGTGCCCCCGAAGTCCCGATCGAAGCAGCGGCTGTACCGCCGCAAGGACATCGAGATGGTGCTTGCCATCAAGCGCCTGCTGTACGACGAGCGCTACACGATCGCCGGTGCAAGGCAGCAGTTGCGTGAACTCGGCCTCGCCAAAGCTCTCGAGCCGTTGATCGAACAGAATGATTCGCCGGCGATCGACGTCCCGATGTCATCGGCTTCGTCGGAGGCGGCGGTTTCCGAACTTCGAACGGGCTACCGGCGCATCCGCCGCGAACTCCAGGCCATACGCGATCTGCTGTGAGCCCGATCCGCGTGGCCGTTCCGCCGGCGCGAACCCTCCGCCAGGCGGGGAACGGCGCGACGGACAGGCCCCACAGCACCAGCCGGAGCAGCAGCGCGGCAACGCCGAACGTGCCGATTGCTCGCGCAGTGTCGAAACCGAGAGCCTGACGGATCGCGACGACGCAGGCCACGAGGGTCCAGACCCGCGCAACGATCAGGATGCCGAGTCCGAGAGCATCGGGCGGAACGAGCGCCACGCACGCGAGCGACGCCGGCGTGAATGCGAAGCCGGTCGTTCGAAGCACCTCGGCATAGTCGGTTTCGGTGTCGGATCCGCGAAAGAAGCTCGAGCCGACCACGAACGTGAACGCCGAACCGACGGTCCAGAGGGCGAGCGGCTCGAGGAAGATCACGCCGAGCTGCGGCGGGAGCGGCAGCGAGCCCGGCGGCAGGGTGTGGCCGAGCTGAAGGTGGGCCCCGAAACCGACGCTCGAGGCGACACACGCGAGGAGGACGATCGCGAACGCCTGGGGCAGGGCGCTTCGATCGGTCTCGACCTCTTCGTACGTGTCGGCGACGAGAAGCGACGCGCCGATCATGCGAGCCCAGACAGATCGGGGCGCCCGGAGTGCGATCGTTCTTCTCACTTCAGTATCCCCCCTTCCGCAGAATCGAGTGCGTCGGGCTCCAGGCCGACGAGGTGCTGCAGGATCTGCGCGAGGGGCGAGCGCACGCCGGTGTGATGATCCAGCGACGCCATCGCCCGCCCGGACCAGATCTGCGCTCTGGCCACAATGCAGGAGGTCGTCCGTGGCGCAGCTCGCGTGGATTGCCACGGACTGCCGGGCCAGGTGTCGATGCAGGTCTCTGGCCATGTCGCGGATCGCGAGGCGGAATGAGGGGTCGAGATTGCTGCGACCGTACAGCCCGACGATCAACTCGTTCCAATGGGCCAGCCGGGCGAGCAGCACTGGATCGGCGTCGGGCCGTACCCCGATCTGCGCGGCCAGCCGGAAGTAGGCATGACCCACCGAGGAGAGCGCCAGATATGCGCGCTCGATCCCGGCTCCCCCGGAAAGGTCGGCCTCCACGCGTTCACTGACTTCGGATGGCAGGCTCCCGTCTCGCACACCCGAGAAGAATTCGTCGTATTCCTGGAGCGCCGGCACGAGGCAGGTGGGCGCCTGGCCCGGCTCGGGCAGGGGGCAACGCACCCGGCTTCGCGGCGTCCCTCGTGGATGCCGCCCACAGCGGCATCGCGATGAAAAAGAGCCAGGCCGACGGTCGCCCCGGCTCGGACTCCGCCAAGTGCCCAACGCATCACTCGTGCGAATCCGGCCCGCAGGCTCGAGCGGCGCAGAAACGTCTGGACGGCGACGCGGAGCGCCCCTCTCGGTGGACCTGGCTTGAGTCGGCAACGGGTTCTCGCGACAGGAATCCTGTGGGGGCGCGTGAAGGTGAGAGCAGAGGCGGATCGGGAGGCGGGTCAAGGCGAGCGGTCCCTGTGGGCTGATGGGCCGCGTCCCGTCCTGTTCGGCGAAGCTGCCGACGCAGCCGCCTACGTGCCGCGTCAGTCGTGTGATCGGGCACTCGCCGCACTCGCTGAGGCCAGCGGTTCGTTCTCGAACTGCGCACTCGTGTGCTGTCCTCCCGGCCTCGGAAAGACTCTGCTGCTGAGGCTTCACGAGGCTCGTCTGCGAGCCTCCGGGATGGACGTCCGGTATCTGCCCCACGCAGGGCTTGGCCTCTCGGAGATCTGCCGTTGGTGGCTGGACGGAGCGACCGAGATCGGCCACGAAGAACCCGTCGAGGCGGTCCGGCGCCTCGCGCAGCGCGCGCGGTCCCGCGGCAGCGCGCTGCAACTCGTGATCGACGACGCCAACGCGATGCCCCTCGAGACGGCCCGGACACTCGGAGATCTCGTGCGTTCTCTGGAGGGCGGACTCCGGCTCGCGCTTGCCTCTCTCGACGATGCGCGCGCAAGTCGAATGCTGGCCGGTCTCGATCTGGATGCCGTCCTGCATTGATTTCGCGATCCGATGTCGATCGACGAGACGCGTCGCTACATCGCTTCGCGCATTCGAGTCGCGGGCGTCGCGAAGGCCGTGCAGGACCGATTCGGCGAAGAGGTCGTCGATCGCCTCCATGGACTGTCGGGCGGGAATCCACGGCGTGTGAATCTGCTCGCCCGCGAGGTGGCACGCGGCGACGCGGGCCACGCGATCCTGATGCGGATCGAGCCGGCATGGAACGATCGACTGCTCGAGCCCTCGCGGTCCGACCCACATGCCGCTGGGGAGATCTGAGCACGAGGCTCCAGAAGGATCCTCGCTGGCCTGCCCCGACGTCGACAGCCGCGACGGATCCGGCTAAACACCCACCCTCACGGGCCGTAGCGCAGCTTGGTAGCGCGCTTGACTGGGGGTCAAGAGGTCGCGGGTTCGAATCCCGCCGGCCCGACCACCCGACGCTGAGCGGGGGGCTTCAAGAGCTCTGTATGGGTTCAGCTCATTGGGGACGTCCCTTCCCGAGTCCTGTGACGGCTTGGACGCCCGATCCGAGTCCGCGCCGGCCCTGCCGAGCGTCGCCTGGACGTCGCTCTCACCGCTCATGTCGGCGACGTGTGATGAACGACAATTATTTCTGCCGGTACAACGACAACTAGAACTGCCGGTTTGTCTCCTCTTCTGAAGTCCTGCGACCCTTCGGTCCACAGCTCGATCGGAGTTGTCTGAGTTCCGTGGACAACGTCGAACTGAGGAAGGACGGGGCCTGCGATGGCGAAGAGTCGAACTGCATATCCGCCGACCTGACCGATCGACCTCGATTCGGATCTCCTCCGGATCCCCTCACGCGAGACACGCGTACACCGCATCGACCAGACGCTTCGTTCGCGGTGTCTGCCAGCGATCTCCCGGCCGGTTCATCACATAGCCGAACGCGAGATCGGCCTCGGGGTCTGCGAAGCCGAGGCTTCCGCCGTAGCCGTAGTGGCCGAAAGCCGCCGCGTTCGGACCGATCGGCCGCTCGGGCGAGGGGAGCTGGAAGCCGAGGCCGAATCGGGAGGGCCGTCCGAGCACGCGGTCCGCGCCGTCGGAATGGATCCGCGTCGCTTCGCGCAGGAGGCTGCGTCCGGGACCCGGTCCATCAGAGATCAGCGCGGCCCCGTACAGCGCCGCGACGGCGCGCGCGCTCGCATGACCGTTGGTCGACGGGATCGCGGCCTCGCGCCAGGGCGCCGTATTGACCGATCCGATGCCACTCAGTCCAGACGGATTGAAGTATGTGTGCCAGACCATCTGATCCTGCTCGCGATCGCCCGTCGGCGGGAATGCCCGCGCCCACTGTTCTTCGGTCGTGAGGCTCATGTCCGGCGCGATCACGCGTGCCACAGCGGCGTGTCGCGCCGCCGGCAGGCCCCAGTGGAAGTCGGCATCGATCGGGCCGGTGAGGGTTCGGCGGAGCGCCTCGCCGATCGGAAGGCCGCTCGCGCGGCGGATCACTTCGCCGATCAGATATCCGAACGTGTTGACGTGGTAGCCGTGCGCCGAATCGGGTGTCCACCACGGACGCTCGGCAGCCAGCGCGGCACACATGCGCTGCCAGTCGAGCATCGCTCCCTCGGGCAATCGCGGGCGGACCGCAGGCAGTCCGGCGCGATGGCTGAGCAGCTGTCGCAGCGTGATGGTGTGTTTGTCCTCGGCCGCGAACTCGGGCCAGACCTGGCTGACCGGTTCGTCGAGCCCGACCACGCCTCGCTCGACGAAGCACAGCACCAGCAGCGACAGCACTCCCTTGCCGACCGAGTACACGTTGACGAGCGTATCGGCCTGCCAGTCGCGGGATCGCTCGGCGTCCAGCCAACCGCCCCATAGATCGACGACCACACGACCCGCGACGCGGACCGAGAGCGCGGCCCCGACCTCATCGAGGTCGCCGAAGTTTGCCTCGAAGGCCTGGCGGACGGGTGCGAACCGCGTGTCGCAGGAACCTCCGATGGATAGATCGCTCAATGGGATTCCTCCTCCGACCGCCGCAGCGACGGGAGCATGGCACGGCATGACGCGGGAACGCCTGTGCCATCAGCTGGTTGGATCCGCGACATCCTCCCTCCGCCACGGCTCGCTTTCAGTCGCACTGGCGGCGAACTCCCGGGCACGACGCAGCGCCTCCTCGAAGCCCTCGAAGAGTCGAGCACCGGTGCGCACGAGTCCCTCGTCGCCGAGCACGCCCGCGAGTTCGCTGCCCGCGAGCAGATTGACGTGGTCGTCCGTCAATCCGCACAGGATGAAGCGGGTCTCCTTCGCGTGCAGCCGGACGACCGCAGCTCGCAGCGCTTCGAGGACCGTGGCATCCAGATGGCTCACCCGCTTCATCCGCAACACGATCACGCGCGGTGAATGGCGGCCGATCTCGGCGAGTCGATCCGCGAGCTTCTGCGCCACTGCGAAGTTCAGATCCCCTTCCACGTGCAGCACCACGATCGGTGTGCGACCGGTCGATTCGTCGATCGATATTTCGCGGAAGCGCCCGCCGGTTCCCTGCACGAGTTCGACCATCTGGAGGTCGCCGGAGCGGCGCACGAGCAGCGTCAAAGAGAGGAATACGCCCACATAGAGCGCCTGTACGAGATCAATCCAGAGGGTGGCTGCGAGCGTCGCGATCAGCACGAGTGCATCGCCGCGGGTCGTCGAGGCGCGCCGAAGAGCGCGTGGCTGGATCAGTTCGAAGCCCGAGAGGCAGACCAGCCCGACCAGAGCCGCCATCGGGATCGGACGGATCAGCGGGCCCATGAACGGCAGCCCGAGAGCAATCACACCGCCCGCCGTCACGGCTGCGAGGCGCGAGCGACCGCCGGCGCTGCGGCCGATCGCCGAGCGGGTGAGCGATCCGCTGGTCACCATGCCGCCCGTCAGCGCCGACATCAGGTTGCCGATGCCCTGGCCGAACAGCTCCCGGTCGGCATCGAGACGGAATCCGCTCTGTTCGGGTCGCACGCTTCGTGCGGTCGCCACGGACTGCAGGACGACGAGCAGCGCGATCGCGAAAGCGGGCCCGACCAGCGGTCCATAGGCGATGTGATGGGGCAGCTCGAATCGGGGTGGGCCGAGTCGAACGCTTCCGACCAGCCCGATCGCGTGCTCGCCCTCGCTCCAGCCGAACAGCGCCGTCACGACAGTGGCCGCCGCGATCGCGAACAGAGCTGCCGGCAGTCTCCGATCGACACGCCGGATCAGCAGGACCACGAGCGGCGCTGCGATGGCGACGGCCAGCGCACGCGGACCCGCGGCGACCAGTGCGCGCGCCGCGTCCACGAAGACCGGCCAGCTGCTCGGAGCGAGGCCGCCGGGATGCACGCTCGGAGGGATCTCCGGGGCGAGTGCGGGCACGAGTCGGAGCGCGATCAAGACGCCTGCGCCCGTCGCGAACCCGATCACGACGCTGTCCGACAGGAAGCGACTCACCCGCCCGACGCCCATCAGCGCGAAGCCGATCAGCATGGCGCCCACCAGCCAGCCCGTGGCCACGACTTCGGCGATCGGCACGTATCCCGTGGCGAGCACGGCGGGCGCCACGATCGACAGTCCGAGCACCAGTGCGGTCGGATTGGTGGGCCCGCTCACGAGGTGTGGACTCGAACCGAACAGCGCTGCCAGCGCGCAGGGCAACGCGGACGCAAGCAGTCCCATCTCGGGAGGGATGCCCGCGACCAGCGCGTAGGCGACGGACTGCGGGATGGCGAGAGCGGCGATCGTCAGCCCCGCGAGCAGGTCGTGACCGAGCATCTCGCGCCGCGTGCCACGAAGATCCGGGCCGAAGCGTCGCAAGATCGAGAAGCCGGGAGCGGACACTCCGGGGGTGTAGCGCCTCCGGCCCACGTCGGCCGCGTCGACGGGAGGATCAGCGCTTCGGGACGCTGAAACCCGGATCGCTCAAGCGCGAAAACGTGAAGAGGTCTGGCCCGGCATCCTCGGCCAGACGCGAAACCTCGACGCGTGCCCTCGCGACCTCGCGATCGTCGGGACCGAACACCCGCCACTCCTCGACGCGGGCTCCGACCGGAGCCTGCGTGGACTCGCGACGCTCGAGCAGCAGGCGGCGCGTGTGCGTCGAACTCGCGTGCGCGGACTCGCGGATCTCGAGTAGGCGCCCATCGCGTTCGGCGACCACGAACTCGAACGACTCGGAATGAACCGGTCCGGCACGCTGCGCGGTCACGACGAATATGGGCTCGTCGTCGCGCCGATCGGCGACGAGTCCGACGAGCGTGAAGTCATGCACGCGATGGGGGCGGAAATCCGAATATCGGAAGCCCGTGCCGGCGAACGGATCGTCGGCGCCGACGGACCTCATGACTCGATCTTCCGGCCAGAAGACCTTGGCCGACTCGCCCGACGGATCGCTGCCCTGATCGAGCAGCCGGGCCGCCCGCCGCTCGCCGGTTCCCTCGACCGAAGCCAGCGTCCGCATCCCGCCGTCGGACTCGGCGTGCGCCAGCTCGGCGCGCTCGATCGGTTGATTCGTGTCGTCCAGGAACTGGACCACCCAGGCCGTCCCGGCAGCGGCGTGATCGGCGAAAGCGAGCGCGAGGATCGGTGCCGCCTGCTCGACCGGCAGTCGGGTTCGGGCGCTCGGTCCTGGAGGCGTCGGCTCGGGTGTGACATCGAGGTCCCGGAGCCGCTCCGGCGGTGGCGGCGCAGCCACCAGAGGCAGGGACGGGATCGGAATGGTGCCATCGGCTTCGACGATCGCGTCCATCGTCTCTGCACCCTTCGCGGCGAGGGCGCTTTCCGGCGACGAGTCCATCGCGGCAACGACAAGAGCCGACGGATCCGTCGGGAGGGTCGCGCCGGGTCCGCCGCTCGTCGGTTCGCTCCCCGGAGCCTCGTTGGCTGGCGTCGGTTCGTCGATCCGGACGATCGGGATCGGCGCACTCGGGTCCACGACAGGATTCGTCTCTGCCGTCGACGTCTGCGACGACGGGACGGCCGAGGGGTTCGGGTCGCTTGTTCGGGCGAGCGGCGCGAGCCAGAGAGTGAGTCCTGCCCCGATCGCACAACCGACCGCAGCCGCCGCGGCCAGCTTCCATGCGGTCGCTCGGTTGGAGTGGCTGGTCGCAGCCGGTCGAGCCGGCGGTCGGGGCGATATCGGTCGCTGCGAGTTGGCGTGAGTTGCGGATGGGTGTGCGGATCGATCCGCGAGTGACGGACGCGCCCGCACTGCGGAGACACTCGACGGGGCCGTCCCCTCGCCATCACCCGTCGATGCCTCGGCGATCGCGAGCGCGAGCTGCACTTCGCCAATCAGATCACCGAGCAGCTGCGCGGCCTCGCGCACGTCTTCGGATCCGACCCGGCCGCGGCCAGCTGCCGCCACGCGATCGAGCGCCAGGCCGCAGACTCGGTTGATGGCGTCGGGGCGCCCCGTCGTCCGTCGGAATACCTCGGTGAGGGCGCCCGGGTCGAAGAGATCCCGCTCGCCGCCTGCCGCGAGTCGGATGCGGCGGCGCACGTACTCCGCGGTATCGCTCGCGTCGAGGGCTCCGAGTGCGAGCTTCACCGGTCTTCGCCGGTGCGCCCAGTCCGGCAGCGGAGCCTCGGGATCGCCGTCGATCACCGCGATCAGATCGACGAGCAGCGTGACCGGACCACCTTCCAGCGGTGCGGAGAGCGCCGCCTCGAGTTCCAGCGCCGACGCTTCAGAGAAGTCCTGTGCGCCGTCCAGGATCACCAGCGGACGTCGACCCGCTCGATGCGCGCGCAACAGGAGATCGGTCGTGACGGGTGCACCGGCTTCGCCGAGCTGCGCATCGATCTGGCTGCGCAGGTCCGTGCAGTCGACTCCGGCGTCCGCCACGAAGGCGATCGGCGAATCGTCGCCGAGCGACTCGATCCACAAGCGGGTGAGCACGCTCTTGCCGATGCCCGCCTCGCCGACCAGCGCGATCCATCCGGGTTGATGCGACAGGGCATCGCGCAGTGCACCGAGCACCGCGCGGATCGGTCGGGTCTGGATCAGGAATCGCGCGTCGGGATCCGCTTCGAAGGGCTCGCTGAGCAGCCAGAAGGCCTCGGTCCCGCGATTCATGACGACCGGCCCGTCATGTCGAACGCTCGTCCGACAGGTACTCGGCGCGTTGAACCAGGGCTCGCGTCATCGAACGGAAGCCGCGCTCGAGGCGGGATCCGAGCAGGGCACGCGTGATCGGCGACAGCCATCCCGAGAGCAGGAAGTGCGAGCGATAGCGGCTCGTGTGCGAGCCGAGGTCGATCACCTCGTGGCAACGACGGCTCGCCAACGCGCCGAGGGGCATCGGAGCGAGTCCATAGCAGAGTCGCTCGCCGGGCCGGTGTTCGAGGATGGTCTCCCGTTGTGGCTGAACGAAGCGCTCGAAGATCTGCACCTTCATGTCGATCGGATCGCCCTCGCGCAGCGACGAACGGCAGGTGACCACGAACGGATTCCACTCGCCGTAGCGATCGAGATCCGTGATGACTTCCCAGAGCAGAGGGGATGGAGCACGCACGTCGAGGGTTTCGTCGATCTCGATCGTCATGTCGAGCCTCTCCGGGGTTGACGTAAATCGATCCGCACGCTGCGCAGGGCGTGGGCGGGTAGCGCGATCGACAGAGTGCCTGCGTCACGGACGAAGGCGAAATCGTCGACTGACTCGTCGAGTCGCACCGCGCGCACGTCGGCGATCGCGCCGGCGAGAGCGCGGCAGAACTCCACGCGCGCCACGATCTCGGTATCCGTCGGGTTCAACAGACGCAGCACCACGGCGTCGCCCTGCTCGGCGGGCTTGAGGGCCGAGAGTTCGACCGTCTCGGGCACGACCCGCAGCACCGCGACGTCTGGGACGATCGACGGCTGCTCGCCGACGCCGCTCGCGACTAGGCCGCACTCGGCCTCGCTCGCACGCCACGGCTCCGTCGCGGAGTAGAGGCTGATCTGCGCCTCGATCGTGCCGAGGCACTGTGCGCCGGGTGTCCGCAGCGATGGACCCGCCTCGCCGGGCCGCGAGTCGAGATCCGATCGCGACAGCCAGCCGACACTTCGGAGCAGCGTGAGGGACAGCGTGCCGTCAGGATCGACCTCGGCTTCGATCAAGCCGGGCGCAGCGACTCCGAGGTCGCCGATCTCGACGTGGCCCTGCAGCGGGAAGGTGCCCGGTGCCGGATGGACCCAGTTCCGGCCGTCCGCTCGCGCGGTGCATCGCGCCCGTGAGCCGAACGTGGTGGCTGCGGCGAACCGCTCGACGGATCGACCGGACGGAAATCTCATCCGCAGACGATGATCGCGCGCCGTGTTGTCGACCGTCACCGACAGGTCGACCCGCTCGATGCCGGGAGCTACACGCGCGCGCACGACCACCCGGATCGGTACGCGCTCGGCGCTTCGCGTGCGTCGATCCGCAGCGAGTTCGCGCGGCGCTTCGAACACGCGTTCGATCCGGAGCTCCTCGATCCCGCTCGGGTGGCGACGACGTTCGATCTCCACCGAGCGAAGTTCGATCGCGCCGTCGCCGACCGGATCGAAATCGTAGGTGTCGCCTCGATCGCCGTGATCTTCGAGTGCGCAGAGACCGCGAAAGACGAGATGGCCGAAGTGCACGTCGAAAAGCCCCGCATCATCCGCCACCACGCGCACTGCGCCCGCGGCGATTTCGCGCGCCTCGTCGATGAGATCGGGGTGGCTCGGGCTGCGGGCGAGTCCGATCCGCGTCCAGCCGAACGCCGGAACGTCGGCGACGACGATCTCGGCCACATGGGCGGGCTGTCCCGGGCGCAGCATCGGGTAGCGATTGCCCTCGTCGATGGTCAGCCTCGCCGGCCGGCCGTTCGCGGTCAGCCCCTCCATCCCGAGATTCAAGGCGAGAAGGGGAGCGATACCGCGCTTGGTGAACGACGGGAAGCCCGTGAGCGGAATCCGCACGATGCCGCTGACGCTGTGCGGGTGCGGGTTCCAGACCGCGACATCCACGCGCGAGGGGTCGGCCGACACGCTGGCCTGTCGATCGGTCGACAGACCGGCGAGACGGTCGAGCAGTCGCGCGGTGGTCTCCTCGGCGAGCTCTTGTGTCGTGTCGAATCGCACTGTCATCTGCTCGTGGACGCGATCCTGCGAGCAACCGCAGATCGAGTCGTGGGCCTGATTGGGCAGAAGACGGCGCCACGCGAGTCGCAGGCTCGCGTGCTCGTCGCACTGCCCGAGCCAGCGCGACAGTGCGGCGAACGGTTCCACCCGCTGCAGCAGCGCCGACTCGCAGCGACGGTTGGCGAGCTTCAGATCGACATGCGTCGACCAGACACCGGGCAGCAGGTTCGAGACGCGACCACCGAGCAGTTCGCCCGAATGGACCGGAAGTTCGGGATCGAGATCACGGCCGGACGCAGGAAGCAGATCCTCCACGTAGTCGTCGAGCAGACCCCGCACGACCTCCCAGCCAGTGGCCTTGACGAGTGCCTCGGCGACTTCTCGCGTATTGGCGTCCGGCAGCATGTGGTCGAGACCGTTCATCAGCAGGATGCAGCCGCGGCGCGATCCGGTCGCCAGATCCTCACCGAGTCGCATCAGCCGCGCGACCGCGGTGTGTGTGTCTTCGGCCAATCCCCAGGCCGCGAAGTAGCCGCGTGCCAGATGACACGCGATCACCTCGCTGCCGTCCGCACCTCGCCAGCGGTAGTCGGATGGCAGCGTCTCGATCTCGTTCCCGTTGCCCCGCCAGTAGATGAAGGGGCCGAGCCCGAAGCCCGCGAACAGCTGTGGAAACTGATCGGGATGTCCGAACGAATCCGGCGTATAGGCGATCGTCGAGCAGCCCCCGTGAAGCTCCGCGACTCGTCGGCCCTCGAGCAGATTCCGCACGTGGGTCTCGCCGGTCGGAATCAATGAATCCGGTTGCACGTACCAGGGACCGAGTGCAACGCGTCCCGAGCGGACCGCGGCGATCAAGTCCTCGCGACGCTCCGGTCGCACGGCGAGGTAGTCCTCGACGACGATCGCTTGTCCGTCGAGCTGGAAGAAGAAGCCCGGGTCGGCTGCGATGAGTTCGAGCACGCGATCGACGGTGTCTACGAGCCGGGATCGGAACGCCTCGAAGGTCCGGTACCACTCGCGATCCCAATGGGTATGGGAGACCAGCACGCAGCGCATGGGCCCCAGACTAGCGCGCTCGCAGGACCCGCTTCCCGAGCCGGATCATGCGTAGCGGGCCTTCACGTCGCGGCCCGGAGTCTTGCCTCCGCGCACCTCGGCGACCGCTTGATCGAGATCGGCGAGGTACTGATCGGCGACCGCCGCATGGGCGGGCGAGAGCATCAAGTGGATCGCCCGTGGATCGGTGACGAGGCCGCTGAACCAACCGCGCGCGAAGAGACGGCCGTAGACCTGGAAGATGTCCAGCTCGTCCGTGCGAGCGGCGTACGTGAAGATCCCGAGAACCGGATCAGCCACGGTGCGGAGGTGGGGCATGGCGTCGATGTTGCGCATCAGCTTCTCACGAGTTGCCGTCACCAACCGCGCCTTCTCGCGATACCCCTCGACCCCGAGATAGTTCATCACCGCCCAGGCGCTCGCGATCGCTCCGCCGGGTCGTGTGCCGGCGGCCGTCGGCGTCGTCATGTGGCCGGCCGGCCAGGCATCGCACTCGAAGATCTGGAAAGCGCGTTGAGCCTCGCTGCGGTGGAAGATCGTCGATGCGCCTTTGGCCGCGTAGCCATACTTGTGGAGATCGGCGGAGATCGATGCAACCCCGGGCACCGAGAAATCGAAAGGCGGGACGTCGATTCCGTTCATGCGAGCGAAGGGCGCGAAGTACCCGCCCACACACGCATCGACGTGGAGCCAGAGCCCGGTCGCCTCGGCGAGCCGACCGAGATCTTCGATCGGATCGATCAAGCCGTACGGAAAGCAGGGTGCCGAGCCGACCAGCATCAGCGTGCGATCGGTGATCGCGCGCTGCATCGCCTGGACGTCGGCACGGTAGTCGGCGCGCACGGGCACGCGGATGATCTCGAGTCCGAGATAGTGGGCCGCCTTGTCGAAGGCGAGATGCGCCGAGAACGGCAGCACGATCTGCCCACCGCGCACGTCGCGCCCGTTGGCGGCCGCCTGATCACGACAGGTCTTCACGGCCATCAGGATGCTCTCGGTTCCGCCCGAGGTCATGTTGCCGCAGGATCCCTCCGGCCCATGCAGCAGACCGAGTCCCATCGAAACGACTTCGCTCTCCATCTGGCGGATGCTCGGAAACGCCAGCGGACCGAGGCCGTTCTCGGATTGGAAGAGCGCGTACGCGTCCTTGGCGACGTCGAGCACGTCATCCCCGGCGTTGAACACGTAGACGGCAGTACGGGCGTTGCGCCAATCCGCATCGCCAGTCGCCATCTCGCCCATGCGGGCGCGCAGAGTCTCCCAGTCGGTTCCGTGTCGGGGCAGTTCCATGCGAGGGCTCGTCATGGAACCACGCTAGAAGATCTCGCGTCGGGCCGCATGACGTCGCCGGCCCGTCGCAGCAAGGGGATCAGCGATTGCGTCGCGGCACGTCGGGCCACGCCGGCCAGTCGTTCACGACCGACGAAGACCAGCGGGGCGCTCGGCGCTCGAGAAACGCCATCACGCCCTCGACGGCATCCTGCCGGCCCATCAGGTGGTGGTGGAGTTCGGTCTCGACGCGCTCGACTTCGGCGAGACCCAGATCGGCGCTCTGCCACAGCAGTCGCTTCGTGAGGGCCACCGACAAAGGGGCGGTGTGGAGCACCATGTCGTGCGCGATCTCGCGCGCGGCGGCCAGCACCTCGGCGGCGGGCAACGCGCGGTTCGCCACGCCGAGGGCCACGGCTTCCTCGCCGCTGAACTTGCGCCCGGTGAGCAGCAGGTCGGCCGCCCGGGCGAGTCCGACCAATCGCAGCAAGGTCCAGTGCGCCCCGCAGTCCGGCATCACACCGCGGCGCACCTGCAGGATCGCGTAGCGACCCTCGATGGCTGCGATCCGCAGGTCGCACTGCAGGGCGAGCGTCAACCCGATGCCGATCGCATGTCCGTTCATCGCGGCGATCACGGGCTTGCGGATGTCGCACGCGCGGGTGGTCAGCGGCATCGCGCTGAACTCGGGTCGAGCGACGCGGGCAAAGGTCTGTTCACCCGCCTCCATGTCCGCACCCGCACAGAATGCATCGGCGGCACCGGTGACGATCACGACGCGTACGCTGTCGTCGCCGTCGCAGCGCGCATAGGCGTGGGACAGGTCCTCGCCCATTGCACCGCTGAAGGCGTTGCGCTGCTCGGGACGATTCAGGGTGATGACCGCGATACCGTCGTTCGACTCGAAACGGATGTCGCGGTACTCCACCTCTGGGGTCTCCTCGTCGGATCGGGCGGACTCGCCTCAGCGAACCAGGTGCGCGACCGACTGTGGCATGTCCCTGGCCACGCGGATGATCGGGATCCCGGTCTGCGAGGCTTCCTGCATCTCGACCAGCGCGCGCGGAAGATCTTCGAATGCGTAGATCTCGTGGTGGATCGTCGGCTTGAAGACGCTGCCATAGAGCTCGGTCGCAGCCTCCACGCCCGGAATCGTGTCGTAGTGGGTGTGGTCGAGTGTGATCTGCTTGATCGACGCCGAGGCCGAGTTGTACGTGACATCGCGGGTGAGCTGCCAGCCCGCGCTCACGATGACGCCCTCGCGCGCCGCGACCGCGAATCCCGCATCGAAGATCGGGCCGCGCAGCATGTCGCAGATGATGTGCATGCCCTCGCCACCGGTCATGCCCCGGACGGATTTGATGAAGGCCTTCGAATCGTCGCGACCCGCGAATCGGTTGAACGATTTCTGGTCGATCGGCTCGATGCCGAGCTTCTCCAGCGCATCGCGCCGCTCTTTGCTGCCGGAGCAGAACCAGGCGCGGTGGCCGCGGGCCTTCGCGAGCATCAGGAACAGCTCGGAGACGCCTCCACCGAATCCCATGACGTTGAGGGTCGACAGGCGCTCCTCGCCCACCTTCACCCGGAAGATGCCCTCGGCCCTTCGCCACAGGTGGTAGGCGGTGGGCGCTCGCAGGGGCAGTGCGGCGATCTCCCACAGATCGAGCCCGCACTGGAGCGGGGCATGGACGATCTGCCAATCGCCGACCACGGCCTGCTCGGCGTACCAGCCGATCGAATCGGCCGTGTCGTAGGCCCAGATCCCCTTCGGATATCCGAAGCGATCCGGCTCGCCGTTGCAGTGGGTCAGGACGATGTCGCCGACCTTGAAGCGCGTCACCTGACCGCCCACCTCGGTGACCTCGCCGACCGCCGAGTTGCCCGGATAGATCTTGCCACCGCGCAGCTCGGCGATGTTCACCGTATCGGCCAGCGCGGCATGCGCGAGATTGTGTTCGGCCGACACCGCCAGGATGCGCAGCCGGACGTCCCGCGGTCCGACCTTCGCCAACTCCAGCGTATCGAGCTTCACGACGCGCGCGATGTCGACCCGGTCGAGGTCCTGATCGACGCGAGCGCGCTCGGCGTTCACGTCCTGCACGCTGATCGAATACGCACGCACCATGTCCGTCTCTACTCCGTGTGACTTCGTGTCATTTCGGGTTGGGGCCGCGCAGTCGGGGCTGGCGGCACGTTGCAGGCTGCCCGGTCGGGCGGCGGCCAAGGCTAGCCCAGCCCGGCCGTCGTGTGGCCGTGCCTCCAATCGCGAGGTCAGGGCGAGCGAAGGGGGGTACCGATCGCGGCCGGGAGCGGATCGGGAAGACCGGGCGGCGTCCATCCCGGCACGCCATCGGCGTCGACGAAGATGGGGTTCGTGAATGCAAAGGGCGTGAATCCCGGTGCGATGAGCCCGTAGACGGAATCCGGCGCGGCGTGGCCCTCGACCTCGACGGTGACGAACGAGTCGTGTTCGAAGCGCAGCGACAGGATCAGCGGGCCGTGTGCGGGCACCGTGGCTCGATGACGGAGTTCGCCGTCGACGAATACGCGGATCTGCTCGACGGGAACCCACTCGGCGTGGCGGACTTCGACGCGCAAGTCGGCGCGCGGATCCGCGGTCGTCTCGCCGGGACCGGCCGCACCGAGTCGCACGTCGAGCAGCGGGCCGGTACTGCCGTAGAGTCGGCCGCCGCGCACGGCGGCGATGAAGCCGGCCGTATCGAACGCCGACGCTTCGGACCCTGGGCTCGCGGATGGCTCGGCGACGGCGACGTAGTTGCGCGGCAGGGCGACGACGGTCCTCAGATCGTGGGAGTCGCTGTTGGCCGTACCCGGGCGGAGCTCGCCCTGCAGGATCAGCGAGAACCAGGCCGCGCGCGTCAGACGGTAGTTGTCCATCGACGGACCGTTCAGCAACTCGATCACATCGAAATCGATGTCTCGCAGTCCAGAGTCACCGCTCGTCTCGATGAGCGCCGCGTTCTGCGTCGCCGAAAGCGCCACGGAAGGATCGAAGGGCTCGCCCGCCACGCCGAGATGGGACAGATAGCTCTCGAGACTGAAAGCGAGCCCCGAACCGAGAGGGTGGTTGAGCTGCAGGATCGGGCGGCCCGGAAGCGACCGGACGTCCGCGATGATCTCGCGAAGGCGACGATTCTCGGCGCGCGGCGCACCGCCCCGATAGGCGCTCGGGTCCCGGACGACCGGAAATGCGTTGGAGTGGCCGCTCGTATGGGGCGTCACGTCGCCGACCACGGTGCTCGTCACCTCGACCCCGACGAGCGACGTCAGCGCGCCTGCGACGCCCATCGCCACGAGGGTCGGCGCATAGTCGATGATGTTGTCGTGCTCGGTCGCCACGATGACGTCCGCGTCCTGGGCGACGAATGCCGCGATGCGCGACCGCAAGGGCAGGGCCGAGTCGTCGCTCAGCGCGGAGTGCACGTGCAGGTCCGCGGACAGGGATGCCGGCCGTTCGACGACGCGGACCGGCGGCTCGATGACGAGTGTCCTGCGTTCGCCGGCAATCAGCTCGACGAGCGCCTCGCTGACGCTCCACTCGGGGCCGCGGGACGCGAGCACGCGGTAGTGGCCGGCCGGCAGACGCACCGACGACGGGTCGCCGGGCACGCCCGCGAGCGAGAGGCTGTTGGATTCGACGGACGAGTACACGCGCTCGTCGCCCACTTGAAACACGAGCCCGTCCGCACCGAGCACCGGGTCGCGAGTCGGGGGCACTCCGACGAACACGATGCGCATCGGCGAGCCCTCCGGCAGCAGCAACTCGGCCGGCGCGCGGGTGCGGAGCATGCCGAGATCGATCGGCGACGTCTCGTCGCCACGCGCGTCGAAGCGCTTCGTCGTAGCGATCGCGTCGTCGAGCCGGACGCGGATCTCGAACTCGCCGCTGCTCCCGGGCGGCAGTCGGAACGCGAATCGTCCGTCGGGTCCGGGCCGCACGAACGTGATCGGCGGACCGTTCTTTTCATGCACGTGGAGACCCGCAGTAGAGTCCTCGCTCTGACCGACGACCAGCCTTCCGGTCGACCAGAGCTGGTCCGTGATGCTGGCGGCATCGGCTCGCTGGCTGACGATCAACTCGCGCGTGTAGACGAGTTCGTCGCCCGGCTCGAGGTCCATCCACAGCGTCTGGGCAAGTTCGAGGAGTCCGGGCTTGCCCTGGCCGCCGACCCAGAGTGTGTCCGCATAGACACCGAGGATCGAGAAATGCTCGCCGTTCAGGGCGACGTGGGAGAGCGGCTCGCTGTCGCCGTTGGCGCGCGCGACCCGGGCCTCGACGATCCGCCAGCCATACGAGATCTCGGGCTCGAGCGCCGAGGCACCGATCAGGATCTGCGTGTCGGCACGCAGCATGGCGCCGACCATCGCGAGCGTATCGTCGACGTCCACCGCGGGATGCAGGAAGCCCACGGATCCGGATCCCGACTGACCCTTCGAAGGGTCCGAGAGTGTGAACGGCGTGAGCTGCCTGTGACCGTGCAGGGCGACGTCGCCGAGCACGAACAGGGCGTTGCCCTCGGCGTGCCGCTCCGCCCGGGTCTCGATCCGCAGACGGGACGGAGTCTCGGTATCGAGCGTGTAGGTGGTCTGGAGCACCAGGCCGTTCGCCTCGCCATGGGTCACGATACGGGCGACATCGGGGCCCACCTCGGCGCGAATCGTGTCGACCGGCAACGAGTTCGCGCGTGACAGATTGACCATCGGCTGAAGGACCACCCACTGGTCGTCACTCCGTCCGCAGTGACCGAGGTCGATCAGCGAGCCGCCGTGATCGGACAGAGTCGACTCGTGGTCCGGTGCGGAGATGGCCGCGCACAGGACTCCATTCCCGAGCACCCAATCGCCGAGTCCCGCGATGGCGTCGGGACCCTCGACGCGACGGAGCCCGATGTTCGCCTCGCTGAGTCTCTCGGCGAACGGCTCTGCCACGGCGATCTGTGGCGCGACACACAGCACGATCACGAGTGAGAAGCGGGCGAATCGAGACTGTGCGTGATCGGAAGCGGCTCTCACGGAGCGACTCTAACTCGCCGGATTCCGATCGGCTGCGGGTCCGGGTGGCTCGAGTCGCCTGGCCGTTCTGCCGATCTTCCCGACACTGTGGTTCGTGAACGCCGACCCGGCGGACGCTCGATCGATCGACGTCACACGCAGAGGCCACTGGAGATTCCCGATGACCCATGCCGATCGGCCGTCACGCGGAGGCGACGAAGCCAGCGCGATCCTGGCCGCGGTCGCGGCGGGCGCCGCCGAGGCCACCGAGCTGGCGCGCTGGATGGGAGCGCACCCCGAACTCTCCCTCGAAGAGCACGAGACGAGCCGGCGCTACGTCGACTATCTCGAGCGCGCGGGCTTCCGGATCACGCGCCGGGTGGCGGGCATGGAGACGGCCTTCCGGGCGGAGTGGGGAGACGACGGTGCACCCCTCAGCGTCGGTCTGCTGGCCGAAATGGATGCCCTGCCCGAGATCGGCCACGCGTGCGGTCACAATCTGTCGGGCCCGGCGAGTCTGCTCGCCGGCCGGGCCCTTTCGCAGGAGCTGGCTCCGGATGCCGTCCGGCTGGTCGTCTATGGGTCACCGGCCGAGGAGACCGGCGTCGGAAAGAAGCGGCTCGTCGATGCGGGGAGCTTCGACGATGTCTCGGTCGTCATGATGGCCCACGCGTCCGACATGCGGCGCGCGCATCGCTTGTTCCTCGGCAATCGAAAGTTCGAGTTCGTGTTCCACGGACGCGCCGCTCATGCGGCCGCCTATCCGCAGGAGGGCCGCAACGCCCTCGACGGTGTCGTGGCCTTCTACGTGGCGGTCGGTCTGCTGCGGCAGCAGCTGCCGCGCGGAGTGCGCGTCCACGTGATCGTGTCGGACGGCGGCCGCGCCCCCAACGTGATCCCCGAGCGCGCCGCGGCGCGCGTCTGGGTGCGAGCCCTCGATGAAGCGGAACTCGACGACGCCGTGGAGCGTGTGATCGCGTGTGCGGAAGGCGCCGCGCGCAGCACCGGGACGCGTCTCGAGCCTGTCGTGCAGTCGGGTGGTTCGCCGTCGATGTGGCCGAACCTGCCTTTGGCCGATGCGTACCGATCCGGCTTCGAGCGACTGGGGCTCGTCGAGACCGGGCACGCTCCGGATCAGAAAATCGGATCGAGCGACATCACCCACGTCTCTCGCGTGGTGCCGACCATCCACCCGAATTTTCCGATCGGGCGGGGGCTCGAGCTGCACACCCGCGACTTCGCGCGCGCCACGGCGACCGCGGAGGGCGAGGCCGGCATGCTCGAAGGAGCTCGCTGCCTGGCACTGACCGTGCTCAGGCTGGCCCGCGAGCCCGGCCTTCGCGCCGAGGTCGCCGCCGCGGGACCGCGCCCTCGCGGTTGACGTCGCCTCGCTCCGCTAGCTTGTCCGCCGGCACGAGCCGGAGAGGGAACTAAACCATGCACGCGCGCCTGGCAGCAGCCGCCGGCTCACGGGCCCGCCAAGTCTGGTTGCCGCTGCTCGTCGTCGCATGCCTGACGATGTCCCCCGGTGCGGCGTCGGCCGAGCCCTTGCTCACCGAACTCGCGTGGACCCATCCACAGCCCGAGCGGCTGCGCGGCTTCAGCGTGCTGTTCGCGCAGAATTCCGCGGAGCGCGCCAACCCGAAGTCGATCGATGTCGGGCTGCCGGGCCGGTCGGATCGATTCGCCTGGTCGATCGTCGTACCCGAGCGGTCGACGGTTTGGGTGGCGGTCGTTGCGGTCTCGGCGAGCGGCGAGAGGAGTGCCCCG
>JANOFF010000024.1:0-67955 GCA_031413515.1 bacterium
CCCCCCCCCCCCCCCCCCCACCCCCACCCCGGCCCGCTGCTTCTTCCCCCCCCGCCCCGGCCCGGGGGGGGGGGGGGGGGGGGGGCGCCCGGCCCCCCCCCCCCACCCCCCCCCCCCCCCCCCCCCCGACCCTGCTCCCAGCTCGCACGAGACCGCTCTTCCCCACCTCTACCGCATGTGCGCGAAACACTTTCGAAGCTCGTCGACGAACACTTCCGGCTGCTCGAACGCCGCGAAGTGCCCGCCCTTCTCGAGCTCGTTCCAGTACACGAGATTCGTGAACTTCTTGTCCGCCCAGCGCTTCGACGAACGGAAGATCTCCTTCGGGAAGATGCTGCAGCCGGTCTTGACCGCGACCTGGCCGAACGGCGGCGAACCGAAGCTCTCCCAGTACAGACGCGCCGAACTCGCCGCGCTGCCGGGCAGCCAGTACATCATCACGTTGTCGAGCAGTTCGTCGCGGGTCAGCACGTTCTCGGGATGGCCGTTGCAGTCCGTCCAGGCCCAGAACTTCTCGAGGATCCAGCCCGCCTGCCCGGCCGGTGAATCGACCAGCCCGTACCCGAGCGACTGGGGTCGCGTGCTCTGCTGCTTCGAATAGCCCGAGTCCTTCTCTTGATAGTGCTGCATGCCCGCGAGCGCGCCCTGCTCGAGGGGCGAGAGATCGGCCATGGTGGCGGGGTCCGGCGGCACGATCGGCATGTTGAGATGGATACCGATGCAGTGCTCGGTGTCCTGCACGCCGATCATGTTGGTCACCATGCTCCCCCAGTCTCCCCCCTGCGCGACGTACTTCGCGTAACCGAGCTTCGCCATCAGGCCGGCGAACGTCTCGGCGATCTTCGCGACTCCGAAGCCCGGCTTCGTCGGCTTGTCGGAGAATCCGTAGCCCGGCAACGACGGGCACACGACGTGGAATGCGTCCTTCGGATCACCTCCATGCGCGGCCGGATCGCTGAGCGGCCCGATCACCTTCTGGAACTCGACGATCGAGCCGGGCCAGCCGTGGCTCATCACCAGCGGCAGCGCGTTCTTCTCGGGCGAGCGGACGTGGATGAAGTGCAGCCCGAAGCCGTCGACCTTCGTGCGAAACTGCGGGAAGGCGTTGAGACGGCGCTCGCGCTCGCGCCAGTCGTACTTCTCGGCCCAGTACGCACAGACGTCCTTCATGTACTCGAGCGGTGTGCCCTGCGACCAGTCGTCGACGGTCTCGCGATCGGGCCAGCGTGTCGCGCGCAGGCGTCGCCGCAGTTCTGTGAGTTCTTCGTCACTGGCCCGGATCTGGAACGGTTGGATGTCGCTCATGGACGGATCTCCTGGTGGCTTCGCGAATCGCAGCGCGTTTCGCATCGATGTTCCCGTGAACTTGGCAGGGTACGCGGATACGCGCACGAAATCGCGCGGGTGCGGGGCGGAGATCGGTCCGAATCCCCTGTGAGAAGACAACCCCTTGGGGGTCGAACCGTCGACCGCGGTGCGGCACGGCGTTAGTCTTGGCCCCGATCGAGCCCCACTCCCCGCTCGACCAGTCCTCACCGCGCCGCCCGACGGAGAGTCTCCTGTCCGATTCCGACGTCACATTGGGCCGGGCGATGCGAAACGTCTTCCATCGCATCTGGCCGACCCTCCGCCTGCGCAAGGGCCGCTTCACACTGGCGCTGTTCGTCACGCTGATAGGGATCTCGCTGATCCTGGTCTGGCCCCAGGTCGTGCGCATCGCGATCGATGGCGGGCTGCAGGGCGGGGACGATCGGCAGTTCTTCCAGGCGATGATCCTGCTCGCCGGCATCCTGATCCTGCAGGTCCCGTCGGTATTCCTGAAGACCGTGCTGTTCGAGGACATCGCGCGGAAGGTCGGCGTCGATCTGCTGGATCGACTGCATCGGCGACTGCTCCAGCAGGAGATCGGGTTCTTCGACAGCGAGAGTGCCGGAGAGCTCAACACGCGGCTCACCCGCGACATCTGGGACCTGATCGGATTGATCGGTGGCTGGGTACCGGGCGGACTGCGCGCCGCGATGGGCGGCTTCTTCGGTCTGGGCTTGATGTTCTACACGTCGCCGCTGCTCTCGAGTCTCGTCGTGGCAGTGGGCCCGCCCGTCGGTTGGCTGACCGCCAGGCTCGGAAGTCGGATCCAGCGCCGTCAGGCGACCGCCGCCCAGGCCAACGCGATCGCGGCAAGTGCTTCCCTCGAATCGCTCACCGGCGTCCGAACCGTCCGCACCTTCGATCAGGAAGAGGCCGAGTCGCGTCGCTTCGTCGCTTCGCTGCGCGCCTTCGACGAGGCCTCGGCCCACCGCACGAAATCGTCGGCGATCCTCGAATCACTCAGCACGTTCTTCACCGAGTCGGCGGTGGCACTCGGTCTCGGCGCGGGCGGCGTGATGATCATGCAGGGTGGAATGACGATCGGTGAACTCGTCTCCTTCATGCTCTATTCGGGCCTCGTCATGCAGTCGTTCAAGCAGCTGTCGAGCCTCGGCGGCGAAGTGATGCGGGCGGATGGCGCGACCGAGCGGGTCTTCGAGTTGATGGCGCGCGAGCCGCTCCTCCCGGCGGGCGGCGGCCTGATCCCACCGAAGTCGATCGGCGAGGTGCGCTTCGAGGACGTCCACTTCCACTATCCGTCGCGCAAGGACGTCGGCGTGCTGAAGGGCCTCGACCTGACGATCGCCCCGGGCGAGTTCCTGGCGATCGTCGGCCCGTCGGGCATGGGCAAGTCGACCCTCGGCCAGCTGATGGTCCGCTTCTACGATCCCGAGCAGGGACGCATCCTGTTCGACGGACACGACCTGCGCGATCTCGACGCGGAGTGGCTGCGCAAGCAGGTCGTGCTCGTGCCGCAGGATTCGTCGCTGTTCAGTCGGAGCATCGACGAGAACGTCCGCTACGGGAGCGACGACGCGAGCGACGCGGACGTCGACCGGGCGCTGCGCGCGACCGGCGCGATGGAGTTCATCGAGCGGCAACCCCTCGGCCTCGAAACCGAGGTCGGAGATCGCGGCACGACGTTCTCGGGCGGCCAGCGCCAGCGCATCGCGATCGCGCGCGCGCTGCTCCGCAAACCACGTGTGCTGATCCTCGACGAGGCGACCAGCGCGCTCGATTCACCGGGCGAGGCCTTCGTCAAGGAATCCCTCAAGAAGCTCCCCGAGCGGCCCACCGTCGTGATGATTGCGCATCGTCTGTCGACCATCGTCGACGCCGATCGCGTGGTGGTGATCGAGAACGGGCGGATCACGGACTGCGGGCGCCACGACGAACTGCTGGATCGATCCGGCCACTACCGCGAGCTGATCAAGACCCAGCTCGTCGGCGAATCCTTCGCACCGCCACAGCCGGTCGCTTGAAGGAGCCGCGTCACCCCGGTTTCGCGCGCGAGCGGGCGGGTTCGGGATGCTGGCGCGGATGTCAGGGCTGGACGCGCTCAGGCCAGAGCATCTGCTTCTGGACTCGCCACGTCGCTTCTGCGGTCGCCTGCCAGGTGAAGCTCTCGATACGGCGCGCACCGGCCGCCACCAGATCCCTGCGACAGGCTTCGTCGCGCGACACCCGCAGCAGCTGGTCGGCGATGCTCGTCTCGGACTCGCCGTCGAAATAGATCGCCGCGTCGCCCGCCACCTCGTCGTAGGTGCCGTTCGAACACGCCACCACCGGTGTGCCCGCGGCCATCGCCTCGAGGAGGGTCAGGCCGAAACCCTCGTAGAGCGAGGGCGCGATCGCCGCCGTGGCGCGGTGATACAGCGCGGGCAGCTCCGCATCCTGGACGTCGCGCAACCAGAGGTACCGACCCGCGAGCCCACGCGCGCGCATGTCTGCTTCGAGTCGCTGGAAGCTGTCCTGATAGAGGGCCCGACCGACCAGCACCAGGCCCTCGGAGAGGCGATCCGCGACCGACGCCCAGGCGGCGGCGAGGCGCAGCTGATTCTTGCGGAAGTAGTCGCTGCCCACGGACACGAAGTAGCGCTCGGGCAGTGGCCACCGCGGGAGCGGAGAGGGAGAGGGATCGGGCACCGCGGGCCGCGCGAAGACGCTCGCCTCGACACCGAGGTGGACGACCGAGATGCGGTCCGCAGGCAGACCCAGTTCGCGGATCGCGTCGCGGCGCGTGTTCTCCGAGTCGGCGACGATCCGATCCGCGCACGCGTAACGGGCCTTCTCCTCCCGGCGCAGCCGCTGATACCGCCTGTCCGACATCCCGGGTGGATGCATGACGAGGGGAATGACGTCGTGACAGGTGGCCAGGATCGGCACCCCCGGTCGGATCGGCAGCAGGTTCGGGTCGATGGCGTGGAGCAGATCGATGCCGGCCCGCCGCAGGATGCCCGGCATGCGCCAGCGACGACGGAACTCGTGCACCCGCATCGACACCTCCGGGCCCGGATCCTCGGCCCAGGACAACGCCTCCGCGAAGGGCAGCGGCGGACGATGGGCGGCCGTCATTCCGAGAAACGAAACGCGTTGCGGGTCGACGTCGGCCAGCCTGGGCAACTCGCGCAACAGCTGCATGCCATAGCGCGCGATGCCGCCATGCCGGTCGAAGATCTCGCAGAGGGAGAGATCGATGCAGATCCGCTTGGGTCGCTGGTCGCTGCTGTCGGCGGTCTGCATGGGGTGGCTTCGCAGGCGCCGAGGATAGTCAGACCGATTGCCGATGTCATCCAGCGCGGATGCAACCGCTTCGTCCGGTCGCGCGTAGAATCCGCCGGAACGTCTTGCGAGATGCGATCGATCATTGCGCCGGGCAAGAGGAGACATGACGACTTCGCGCGAAGAGACGATGCGGGCCCATCCCGATTTCCCATGGCTCGAAGCCGGCGATCCCGTCGGCGTAGAGCGTGTGCTGTCGCGCCTCGGCTGGCTGCTGCCCGGTGAGCGGATCCTGTCTGCAGATCACGCAGGCGAGGGCAACATGAATCTCACGCTGCGGGTCGTGAGCCGGCGGCGCCGCTTCATCCTCAAGCAGGCCCGGCCGTGGGTGGAGAAGTATCCCGAGATCCCGGCACCGTGGGATCGGTCGGTGGTCGAGCAGCAGTTCTACGAGCGGATCGCATCGATCCCCGAGGTGGCCTCGCGCATGCCCGCACTGCTCGGGCGCAGCAGCGAGTACCGGCTGCTCGCACTCGAGGACCTGCCCGAGGCCCGCGACTCGACTTCGATCTACGCGGGCGATGCCCTCAGCGGGGACGAGATCGACTCGCTCGCCGACTATCTCGCGGCACTCCACTCCGGAACGCACGTCGGCGTCCAAACCGGCACCCAGGCCGGCACCCAAAGAGGATGCGGACCCGGCTTCGCCAACCGCGCGATGCGGGCGCTCAACCACGAGCACATCTTCCGCGTGCCCCTCGATCCCGCGAATGGCCTAGATCTCGAGCGGCACGAGCCGGGGCTTCGCGCAGCCGCACTCCGTCTGATCGCCGACCGCGACTTCACGACCCGCGTCGGGGAACTCGGTCAGCTCTATCTCGAGGATGGGCGACAGCTCGTGCACGGCGACTGCTTCCCGGGAAGCTGGCTGCGGACACGCGATGGTCTTCGCATCATCGATCCAGAGTTCGCGCACTGCGGCGCAGCCGAGTTCGACCTCGGATGCGCGGTGGCCCACCTTGCGCTCGCGAACCGGCCAGCCGCCGAGGCCACACGCCTGCTCGAACGACATCGCACGCGCGACCGGTCAGCCCGGATCGATCCGGCAATCGTCGCGCGCTTCGCGGCGATCGAGGTCGTGCGTCGCCTGATCGGCGTCGCGCAGCTGCCGATCCCGCCGAGCCGCGGCACACGCTGCGTCCTGCTGGACCGCGCCCGATCCGCCATGCTCGACGCACGACGAGAGGTGCTCTTCCCATGAATCCGCCCGCCACACCCAGGCCCGCTCCGCCCCACGACGTGTGGATCGATACCGACACGGCGATAGGCCTCCCCGGCGCCGACATCGACGACGGGCTCGCGCTGATCCAGGCCTTCCACTCGCCGGAACTCCGGGTGCGTGGAGTCAGCTCCATCTTCGGCAACGCGCCACTCGCGCAGACGCACCCGATCGCGGGCGACCTCGTGGCGCGCTTCGGACCGCCGGGCCTGCGGGTCGCTCGCGGCGCCGCGGCGGCGGCGGATCGAGGCATCGACTGCGAGGCCGTCGACGCGATGGCTCGAGCACTTCGCGAACGGCCACTGCACGTGATCGCGCTCGGCCCGGTCACCAACGTGGCGAGCCTGCTCGAGCTGCATCCCGAACTCGCGAAGCACATCCTGTCGATCGTGATGGTCGCGGCGCGGCGTCCCGGACAGCGCTTCATCTCGCACCCCGATCAGCCGACGCCGTTTCCCGATCTCAACTTCGACTGTGATCCGGCCGCCATGCAGATCCTGCTCGACTCCGAGGCTGAGTTGATCTTCGCGCCCTGGGAGGTGTCTTCCCACGTCTGGATCGAGGCGGCGGATCTCGACGCGATCGAAGCGCAGAGTCCGATCGGCGCCTGGCTGGCCGGACATGCGCGACCCTGGCTGCGGATCTGGCGCGAGCAGCTCGGCGCGCCCGGCTTCAATCCCTTCGACACGCTCGCCATCGCGGCGCTCAGCCATCCCGAGTGGCTCGAACGCTTCGCTTGCGGAGTCTGGATCGAGAACGGTCCCGACGACACGGCCCCGGCCGAGACCCGGACGGCCGGCGCCACCAAACCGCACCTGCTCGTCGATCCGGCCATGCGCGACGAACTGCGGCGGGCCGTCTACTGCCACCGACCGAGCGCCGCCTTCAAGCCGATGCTGCTCGACCGCCTGGTACGTCCGGCTACTTGATCACCCCGCGGCGACGGAGCCCCGCGATCTCGTCGGCCCCGAGGCCCGCATCGCGAAGCACCGGATCGGTGTCGGCACCCGGCCAGGCGGGCGAGTGGCCGGGCTCGCCCGGGGTGCGGGACAGGCGGGGGGTGGGCAGCAGTTCCGGCATCGGACCGTCGCCGATGAAGGCACCGCGCGCGCGGTTGTGCTCGTAGTCCCGCACCTCGCCGAGCGACAGCACCGGCGCATAACAAGCGTCGGTTCCCTCGAGCAGGGCGCTCCACTCGTCGCGGGTCTTCGTGCGGAACACCTCGGCGAAGCGCTCGCGCAGTTCGGGCCAGCGCGCGCGGTCGTCCTGATCGGGCAAGCTCGCCGGATCGAGGCCCAGCTTCGCGATCAGCAGGGCGTAGAAGTGCGGCTCGATCGGGGCGACGCTCACGTAGCCGCCGTCCTGCGTTTCGTAGACGTTGTAGAACGGTGCCCCCCCGTCGAACAGGTTGGTCCCCATCTCGTCGCGGTGCAGACCGCTGGCCTGCATGGCGTAGAAGACCGACATCAAGGACATCACGCCGTCCACCATCGCCGCATCGACGACCTGCCCCCGGCCACTCTGACGCGCCTCGAAGAGCGCGCACACGACACCGAACGCGAGGTGCAGGCCCCCGCCCGCGAAGTCGCCGAGCACCTGCAGGAGCGGAACGGGCGGCCCTCCCCGCGGACCGATCGTCCGGGTCACGCCGGTGATGGCTTCGTAGTTGAGCGAGTGACCGGCGGACTGGGCCAGCGGACCCTGCTGGCCCCAGCCCGTCAAACGTCCGTAGACCAGACGCGGGTTGCGACCGAGCAGCACGTCGGGACCGAGGCCGAGGCGCTCGGCGACACCGGGCCTGAAGGATTCGAGGAACGCATCGGCGTGTTCGATGAGACGCAGGACCGTGTCGACGCCATCCGGGTGCTTGAGATCGATGGCGATCGAACGTCGGCCCCGATCCCAGAAGTTGTGCGGGCGCGGCCTGGGCTCGGCCGGAACTTCCGACAGACGCTCGACGCGCACGATCTCGGCCCCCATGTCGGCGAGCCGGAGCGAGCCGTACGGCAGGGCGCCCAGGCCGGCGAGTTCGATGATCCTGACTCCGGCGAGCGGTCCTGCCATGGAGCGGGCTCTCCCACGCTCCGGATCGCGGAGCACACGGACGTTGCGATGCCCGTGCGATCACGCTCCGAGCGACGGAGAGCCGACGATATCGCGGTATGCTCACCCCTCAAGTCGGGCCGCAAACCCCGAACCGACGAGTCACGAGTTCCAGCAAATGCGCCAGGGCCTTCTGGTTGTCCGATGACGATCGAACTGACGACGCTGTGGCCCGTTGCGAAGATCGCCCGATGACCCGGTCCTGCTCGCGAGCTTGCACGTCGAGCCGCTTCGGTACCTGGCTGGCGTTCGTGCTGACCGCGGCCTGTCTGGCTGCCGGCTGCGGCGACGAAACCGTGCGACGCGACTGGCCAGAACGGCGCGAAGGCGATGGCGCTCTCGGTCGGGCGATCGATCGCGGCACGACTCCGACTTCCCCTCGCGAGGTACCCGCGGACGCGCTGCCCGCTTCGGCATTGGTGCGCGGACGATTTCTGATCGCGGCCCGCCGACTGCAGAGCGACTTCTTCGCCCGGAGCGTCGTGCTGCTGCTGGACTACTCGTCGCCGACCGGGGCATTCGGGGTGATCGTGAATCGCCCGACCGGGCTGGGGCTGACCGATCTGCTGCCCGCTCTCGACTCCGTCCCGGAACGCCTCGACCGCGTGAATCTCGGTGGACCGGTCGACCCAGGTCGGATGGTCTTCTTGATCCGATCCGCGTCGCCGCCCCGCGACTCGTGGCCGGTGTTCGCCGACGTCCACGCCACGAGCGGTGCGGGCGTGCTCCGCAGCGCGATCGAGCGGAACGAACCGCCTGCTCGATTCCGGGCCTTCGTGGGCTATGCGGGATGGTCGCCCGGACAGCTCGACGAGGAGGTCGCCCGCGGCGATTGGTACGTCGTCCCCGCCGATCCCGAGCAGGTCTTCGATCCGCGGATGGAAGACCTCTGGGACCGGCTCGTCGAGGAGCACGAGGGCGTACGTGTCGATTGGTCGGCGGAGGCGGCGACGCGACGCCTCTGTGCCAAGGCGCTATAAGACGCCCGAGCGGGCGGGCTTGCTAGTCTGCGCAGCGAAGTCGGGCCCGGTCGCGCCTGGAGAGCAGAGCATGTCGGACGGAACCAGATCGAGCGGGCTCGGGATCTCCCGACAGGTCGTGAAGCTGCGGGATGAGACCCTGCTCGAGGGCGCCATGGCGACCGGTGCTCTCGTGGCGCTCGCCGATCGGCGCCTCGCCGTCGAGGAAAGCATCACGCTCCAGGACGTGCTGGCCAACACCGAGCGACTGCATCTCTACGATCCCGAGTTCGCCATGTCTCTCTATACCCGCCATGTCGAGCGGCTCAGACTCGATTTCGCGACCGGCAAACAGACGGCCCTCGAGGCGATCGCACGGTGTTCGGACGACATCGATTCCGCCCTGCTGATCGTGCGGGTCGGCATCGCGATCGCCAAGGCGGACAAGGTCATTGCCGCGTCCGAACTCGAGGTGATCGAGGAGATCTGCCAGCGGATCGGGATCGTCGGCCTCGATACCCTGGGCCTTGCGGGCGGCTCGCCGTCCCGGTTGCACTGAAGTTGCACCTTCCCGATCCCTCCGAATAGCAATCAGGCGCGATCGCGGTGGGTCGTCGTGCACCGACAGGGTCGCAAATTCGCGTCGGAGACCGGATTCATGGGGAGGGGGAGTCGACGCGCTTTGCGAGGACTGCCATTCTCTATGCGCGCCACCAGAAGCCCTGTCCTCTCCGGATCCAGTGATCCGGACGGGCGGGCCCTGTTCAATCAACCCTGTTCGTTCCCCCACACGATCCATCGATCGATTTGAAGGAGTGACCCGATGTTGCGCCTCATCAGCGCCTTGATTCTGTTGACCGTTTTCTCCACGGCGTGTGCGAACACGAAGGAAGAAGCAGCCCCCGTCGACGTCGTCGTCGTCGAGGAAGTCATCGAGCCCGAGCCGGCACCGGCACCGGTTGCCGCACCGCCCGCCGAGCCGGTGCAGATGCTCCCCGACACGGCGACTCAGACCCCGGCTCTCGCAATGATGGGCTTCGGCGCGATCGCGGCCGGTGTGCTCGTCGGTGCGGTTCGCCGCCGGCTCTAGTCCGGGCTCCGCTTCGGCACCGCAGCAGGACCTGATTCGGTACTGCTTCGGTAGTACGCCAGCAGCACAACAAGCGGGCACTCCTTTCACCGGATGCGGGGTCATCGAGACCCCGCATCCGGTGGATCCGGACAAACGGTTCCCTGCCGCAGCCCGGAATCGACCACCGAGACGAACCCGATGAGCACGACTCCGACTTCACAGGATCCGCAACCGTCACGCGATGCGAGTTCGAGACGCGGCCTGCGCCGCACGTCGAAGTCGCGTGCTCTGGCGTGGGTCGAGTGGAGTCTGATCGCGCTCGGACTGGTGTGTCTCGCGGCATATGGAGTCGCCTGCGCGAGCCGGTCCTACTATCAGAGCGTCGAAGAGCAGAGCTTCGAGAAGGACATCCGCGACGAGATCCAACGCGGCCTCGCCATCGAACGGCACAGCCAGGAGGACTGGTCCAAGCAGCGGATCGGCGCATTCCAGCTGAGCCGTGCGCAAAACGTCGACGTGCGAGCACGACTGACGATTCCCACGGCCGGTCTCTCGGTGATGGTGCTCGAGGGCACCGATGAAACCACCCTCGATCGCGCAGTCGGTCGAATTCCCGGCACGGCCGGCTTCGATCAGAACGGCAATCTCGGGATCGCGGGTCACCGAGACGGTTTCTTCCGTGGACTGCGCCACGTGGCCGTGGACGACGAGATGATGCTGTCGACTCTGAATGGAGTCACCCGCTACCGGATCAGCAGTCTCGAAATCGTCGAACCCAAGGACGTCGAAGTCCTCGAGCCGACGCCAGACCGGCGCACGATCACGCTCGTGACCTGCCATCCGTTCTATTACGTGGGTTCGGCCCCACGGCGCTTCATCGTCCACGGTGAACAGGTGTCGTTCGAACCCTGGACGAGCGAGAGCGCTGCCGCCTTCCTCGACGAAACCGTCGCTTCTCGCTGACGGTTCCACCGATCCCGGGCGCCGCAGGGTTCAGTGGCCGGATCGAACCGCCGATGAATTCCTGTCAGCCTGGCCAACCGGTCGGGCTTCGCGCGGGGGAGCGGACTTGGGGGCCCGGCAGGCGAGCGTCGCAAGTTCGGGACTCGACGAGTCTTCGGTGGTGGCGCGGGTCTCGCGCTACTCGAGCTTGCGCGGTGTCGAACGGGCGCTTCTCCCGTCGGTACGAAGCCGGGTCCGACTGCCGACGACCCGGATCGGCGCCCGGCTGCTCGCCCACCTGCAGTCGCTCGCCGAGATTTCGAGAAGCAGCGACAGCGGATCCGGCGATCTGGCTCGCCGCGCCCGACACGAGTTCGCGCTCGTCGACGAGGCACTCGACGAGTTCGCGGCCGCGCTCGTCGGCCTGATCGACGAAACGCCGATCGCGCAGTTCAGATCCACCCTGCCCGCGCTCCTCGAACGCTCCCGCGGCGAGATCGTCGCGCTGCTCGATCTGTGTCTCGATCACTTCGAGGCCACCAGCGGCAGTCGCCTGCCGTTCAAGATCGACTACCTGATCACTCTGTTGTCCCGCCAAAGAGTCGGGGGTGTCTCGATGTTGCGCTGCGATCCCTGCGGTGTCTCAGCCGGCATCCGTCGACGCTGCACACTGCAGCAGCAGAGCCCGGACGACAGAGCGGAGCGGGCATCCCGGCTGTTTCGCGATGCGCAGATCGAGTTGCTCGCGGTCGACGACCTGGACGAGATCATCGGACGCATGCGACGCGCCAAGTCGGAGCTCGGCACCGCGCTCTTCGACACCGACGTGCTCCGCTCGGTGGTCTCCTACAACATCGCGGCCGACAACCGGTTTCGCGAGCTGTTCGATCTGGAGCACACCAGGGACGTCGCCATCGAGCGCTCTCTGCGCGCGCTCTCCGAACTCGACAAAGCGATCTCGGACCCGCCTCGCGGCCCGATCCACCCCGGCGCGCCGAGCGCGCTGCCGTCTCCTGGCATGCGCGCGCTGGAGGAGGCCCTGCGCGATCGATTGGCCGGAGGTCCGCACGACGAAGACCTCGCGCATCGACTGGCGGCGAGCATCGAGGCAGCCACTCTCGATGGGACCGGGGGCTCTCCTGCTTCGCAGCCCGATGGCGACCTCGGTGACACGCTCTCGCGTGCAGCGGCCGTCGTCGGACTCGCGCTGCGCGACCTGCCGTCCCTCACGCTGCGGCTCCGTGAACTCGACATCGATGTCTCGCGCGTGAGGATCGACTGGATCCGCGAACTCGACGAAGCGCTGCAGGCCGCGATCGCAGCACTCGCGAAGTCCGGGCGCAGCGATCGAGCTGCTCGGCTGTCACGCACGCGGATGCGCTACCTCAGCAGCCACTGAGCCGAGCTCGGGCAAATCGTTCGATGGCAGCAGAAAACCCGCTGTGCTTCCCTTGCCGGCCATGCTCGATCCCCGAAGCCTCCGCGAACGACGCGACGAGATCATCGAGAGCTGTCGCCGTCGTCGGATCCGAGCGGACGTCGATGCCGCGATCGCCGATCAGGAGCGTCTGAACGCGCTCCTGACCGAGCAGAACGAGCTGAATCGTCTCCGCAACGAGCATCAGAAGTCGGGGCAGCAGAAGCTCGACGATGCCGCGCGGGCCGCACATGGAGAGGCGGGGCGTCGCTTCAAGGAAGAGTCCGCAGCCCTCGAAGAACGAGCGAGGGAGCAACGCGCGAAGCTAGAAGTGCGGCTGCTCGAGCTGCCGAACCTGATCCACCCGGACGTGCCGGACGGCGGCGAGGGCGACTATCGGATCGTGAAGGCCGGGGTCCCGAAACGATTCGACTTCGAGCCCCTCGATCACCTCGCCCTGTGCGAGAAGCACGACCTCGTCGACTTCGCGACGGGCGCCCGGGTGGCCGGGCAGAAGTGGTACTACCTGAAGAACGAAGCCACGCTGCTAGACCTCGCGCTCCAGAGGTTCGCACTCGACATCCTGCTGGCGGAGGGTTTCACCGCGGTGACCACGCCGGACGTCGCTCGCCCGGAGGTGATCCGCAATCTCGGCTACAACCCGCGCGGCGACGAGACCCAGATCTATTCGATCGCCGACCACGACCTGTGTCTGGTCGGCACAGCCGAGATCACCCTCGGTGGCATGCTGGCGGACCAGATCGTCGACGAAGCCGAGCTGCCGATCCGGCTGGCCGGCGTCTCGCACTGTTTCCGCACCGAAGCGGGTTCGCACGGGCGTGAGAGCCGCGGTCTGTATCGCGTCCATCAGTTCACCAAGACCGAGATGTTCGTCTTCTGTCGGCCCGAGGACTCGGACGCGCAACTCGAGGAGCTGCGCGGCATCGAGGAGCGCATCTTCGACGCTCTCGAGATCCCGTATCAGGTGATCGATGTCGCCAGCGCCGACCTCGGCGCACCGGCGTACCGGAAGTACGACCTCGAGGCCTGGATGCCCGGACGCGGCGAGGGGGGCAGCTTCGGCGAGGTGACCAGCGCGTCGAACTGCACCGACTTCCAGGCGCGACGACTGGCCAGCCGCTTCCGACGCGAGGGCAGCAAGAAGCCCGAGATCCTCCACACGCTGAATGGCACAGCGATCTCCAATGCGCGCGCGATCCTCGCGCTGGTCGAGATCCACCAGCGGGCCGACGGCACCATCGCGATCCCGAAGGCGCTGATTCCCTACATGGGTCGCGAGCGGATCGGCTCGCCCTGAGCGGGGCGCGCAGCTTGGACGAATCCCGACGAGACAGCCGCACGAAATCCGGCGCGACTCTCCATGACGCGCCCCGCAGCCCCCTCGTACTCGGCACCGCGGGCCACATCGATCACGGCAAGACGAGCTTGATCGCCGCGCTGACCGGTGTCTTCACCGATCGGCTGCCCGAGGAGAAGGCGCGGGGCATCACGATCGAACTCGGCTTCGCGGCGCTCGATCTCGAAGGCATCGGTCGAGTGTCGGTGATCGACGTGCCCGGCCACGAGGGACTCGTCCGCACGATGGTCTCCGGTGCGACCGGCATCGACATCGTCCTCCTTGTGGTCGCTGCCGACGAGAGCGTGATGCCGCAGACCCGCGAGCACGTGGCGATCTGCCGCCTGCTCGGGATCGAGCAGGCCGTGGTGGCGCTGACCAAGCGCGATCTCGTCGACGCCGAGTTCGCCGAGCTCGCAAGCGAAGAGGTACGCGATCTGATCGCCGACTCGAAGTTCGCCGGTGCGAAGGTGGTGCCCGTATCGACCCGCACGGGCGAGGGCCTCGCTGAACTGAAGTCGGCACTGGCGGACGCGGCGGGCCGCGCCGTTCCGCGCACGATGCGCTCGGGGCCGCCGCGACTGCCGATCGATCGCGCCTTCGCGATGCGAGGCTTCGGCACGGTGGTGACCGGCACGCTGATCGGCTCGCCGCTCCTCGAAGGCGACAGCGTCGAGGTGCTGCCGAGCGGACTCCGCACGAAGATCCGCGGCCTGCAGGCCCACGGCGTGGCGGTCCACGAGCTGGCCCCGGGCTCGCGCTGCGCGGCCAATCTGCAGGGACTCGAAGTGGGCGAGCTGCGGCGCGGGGACGTGGTGGCACGCCCCGATACGTTGGCACCGACGGACGTGGCCGATCTGCGAGTGGACTGGCTGCCCGGGTCGCCCGGCGTGGCCGGGATCGCATCGGTCGAATTCCTGGTCGGTACCTCCGAGCGACGGGCGCGACTGGCCCCGATCGGCTCCGACGGCTTCCTGCCTGGCGAAAGTGGCTTCGCCCGACTCCACGTGGAGGGTGAACGTGTGGCCCTGCTGCCGGGCGATCGCTTCATCGTGCGCGGCTTCTCGCGCACCGCGACCGGTGGCGCGACGCTCGGCGGAGGCGTGGTGCTCGACGTCGCACCGCCGCGACGGCGACGCAGTGATCCCGAGCTGGCGCGTGAACTCGCGCGGCTCGCGGTCGGGGACGTCGACACCGCACTGCGCGAACGCATCCGGCGGGCAGGCTATGCGGGCCGCGACACGCGCGAGCTGCTCCGCGAGGTCGGACTCGACGCGCGCGCGCTCGAGGCGTGTGTGCAGCGCCTCGAAGCCGCGGGCGACGTGGCGCGAGCGGGCACGCATAGCCTCGTCGACGCTCCGGCACTCGCGCGACTGCGTGACAACATCGAGGCGGCCCTCGATGCCTTCCATTCCAGTGAGCCGATGCGGCCGGGCATGCAGCGCGCAGCCCTGCGCGGACGCCTGCCCGAGAACGTTCCGCCCGCGATCGCCGACTGTGCGCTGGCGGGCCTCGAGCACGCGGGCGTGATCGCGAGCGAGGGCGAACTCGTCCGGCGACCGGATCACCGTCCGCGGCTCGATCCCGCCGCCAGCGCCGCCACCGAACGCATCGTTGCCGACGCTGTGAGGACCGGACTCGAACCCCTGGCGCCGCGCGATTGGGCGGAGCAGCTCGGTGTGTCGCTCGAACGCTTCCGGGACCTGGTCGCGCATCTCGAACGCGAGCGCAGACTCGTTCGCGCGCCGGGCGATCTCTGGTTCGATGCCGGAGCCGTCGAGAAACTGCGCGATCGCGTCGTCGCGCATCTCGAGCGCCACGGCGAACTCGATACGCAGAGCTACAAGGCCCTGATCGGCACTTCGCGACGCACCGCCATGCCCCTGATGGAATTGCTCGACGAACTGCACGTGACGCGGCGACAGGGCGATGCCCGGGTGCTCAGGAAGGGCTGACCGTCAGCTTCGCCAGCAACTCGATCAGCCCGTCGCTCTGGCCGGGCAGCACGGCGTCGGGAAAGACACCGAGGTAGAGGGTCACCGCGGCGCAGATCAGCAGCATCGCGAGTTCACTGGTGGACGCTTCGCTGGTCTCGTGTTCGGGCGCATCCCGCATGTAGAGCAGCGTCGGGATGCGCATGTACGCGAACACCAGCAGCACGCTGCCGAGCAGCGCGATCGCGACCAGCTCGACGCGCCCCGCTGCGACGATCGACTGCAGCAGCACCCATTTGGCCCAGAACCCGGCGGTCACCGGAAGCCCGGCGAGAGCCATCAGGAAGAGCGTCGTCAGCGCGGCCAGAGCGGGCCGTGATCGGCCGACGCCCGCGAAGTCCTCGATCCGTTCGACCTCGCGTCCACCCGAAGCGAGCGTCAGCAGGATGCCGAGCACGCCGAGGGTCGCGAATCCGACCGCGATCAGGTCGAACAGCATCGCCCCGTACGCGGCGGATCCGCCGACCGCGAACGACAGCCCCATGATGCCGAGCTGGGCGACCCCCGCCCAGGCGATCAAGCGCTTCACGTTGCGCTGCACGATCGCCATCAGGCTTCCGATCACGATGCCGAGAACGGCAAGCGTCGCGAACACCGCGCGATAGGTCGGATCGTCCTCGGGCAGTCCGTGTACGACGAGACGTAGCAGGATGAGCAGCGCCGCGCCGCGAACGCACACCGACACGAACGCGGTGACGGATGTCGGTGCTCCCTCCTCGACGTCCGGCGCCCATTGATGGAATGGTGCGATGCCCGCCCGCAGTCCGATCCCCATCAGCAGCAGGGCGAGCCCGGCCGACGCGAGCGGACTGCCTGATGCAAGCGCAATCCGGACGCCGGGGAAGTCGAGGCGACCCGAGGCTCCGAACAACAACGCCATGCCGTAGAGCAGAAGAGCGCTCGCGAACGCACCGAGCAGGAACGACTTGAGACCCGCTTCGTTGCTGCGCAGCCGACCGCGGTCGAACCCCGCGAGCACATGGGCGGGCAGCGCGAGCAGTTCGAGCCCCATGAAGAGCAGGAGCAGGTGGTCGGCCGAGAAGGCGAGGAACGCGCCGGACAGGGAAAGGAGCAGCAGCGCATAGTAGTCGCCGGCGCGCAGGGACAGCGCCATCAGATAGGTGGTCGAGAGCCACGTGACGAGGATCCCGAAGCTGCCGATGATCACGATCGACGCGGCCGCCAGTCCGTCCATCCTGAAGTGCCCGAGCAGCGGATCGAAGCTCGAGGTCGCGCCCGCGGTCAGGAAGACCAGGCCCGACAGGACGGAACTGACGAGAGCGATCGTGGCCGAGATCGAGAGGAACAGCCCGTGCCGACCCATGGCACGAGCGTCGTCGTCCGAGCGACCGAGCAGGGCATCGATCGCGAGCACGGCGAGTGCGCCGAGAGCGGCCGAGGCCGCCGGAACCAGCAGGCTCCACTGCAGGCCGCCGAGCACCGTCACGAGGTCGGCTCCGGATCGACGTCCAGGCGGATCAGCTCGAACTCGTCGCCGCGGTCCGGCCGCTCGAAGCGTTCGATGGGCAGCGGTGCCATGCGCCGATCGTCCATCTGCCGCAGCAGCTCGAGGACCGACGGTTCCACCCGGCGCAGAACGGGCCCTGGATGGACACCGAACCACACGAGCGGAAGCAACAGCACGATGACGACGCACCGCTCGCGCCAATCGAGATCGATCAGGCCTCGATTCTCGGCGTTCTCGACCGGTCCCAGAGCGACACGGCGAAATGTCCAGGCCCAGTAGCCCGCGGCCAGCACCGAGCCCGCGAGCGCCGTCAGTCCGACAGCCGGTCCGCTCGAGAAACTCGACAGCACGATCGTGAAGGCGCCGACGAATCCGACGAACGCCGGCATCCCCATGGCGGAGAGCACGCAGAGGCCGAGCAGTACGGCGAACACGGGCATCGGCCGCGCCAGCCCTCCATACGCGACGATCTCCGCCGTCCCGCGACGCTCCACCGCCGCCCCGACGAGGAAGTACAGCGCCGCGACCGTCATACCGTGACTCGACAGCAGGATCACGCTGCCCGTCAGTCCGTGCACCTCTAGGCTGAAGATCCCGAGCACCACGAGGCCGAGCTGCGCGATTGTCCACCAGGCCACCAGTCGCTTCAGATCGGTCTGCACCGCTGCGATCAGCGATGCGTAGAGGATTCCGATGATCGCGAGGCACGCGAGCGCGGGCGCCCATTGCGCGGCCGGCTGCGGGCACAGCGGCAATGCGAAGCGCAGCAACCCGTACGCGCCGAGTTTGATTCCAACCGCCGCGATCAGCGCCGTGATGGCGACGGGTGCTTCGCCCAGTGCATCGGGCAGCCAGGCGTGGAACGGCACGAGCGGAATCATCAGTCCGAACGCCAGCACGAACGCGAAGAACAGCCAGCTCGGACCCGGCGACGTCCCCCGCGCCATCTCCGGATCGAGCATGGCCGAATCGAGCAGGCCGGGTCCGAAGCCGGCGGGCGGGGTCGCGAGGTCGAGAAGCGGAGCCGAACCCGGGGCGCCGGACAGATGCGAAACCGTGAGCAGTGCCACCAGCAGGCAGGCCGAAGCGAGCGCCGAGACCATCACGAAGCGGGTGGCGGTGCGCACGCGGCGTGCACCGCCGAAGATCCCGATCAGGAAGAACAAAGGCAACCACGTCGCCTGCCATGCCAGGAAGAACAACGCGGTGTTCTGGGCGAGCAACACACCGAGCAGCCCGCTCTCGAGGAACATCAACAGCAGGACGAAGCTGCGAAGCGATCGATCCACCTGCTTCCACGAAGCGAGCATCGTGAGCGGAAACAAGAGCGTCGTGAGCAGCACGAGGAACAGACTGATGCCGTCGACGCCGACGAAGTAGTGGACCCCGAGCGACGGGATCCACGGGACGAATTCGACGAGTTGCGGACCCATCCGTTCGGGATCGAAGTCCGCCAGGATCCCGACGGCGCCGAGCGCGAACGTGAGGGTGGTCGAGAAGAGGCCCGCCAGACGCCAGATCACTTCGGGCAGACCCCTGGCGCCGAACAGTGCGTGATGCAGGGCGCCGAGGGCGAGCAGCGCAAGCGCCGTCCCGGCTGGCAGACCGATCAACCAGCTCAGGACGTGGCCTTCGATCTGGGGCGGCATCTGCGTCTTCGGCCCTCAGCCCCGACTCGCGTGAAGCAGGAATATCAGCAGCCCGAGTCCGACGGCGATCGTCGCGGCGATGTACAGCATGGCGCTGCCCGTCTGTGCGGAGCGGAGCCAGCCGCCGGCCAGCGACTGCACGACCCGTGCGCTGCCGCGCAGGGTGAGGCCCTCGATGACGCGCTCCTCGACGCCACGCGCCAGCCATCTCCCGGCGAGCGCGAGCACGGGCGCGATGAACAGCCGATGCAGCGCCGGCTCGAGGTCCATGCCGCGCAGCAGACCGCGGTGGAGCCAGCCGATGCGCGATGTGATCTCGGCGAGCATGCGCGGACGTTGGAGATAGAGCCAGAACGCCGGCAGCGCGCCCAGCACGCCCATCAGCGCGGCCAGTCCCGCATACGACCAGGCCCCCGCCTGGCCGTCCGGAGTCGATCCGGCCGCAACCACCGACGGCGCGAGAAAGTGTTGCAGGCTGTTCGCGTTCTGGATGTCGCTGAACAACAGGTCTGCCCACATCTGGGGCATCCCGATCAGCGCGCCACCGATCGTGAGCGCGGCCAGTGCGGCCATCGACCACAGGATCAGCGGGCCCGGATCCTCCAGCTCATCCCAGCGCACCGAGCTGGGAATCCGGGTGTCGCCGTAGAGCGACAGCGCGATCACGCGCACGATCGAGAAGGCAGTCGCCGACGCGGCTGACAACAGCAGTGCGATCAGGACGAAGTGACCCGGCAGCGTGTCGTCGACACCGGCTGCCACCACGATCTGTTCGAGCGCAAAGAACCCCGTCGTGATCGGCAGCGCGGCCGCGATCGACAACACTGCGATCCACACGTCGATGCGCGTGCGCCAGAGCCGGCTTCCGAGATTCCCCATGCGCCACAGGTCCCGTTCGAGCCCGATCGCGGCGATCACGGCGCCCATCGCCATCAGGATCAACCCTTTGTGGAAGGCGTGGGCGATCAGCTGGAAGATCGCGGCGGTCGGTGCTCCGACCCCGATGGCGACGAACGCGAAGCCGATCTGGCTCGCCGTCGACCACGCGAGGACGCGCAGGACGTCGATCTGCGCGCACGATACCAGGGCACCCACGAACGCCGTCGTCACGCCCATCCAGGCCGCCAACGCCGATGCGAACGGCGCGTCGGCGAACAGGAACGACAGGCGCGTGGCGAGATAGATCGGTGCGGCGACGGTGGTGACCGTGTGGACGAGCACCAGGGCGCCGACGGGTGCGCCGATCGCCTCGCCGAGCCAGCCGGTCAACGGCAGCTGGCCGGCTTTGGTGGCGATCGCCAGCAGCACGAGCAGGCACGCAACCTCGCTCACCGGAACGGGTCCACCGCCGAGCCAGACCGGCCACTCCAGCGTGGCGGCCGCGAGGGTCGGACTGGCCTGACGCAGCGCCACGAAGCCGGCTTCGTACGAGCCGGCTTCGGCGAGCGCCCAGAAGGTCACCGCGAACGCGCCGATCAGGGCCGCGTCCCCGATGCGTCCGAGCACGAACGCGAGGGTGGCCGCGCGAACCCTCGCATCGTCGCGATACCAGAATCCGAGCAGCCACCAGGTCGCGACGCCGACCGCCGACCAGGCCGCGATCAGCAGCACGAAGTCGTCCGCCAGCACGAGCAGCAACATCGCGCCGAGCAGCAGGCTCGCGAAGGCGAAGAAGCGCTGCTCGCCGCGATCTTCGCGCTCGTCGCCACGCAGATCACCGACCGAATAGACGAGGCTGATCGACCCGACGCCGGTGATCAACAGGCACATCACGGCCGCGAGCGGATCGAATCGGAGCGACAGGTCGACGACCAGCGCGCTGCTGCCGATTCCGAGACCGATCCACGTCCCGACCCGATCGACGATCGCATCTTCGCTCGTCGGGCCGATCAGCTCCGCGAACGAAACCACGCTGAGGAGCAGCGCGCCGGCGACAGAGCCGACCGTGATCGCGCCAGCGACCCGTGCAGACAGGTTGCGACGGAAGACGCCGATCATCAGTCCATGGAACAGCGCCGCGAGCAGCGGCAGCGCGGGGATGAATCGCACGGAGGTCATGGCGGGCCTGCATCGAAGATCATGACTTCACCAGCGCATCGCCCGCGCCTGCTCGACATCCAGGGAGCCGCGGTTGCGGAATGCGGCGATCACGATCGCGAGACCGACCACGATCTGCGCCGCTCCGACGACCAGCGCCGCGAGCGCAACCACCTGTCCGTCCGATCCACCGCGGGACACCGAGTCCACCACACCCGCCCAGGCCCGACCGAACGCCACGAAGGCCAGCTGACCGGCTGCCATCATCAACTGCAGCGACATCAGGATGAGCAGAAGATTGCGCCGCCACAGCACGCCGATCATGCCGAGCGCGAAGAGTACGAGAGAGAGAGCGACGAGTCTGTCCAGCCCGGGAGCGTCCGTCATTCGGGGCTCCGCGCGACGAGCGCCACGCTGCCGATGATCGCGACGAGCAACACGAAACCCGCGGCCGCCGCCACGATCATGTCGTGACCGAACAATCCCCGGCCGAGGTCGCGGATGTCCGCGAGTCCGTCGGGTGCCGCGAGACCTGCCGGAACCGCAGGCAGTCCGTGGATCATCATCAGTCCGACGAGCGCCACGACGGCGATCGCCGAAGCTCCCCGCACCACCAGCGCACTCGCGGAGAGTTCGGGCAGTGTCGCGCCGCCGGTTCCGACGAGCGCAAGCGTGACCAGCAGCAGAACCATCGCAACGGCGGCCGACACGAGCAGCTGGAGCAAGCCGATCAGCGGCGCTCCGGCGAGACCGCACGCTCCCGCGACACCGGCCATCGCGATCACGAGGCCGATCGCATTCACGAGCGGTGTACGCCGACCACCGACGACGAGCAGCGCGCCTCCGACGCTGAAGAGCGCGCACAGCGCGAAGGCCAGATCGAAGCCGCTCACGTCGCATCGCCTCCGAGTGCGATCGCGACGGCGGTCGTCAGCCAGGCGTCGAGCAGGCCGAGCGGGATCAGGAGCCGGAAGCACAGATCGATGACCTGGTCGGCACGCAGTGGCGGAAACGGCCAGGGGATCGACGACATGGCAAAGACCACGAGGCCGAGCTTGACCACGAAGGATCCGACGTGCGCGAGGGCACACAGCAGCTCTGCGAAACCCGAGCCGAAACACGGTTCGATGACGCCGACGAGCGTCGACTGGGAGAGCCAGGGGATCGACCAGCCGCCCAGGAACGCCAGCGTCGCCACGCCCGCCAGCACGATCGTCCAGACGTGCCCGGCCAGGAGCATCGTCAGCCGACGGAATCCGGAGAGTTCGCACAGCACGCCGCCGTCCAGATCCCGTTGCGAGAAGGCTGCATCGAACGGCGACCGCCCGACCACGATCAGCGAGGCCGTCACGAACAGTACGAGCGCCAGCGGATTCAGGAACACCCCCCATGCGGGAAAGCCGACAGCGTCGGGCCACCACTCGGGAACCGCGACACCGGCTTGCTCGAGCAGCCGCGACAGCGGGATCACCCCGTCCTGCCACACCCCGATCGCGCTCGGCTGCATGGTTTCGTAGATGACCCACATCGGAAGCAGCGAAGTCGTCAAGGCCAGCACGCCGGCAGTGCCCTGGGTCGCGGCCCGAACGCCGCCGCGCAGCGACTCCGTTCGTACTCCGGCGATGCCCGTGAGGCTGACGCCGAGCCCCGCGATCGCCATGGCAACCACGATACCGAGCACCCCCCAGTCCGGATCGGCAACCACCAGTGTGATCGGCTCGCTGAGAATCGCATAACGACCACCGAAGGGAATCAGCGCGAAGGCGCCGAGCGCCGCGAACAGGCTGATCACCGGCGCGAGGCGCGCCGCGATCGGCGCCGCTTCGAGGTCGATCGGATCCGGTCGCGACAACTCCCGCAGCGAATCGACGAACGGCCGCAGATAGACCAGCAACCCCGTGTCGTCGCGTGCGGTCGGACTTTCGACGCGGGCGTCCCCGACGAGCCCTCGCTGGCGCGCATCCAGCCACAACAGAAGGGGCAGCGCGACTGCGACGACGAAGGCCAGCACCAGCACCGCGCCGAACAACAGTCCGATCATTCGCGCTCACCCGACATCGCGACATCGGTGTACAGGTCCGGGTCGTGGCGAGGCGGATTCATGCGCGACGACCTCGACGAGGCCCGGTCGGCTGGGCAGCGAGGACTGTCCTCACTCGACGGGTCCCCGCGACGCTGCGTGCAGCAGGCCGCCGAGCACCGGCGCCGCGAACAACGCCGACGCGAGCAGACCCGCGCCGCCGAGTTCGCGGGCGGCAATCGTCCAGGGGATCAGCACGACGATCGCGGTGGCGATCACCAGCATGAGCAGGACCGCGACCCCGAAGCGGAGCGGGATCCGCGTGACGGTCCGCGGCACAGGGTCGGACGGCTCGGGGGTGGCCGCCGCCGGGCGGGGGGACAGCTTCCGGTGGATCCACCCGATGCCGCCGATCAGCAAGGCGGCCAGCGCCAGCATCACGAGAACGCCGACGGATTCGGTCAAGTCGCACGCCCCCCTCGATCGGGTGCTGTGGCGCCGGTTCGTCGCTGTTGGCGGACGACCGAGCCTCCCCTCGATTGAGCCCAAGCTAGCCGGACTCCCCGGGGGCGTCAACGAAACCACCGCTCTGGGAGCCGATTCACCCACGATGATGACTTGCTTTTGGTTGCGAGCAGTCAGGCGACCTCGTTCGCAATCATCCGGGCAAGGCTGCACGCGACGTTGGAATTCGTTCGACCCGGGCTAGGCTCCCACCGAAATGAAAAACGATTTCAATTTTGCGTCGAGCGCGGTAGAGACCGGCCTCGACGAGCTGGCTCCGGGCGCGACCGCGGCGGTGGTGCGAGTCGACACCCGCGACGCCATCGGGCGGCGGCTGCAGGATCTCGGGCTGCTGCCTCGAACCCGGGTTCGTGCGCTCAGTCGCGCGCCGCTCGGCGACCCGGGCCTCTATGAGCTTCGCGGCTACCGCTTGTGCCTGCGCGGCGTCGACGCCCGGCGCGTGCGCGTTCGGGTCGAGTCCGATCAGGGACCCGGTCGCACTCCGGAATCAGGGAACGACACCGCCTCCGGCAAGTCATCCCCGCCGGGCAACCGCCGGGCGTGAAGTCCCTGAAGAAGAGATTCCCGAGTTGAGTCGATCCGCTTCCCTCGATCCGGCGACCCCGGAACTTCGCTTCGGCCTGATCGGAAGCCCGAACTCCGGCAAGACGACGCTCTTCAACGCGCTGACCGGACTGCGCGCCAAAGTGGGCAACTACCCCGGCGTCACCGTTGAACGCCGCGAGGGCCGGCTGCGGATCGAGGGCGGGCCCGCGGTGGTGATCGATCTTCCCGGCACCTACTCGCTCGACCCGATCAGCCCCGACGAGGCGATCGTCGGACGCGTGATCGATGGCGAGATACCGGACACCCCGGCTCCCGACGCCCTGGTGATCGTCGCCGATGCGTGCTCGCTCGAGCGCTCGATGCTGTTGATCGGCCAGGTCCTGCGCCGCGGCATGCCGTCCTGTCTCGTGGTGACCATGATCGATGAGTTGCGCGCGCGGGGAGGCGAGCTCGACATCGATCGGCTGGGCGCCGCGCTCGGGATTCCGGTCGTGCCGGTCGTCGGCCATCGTGGTGTCGGCATCGACAGCCTGCGTGCGTTGCTCACCACGTCCGATCACTGGCCGCGCCCGCCGGTGCTGCCGCCCGCCGACGTCATCGAACGCGGCGGCTGGGCGGAGTCGATCCTCGCACACGTGGTGCGTGAGCCGGCCGGTCCGCACCGGCTGACGGATCGGATCGACCGGATCGTGCTGCATCCGGTCTGGGGGCTGGCTCTGTTCGCGATCGTGATGGTCACGTTCTTCCAGCTGATCTTCAGCTGGGCGAGTCCGGCGATGGAGTGGATCGATTCGGGCGTCGACCTGGCGGGCGGCGCCGCACGTACCGCCCTGCCCCAAGGCGTGTTCGCGGACTTCGTCGCCGACGGCCTGATCGCCGGCGTCGGATCCGTGGTGATCTTCCTGCCGCAGATCGTTCTGCTCTTCTCGCTCCTCTATCTGCTCGAGGACGTCGGCTACATGGCGCGTGCTGCCTTCGTGGTCGATCGCGCCATGGCGCGCGTCGGCCTCGAGGGCCGCGCCTTCGTGGCGCTGCTTTCGTCGTATGCGTGCGCGGTGCCCGGCATCATGGCGACGCGCACGATCCCCTCGCCGCGCGATCGCCTCGTCACGATCCTGGTCGCGCCGCTGATGACGTGCTCCGCCCGCTTGCCGGTCTACACGCTGTTGATCGCGGCGTTCGTGCCCGCACGCAACGTGCTGGGGCCGATCGGGCTGCAGGGTCTCGTGCTGCTCTCCCTCTATCTCGTCGCGCCGATCGCGGCGACTGCGGTCGCCGCCGTGTTGCGCCGGACCGTGCTGTCGGGGGCGCCGATGCCCTTTGTGCTGGAATTGCCCTCGTACCGGATGCCGGGCGTCAAGCTGTGGAGCCTGCAGGTCTGGGGCAGTGCGAAGGCATTCCTGAAGCGGGCCGGCACGATCATCCTGACCACTTCGATCGTGCTGTGGGTGCTGCTGACGTTTCCGCGGACCACGCCCCCACCCGGGCTTTCGGGCCCGCTGGCGGCCAGTTTCGCGCTCGAACACAGCGTGGCGGGGCGGATCGGCCGGACGATCGAACCCGCCATCGAGCCGCTCGGCTTCGATTGGAAGATCGGTGTCGGCCTGCTGGCCAGTCTGGCGGCCCGCGAGGTGATCGTGGCCACTTTGGCTCAGATCTACGCGAGCAGTGATCCCGATGCGTCTCTGCGCGATGCGATCCGGGCCGACGTGCGGATCGAGACCGGCGAGCCGCTGTTCGATCCCCCGACCGTCGCGGCCCTGCTGGTCTTCTTCGTCTTCGCCCTGCAGTGCACGTCGACGATCGCCACGATGGCGCGCGAGACGAACTCGTGGCGCTGGCCCGCATTCGCGTTCGGCTACATGTTCGTCCTCGCGTATGGGTTCGCGTGGCTCGCCCGGCAGTGCGTCATCCTGATCACATGACACCGGGCCGGCTGCTACGCTGGCGCCCGATGCGCGCTCTCTGTCTCGTCCTCCTGGCTCTGATCTGGCTGCCCGCATGTGCGACGCGGACGTCCAATCACACCGTCGTCGAAAACTACGTGGTGCAGATCGATCTGCGCAGCCAGAAGCCGCTGTTCGGATTCAAGACACTGCCGCGCGGCTTCGATCAGCCGATCGAGATCTCGCCGGCCCGGATCGAGGCGATCCTCGCCGGGATCCAGATCGACATCCGTCCCGAGGACGATTCGCCGATCCGCGAGCGACGCTATGCGATTCCCAGGAAGATCCTGCCCAAGGTCGCCGATGGCCTCTCGAAAGCATTCGCCGAGGCGGGGCCGGATCAGGAACTCGTCGTCCTCGCGCTGCGCAAGCAGATGCAGAAGGGCTTCTTCAATCGCAAGTATCTGACCAGCTTCGTCGCCTACGTGGAGGGTGGCGAGCTGTTCATCCATCTGTCGCGAGTCGACTGGAAGACCGAAGAGCAGCGCGCGCGCGCCAAGCTCCCGTATCCGGAGGTCGACGAGGTCGTGATGCCGTTCGCGACGGTTTCCACCGAGCTCTACACGACGGTCGGTCAGCAGGCCGTGAAGGTGGATTGGCAGTCCGAGGCCTTCGGCGAGGCGGCGATCCAGCAGAACATCGCCGGCGGGCGTTCGGGTGCCGCTCCGGACGAGTCGCCGGAAGCCGGCGTCACCGACTCCGCGACCACGGCACCCAGCGAGGTGGATGGAGCCGCACCGACCGCAGCGTCATCGGGGGCCGCAGCAACGTCGGGCGCCACGACTGTGGCGACCCCCGAGAGCGGCGCAGCGACGGGTGCGGCGGCGGATGTCGGCGCGAGCCCCGACACACTGCGAGGACTCACACCCGACATTCTCCGTCGCCTCGCCGATCTCGAGGAGTCGCGCGTGGCTGGCCGAGTCGACGCGATCGAGTACGAGATGCGCCGACGCGAGATCCTCGACGGGAAGCCCTGACAAGCCATCGGTCCATTCCGCTCGGATTGCGTGGGCGCGGGATTCTGGCGGCGCGCGATCGCTGATCCAGCGCAGCGCTGCGATCCCGCACGGCCATTGCTGCCGGGCAACCGCGAGTGGTCTGCGGATGGCCTGCACGTCGCAACGTCCGCGGCTTCCTCGTACCGCTGAAATCGCATAGTCTCAGCGGCTTTCGCGCGCCTTTCTCAACCCTTCCAGGAGCCATTCCGGCATGCTGGGCGGCTCCCGGAACCGGCGGCGACAGGCGTCGATCCCGAACCCGGTGGAGTCATCAAGCGATGTCGATCCTGCTCGAAGTCGTCCTGCTCGCCGTGGCGGCGTGGCTGGTCTCCCGATTCGCCGCCGAGCCGTGGCGCGGGCGATTGCTGAGCGTCCTCAAGGCCTGGTTCACGATCCGCGCCTTCTGGCTGCTGCTCTCGCATCCGATCGCCATGGAGGACGGCACGCGCGTCGTGGCGTGGAAGCTGATCGCCGATCAGCTCGAGCGCATCGATGCGGCGACGTTCTGGACCTTCGTCGCGATCGCGGCCGGCGTGAAGATGATCGGGATGCTGGCGTCGATGTACCGCTGGATCCTGGTGCTGCGGGGCCAGAGGATCGAGCTGCCGTTCCGCCACATCTTCGGCTCGTTCCTGATTGGCCGGGCGATCGGCACCTTCCTGCCGAGCACCGCCGGCCTCGACGGCTACACGCTCTACGATGCCGCGCGCTTCAGTGGCAAGACGGTCGAGGTCTCCGCCGCCAAGTTCGTCGAGAAGATCAGCGGCTTCTCGGGCGTGTTCCTGACCTTCCTCGTGTCGCTGCCGTTCGGCATCTCGATCTTTGGCGACAACGCAATGTTGTTCGCATCGATCTCCGTCCCGATCGCGCTCGGCGTGATTGCGGGATTGCTGCTCGTGGTCTGGTTCCCCGGCATCGTGCAGTGGGGGCTCCGGAACCTCCCGATCCCCGCCAAGGATCGGCTGTCGGGCATCGTGACCCGCATCTCGAACGCCGCGGGCGCCTATCGGGACAAGAAGTCCTTGATGCTGCTGGTGCTGTTCATGAGCTTCCTCGTCCACTTCACCACGGCGGCCATGTACTACTTCACCGCGCTGGCCATCGGTGCGCAGGGCGCCCGGTTCTGGCAGGTGACGTTCGGCTCTTCGATCCAGATCTTCGCCACCGTGATCAGCCCGTTCACGATCGCGGGCGAGGGCATCCGCGAGGCGGCGCAGCTCATGCTGCTCGGCCACATGATCGGTCCCGCTGCCGCGATCGTGTCGGCCGCACTCGGCTTCTGGGCCGCCGAGGCGCCGACCATGCTCGGCTTCATCTTCTGGTGGATCCGCGACAAGGACTACACGCCCGCGTTCTGCCTCGTGGACGGAGTGCAGGTCGACTACGCGGCGGCGGCCCTTGCAGCGGTCAGTCTCGAGACCGACGAGGAGCGCTCGAGGCGCGAGTCGGCGACCGGTCGTCCTGCCCCGCTGCCGCTCCCTGCGCGACTGCGCGAAAGCGCGCTCGCGGGCCTCGGTGCGGGCATCTTCGCCGGCGTGGTGGTCGGTTCGATCGAGAGCCTCGTGATCGCAGCCGGTGGATTCGGCGGAGAGGCGCAGGTGTTGTGGTACGGCCCGCTCGCGTACGCGATCGCGTTCGGCGGCCTGGCTTGCCTCGGCGGTGCCGTACTCGCTGTGCTCCCGATGGATCGGAGCGAGATCCGGAGCTGGGTGCCCGCCCTCGGACTGACGGCCACGCTCGTGCCGTTCGGTCTGGCGATCACGCTGTTCCGGTTGCGCCGCGATGTCTACCTCGAGCAATTGCCGCCGGCTCCGGTCCTGCTCGGCGTGCTTGCAGGGTTCGGCGTGCTCGGGCTGCTGATCCTGAGCGTCGGTCGCAGGCTCTTCGCAACGCGTGCGGGTCTCGTCGTACAACCCGCCGGAGCGTTCGGGCTGCTGGCTCTCGTGATGCTGGCCGGGTTCATGTACGGACAGCAGATCGGGGGCGCAGCGCCTGGCCAGGGACGGGGCGAGATCCCCGCCGCGCTGCGGGGCAACCCGAACGTGATCCTGGTCGCGATCGACACCCTGCGTGCCGACCACCTGAGCTGCTACGGCGGCCCGGTGCCGACGCCCAACATCTGCTCACTCGTCGAGGGCGGCGGCAGCCAGTACGAGGCTTTCTCCCACGCCTCGTGGACCAAGCCGGCGACCGCGACGCTGCTCACGTCGCTGCTGCCGTCGACCCATCGCGCGATCGCAAAGCCCTCCGTGCTGTCACCCGACGTCGAGATGATCGCCGAGGTGATGAAGCAGCGCGGCTACACGACCGGCGGGATCGTGTCGAACATCAACCTGGCCGACAGCTTCGGCTTCAACCAGGGCTACGACGAGTACTACTTCCTCGGACCCGACTACCTGGCCCTCGCGCAGGAGTCGTCCTCGAAGCTCGTGCTCTACAACATCTTCCGCGCCATCTGGTTCAAGCTGAAGCCGGGCATCCGCGCCTCCGACTTCTATCAGGATTCGAGGGTCGTCAACGCGAAGGCCTTCGACTGGCTCGACCGCAACGCACGCGATCGCTTCTTCCTGTTGCTCCACTACATGGATCCCCACGATCCGTACTTCCGGCATCCGTACGACGGATACGGGATCTCGCGCGTCTCGAATCAGCATCCGGATGCGGCGCGCGCAAAGGAGATGCACGAACTGTACAAGGGCGAGATCGCCTATCTCGACGAGGGCTTCGGTGAGTTCCTCGCCAAGCTGAAGGCACTCGGCCTCTACGAGGACACCGTCATCCTGGTCACCGCCGACCACGGCGAAGAGTTCCAGGATCACGGAGGCTTCTGGCACGGACTCACGCTGTACGACGAGCAGATCCACGTTCCGCTGCTCGTGAAGTGGGCCAACGGTGTCGACGCGCCGGCGCCCGCATCGCAGGCTGGCCTGGTGCGTCTGCTCGATGTCGCGCCGACACTGCTCGGGGTCGCGGGCGCCGAGGTGCCGGAGGCCATGCAGGGTGTCGATCTGCGGAGCGATGCCGCGTCGCGGGCACCGAAGGATCGCCAGCACTTCGCCGAAGAGGACCACGAGGGCAATGTGCTGTGGTCGCTGCGCACCGACGACATGAAATTGATCGTGGCGAATCCGGGCAATCCGCGGGGTCTTCCCGAGCGCGAGTTGTTCGATGTGAAGGGCGATCCCGACGAACGGAACCCACTCGATCTCACCCAGAACCACGACGCCGCGGAGGCTCTCGCCGGACACGCGGACCTGCAGCGACGAGCCGCCGAGGGTGAAGCGGTCGGTGATGCCGGTGAGGTCGAAATGACGTTCGAAGAGTGCGAGCAGTTGCGCATGCTCGGCTACATCGAAGACTGCTCGCACATCCAGCACTGATCAGGGGCCCGGGCTGCGCGGCCAGGCCGATCAGAGCGGGAGCAGCCCGCCGGCGTCGTTTCGTGCGATGACGTGGGTGGCGACCTCGCGAACGCCCGAGAGGATGCGGTGGGCACCGCTGAAATTGGCGGAACGGGTCAGCTCGTTGGGGATCACCCAGCACTGCATGCCCGCCGCGAGCGCGGCCCGCAGACCCCGCTCGGAGTCCTCGATCACCGTGCAGATGGCGGGATCCACACCGAGGCGGGTCGCGGCTTCGAGATAGGGATCAGGATGGGGCTTCGAGCGCGCGTAGTCGCCCGAGGCGACCACGAGATCGAAGAACCGGTCGATCCCATGATGGCGGTGGACGGCGTGCAGGTTCTCGGGGCGCGAGCTGGTCACGATCGCCATCGGGATCCGACCGTGCAGCGCGGCGAGTGTGTCGAAGACACCGTCGATCAACTCGACGCCCGCGCAGACGCGCGCGTGATAGGCGGCGTCACGCTCGCGCTTCAGGCGTTCAGTCGTCTCGGTCGGGACTCCCGCAGCGAGGGCGAGATCGAAACAGCTGCGACCCTGCCGCAGATTCAATTCGCGGTAGTGGTCGAGCGTGAGTTCGATGCCGGTGCCCGCGAGCGCGTCCCGGGTCGCTTCGAAGTAGAGATGCTCGGTGTCGACGAGAACCCCGTCGTTGTCCCACAGCAGGACCTGCATAGTGGGTCGCGCCGCCTACTTCACTTTCTTTTCGGGCCCGGAATCCGCGTCGGGCTCGAGATCCAGGGACAGCGAGTTCATGCAGTAGCGGTTGCCCGTCGGCTCCGGGCCGTCGGGGAAGACATGCCCGAGATGGGCGTCACAGCCGCTGCACAGCACCTCCACTCGCCGCATGCCGAGCGTCGCGTCCGTCTTCTCCTTGACCGAAGCCGGATCGATCGGCTCCCAGAAGGACGGCCAACCACTCCCCGAGTCGTACTTGGTCTCCGAGCGGAAGAGCGGCGAGCCGCAACACACACAGCGATACAGCCCCTGGGTCTTGGTGTTCCAGTAGCGGCCCGTGAAGGCGCGCTCGGTGCCCGCCTCGCGGGTCACCCGATACTCGTCGGGAGACAGCTGCTTGCGCCACTCCTCGTCGCTCAGCTTCGCCTTGTCGCGCTCGTCCCTGGCCATGTCGTTCCGCCTCCTGTTCGCGCCGCTCAGCCGAAATGCGGCGGCACGCTGCCTGCCCACGGCGCCGATTCTTCGAGTTCGCCGGCGACGCGCAACAGCAGACGCTCTGCACCATAGGGGGCGACGATCTGTACGCCCAGCGGCAAGCCGCGCGGCCAGCCGTCGTCACCCTCGGTGAAGCCGCCGGGCAGCGAGATCGCCGGCTGGCCCGAGAGGTTGAAGGGCAGCGTGAACACGCCATAGGGGGCCGAGAGCAGGAAGCCCCGCAACAGCTGCTCGCGGGTCGATCCGAGAGTGCCTAGACGCACCGGCGGCGCGGCCTGGGTCGGCGTGACGAGCAGATCGAATCCGCCCTGCCACCACTCGGCGAGGCGCCTGCCGAAGCGGTGCACGAACTCGATGCTGGCCAGCAATCGCGGCGCACTGACCTCGGCGCCGCGTCGGGCGAGGTCCCAGGTGAGCGGCTCGACGTCGTCCTCGCCGATCGGCGCGCCGAGCTTCTCGCCCCACGATTCGAGGGCGCGCGCGACGTTCGTGCCCACCACCGTCACGTAGTGGGCGATCGTGGCGGGGTCGTCGAGCGCTTCGGGATGCGCCAGTTCGACGCGATGGCCGAGCTCGGCGAGACGCCGCCCGCAGCGCTCCGCGGCCGCTCGGTTGTCGGCGTGCACCGCGATGCCGCGGGGAGCTCCGAGCATCAGGCCGATCCGCAGCGGCTTTCGGGCATCGCGCAGCGCGGTCGCAAACGGCTCGCCGGGCGGGGGCGCAAAGTACGGATCGCCGGGCATAGGCCCGGCGACGACGTCGAGCAGCGCGGCCGCGTCGCGGACCGTGCGCGTCAGTGCGAACTCGCACGAGAATCCGCTCCAGCGCTCGCCGCTGAAGGGACCGAACGAGCAGCGTCCGCGCGAGGGCTTGAGGCCGACCAGCGAACACATGCTGGCGGGCCCGCGGATCGATCCCCCGCCGTCGCTCGCGTGGGCGGCCGGCACGATGCCCGCAGCGACGGCCGCCGAGGCGCCCCCGCTCGATCCGCCCGAACTGTACTCGGTGTTCCAGGGATTTCGCGTTGGCCCGTAGGCGTCGGGCTCGGTGGTGGGCAGCAGGGCGAGTTCGGGAGTGTTGGTCCGGCCGAGTGAAATCAACCCGCTCGATTTGATGCGCTCGGTGAACCCACTGTCGGCCGGCGCGCAGTAGGCCGCACGCTTCGCACACGAGAGGCCCGCGTGCACCGGGCGTCCTGCCTCTTCTCCCCCGATGTCCTTCATCAGGAAGGGCACACCCCGGAACGGCCCGTCCGGCAGATCACGACTGCGCGCCCGTTCGCGGGCGGCTTCGAGGGCCGGGTGGATCACCGCATTGAGGCCGGGATCCAGTCGCTCGAGCCGATCGATGGCGGCATCCACCAGCTCGACGGGCGAGATCTTGCGGCTGCGCACCAGCTCGGCCTGGGCGGTCGCGTCGAGATGCGCGAGTTCATCGGCCATGTGTGCCCTCCATGCCGATCCGGACGGTCTCGGATTCGTAGCGAAGCGAAAGCACCCGCGGATTGTCGGTGTCCTCGCGAAACTGGATGCGGACTTCCCGCACGTCACTCGAGGGGGTGATCGCCCCCTCGCCGTTGCCGCCGGGCCAGGCCCGGGTGACGGGATTTCCGACGACGCGCCACCACGGTTCCTCCTCGTCGACGCGAGCAGACTTGATGTCGGCGATCATCGATGCGGATTCGATCGCGCGCACGAGCAGGCGCGAGTTCGCCGGATCCGCGACCACCAGGACGCGGCCGACGTCGAAGGTCAGCAGGTACCCCGCGCCGCGCCCCGGATCCGGATCGACACCGGCCGTCACGAGCTGATCGACCTTCAGGATGCGGCCCCGCGCGTCTGCGATGCGTTCGAAGAGCTCGATCCCCAAACGATCCTCCGATCCGACCCGATCCGACCCGATCGCGCTCGCTGCGAGTGCCCGCGACCGACTTTGGAGTCTACACTGGCGAGCGAGTCGCGGAAGCCGAAGGGACTCGCGCATGGAAGCATCGCCGGGCACACGTGGGTCGACCGATCCGGATGGCCGGACCCGGGCAGGCAGCGATTCGGAGAAGAGCGAAGTGGACGACGACGATCGCCTGGTGGAGCCCGACGGCCTTTCGATCCGACGCCGGCGTCACGACCGCAGCTGGTCGTCGCGCGAACTCTTGCAGGCCATCGGTCGGGCCAATCGCGTCGCCACGGGGCTATGCGAGTCGATCACGCCCGAGATGCTCCGCTCGATCGAAGAACGCAACGAGCCGATCGCCTTCGCGACTCTTCGCCTGGTGGCGCGCGGACTCGACTGCGATCCGATCGACATCCTGCGCGACTGAGCACCCGCTCGGACGCGAACCGGGAGAGATCGAACGATGGCGAAGACGAAGTGGCTGGAAGCGGGTGAAGCGCGCCGGCGCACCGGGCTGCGTCTCGTCCTCACGATCGGCGTGCCCGGGCCCTGGGGCGAAGGCGCCAAGGGCATCTTCCACGCCAAGGGCATCCCGTTCGATCGCGTGAGCCAGACGCCAGGGCAGCCGAACAACGAGTTGGTGGCGTGGACGGGGGAATCGAACGCCCCCCAGGCGATCTATGACGGCGAAGCGCCGCGCAACCGTTGGAACGACATCGTGCTGCTCGCGGAACGGATCGCACCGGATCGGCCGCTCCTGCCCGGCGATCCAGCCGAGCGCGCGACACTGTTCGGCCTGCTCCACGAACTGTGCGGCGAGGACGGCTTCGGCTGGTCGCGACGGTTGATGCTCTTCGCACCCGCCATGGCGCTGCCCGACGATCACCCGGGACGCAAGCTCGTGGCGACACTGGCGGAGCGTTATGGCTGGAACGCCGAGGCCGCCGAGCGCGCCCCGCGTCGCGCCGCCGAAGTGCTGCGATTGTTCGCCGATCAGCTCGCCGCACAGCAGGCGCGCGGCCGCGAATACCTGATCGGGGATCGGCTCAGCGCACTCGATATCTACTGGGCGGCCTTCGCGGCGCTGATCGAACCCCTGCCGCCCGAACTGTGCGCCATGCCCGAGCCCCTGCGGCGCGGCTACGCGCGAACGCATCCGGTCGTCGATCAGGCCCTCGATCCGGCGCTGCTGCGGCATCGCGATCTCGTCTACCGGCGTCACCTCGAGTTACCGATCGATCTCGGGATCTGAATCCGCGACCGCGCATGCGCCCGCTCACGAACGCTGCGACGCCATGCGACTTCGTGGCGAGACGCGCACAGGCTGATCGTCGCGCGCGCGCCACGCAGCCCGGATCCAGGCGAGCGAGTGGCGCAGACTCGGGTCGAGGCGCCACGCCAGACCGACCGCGCGGCGCGCGATCCGTCCCCTGGCGACTTCCGTCAGGCGCCCGAGCAGCAGACGGGCCTCGGGGCCCTGTTTCGCCCGGGCCAGCTCGCGCGCGAGATCGAGCGCGGTCTCGAGATCGGTCGGATCGACGTCCAGCGCCCCGCGCAACAGGGCGATCGCCTCGGCACGCCGGCTGCGACCGCGCATCCGGTCGCGCCCTTCGAGCAGGGCCGCCCGCGCGCGGACCGGTCGCTGCTCGCGCAGCTCGGCGTCGGCGATTGCGCGCCAGATCGTGAAGTCGCGAGGCAGGTGCTGCGCCGCCTCGCGATACACCGCGATCTCGCGATCGGTCGAACCGCCGTCGCGACCGGCCTGTGCGGCTCGCTCGAACGATTGCCGCGCGTCGAAACATCCACCTGTCCGCGCCAGCAGCGGGGCGATGCGCAGATGCAGTTCGGGGTTCCGCGGCTCGACGGTCAGGACCCGGCGATACAGCGCGATGGCGCGTCGCCATTGCCTGTGCGCACGAGCCTGCTCGGCCTCTTTCAGGATGCGGGCGCGGTCGTAGGGACGACGGCGATTGACGAGCGACACGGCGGTTCTCCCTGATCTCGAGTTCGAATCGCAGTACGGCCGAATCGCCGGTCGGCGGCATGACGCAGATCACATCCCGCACCGATCCCGTCCGATGCCGACGACTGCGCGAGCGCGGACCGGCAGCTCGCGCGCACGCGGGAAGCGCGATGACCGTCCAGTATGCTCCCGGCGATTCTCCGCCATGCCCGATCGACTCGAGCCCAGGAGCCCTGATCGTGACGACCCGTTCCCAGCACCCCGAACTCGCGAAGAACCTCGCGCTGATCGGCGGTCGCGGCTGCGGGAAGACTTCGATCGCCAAGCGGCTCGCACGCACCAATCGCAATTTCATGCTCTTCTCGGTCGATGCGCTGATCCGCTACGAGTGCGAGGCGAAGAGCATCCCGGGGATCGTTGCCGAACAGGGCTGGCGGGGATTTCGCGAACGCGAGTACGAAGTCGTACGTCGCGCTTCGGCCTTCCAGGGTGGCGCTCTGATCGACTGCGGGGGTGGAGTGGTCGTCGACCTCGATGACGCTGGCCGCGAGATCTACAGCGAGCGCAAGATCGCCGCGCTGAAGCGCCACTCGCTGGTCGTCTATCTCGCGCGCGACACCGGGTACATGAACGAGCGCATTCATCAGGACCCGAATCGCCCCGACCTCTCGGCCAGCGAGAGCTTCGAAACCATCATGGCGCGCCGCGAGCCGTGGTACCGCGCCGCAGCCGACCACGTGCTCGAGTGCGGAGACCGACCCAAGCTCGACGTCGCGCGCGCCGTACTCGGCTGGTTCTACGAACGCCTCGGCGTAGACCCGGCCGAAGCGACCCGCATGCTGGTCTGAACGGCGACCGCGGGTTGCTCAGTCTTCGCCGAGGCCGAGTTCGTCGAGTGCCGCCGAAGCCTGCTCGCGCACATGACGCTCGCGATCCTCGAGCCCGGCGCGCAGGACCGCGACGATCCGCGCGCGGTCGACCCGTTCGAAGCGGTCGACGAGATGCGTGAGCGCCATCAGCGCGTTGCCCCGCACATCGGTGTGGACATGCCGGGCGAGCGTGAGCAGACGATCCGTCGCCCACGCTGCATCGTCGCTCGCCATCGCGATGTCGATGATCGCACCGAGCAGGTCTTCCGGATCGTCGGTGGCGATCACCGCATCGACATCCCGCTTGAACGCTTCGCTCATCTCCCACCCTCCTCTGATTCGTTGGCGGTGCGCGGGCGCACCGGTGTCGGGCCCGGCATGGGCTCGGAGTCCTCCGGCGACCACTTTCCGAAGCGGGTCGGCAGATCGAGCGCCCGATCGAGCGCTGCGAGGAACCGGTTGCGTGGCCAGCGCACCGCACCGAGGTGCGTCGTATGGGGCGTCGGGGCCTGACAGTCGAGGAAGTGGAACCCCGCTCGTTCGATGTGACGCACCAGATGCACGAACGCCACCTTGGACGCATCGCTCGCACGCGCGAACATCGACTCGCCGAAGAAGACTGCACCGAGCGAGACGCCATACACACCGCCCATCAACTCTTCGCCCTGCCAGGCCTCGACCGAGTGGGCGAAGCCGAGTTCGTGGAGCGTGCAATAGGCCTCGATCATCGCCTCGGTGATCCAGGTTCCCTGCTGGCCGGGCCTCGGCACCTCGGCGCAGCTCTCGATCACGCTCCGGAACGCGCTGTCGAAGCGCACCGAATAACGCGTGCGACGCAGGTTCTTGGCGAGAGTCCGATTGACGGACAGCTGTCCGGGAACGAGCACGACGCGCGGATCCGGCGAGAACCACAGGATCGGCTCCTTGTCGTACCACGGAAAGATCCCCTGTGCGTAGGCGGAGACGAGTCGTTCGGGCACGAGATCGCCCCCGTAGGCGAGCAGCCCGTCTGGAGGCGCCGTGCGTGGATCCGGGAACGGATTCGCGCGCACGATCTCGCGCAACGCCGATGGCGCGAGCATCCGGATGCCGGATCGACGCAGGACCACGATCTCTCGGCTTCTCCTGTCCAGGCGGTGGGCGCGCGCCGTCGCGACGGCGGTCTTCGCGAACGTAGCCCGGAAGACCGGGTGACGCGGAGTTTGGTCGCCCCATCCGATCCGGGCTAGGTTCCCGCGCCACGTGCCCACAGCCATCTGACACGTGTCCACAGCCATCCGAAACGTGCCCACAGCCATCTGACAAGAGCCGCGGCCTGGACGGTCCATGACGCGCATGTGGATGCGCCGGTTCCCGCTCCAGCCGAGTTCGCGGAATACCCATCATGGAAGAGCGACCTTCTAAGCGCGGTGCAGCGACTGCATCCGTACACGGTGGCGAGCTGCGTCAGCAGGAAGCCAACGCGATCACGACGCCGATCTATCAGACCTCGACGTTCTGGTTCAAGAACTCGCGGGAGGTGATCGACTACCAGGAGGGCAAGACCGATCGCGAGGAGTACGGTCGCTACGGCAATCCGACCTGGCGTGCCGTCGAGCGCAAGCTGTCCGAACTCGAGGGTGGCGCCGAGACCGTGCTGTTCGCGTCCGGGATGTGCGCGGCGACCACCACCTTCCTCGCCATGCTGCCCCAGGGCAGCCACATGGTGGTGACGAGCGACTGCTATCGCCGCACCCGGCAGTTCATCGCCGAGTACCTCGGGCGCATGGGTGTGACGGTCACCGTGATCGAGCCCGGCAATCTGGCCGAGTTCGAGCGCGCGCTCAACGACCAGACGAAGATCTTCTTCACCGAGTCGCCCACCAACCCGTACCTGCGCGTCACCGACGTGCCCGCGTTCTGTGAAGTCGCACGCGCGCGCGACGTGCGGGTGATCATCGACTCGACGTTCGCCACGCCGGTGAACCATCGACCCCTCGACGATGGCGCGGATCTGGTGATCCACAGCGCGACGAAGTATCTCGGTGGCCACAACGATCTGCTGGCCGGCACCATCACCGGATCGACGGAATACATCGGTCCGATCCGCAAGGCGCTCGGCGTGCTCGGCGGCATCATCGACAGCCATGGCGCCTGGCTGCTGCTCCGCGGGCTCAAGACCCTCGAGCTGCGTATGCAGCGCCACAACGACAATGGCATGGCGATGGCGCGCTTTCTCGAGAGCCATCCGAAGATCCGGCGCGTCTGGTATCCGGGGCTCGAGTCGCATCCCGATCACGCGACGGCCGCGAAGCTGATGAGCGGCTTCGGCGGCGTCGTGACCTTCGAAATCGAGACGGATCTCGAGGGTGCGATCCGCTTCATCGATGCGACGCGCATCCCCTATCAGGCACCGAGCCTCGGCGGCGTCGAATCGCTGATCGAGCTGCCCGTCACGATGTCGTACTGGGACTACGCGCCCGCGCTGCGCCAGAGCTGGGGGATCACCGATTCGCTCGTGCGGCTCGCCTGCGGGATCGAATCGACCGAGGATCTGATCGCCGACATGGATCAGGCGCTCGAGAAGGTCTGAAGCCCGTCCTGTTGTCGCCAGTACCGTAGATCGTTCAGTGGATCACCAGTCGAGCCGGAAGGTCCCAGCGTCCCGCACGATCCGGCCCGCCGTCACGCCCGCGAAATGCGTGCCGATGATCAGCACGGGACGATCCGCGTAGCGGTCGAAGAACTTTCGACGGGTCTCGATCCCCGCCGCAGAGTCGAAATCGAAGCTGCTCGACCACTCGGGGCGCGCGCACTGCACCGGGTGATGGACGAAGTCGCCGGTGATGATCGCCTCTTCGCCACGCGACGTGATGTGGACGCTGACGTGTCCCGGTGTGTGACCCGGAGTGGATTCGAGCCGCACCTCGTCGGTCACGTCGTGATCCGCCTCCACGAGATCGACGAGGCCCGCATCGAAGACCGGCCGTACCGACTCGCTCATCAGCGACTCGAACAGCGCGCCTTTCGCACTGTCCCAGTACTCGTACTCCGCGCGGTTCCAGAGATAGCGGGCGTTGCCGAACGTCGGCACCCAGCGGCCGTCCTGCTGCCTCGTGTTCCAGCCGACGTGGTCGACGTGCAGATGCGTGCAGAGCACGGTGTCGATCGAATCCGCAGGCGCACCCGCAGCGGCGAGTCTCGACAGGAAGTCCGACTGGCGACCCGACCAGTAGTCCATGCCAGGCAGTTTCTTGTCGTTTCCGATGCAGGTGTCGACGACGATCCGCTGACCTCGCGACTCGACGACCAGGGCGTGGATGCTGAGCTTCCCGAAACCCTTCTCGTCGGCGAACTGTGGCTGCAGCCAACCGATCTCGCGCACCGCATCGGGTTTGGCCAGAGGCAGCAGCCACGACAGATCCTGCGTCTGCGTCAGCTCGACCACCTTGGTGACCGTCACATCGCCGATCTTCCATCTCTGAAGCGTGTCGGCCATTGCCGCTCTCCTCGTGGGCCCATGGCGTGATCTCGCGCCGGCATCCGGCGACAGGGGACCGCGTCCGGGACGGGCCGTCAAGCGAGGGAGCGTCTGCTAGCGTGATCGCCCTTCCATGGCGTACCCCCTCGTCATCGCCGCCATCTTCAAGAACGAGAATGCGTACTTGAGGGAGTGGCTCGAGTTCCATCGCCTCGTCGGCGTCGACCACTTCTACCTCTACGACAACGACTGCGGCGACGAAGCGAGGGCGCTGCTCGCCCCCTACGAGCGCGCCGGCATCGTGACACGCCACGACTGGATCCATCTCGATGGCACGCGCCACGATCGGCCGACCCGCTTCGGGGGCCGCGACAAGAATCATCTCGCCTTCGGCCACGCCGCGCGCCACCACAGGCACGAGTGCGAATGGATGCTCAAGATCGACATCGACGAGTTTCTCGTGCCTCTCGACGGGGCCTCGGTCCTGCCGGAGCTCGCCCGCTACGACCGAAGACGGGTGAGGGGCATCCAGGTTCCGCGCATCAACTTCGGACATTCGGGACACGATGCGAAGCCGTCGGGGCTCGTGATCGAGAACTATCTGCGGCGCGAAGCCCGGATCTCCGACCACAAGGACATCGCGAACACGCGCTTTCTCTCGAACAACGATTGGATGAACAGCGCCCATCGCTGGGGCTATCGCTGGTGGTACGGCGGACGGCTCGTCCGGCCCGCCGCGATCACCGGCCTGCGCATCCACCACTACTACACGAAATCGTGGGAGGAGAGTCAGCGCAGGCAGAACATGATGCGCACCCGACCCGGCACGCGGGCGGACTTCGAGACGCAGAACGCGCATCTGAACGAGGTCGGCGACGACACGATGCTGCGATTCGTTGACGGGCTGCGGGACCGGATGCGTGCGCCCGATCCAGCTACAACCGAAGGCGGCGGGGCCTCCTGAATCCGAGCGCGGCGGCGCCCGTCGCGCCCGTCAGAGCAGCGACCCCTGCGCGGTGTGGCCGGTGCTCTCCATCGCGAGCAGGCGCGCCTTCATGTCGAGACCGCCCGCGTAGCCCTGCAGCTGACCGCTCTTCGCCACGACGCGGTGGCACGGGATCACGAGCGGGATCGGATTCGCGCCGTTGGCGGCACCGACCGCACGCACCGCAGCGGGTCGGCCGATCCGCAGGGCCACGTCCGCGTAGGCGAGCGACTCGCCGTAGCGGATCTCGCGAACGACTTCGTAGACCTCGAGCTGGAAGGGCGTACCGCGAAGATCGAGGGCCAGTTCGAACTCTTCGCGCTTGCCCTCGAGAAAGCCGTTCAGCTGCTTGATGGCCTCGCGGTTCGGCTCGTAGCCGACGGCGATCCGGGCGTCGGGGACGTGCCGCTTCTGCCAGCCCGACAGGCCGCGGCCACTCGCCCGCGGCAGGCCGACGAAGCAGAGACCGAGTTCGCTGGAGGCGACCAGCAGTTCGCCGATCGGGGAATCGAAGCGTGCCGTGAAGATCGTCGTACCCATTCGTTCCGCTCCTCCTTCCAGTTGCGCCGAACTAGCTTTCGTCGACGTCCGCGTCCGAGATCTCGAGGCGCTTCATCATCTTCTGGAGCGATTGGCGGGGAATGCCCAGTCGTTCCGCCGCCCGGGTCTTGCTGCCGGTATCACGGATCGCTTCGAGGATCATCCGCCGCTTCAGGTCGTCGACCGCGCGGTTCAGGTCGGAATCGGTGATCGACAGCGTACCGGCGGCAACATCCAGATGCGTGGGACGCGTGCCGCGAATGTGCTCCGACAGCATCTCGAGACCGACGGCTTCTTCGTGTCCGGCCAGCGCTGCCACGCGCTCGAGTTCGTTCTCGAGCTCACGCACGTTGCCGGGCCAGGTGTAGGAGATCAGCCGGTCGATCGCCGCGTTCGTGAATCCCGTGAGCTTGCGCCCCATGCGCCGGCTCACCTTGTCGAGGAAGTGATGCGCGAGGGCCGGGATGTCCTCGCGCCGCTCGCGCAGCGGGGGAAGCTTGATTTCGACGACGCGAAGCCGGTAGTAGAGATCTTCGCGAAAGCGCCCCTCTTCGACCTCCTTGCGCAGGTCACGATTCGTAGCCGCCACGATCCGCACCGAGACATGGAGGGTGTCCGAAGATCCGATGGGGCGGATCTCGCCGTCCTGCAGCACCCGAAGCAGACGTACCTGCATGCCGGGTTCGGTCTCGCCGATCTCGTCGAGAAAGATCGTTCCGCCGTCGGCGGCTTCGAACAATCCCTTCTTGTCCGCATGGGCACCGGTGAACGCACCGCGCTTGTGACCGAACAATTCGCTCTCGAGCAGCGTATCGGGCAGAGCCGCGCAGTTCTGCGCCAGGAAGCGCCGATCGCGCCGCGGGCCCGTATAGTGGATCGCCCGGGCGATCAGATCCTTGCCCGTGCCGGTCTCCCCGGTGAGCAGCACCGTCGCATCGGTCTCGGCAACCTTCTGGGTGACGTCGAAGACTCTCTGCATCGGCGGGCTGTCGCCGATGATCTCTGCGAACGAATAGCGACCCTGGACTTCTCTTCGCAGATACACGTTCTCCGCCCGCAGGCGCTCGTTGGCGGCGGCGAGGTCCGCGGCGAGCTGGGTGTTCTCGCTGATCAGCTCGTACGACTCGAGGGCGCGGCGCACGTTGATCCGCAGATCGTCGGGCTCCCACGGCTTCGCGATGTAGCGATAGATGCGACCTTCGTTGATCGCGCGGATCAGCGACGACATGTCCGCGTAGCCGGTGAGCATCATCCGGATCGCGCGTGGATTGCGCTCGATCACACGCTCGAAGAACTCCACACCCGTCATGCCGGGCATCACCTGGTCGGAGATCACCAGTGCGATCGATTCGCGATCGAGGATCGCGAGGCCCTCGGCGCCAGTCGTCGCGGTGAAGACGCGATACTCGCCGGCGAGAGTCAGCTCGAGCGATTCGAGGATCGCCGGTTCGTCGTCGACGATCAGGATTCCGTAGCGGGAGAGATCGCCGCTCGGGCGCGCGCCTTCGATCTCACTCATGTCGGATGGCACGATAGCGGATCCACCGGTGCGACCCGGCGGCGGTTCACACGCTCGTGCGCCCCTCGTCGAGCATCGCTTCGACCCGATCGAGCACATGTCGCTCGAGCATCACCCCGTCGAGCCGATCGATCTCCTGCACTCCGGTCGGACTCGTGACGTTGATCTCGGTCAGCAGTCCGCCGATCACGTCGATGCCGACGAAGAAGAGACCCTCGGCGCGCAGCATCGGACCGATCCGCTCGACGATGCGCCGATCCGCAGCATCGAGATCCGTGCGATCGGCGCGGCCGCCGACGTGCAGATTGGCGCGTGCCTCACTGGCAGCCGGCACGCGGAGCAGCGCACCGAGAGGCTCGCCATCGAGCAGCAGGATCCGCTTGTCGCCCTGTCGGACGGCGGGCAGATAGCGCTGCGCCATCGTGTGCCGGGTCTGGAAGGCGGTCGCCTGCTCGAGGATCGACGAGATGTTCTTCTCGCCCTCGACGACGTGGAAGATCCCCTCGCCTCCCTTGCCATCGAGGGGCTTGATGATCATCTCCCCGCCCATCTTCGCCATGAAGTCGCGCAACTCGGCGATCGAGAGGGTCACGATGGTGTCCGGCATCAACTCACGAAAGTGCAGGGCGAGCAGCTTTTCGTTGTAGGCGATGATGCTGTTCGGCCGGTTCAGGACCAGCGTCTTGCGACAGCTGCCGAGGATCTGCGTCGTGATCACGTACTCGCGGTCGACCGGCGGATCCTTGCGCTGGAACGCGACATGGATCTCTTCGTCGAGGATGACGTTGCGGGGTTCTCCGCGGGACACGCTCGCGCGAGCGCGGTCGAGCGTGATCGGCGTCACGCGGGCCGACGCCTGGCCATTCCGGATCCCGAGATCCATCGGGTCGATGTAGAGGATCTCGTGTCCGCGACGCTGTGCTTCGAGCATCAGGATCAGGGTCGTCGAAGCGCTGAAGCTCTCGTTCTCGATCGGATCCATCACGAACGCCATGCGGCGGGACGCGACCACTGGAACTTCTCCCTTCGTCGATGCATCAAGGGCTGCTAGACTCGGCGCCCTGCCCCCCGCAGATCGCGTCCAACCCTAGCGTTAGCGCAGGCTTCCAGGCCGCGGCTAGGTTCCGAACTCGGCTGGAGAGGGCATGTCTTTCGTCGGTTCCCGGGTGATCCGGGTGCTGCTCGCGGCGATCGTGGTGGGTCTGCTCGCCGTCCTGGTCGGCGCCTTCTGGTTCTACGACCAGATCCTGCGCGACTTGCCCGACCTGCGTGGCATCGAGGACTACCGACCGGCCCTTTCGAGCATCGTGCTCGATACCAAGGGACGTCCGATCGGCGAGTTCTACGAGGAGCAGCGTCGACTCGTCCCGATCGGTGGCATCCCGCGCCACTCGCAACTGGCCTTCGTCGCCGCCGAGGACAAGTCGTTCTTCCAGCACAAGGGGCTCGACTACTCGTCGATCGCCCGCGCGGCGATCGCCAACCTGCGCGGCGGCGGGATCCGTCAGGGCGCATCCACGATCACGCAGCAGATGGTGAAGAGCCTCCTGCTCACACCCGAGCGTACGTTCAAGCGCAAGATCCGCGAGATGATCCTCGCCCGGAGGATCGAGGAACACTTCACCAAGGACGAGATCCTCTACCTCTACGTCAACCAGATCTATTTCGGGAACGGGGCCTGGGGGATCGGTCAGGCGGCGCGTGTCTACTTCGGCAAGGACGTCGCCGATCTCACGATCTCCGAATCGGCCCTGCTCGCGGGCCTGCCGCAGCGGCCATCCGAATACTCGCCGTACCGGAACCCGGCGAGCGCGGAGCGGCGGCGGCGCTATGTGCTGAAGCGGATGTGGGTCGACGGCTTCATCACGCGCGAGCAGTACGAGGAGGCCTTCGCGAGTCCACCCGAGATCCATGGACCGCCCGAGGACGCCGACATCGCGCCCGCCGCCCACTTCAGCGAGCTGGTGCGTCGCTACCTGTTCGACCATCTCGGCAACGACCGCGTCCTGCGCGATGGCCTGTTGATCGAAACCACCCTCGACCTCGACCTGCAGAAGCAGGCGGTCGCCGCGGTCCGGCGCGGCATCGAGGCCCACGATCATCGCCAGGGCTATCGGGGGCCGCTGCGTCAGGTGCCCCCCGACCAGATCGAAGCCGAGTTGGTCCGGCTCGCGGAGGAGAACGCCCCGCACTTCGTGCGCGTGCCCGTCGTCATCGCGGGCGAGCCGGAGGAGATCGCCGCCGATCTGGCCGCCGCCGACTCGCAGCCCGCAGAAGGCGCCGGATCGGAGCCCGATGAGCCGACGCCCGCCGAACTCGCCGCGGAGTCTGCCGCCATGCTGGGACCGCCCGACCTGCCCTTCGCGGATCCGATCACGGGCATCGTGCTCGCGATCGACACGCAGGCGCAGAACGCCCGGATCGGCTTCGGTGCCGGCCTCGAGGGGATCGTCCATCTCGACGACGTGAGCTGGGCCCGCAAGGCGAACCCCGAGCGCAGTCCCTACAAGGTCGAGCGGATCGCCTCGATCTTCAGCGTCGGCGACGTCACGCTGTTCGAGCGGATGGCCGAAAGCGCGCCGCAGGCGATCGACGGCGGTCAGCCCGACGACGCGAACCAGGCCGAACAGGCACCCGCGAGACTCGCGCTCTTCCAGGCCCCCATCGTCCAGGGCGCGCTGCTCTCGCTCGAGAACGAAACCGGCAACGTGATCGCCCTGGTCGGCGGCTACGACTACGAGCAGAGCGAGTTCAATCGAGCCGTCCAGGCGAAGCGGCAGCCGGGCTCCGCCTTCAAACCGTTCATCTATGGCGCCGCCCTCGAGCAGGGCTACACGCCGGTCTCCGAGCTGATCGACCGGCCCGTCGTCTATACGGATCCGGTTTCGGGCTTCGTCTGGGCGCCGCGCAACTATGAACGCGAGTTCAACGGCCCGATGACGATGCGCGATGCGCTGAAAAAGTCGGTCAACAATGCCACCGTGCATCTGTTCCGCGATCTCGGCGTCGGGTTCGTGATCGACTACGCGCGCCGCTTCGGCTTCCGTTCTCCGCTCTCGCGCGATTTGTCGCTGGCCCTCGGATCGAGTGCAGTGACGCTGCTCGAGCTGACGACCGCCTACGCGGTGTTCCCCAACAAGGGGCGGCAGTTGCAGCCGATCTTCATCAAGCGGGTCACCACCCGGGAGGGGGTCGTCCTGCTCGAGAACGTGCCGCTCGGAGATCCGCTGCCGCAGTTGACCCCGCTCGTTGCCGCAGAAGTCGATGTGGCTCTCGAGAGCGCCAGCCCCCCGCCGCCCGCACCGACCGATCAGGTGATTTCGGAAGCGGCCGCCTACCTGGTGAGCGATCTCCTCAAGGCCGTCATCCAGGAGGGGACGGGGCGCAAGCTCAAGAGTCTCGGGCGTCCGCTCGCGGGCAAGACCGGCACCACCAACGAGCAGGGTGATGCCTGGTTCATGGGATTCTCGCCGGACATCACCACCGGTGTCTGGGTCGGACACGACGACAACCGTCTGCTCGGCTTCGGCGAGACGGGGGCCGGGGCCGCACTGCCGATCTGGGGCGACTACATGCGCGCCGCTCTGAGCGACCGCCCGATCCGGGATTTCGATGTCCCGTCCGAACACATCGTGTTCGCCCGGGTCGATGGCAGGACCGGCTTGCTCGCCGACGCCTCGAGTCGCGACGCCTACTTCCAACCCTTCATCGAGGGCACGGAACCGGTGCGCACGGTCGGTCAGCGCGAGTCCGCGACCGATGCCCGCCGCGCCGCCCAGGACGACGTGTTCTGAGGCGTCACGCGCCGTCGACGATCGGTTCATCGAGACGACCGCGCTTGACAGGTCCGAGAGCCGCCTGTTAGCAACCCGAACATGGCCGGGGGCGAGGAGGGCGGGCCCGGTGCACACACCGGCCCGGAGCGGGCTCTGCCACGCTCGAAACAGGATGGTGCCGGACGCGTCCACGCGACCGGTCGCCGAGCCGTCTCGGCGCTGATCGACGCCGTCTTCGCGCCGGCGCCGCAAGACCGTGACGATCAACCGGCCGCGCAGGACGATCTGCAGAGCGTGATTGCGGGGGCGGTCCGGGACCTGGCGCGACGGACTGCGGCGCCGCGCGTCTGTGCCTGGCTGGTCCGGGACGACGCCGAGCCGATGATGGCCGCGGCGCGCTGGCTGACCCGCGACGATCCCCCCTCCCCCGATGCGGAGACCTTTGCGGCGCTGCGCCGGCTTGCCCGACCGACTGATCTCGGGGTCGGGTCGGTCGATCCGAGTCTCGCTCGGCTCGCCCATCGCGCCGGGCTCGGTTGCGCGGTGGCGGTGGCACCGGACGGCGCGGCCGATCCGGGCCCCCACCCGGTGGTGCTCGCGATCGGGGGTCCGGAGGATCCGCCGGGACGCGTCCGGCCGCGCACTCTCGCGCTGCTCGACGAAGTCGCGACCCGGATGCGCGGGCCGCTCACCACCGCGCTCGCGATCACGCGACTCGGCCGGCTCGACGAGGCCGTGCGCGGGCTGGATCGGCGCGCGGCACTCGGTGACCTCGTCGCCGAAATCGTCCACGAGGTCCGCAATCCGCTGGTGTCGGTGAAGACCTTCCTGCAACTCCTGCCGAGCCGGATGGACGATCGCGAGTTTCTCGACGACTTCCGCGCGCTGGTCGTCGACGAGGTCGCACGCCTCGAGCGACTGCTCGACTCGGTGCTCCAGCACGCTCGACCGAGTGCCGAGGATGCGACCCGGGCCGTCGCCAACGTCGAAGAAGTGTTCGGCGCGATCCTGCGCCTGCTCGACCATCGGGCGAGCGAGCGACGCGTCTCGATCTCCGGATACGTGGATCCCGGCATCGGCGAAGTCGCGATGCCTCGGGATGCCCTCCGGCAGGTCGTCCTGAACCTCACCTTGAACGCGCTCGATGCGAGCCCGGCAGGGGGCGGCGTGCGCTTGCGTGCGCACGCCCAGTCGGTCGTCGAAGGACGTTTCGTCGAGATCCGCGTCGAGGACGACGGCCCGGGCATCCCGCTGGCCGAACGGCGCCGGATCTTCGAACCCTTCTATTCGACCCGGGAGTCGCGCCCCGGCGGACTCGGTCTGGCGATCACCCAGCGGCTCGTCGAAGGGTCGGGAGGCACCATCCAGGTCCGCGAGGCGCCGGCAGGCGGGGCGGTGATCGCGGTTCGGCTGCGCGCCGCCGTCCGCCGCTGAAGCGGACGATCAGTCGAGAACAGCCAGCCACTCGCCGACCAGCCGCGAGATGTCCTGCAGGCCCGACATGAAGAAGTGGTCGCAGCGGGGAATCACTTCGACGCGCATCCGCTCGCTCTGGCTGGCGATCGCGGAGAGGGCCCGGGCATCGACCCAGCCATCCTGCTGGCCAGCCACGATCAGCGTGTGGCCCGGGAAGTGCCCGAGGCGATCGCCGTCCAGCATCCCGGTCGGGGGTGCCACGAGCAGCAGATGGCTCGGAGCCGGGCTCAGTCGTGCCGCCCGGATCGCGGCAAGCGCGCCGAACGAATAGCCGCAGGCCAGCCACGGGCCGGCTGCGCTCTCGACCAGGAAAGCGGCCGCGCTCGCGTAGTCGATGTCGGCATCCGCGGTCTCGCCGCTCGGCAGACCGCCGCTCGCTCCGACCCCGCGCCAGTTGAAGCGCAGGCTCGAACGGCCCGCGCGTTCACACGCAAACGCCACTTCGGCCACCACGGGTGACTCCATGCTTCCGCCCATCAGAGGATGGGGTGGAGCGATCACGGCGCCGCCGCGGCCGGGACCGTCGATCGGGACATAGAGGCCCTCGAGGACCAGGCCCCGCCCCTCCGAATCGGGCAACGCGATCGTCGCCGGTCTCTCGAATGCCCGCGCCATGTGCGTTCGACTCCATGCTTGCGTGCGGAAGTCCGGGTCGATCGACCCGGCGAAATCCATTCCGCCCCCAGCGGACCGATGCGTCAGGCTATCCGCCGAAGCTGGCCGGGGCGAGAGCCGAGCGCGGTCGGGATGGCTCAATCGGTTCGGAATACAGCCCCGCTGCAATTGACTGGGCAGCACCGTATCCCTAGCCTTTACGCTGTTTTGCGGGATCCCGCGCCCATCCCGCCAGCCGACCTGACCCAGACGATCGAGATCATTCGGAGCCCGAACCGAGCCGGATGACCAGCGGTCTGCGAACCTGAGTCACAAGGTTGATCGGACGATCGTCATTCTTCGGTCGATTTTTTCCGACCGAGTGGACCAGCAAGGAGTCGCGGGCGCGTGCAAGGACGTGGATCGCAGATGGGCTTCGGCCCTCCCACCACACCTCCGATCATCAAGAACTTGATGATCGCCAATGGCGTGGTGTTCATCCTGCAGTTGCTGTCGCCTCTGGTGACTGATTTCGGAACGGTGTCGCCCGCCAGTGTCTGGCTCGGCTTCGAGTTCTGGCGTCCGTTCACCTACATGTGGCTCCACAGTCCGTCATCGATCTTCCACATCCTCTTCAACATGTTTTCGCTGTGGATGTTCGGATCACCGATCGCGCTGCTATGGGGCGAGCAGCGTTTCCTCCGCTACTTCCTGACCTGCGGCGTCGGTGCGGGCTTCCTGATCGCGAGCGTGCCGTTCATCCCGGTCGTGATGGGCTTCATGCCCGCCACGATCGCGCTGTCGATGCCGACGCTCGGCGCCTCCGGTGCGGTGATGGGCGTGGTGCTCGCGTACTCGTTCACCTGGCCCGATCGCACCATCATGCTGATGTTCCCGCCGATGCCCATCCGGGCAATCTGGCTGATCCCCGTGATCCTCGTGATCGAGTTCATGAGTGGTCCGTCGAACGTGAGCCACGTCGGTCATGTCGGCGGCCTGCTGGTGGGATGGATCTACCTGGTCCGCGAGGGGCGCACTCCCGGCGCGCCGACCCTCGAAAATCTCAAGCACCGCTGGCGTCGCTACCGGATGCGCCAACACATCCGCGCAGTCCACGACCAGGATCGACGTGAACGCGAGCAACGCTGGCGCGACGACGACGACGATCGTCCCCGGTACCACTGAGGCCGTGCCGCCATGATCGACGACGAGAACACGCATGACGCCGAGCGCGATGACGCTGGCCCCGACGACTCGGGGCAGGGTCTGGTGGGCCGCCTGCGGACCGCGCATCAGCGCCTGCACACGGTGCGGGCGGGTCGCATGACGGGCGATTGCGAAGAGGGCGGAGGCCTGAGCCACTTCCTGCGAAGCCTGCTCAGCGGCATTCCGTGGAGCGAACGGGCCAGTGAAGAGTTCGAGCTCCGATTCGATCCACCGGCGGCCGGCGTGATCGAACTCCACAACGCGAACGGCAAGACCCGTGTGATCGGCGAGGACCGAGACGACATCTCGCTCCGCGGGCAGAAGAACGCGCGCGCCGAGAGCGAGGAAGCAGCCGATCAACTGGTGTCCGAGATCCGCATCCGCTCGGCCGAAACCGCGGGCGTGCTCGAACTCGAGGCGGAGATCCCGCGCAGGTGGAATCGGCATGGCAGCCTGGACATCGAGCTGCGGGTGCCCCGTGACACCGAGATCCACATCACGTCGTCCAACGGCAAGGTCTGTCTGCAGGGCCTGCGTCATGGCGCCAGCGCGCACTCGAGCAACGGATCGATCCGGCTGAACGACATCGTCGGCGACATCGAGATCACGACCGCCAACGCCAAGGTCTGCTGCTCGTGTACCCGTGGCAGTCTGGTGGCGCGCTCGAGCAACGGAAAGATCGAACTCGACGACCACAGCGGGTCGATCGACGCCACGACGTCGAACGGTCTGATCCACGCGACGCTCAGCGCACTCGCCCAGGCGGGCGTCACGCTCGCCACCAGCAACGGCCGCATCGTGCTCGAACTGCCCGAGAATCCGGACGCCGAAGTGGACATCCGGGTCGACAACGGAGTGATCCGCAGCGAACTCGCACTCGGCAATGAGGTCCGGGAGGGAACGGGACGCCTGCGCGGCCGCCTCGGCACTGGCCAGTGCCCCATCAAGCTGCGCACCTCGAACGGCACGATCTCGATCCGCTGAACGGACCGAACTCGCCTGCGATCAGGGCGTGCCCCTGGGACCGACGCGCCTTTCGACCGTGATGCCCTCGCGCACGAACACCACGCCGCTCAGCTTGATCTCGCCGATCTCGAAGCCCCCGACGAAGTCCCCCTCGTGCACTTCGCGGTTCTCCAAGTCGTCGGTGAATCTGAGAATGGCAATCCGCCGATCCGGGGACGGATGCCAGATCGTCTTGATGATCGAAACGTCGGCGGAGCGGTCGCGCGACACGAGCACGCCAGCGGATCGATCTTCGGCGTCCTCGCTCGCGACTTGCCGGACGGGCTCCGGTGGCGCCGCCAGCGGCTCACGAACCGGCGTCGCGCTCCGAGCGACGGTCGGTTCCTCCGGGCCGGCGGCGAAACTCCCGGCCGCGATCGGCTCCGTTGGCGCCGGAGCCGCGGCGGCGGCGATCGGGCGGCTCGCCGGTCGAACTGGAACGGGAGTGGGCGCAAGCACCGAGGCCACCGGGACACTCGGCAACTCGTCGATCGGGCGGGCCGCGAGACCGGCCTCGCTCGGCTCGACCGGAGACGGCGCCGGGGTCGGTCGGGCACGGGCCTGGTCGCGTGCACGCGCCGGTTGAGCCCCCCGACGGATCGTCTGCCGCTCGGCGGGCGGCGCGGGGGCAGGCATCGAAGGCTCGGCGGCATTCTCGATCTGCGGCGCGATCGACGATGCCGCGCGTTCGGCCGCAGCGGGCGGCGAAGCCGCTGCCGCCACGGGGGCTGGCGCCGAAGTCGCATCGCCCCCGGCGGGCCGCTGACCGACGAAGACGGCCGTACTGATTGCCGCCACGACGAAGCAGACGGCGCCGCCGATCAGCCAAGGGATTGCCCGGCGGGTTCGCGATCCGCTTTCCGGCTGCGGGCCGAGCAAGCTCGTTCGAGCCTGCTCGGTCGCGTCGCGCCGGCGCCGGTCGGACTCCAGGCGGCGCAGTGCGTCGAGAATCGTGCTCACCCCGCGCCACCTTCGAGTCGGGGCGGTGAGTACTCGTCGAGTTCCCCGAACAGCAGCATCTGCGTGAGCGGCCCGGCCACTCCATCGGGTTCGAGGCCGTGGCGGCTCTGGAATCGTCGCACCCCCTCGCTGGTCCGGTCGTCATAGCTGCCACTGACGTCGCCATCCGAGTCGCCCAGGCGCTGCAGGCCTTCCTGGACCCACAGCACACCCGGTCCCTCATCGCCGAGGCCGATCGCCTCGGGGATCTCGAGATACGGCCGCCAGACGATCCAAGCCTCGCCGATCCACTGCTCCTCGACCGCGCGCAGCGGAACCCGCAGCGAGCCGCTCGGTCCCACACCCGACAGGGTCGCGATCCCGCGATCGATCCCGACCAGAGCGACGATGTAGAGCTCGCCCGTCGTCGAGCGGAGCGGGATCAGCGCAGGCTGGTCGAACTGCACCAGCAGCGCGAGATCGGCGATCGGGTGCTCGGTCAGTACGAGATCCCGGCGCGCCAGCGCGTCCGCCAGTTCTTCGAACGAACCGGGGGCCGTCACGAGCGGTGGCTCACCGAAGCGTTCGAGCACTGCGGTGGCCGCCATGGCGCGCGCATCCGCGGCATTCTGCCGGGTCAGCAGCGCCGCCAGAAAGACGCCCTGCCCGTCGGGCTCGAAGCGGTCGTCGAGATCGACGGGCTGCACGAGCGCGGTGGCGCCCGCAGGCAGCCCGACCCACGCCTCCTCGTCGCGCAGCGGAGCGGCGGCCGGAGGCGGGACCACGATCACCGCAGCCGCACCCCCCGGCACCAGCGAACTCGAAGCGGTGTGGGTCGATCCGGAGTCCCCGGGACTCGACGCGCTGGCCGTCGCTGGCGGCGCTGTTTCGACAGGAGCCGGATTCCCGATCGCGCGATCGAGCGTCGCCCACGGCATGAAGGCCAGGCCGAGAGCCGCGGCCGTCGCCATGCCGAGTCCGATCCCCAAGCCAAGTCCGAGACGGCGCCGAGCCGCCTGGGCATGTCGTTCGGTGCCGGGTACCTCGCGCGCAGCCCGCCTCACGACGTGCGCCCCGACACGGTGCGCCCCGACCGAATAACCGGCGAGCAGGCAGCGATCGGCGAGCACGTTGATCAGACGGGGCACGCCGCCGGTCAATCGGTGGATCTCCCGCAGCGCACCGTCGGACAACACATCGCGATCGGCACCCGCCGCCACCGCGAGCCGATGACGGATGTAGGCGGCCGTGTCGTTGGCCGCCAGGGCTTCGAGACGCCAGCGGACGCTGACGCGTTGACGCAGCTGGCGGAGCGAATCCGAGTCGAGCTTCGCGTCCAACTCGGGCTGACCGAGCAGGATGATCTGGATCAGCTTGGACGACTCGGTTTCGAGGTTCGACAGGAGCCGCACCTGCTCGAGGGTCCCGGGTGCGAGATTCTGTGCTTCATCGATGATCAGGACGACCCGGCGCGATGCGGCGTGTTGCGCAAGCAGGAAGCGATTCAGCGTGGAAAGCAGCTGTCGCCGATTTGCCGCATCGGCCTCGAGCCCGAACTCTTCGTTGATCGACTGCAGCAGCTCGTTGGCGCTGTGGCTCGGATTGAAGAGGATCGCGATCTCGGTGTCGCCCGGAATCCTGTCCAGCAGGCTGCGACACAGCGTCGTCTTGCCGGTCCCCACCTCGCCGGTGATGACGATGAAGCCCTCACCTTGCTCGAGCCCATAGAGAAGATGGGCCATCGCCTCGCGGTGCGAGTCGGCCAGATAGAGGAAGCGCGGATTCGGAGTGAGAGAGAAGGGCTTCTCGCGGAGCCCATAGAACGCGGTATACATGCTGGCTGACCCGGCGGCGAGTGTAACCAATTGAGCCCGAAGGCCTGATGGACTCCGAAGCGGACGACTTCCCCAAGCCCGCATCCGGCGTCCGGCCCGCGATCGGCGTCGACGTCGGCGCGACGCTCGCCAAGCTGGCGATGCGCGAAGCCGACGGCAAACTGAGTCTGGTCTCCCTGCCCGCCCATGCGCTCGACGAAGTGTCGAAGCACGTGAAGGCCCTGTCCCCCGGCTCGATCGGCCTCACGGGATGTCGGGCGACCGGCCTCGAACCCTACCTCGATCAGACGCCCGTCCGCCTGATCGAGTTCGAAGCCTGGGCGCGCGGTTCACGCGAATTGCTGCGCGCGCAGCAGATCGACGACACGATCCCCTATCTGCTCGTCTCCGTCGGCACCGGGACCTCAGTCCTGCGGATCGACGGGGACGAGGTGACGCGACTCGGCGGGACCGCGCTCGGTGGAGGCACCGTCATGGGGCTCGGCCACGCGCTGACCGGCTGCACGAGCTTCGACGAGCTGTGCAGCCTCGCGCGGCAGGGCCGGCGCGGCGAGATCGATCTGTTGATCGGCGACATCTACGAGGACGGCGTGATCGGCCTGCCCGCTGCTGCGACGGCCGCCGCCTTCGGCAATCTGGCGCGGCGCATGATCGGCGAAGCTGGATCCGCGAGGAGCGGGGCCCCCGACGAGGCCTCCCAGCGCGCCGATCTGGCCGCGGCCGTGATGGGTCTGGTCGCCGAGAACGTGGCCCTGATCAGCTGCGGACTCGCCGCGACCGCCGGCGTCGAACGCGTGGTCTTCGGAGGCGCGACCCTGCCCGGCAACGACCTGCTTCGCGTCCTGCTGGTCGGGGTCACGGCCGCTCTCGGACGCCAGCCGATCCTGCTCGAGCGGGGTGCCCACGCCGGGGCGGTCGGCGCCCTCGGTGCGGTCGAGCAAGGCTCCGCCGTCTGAACCGAGGATCGTGCCTGGTCGACCGACGGGCCCGGGCCTAAGGATTGTCGCGCAGCGCGGGCTCGGTCGGACCCTCTTCGTCGGGGCGGTTCATGTTGCGCACGGCACGCTGGGTCCGCGCGATCGCGGCACGCTGGACGCGCAGCTCTTCGGTCTGTGCAGCCACTTGTCGCTCGAGCCGCTCCCGGGCATCGACCGCTTCGTCGAGTCGGGTCTCCAGGCTCGCCATTCGTTGCTCGATCTCGCGGATGATCCGCATGGTCTCTTCATCTCCCAGGCCCTCGTCTTCGAGCCCATCTCCCGCACCCGCACTGGTTCGCGGCCCCTGAACCCGTGTCTCGCTGCCCCCGAACGTGATCCCCGAATCTCCGATCAGGGGCGCGTCCATCGCGTCGACCTTCTTCTCGTCGTCATCATCGAGATCACCGATTTCGAAGTGACCCGTGCCCCCGTCCGCTGCGTGCGGTACGGACAGCACGGGCTGGCGGTCGTCCTTCGATCGCAGATTCGCAAAGGGATTGTCGCTCCCCAGGCCGATCGGCCCGCCCACCTCCACGCCCTCGTCGAAGTCGTCTTCGACCTCGGCCGAATTGCGGCGCCGCAGGTAGACGACCGCACCGCCGATCACGAGCAGACCGGCGATCCCCATCCCGATCTTTCCGAAGCCGATCCCCGAATCCGAATCAGCCTCCGCGGCGGGGACGGGCGGCGCCTCGGCGCGGCGGGCCACGCGCTCGGCCGCGGGGACTGGTGCGCTTCGCTCACTCGGCGTTTCGCGGCGAGGAGCCGTCTGTGCGGCAGCGGGCGGTGCGGCGGCAAGAGCTGCCGCGGCGGGCGGCGCGGGGGCCGGATCGGATCCCCGGTCGTGATCGGGCGCCAGACTGGGATCCAGCGAGTCGGCGGACCTCGCTTCATCGTCCAGGCCCGCGGTGCGCACGGCTGTCGGAACGAAGTCGGGCTGTGCTTCAACAGCGAGAGGTTCGGCCGCAGGCGGCTCGACTGGGGCCGCGGAGGGCATGGGTGTCGGCGTGGGCGCAGCCGCGGTGACCTTCGGTACGGGCTTGCTCTCCGCAGCGCTCGCGGTCGGCCTGACGTCTGCCGGCTTCGGAGCCGCCTTGGCGGCCATCGCGGTGGCTCGAGTCGGGCTCAGGACATCGAGCACGATACGCGGCGGATTCGCGAGGATCATCTCTTTCAGGCTCAACCCGTCCTGCTTGAGCTGGATTCGGGCCACCGAGCCCGAGCCCTCCGGCGTGATCAGGACCAGCCCGATCAGGCCCTTCTGCGACTGCACCTTGCGGGGAAGCGATGTGGCATCGAGGGAGACCACGAGTTCCCAGACACCCGCGGTCGGGGATGCGCGTTCGATCCGGTAACCGGTCGGGCGGTCGAGTTCGAACACCACCCGGGTGAAATCATCGTGCGCGCCGATCCGCAGGTCTGTGATCTTCGACGCCGACGCGACCGATGCCGCAACGATCGACAGCCAGACCAGCGCGGCGAACTCGAGGGCGAACCAACCGACCCCCCGACGCCGCGGGTTCGTATTGCAATCTGCCATCACGATGGATACCTCGTTAGCTCTGTGGCACGCCCCGATGAGGAGGCTCCGTCTCAGTGTCGACTGGCGTGCGCCGAAGGGCCACCTGCCCCGCCCGCGAGCCGAGCCCACCTTCGTGGTGCTCACCGGATACACGGCACCGCTCGGATCCGAACCGAACTGAATAGAGGACGGCTCGAATTCGCGTGGCTCACCCCCCACACGGCACGTTTCCCGCCAATCCCGAACGCTCCCCACGTCTCGGTCCGGCTCGCAAGTGCAGTCCCGAAGTGCCCGTCCGACCGACTCGTTCGCCGGACCGTACCACGGCCGTTTGGGCGAGTCGATCCGGAATCGACGGGTCGACGTCAGGGTGCGAACGACAACTCGAGCACACCTTCGGCGAACTGGACCCGCTCGATCTCACGACCCTCGATCGAAGCCGGCAGAGCGACCCGCCGCTGCGCGTCCCGCATCCGGATCAGCACCTCGGTGCCGACGCGGGTCACCTCGATCTCCTCCTTGCTGGCTCCGGGCAGATCGATCTCGAGCAACGTGGTGGATCCGCGCTTGCGCAGCCGGATCGGCCGGTGCCGGGTGAACGTGGCCGCCGGATCCTGATCGCCGAACAGGCCGGCGGCGAGTCCTCCGAGCGCCTCGACGCCGATCACTTCGCGCTCGCAGAGTGGTGCGCGAAACAGCGGGACGGGGAAAGACGCCTCGATCTCGGCCAGCTCCCGCTGTTCTCGCTCCGCCCAACGCGCCATGTAGCCCGAGCGCGCGCGATCGGGCAGCAGGCGATTCACCAGCACGGCGTCCGTCGCCACGCCATAGAGACTGAGATAGGCGAAGGATCGGCGGGTTTCCGCCACCACGACCCGCGCCGGATTGACGACCAGCCGCGCGCTGGTGCGATCCCCGTCCAGCAGGATCTGCCGCACGTCCTCGATGTCGCGATACAGGCGCTCGAAGGCGTCGAAGAATTCTTCGCGGGGCAGGAAGCGGTCGGATCCGAGTCCGCGCAGCAGCGGGCGCAGCAGTCGCACGCCGCGGCGCTCGAGGTCGAAGAAGTGGTCCATGAAGACACGCAGCGCGTCGGGGAAGCGGAGCATCCGGAGCGTCGAGCCGGTCGGGGCGCAGTCGACCACGCAGACGTCAAAGTCACCGCTGGCCTCGACGTCGCGCACCGCGCGCAGTGCGATCAGCTCTTCGAGCCCGGGGAACACCAGCAGCTCCTCGGACACCATCGCATCGGCATCATCGCGGAGCAGCTCCCGGAGCCAGCGCTGGATGGCCTGCCAGGCCCGATCGAGTTCGACGATCACGTCGATCTCCTGGGCGACGACGCCCGGAGCGACCTCGGTCGGGCGCGCTCCGACGCTGCGCCCCAGTGCATCGCCGAGGCTGTGGGCTGAATCGGTCGAGAGCACGAACACGCGGTGACCGTGTCGCGCGGCGCCGATCGCGGTGGCGAGCGACAGCGTCGTCTTGCCGACCCCACCCTTGCCGGTGTGAAGCAGCACCCGCATCTCAGCCACCCACCCGCGCCGCTGCGGGCGAGTCGAAGGACACGACCAGCTCGCCGTCCGCGAGCCGGGCACCCGCGAGCGTGCTGGCCGCGATCCGGTTCGGCAGGATCAGAGCGCGGCGTCGCGCGCCGGCCCGGACGATCAACTCGCCGTCGACGACCGTCACGTCGAGAGCCTCCGGCGACGCACCCGGCAGCGGGATCCGCACCCTGTAGCCCGTGTCGATCCGGTCGAAGCGGACGGACGACGTCTCGCCGAGCCGCGCTGTGGGATCGCGCTCGCCGAACAGCGCCGCCGCGTGCCTGGACAAGCGCTCGAGCCCGACGACCTCGTCATCCTGGAGCGGCGCAGTCAGCACGTCGAGCGGTGCGAAAGCGCGCCGCACCTCCTCGAGGCGTTCGCCCTGCAGTCGTCCCCAGGCCCGGAAGAAATCCTCCTCGAGTGCCTCCGCGGGCAGCACCCGATTCATCACGACGAGGTCGACTGAAAGCTCGAAGAGCGAGAGATCGGTGAATGCCCGCCGAGCTTCGTCGATCACCATCTTCTCGGGCGTGAGGACCAGGCGCACGCTGGTTCCGGGGTCGATCAGCCGCACCCGCAGCTGTCGCAGCGTGCGATAGAGCAGACGCTCGGCGTCCCGGAACACCCGGCTGTCGGGCAGAGGCACGGGCACGATGCCCGCGGCCAGTGGCGTGATGACGCTCGCGATCGCGCGCTGCAGCCGCAGCATGACGCGGATCGCACCGTGGGCGACGTCCGGCAGCGTCACGAGACGCAACGTGCTGTCGGTGGGCGCACAATCGACCACGATCACGTCGTAGCGTCCGCTGCGCGCGTGTTCGTCCACACAGACGAGTGTGGTCAGCTCCTCGGCGCCGGGAAGCAGTGCCAGCTCCTCGGCGACGACGTCCTCGATCCCCTGATATCGGAAGAGCGAGACGAGATAGTCCCGAATCGCTCCCCAGTGCTTCGCCAGCTCGACTCGCGCGTCGATCTCGAGTGCATCCAGACCGGCGGCGATGCGCTTCGGCTCGGCGCCGAGCCGCACGTCGATCACATCGCCGAGGCTATGGGCCGGATCGGCCGAAACCACCAGCACCCGCAACCCGGATTCGGCGGCGCGTACCGCAGTGGCTGCGGCGGTCGTGGTCTTGCCGACGCCGCCCTTGCCGGTATAAAGGATGACGCGCACCCGCGCACGGTATCACGCAGCGCCGACGAACCGCCGACGACCCGCAATCTCCGGAGCGATGGGACGCGCCACCGCCATGGGGATCGGCAACCGCTTCGTTCGCACCGACGGCGGGCGGAACGTCCAGCGGTGCTCGCAGCGACGGCACTCGCAGAGCACCATCGAGCCGTCATCGAACACCTCGTCCTGGATCAGCTCGCTGCCGTGACAGACCCCACAGCGGAGCCGGCTCCCTGGACTTGCCGGGTGGTGGGACTGCGCGCGCGGCCTGGTTGCGACTTCGGGTGAGAATGACATCGACCGTACCTCCTCGAAAAGGCGTCCCTGCCCGACAAGTGGGTGCCGGGCAGAGCCACCGGGGGTTTCTCGATCATCGACACGACGGAGAGGAAACACCGCCCTCGTGACGGATCGGGTCACGCCGCAGTACGGACTCCGGAAGTTCTCGCGATCTTCAGCGCAACTCGCGCTTCAGGATCTTGCCGGTCGGACCCTTCGGCAGTTCGGACACGATCTCGACGATCCGCGGGTATTTGTAGGCGGACAGCCGCTCCTTGCAGAATGCGATCAACTCGCCGGCACTGGCGGACTTGCCGACGCCGAGGGCCACGACGGCCTTCACCTCTTCACCGTGACTCTCGTGGGCGACGCCGATCACCGCGGCTTCGACGACGGCCGGGTGCTGGTACAGGATCTCTTCCACTTCGCGCGGATACACGTTGAAACCGCCGCGCAGGATCATGTCCTTCTTGCGGTCCACGATCCAGTAGCAGCCATCCGGGTCGCGGAAGCCGATGTCTCCCGAGTGGAACCAACCGTTCTTCATCGCCTCCCGGGTGGCTTCCTCGCGATTCAGATAGCCCTTCATGATGTTGTGGCCGCGGATGCAGATCTCTCCACGCTCGCCGTCGGGCAACGGCACGTCGTGGTCGTCCATGATCGCCATGTCGACGCCCCAGACGGGATATCCGATCGAGCCCGCCTTGCGCGGGCGATCCACGACATTGAAGCTCGCCACCGGCGACGTCTCCGAGAGCCCGAAGCCCTCGAGGATCTCGATGTCGAACTTCTTCTCGAACGCACCCATCACCTCGACGGGCATCGGGGCACCGCCCGTCATGCAGAGTCGGAGGCTCGTCACGTCGTAGTTCCGATCGCCCTTCCAGTGCAGCAACGCGAAGTACATGGTGGGCACACCGGCGAACAGCGTGATGCGATCGCGCTCCATCAGTTCGAAGGCAGACTGCGGATCGAATCGGGGCAGCAGGGTGAAGGATCCGCCGGCGGCGATCGTGGCGTTCTGGATGCACGTCTGCCCGAACGAGTGGAAGAGTGGCAGCGTCGCCAGAGCGCGCAGCTCGGGACCGGGGATGTTCGCGAGGCGCGGCACGACGAACGCGCAGTTGATGAACAGGTTCGAGTGCGTCAGTTCGGCGCCCTTGGGCTGCCCGGTGGTCCCCGAGGTGTAGAGGATCACCGCGGTGTCATCGGCGCCGGTCGGATGCGGGGAGTCGAGCGGCGCGGTCGCCTCGAGTGCGGCCAGTGTGTCCGGTCCCTCGCCTCCCGCCGTGACGACCGGAACGCCGGCCTGCGCGGCACCGATGCGCCCGGGCTCGGCGAACAGCGGATGCACGACGAGCAGGCGTGCCACAGAGTCTCGCAGGAAGTAGGCGACCTCGGGTGCCGCCGCGAGAACGTTGATCGGCACTACCGTGGCCCCCGCATAGAGGATGCCGAAGTATGCGATCGTGAACTCAGGCACATTCGGAACCAGCAGCGCGACCTTGTCCCCCGGCTGGATGCCACGCTGGTGGAGCGCTCGGGCCACGCCGGCGGCGGCTCGATCGAGTTCCGCGTACGTGATCGACGACTTCGCGTCGCGGATCACGACGGCGTCGGGTGTCTGCTTCGCGCTGGCTCGCAAGATCGATCCGAGATTCAAACTCATGGGGCTCTCCTGGTGGCCGGTCTCGACCGGAAACACTAACCCGCCGCCCGATCCGGCGAACCGACGGATCCACTGCGATATCGTTGGCGCCCCTCGCGAACCATCCGAGCGCGGACGGGTCGGTGGGCCGGAGCGATCGTGGGCGATCCGTTACCCGTGCAGCACGCAGATAGCCAGGCCGATCGGACACGCGCCGAACGCCGGACTCTCGTGCTGCTTGCGATCGGTGCCGCCGCCGGCCTGATCGCCGCTGCGAGCGCGATCGTCACGCCGGCCTCATATCCCGGCGCGATCCCGGCCGACGCCGTCGCCGTGGTCGGCGACGTCGTGATCCGACGCGACGACTACCTGAGACTGCTCGCCGGTTTCGAGAGCGACAGCAAGGGCGCGATCGACGAGACCGCGCGTCGCCACGTGCTCGATCGCATGATCGACGAAGAACTGCTGGTGCAGCGCGCTCTCGACCTGGGTCTCGCCCGGGTGGACCGCCGGGTCAGGGCGGATCTCACCTCCGCGCTGATCACGTCGATCGTCGGCATCAGCGACGACCGCGAACCCGAGCCCGGCGAGCTCGAGTCTTTCTATGCCGAGGAGAGCGGATTCTTCGCGAGGCCGGGACGCCTGCACGTGCGCCAGGTCTTCTTCCGCGTTCCGACAGGCGCCGACGAAAGCGCGATCCTCGAGCGCGCCCGGCTCGCCCGCGAAGCGCTGCTCTCCGGACGATCCCTCGAGTCCGTGCGCAGCGAGTACGGCGACGCCGAGGTTTCGCCCCTGCCGGATACGCTGCTGCCCGCCGTCAAGCTGCGCGAGTACATCGGGCCGACGGCCGTGCGTGCCGCGCTCGAACTCGAAACCGGCGAGGTCGGCGAGCCGGTCCGATCCGGGATCGGGATCCACGTGCTCGTGATGGCCGATCGCACGCCGACCGTGACGCCGCCGCTCTCGGACATCGAGCCGCAGGTCCGCAGCGAATGGCAAAGGCGTCTGGGCGACCGGTCGCTCCGCGCCTATCTCGATCAGCTTCGCGAGGACGGCAACGTCGACGTGCTGATCGAGTTCGACGACTGATCGACACCCGGCACCGGGAAGCGAGCAACCGACATGCGCGAGAAGGGCAGCTGGCAGCAGCGCTGGTTCGACCGCTTCTACAACCATCGGCCGGGTTGGGTCGACGGCACGACGACCTTCCACCGCATGACCGGCGAAGCGATCCGTGCGCTCGGGACGCGGGCCGGCAGCAATCAAAAGATCCGCATCCTCGAAATCGGATCCGGTCCCGGCAACCCGACTTCGCGCTTTCTGGCGAGCCTCGGCGAACTGCACGGGATCGATCCCGATCCGCTCGTGCGCACGAACGATGCCCTGACGAGCGCTACGCTGCTCGGAGCGGATGGCGCATACCCGTTCGACGACGGAAGTTTCGATGCCTGCGTGTCCGACTACGTGGTCGAACACGTCGCGGACCCAGTCGCCCACCTCGGCGAGATCTTCCGTGTGCTGGCTCCGGGGGGCGTCTATCTCTTCCGCACACCGAACCGCTGGCACCCGATCTCGCTGGTGTCTGCGGCGACCCCGCACTGGTTCCATCGACTGGTCGCCAACCGGCTGCGCGGACTCGCCGACGAGGCCCACGATCCGTATCCCACGCTGTACCGGCTGAACACGCGCACCGCGATCGCGCGGGCGGCGGCGCGCGCGGGCCTCTCGATCCGCGAACTTCGCATGATCGAGCCCGACCCGTCGTATGGCATGTCGTCGCGCGCGCTGTTCCTGGCCTTCACCGGATACGAGCGGCTGGTCAACAGCACACGGGGGCTGGAGGGGATCCGGGTCAACATCCTCGCAGCGCTGGAGAAGCCCGTCGCCGAACACAGCTGACGCGCACGCCGGACCCGTTCGATCAGGCACTCGTGGGCAGATCCCGCTCAGCCGTCGCGCCGGAGCAACAGACATCCCCCGAGCGGCCCACCGCCCGCCGCCGCCACCGCGACTCGAGGATCGCCCTTCACCTGGCGCGAACCCGCCTCGCCCCACAACTGCAGCGCGGCTTCGTGCATGAACCCGAAGCCGTGCAGACGCCCGGCCGAGAGCTGGCCACCGTGGGTGTTGAGCGGGATCACTCCGTCGAGCGCGATCGCGCGGCCATCGGCGATGAACGGGCCCGATTCGCCCTTGCCGCAGAATCCGAGCGCTTCGAGCCAGCACATCGCGATGAAGCTGAAGCCGTCGTAGAGCTCGGCGACGTCGACGTCTGCCGGGCGCAGATCGGTGCGTGCGAACAGCATGCGACCGGCGTCGCGCAGCGCCATCGTGGTGAGATCGTCGAACTGATCCCAGGACGGTCGACCGTGCAGTGCGCTTCCGACGGCCTCGACACGGAGCGGCACTCGCCGGCAGTCTCGCGCCGCGTCGACCGCGGACACGATGATCGCCGTGCTGCCATCGACCGGCGCATCGCAGTCGTAGAGACAGAACGGCTCGGAGATCATGCGGGCCGATAGATAGTCGTCGAGCGTCATCGGTGCGCGGTAGACGGCCTTCGGATTCAGCGCGGCATTGCGCCGTGCGTTCAGCGCGATCTGCGCCATCTGTTCGCGGGTCGTCCCGAATTCATGGAAGTGCCGCTTCGCCATCATGGCGATCCACACCGCCGCCGAGGCCGCGCCATAGGGCAGCGTCCACTGCATGAATCCGCCCGCACGGAAGCGACCCCCTCCCGAGGTGCCGATCCCCGCCCGGCGTCCGCCGCCCTGCGCGGTCGACTCCCACACCGTGCGAAAGCACAGCACGTGGCGCGCGAGCCCGGTCGCCACCGCCATGCAGGCATTGATGACGGCGCCGAGCTGACCCGGAAGCTCGGGTCCACCGCAGAACCAATTCAGATCGAGGCGCAGCATGTCCTGCACCTCGGTGATGCCCGCGCCCGAGAAGCCCGGCGCACCGGGCACCGCACCACCGGGATAGGTCGACAGACCATCGATGTCGCTGCGATCGAGACCCGCATCGGCGATCGCCTCGAGACAGGCATCGGCGGTGAGCAGCAGCGGATCGACGTCGAGGCGGCGTCCGACCGCGGACTGCCCGATGCCCGTGATCGCGGCCCGGCGTTCGAGGATCTTCGATTCGTCGGGTTTCACGAACGGTGCCCCCCGACCGGATCGGGCTCGACGAGCGGAGTGACGAGTGGAGTGAAGAGCGGAATGAAGATTCCCTCCTCGCGCGCCTCGAAGACCACGCGCACCGACATGCCGATCTCGACCTCGTCCGGCGCGCAGCCGACGATGTTGGTGGTGAGTCGCAGGCCGGGCTGCTCCTCGAGCTCGACGATCGCGACCACGTAGGGCGGATCGAAGCCCGGCACCCACGGATGATGATTGATCGTGAAGGTGTGGATCCGCGCGCGTCCAGACACCGCCTCGACGGATAGGGCTCGTCCGAGACACCCGGGACAGATCGGAACGGGTGGATGCACGTACGTGCGGCACGCATCGCATCGCAGGAAGCGCAGTTCGCCTTCGCCGCCGCCCTGCCAGAAATGGGCGTTGTCGGGCCCGACGGCGGGAAGCAGACGAAAGGGCAGCGCGGCCATGCGTTCGGATCTCCGCGGCCGGCGGGCCGGTGCGCTGTATGATGCCCGATCCCGATGCGGCCGGGCCATCGGTCGCGCAGCGGAGTCGGAGGCGAGCCTCATCGTGGCGCGGAACCATCCCGCAGAAGTGCCGCTGCGCAGCGACTACGGCGACGGAAGCTATCGCCGCTGCATCGTCCTCGAGGCCGGTCCCGGTTGGGCGCGCGGAGAACTCGTCGACGACTTCCACCACTTTGCAGCGCGGATCGAACACGCCGAAGCTCGCGTCGTCGCGATCACGGGCGAAGATGTCCGGGTGCCGTGGACGACCTGTCCCGGCGCGGTGCGGCCCCTCGCGGCATTGATCGGTGCTCCCCTCTGCCGCGACTTCGCCCGGGTCGGGCGTCACACCGACTCGCGGGCCCAGTGCACGCATCTGTACGACGCGGCCTGCCTCGCCATCTGCCATGCAGCGCGCCAGCACGACGGGGCCGCGACGTCGCGGCGCTACGACTTTGTGCTGCCCGATCGACGCGACGGCCAGGCGCGCGCCACGCTGCATCGCGACGGCGAGCGCCTGCTCGAATGGCAGGTCTCGGGCCTGCAGATCGCCGACGCCTGGCCCGACCGCTTCGCCCACCAACCGCTGCGCGGCGAGGCCTGGGACGTACTGTTCGCCGCCATCGGAGACCCGGACCTCGCCGAGGCGACGCTGGTGACGCGACGTGCGGTCTTCATCGGGCTCGGTCGTCGCTACGACTTCGAGAAGATCGAGCGCGCGAGTTCCTTCGCGGCGGTGGTGGGCGCCGCGTGCCACACCTTCAGCCCGGAGCGCGTCGGCGAGGCACTGCGCGTGCACGGCAGCGTCCGCGACTTCCATGTAGAACCGGAGCGCATGCTGGATCGGGACACCGCGACCGGGTGACCGCGGGATTGCGCGAGACCCGGGCCTGACCGGCTCGGCCGCGCCGGCGAGCCGGGCGGCCGGCGCGGCTCGTGATCCGTTAGGCTCCGGCCGGTTCCAACCTGACTTCCATTCTCGACCCGAGGAGGGACCACCGATGTCGCTCGCAGGCCGGATCGCACTGGTGACCGGCGCGAGCCGGGGAATCGGCCGAGCGGTCGCGTTGGCGCTCGCCGAGGATGGTGCGGACGTCGCGATCCACTACAACCGGGATCGTCAGGCCGCGGAGGAGACCGCGGCGCTCGTCGGGGACCGCGGCCAGCGAAGCGGCGTGTACGGCGCTTCGCTCGAGGATCGTGCTGCGCTCGGCGAGATGGTGGCGAACGCCGTCGCCGACCTCGGTCCGATCTCGATCCTGATCAACAACGCCGGCATCGCGAGCCGGGGGCGTTCGGTGGCGGACACCGACCCCGACGAACTCGACCGTGTGATGCGTGTGCACGCCCTCGGCCCGCACGACCTCTGCCGCTTCGTACTGCCCGGCATGCGCACCTGCGGACGCGGCGACATCGTGATGGTGTCGAGTGTCGCGACCGCGCACCACAGCGCGAACGGAGCACCCTACAACATGGGCAAAGCGGCTCTCGAGTCGCTCGCCTTCACACTCGCCAAGGAAGAACGCCGCCACGGCATTCGCGTCAACGTCGTCGCGCCGGGTCTCGTCGAGACCGAGATGGGGCGGCGGCTCATGAAGGCGACCACGGGAGTCGACGATCTGCGCAAGCTCGACAGCAGCATGCCGTACGGTCGCATCTGCCAGCCCGAGGACGTCGCCGACGCGATCCGGCACCTGGTCTCGTCGCGCTCGAGCTACGTGAATGGACAGCGCCTGTACATCGACGGCGGCGGGCGCTGACGCACGATGTGGGAGACGCTGCGATCGTTCTTCGCGCCGCCGATCAGCGCGGATCCCGCCCAGAGCGACTCCAAGCTGATCTGGGTCGTACGACTTCGCTGGCTGGCGCTGCTCGCGCAGGTCGGGTCGATCGCCTTCGGGCTCGAGTTCGAGGTACTCGAGCCACGCCTCGTCCCGGCGTTCGGCGGCGTGATCGCGCTGCTGGCGGCCTTCAATGCGGCCACCTGGCTCGCGCTGCAACGCGGCTGGAAGCTGGCCCGCAGCCACATCCTGCTCCAACTGTGCGCCGACATCGTTGCGCTCTCGACGCTGCTGTCGCTGACCGGCGGCGCCTGGAATCCGCTGGTCCCGATCCTGTTCGTGCACTCGGTGCTCGGCGCCATGCTGCTCGAGGGGCGCAGCGGCTTCCTGCTCTTCGGCATCCTGCTGGTGTGCCTCGGGCTCATCCAGGCCAACAGCCACATCCCCCCCAGCCTCGAGAATTCGCTGCTCCCGGCCAGGATCCTGTTTCCCGCGCAGTTCCTGATCGCGCTCGTCTTCTGGATTCTCACGGCCTGGTTGTCGCGCACGCTGTCTGCGCTGCAGCACCACGCGTCGCTCGCGCGCGACCGGCAGATCCGCATCGATCGCCTGCGGGCCGTGGGCGCGCTCGCCGCGGGACTCTCCCACGAACTCGCCACTCCGCTCAATACCGCGCAACTCCTGCTCGCTCGGCTCGGGCGCAACGAAGGCCTGGGCGAGCATCCCGACTATGTGACGGCTCGCGAAGAACTCGAACGCTGCGGCGACGTGCTCCGCCACATGGCGGGTTCACAGCTCGATCCGGAGCGTCTCGCCTTCGAGGTGGTGGACGTCGCCATGCTCACCCGTCAAGTCTGCGGCAGCGTCTCCAAGGTGAACGGTGATGTGTCGATCCGATTCGCCTGGGACGGTCGCGGTCCCCGGCGCGCGATGGTTCCCTCGATCGCGTTCTCGCAGGCCCTGATCAACCTGATCGAGAATGCCATCGAATCCGGCAACAGCGACGCCGGCGTCGACGTATCCGTGCACGGTGCGGGCGATCATGTCGAGTTGGTCGTCGCCGATCGCGGACAGGGCTGGCCCGCGATGGTGCGGAACCATCTCGGCGAGCCGTTCGTCACCACCAAGGTGCACGGCGTCGGGCTCGGTCTCTACTATGTGCACAGCCTCGCCGAGGCGATCGGCGCGCGGCTCCAGCTCGAGGACCGGGAGGGCGGCGGGGCCATCGCCCGCGTGTCACTCCGGGCGGAGATCCCCGGCGAAGCGAGTCGGACGGAAGGTGAAGCATGAGTGAAGACCGCGGCTCCCTGTTGATCGTCGAAGACGACAAGAGATTCGCCGAGACGCTGGCGGCGGAGTTTCGCGATCGCGGGTATCGCGTCGATTGGCTGGACAATCTCGAGGCCGTCCGTTCGCGCGAATCCCTCGACTACCGTTATGCGGTCGTCGATCTGCGCTTGCGCCAGGACAGTGGCCTCGATGTGATCACGACGATCAAGGCTCGTTCACCCGATACCCTGATCGTCGTCTTGACCGGCTACGGGAGCATCGCGACTGCGGTGAAGGCCACGAAGCTCGGTGCAGTCGCCTACTTGACGAAGCCCGTCGATGCCGAGCAGGTCGAGCGCGTCTTCGCAGCCGAGGAAGACGGCACCGAGATCCCGATCCCCGAGAAGTTCCAGAGCCTCTACCGCCACGAACGCGAATACATCGAGTACGTGCTCGCCGAGTGCGATGGCAACATCAGCCAGGCCGCCAGACGGCTCGGCCTCCATCGCCAGAGCCTTCAGCGAAAGCTGCGGAAGTACACGCCCAACTGAAACACCGATCGAGGGAGACGACGATGCA
>JANOFF010000025.1:0-7239 GCA_031413515.1 bacterium
TGCACTTCACCTCGCAGCCGGGGTTCCGCGTCGAGAGCGCGTTCATCGGGACGCTCGGCGATCGCATCGTGCTCGATCATTGCCGTTGGTTCGGCAAGCCGGGCGGCGACGCATTCGAGTTCGAGCGCGTCCGGCTGCTCGAAGTCGGTGCAGACGGCCTGCTGCGCGCGGTGCTCTTCTTCGATCCCGAGGATCGCTTCGCAGCGGCGGTCGAGGGGCTCGAGCACTTTGCGGCGGGCGAGGCCGCGGGGAGCGCCGGCATCGCGCCGCTCGCCGCGTTCGTTCGCGCGCGCTTCGATCGGAGTTGGGACGCGGTGCGTGAGTGCGTCGCCCCCGACCTCATCTTCGTGGACCAGCGCCCGCTGGGCTTCGGCACGCTCGATCGCGAGCAGTGGATCGCCTCACTGCAAGCGGGCGACGACCTCGGCGACGGCGTCATCATGGAGGTGTTCCGCGTGCTCGCGTGGAGCGAGCAGGGCTACGTGGTGGCGATCCGCCGCTTCGGCACCATCACGGACGGCGGCGGTCCCTTCGAGGTCGAAGCCATCCTGGCGGGGCTCGTCGCGGATGGGCGGATGCGACGCATCGAAGTCTTCGGCGAAGCCGACGGCGAGCGCGCGGTCGCGCGCTTCGAAGAACTGAGCGCGCAGGCCGGTTCGTGAGAGATGCAGACGGCCGGATCACCCGCGCGCAGCACGGGGACGATTCGATCAGCGCAGCTCGATGGCCCCGACATCGCCGGCCGGTCCACCCGGCCGAGTGGCGCCGAGCTGGTCGACGCTGCGCAGGTACACGGTGAAGGGCGCATCCCGGAACATCGTCATCGTGATGGCAGGGTTCTCGATCAGCGGCCCCGAGGCGAAGAGGGCCCCCCAGGCTTCGTCACCCAGTCCCTGCGGTGTGAGGGACGGGATCTGTTCCACCGCCAACGCGCCGTCGAGGCGATGCCAGAAGTGGATCAACGGGTGATTGGCGAGTTCGGCCGGCCAGGTCTGGGCGGGCCCGAACCAACCGACGTCGGCGACGGCGAGGATCGGTCGCCCGGTCGGGTCGAGATAGGGCTGCAGGCCGGCGGTCGCACTGTCGGTGTCCACCGACTGCAGGAAGGCGTCGAAGTCCGCGGTGAAATCGTTCGCGAAACCCGGCAGGCCGTACACGCTTTCGATGCGCGCGAGCACGATCGGCAGGAAGTTGTCGATGCCACCGGGCGCCACGCGATACTCGCCGAGCAGCTCTTCGATGAGGTAGGGGGTGGCGGGCACGACATCCACCGCAGGGCCCCGCGGTCGATAGTGGAGCACGGCCCACTGACCGTCGTCGACCCCACGCGAGATCACCGACGTCGATTCGGTGACACCGCCCGCGAGATCGAGCACGTCTGCCAGCGCGATGTCGCTCTCGTCTCCGGGCTGCGGATAGTGACGGCGCGACAGGGACGCCCAGGTCGGCACGCCCACCGGCACCAGCATCTGGCTCCAGTCGACGACGCCCAGCCGATTGAAGCCGAGGCTCCTGAAATAGAAGAGCGAGCCGGTGAAGATGTCCTGCGGATACACGCTCCCGCCGATCTCGTGCACGCTGTTGCCCGCCACGATCGAATGCCCGATCAGGAGATCCTCGACCGCATGGGCGTTGCCGATGGTGGCCGCGATGGCACCGGCGAGATTCGGCTTTCCGAGATCGTCGGTGCGGGCCACGCCGTGGGTCTCGTTCTCGACGATCGTCACGCTCTTGAGCAGCAACTCGCCGTTGGACATGTAGACCGCGCCACCACGCCAGAAACCCATCCGCAGCAGGAACGCCGGCATGCCCGGCGGCGGTTCGACGAGGTTGCGGGCGAGCGTGCTGTTGAGGATCGAGAGGCTCTTCTGATTGCCGATGCCGCCGCCGTCCGAGTAGACGCCGCCGCCATACGTGAAGAGGCCCGAGATCCGATTGCCGGTGATCGAGGAGCGATCGATCACGGAGCCGTTGCGGCTCGTCAGCGCGCCGCCCACCACGAAGACGCCGCCCCCGGCGGCGCCGCCACCCAGGACGCTATTCCCGCTGATCGTCGAGTTCGTGATGCGGACCAGATTCGCGTAGACGCCGCCTCCGAAGGCACCGCGATCGCGCGATGAATCGAAGTCGCCCTCGACGCGATTGCCGTGGATCGTGCAGTCGTCGAGATCGGCCAAACCCCAGATCGCGAGCGCTCCGCCTCGTGCGAGCGTCCACGGCTGCGCGGCCGGATCGCTCGTCGAGATGTCCTCGGCGATGTTGAGGCCGCCGGTGATCGTGACATTGCGCAGCACGAGGTCGCCTCGCACCGCGAGCACCCGGGCGGGGTTCGCTGCGCCGCCCACCCACTTGAACGTGATGCCCGAGGGCAGCATGGAGGCGTCGATGACGACGTCCTTGTACGCGAACAGTGCGGAGGCTCCGTAGTCGCGATCGAAGTAGCCGACGAGATACGAGATCGGTCCGCTCGGATCGATCCGCATGCCCATCACCTCGCCCGGCAGGGGGGTGTGGGGCGCCGCCACGAGGGAGAGCTCGATGGTGCCGCCATCGAGGTGGGGCGCGAACAGGATGGGCTGTCCCGGGCGGGCGGTCGCCAGCGCCGAGCGAAGCGTCACCGTGCCGAGCGGCGGCAATGCCGAATCTTCGAGGCTGTTGACCACGATCGGCGCCACGACTTCGCTCGAATCGCAACCGACTAGACCGACCAGGCCGACGAGCAGAACCAACCACGCGAGAAGACCACGAACAGTCGTGCGATGCATGTCGGTCGCCTCCAGATCCGAGCGCTCCCCGGCGCGAGCGATCGACTTTCAGACCTCGAGTTCTAGCCGATCGTCGCGCGACTGCGATCACCCGAGCGGGGAAACCAGAATTCCTGCAGAATGTTTTCCGCGTCCGCGAATCTGAAACCCGTCTCCGGTGCGTCCGAGGCCCCCATGCGAATCCAGTCCCTGCTCTACGCCGCCCTCAATCCGCTGATGCGCGCGCTGCTGCGGTCTCCCCTGCACGGGATCGCGAGCCGCAATCTCGCGTTGCTCTGCTACGAGGGTCGTCGCAGCGGGCGGAAGTTCGAGACTCCGCTCAGCTACGTGCGAGAGGGTTCGATCGTCCGCTTTCTCTCGAGCCACAACACGCGCTGGTGGACGAACTTCCGGGCCGGCCTGACGCCCGTCGAGATCGAGATCGGCCGCGAGAGACTCGCCGGTCAGGCGCGCCTGTTCGAAAACGACAGTGAACCTCTCCGCGAGGGCGTGCGTCGGTTCCTGACTGCGCTGCCCCGGGACGCGATGGTGTACGGCATCCGACTCGACTCGGAGCGGAAGCCCCGCGAGGCGGATCTCGCGAAGGCCGGCGACCACGTCATCCTCGTCGAGGTCGAACTCGATCCGGAGGCCGGCCGACGCAGCGAAGCCCGCTGAACGGGCAGCCACTCACGCCTCGCTGTTCAGCATGTCCCCAGTCAGCCGGGTGGCGATGCGCGCGCTCACGCGCAGCATGTTTTCGAGCAGCTTGATCTTGAGCCGCGGGTCGGTGTCACCGAGCGCGTCGAACGCTGCGTGATCCAGTGACCAGCAGGTGCTGTCGGTATCGGCGCGGACGCCGGCCGTGCGCGTGGCCCGATCGAGGAGCGAGAGCTCACCGAACGTCATTCCGGGCGACAGAGTCGACAGTCTGTGCAGCCGGCCCTTCGGTCCGTCGGCCACCACGCTCAGCTCGCCGCGCACGAGGATCAGCAGGTCCGACGCCGGATCGCCCTGACGCACGATCATCTCGCGTGCGCAGAACTCGCGACGGACGAGCCGCGCAGCAAATCGTTCGAGCTCGGGCGCATCGAAGCCGCGGGTGATCTCGTGCCGGGCAAGGGGCAGCTCGTGGCCACTCGTCGGTATGCGGCCGGCTGCGGCGAGAAGCCGACCCTCCGCGTGCTCGAGCGCGAGGTCGAGGGTCTCGAACTGGGTCAGCGCCGGGCGACGGACCCCGCCGATCCGTTCATCGATCAACTGCTCGTCGAAGTAGCGCTGGACGCGCGGATGCCGTGCCAGTCCGACGAAAACGAGCCCGCGGTCCGCCTCTGCCAGACCGAGCAGGCACTCGAACAGGATCCGCGCCGCCGTCTCGTCGATGTCGTGGCTGCGCGAGACGTCGACGATCACCGTCTGTGCGGTCGACGCCGCCTCGAAGATCCGTCGCGACACGAGCTCGACGGTTCCGAACGTGAGATCGCCCTGCAGCTCGAGCACGACCACCGCCTTGCCCGACTCGGACAGCAGCGCGTCGTCTTCGGCCGAGCGTCGGCGTCTGGACCGGAGCCGCTGCAGATTCGAGCGTCCGCGCAGTGCCGAGAGAGCCGGTCGCGGTGCGCGCAGGAAGTGCAGATCGAGTTCGTGCGACATCGCGCGACAGACCGCGACGCCGCGCACGCTGTTGCCGCGTGGATCGAGGGGCGGCGAGAACACCCCGATGCCGAGCTGCCCCGGCAGGATGGCGAGGATGCCGCCCGACACTCCGCTCTTGGCGGGGAGACCGACGTGGTACAGCCACTCACCGGCATAGTCGTACATGCCGCAAGTCGTCATGACGCTCAGGATCTCGTCCACGTTCGTCGCCGACAGGACCCGTTCCCGCGTGACGGGATTGACGCCCCCGCTGGCGAGCGTGGCCGCCATCACGGCCAGGTCGCGGCACGTCACCTCGATCGAGCACTGACGGAAATACAGGTCGAGGGCGGGCTCCGGATCCTCTTCGATGATGTCGAAGTTGCGCAGCATGTGGCTGATCGCGCGATTGCGATGCCCCGTGTCGCGCTCCGACGCATGGACTTTTTCATCGAGACCGAGCGGCCGTCCGGCGTACAACGAGAACAGGCCGAGGATGCGATTCCAGCGATCTTCCGCCGATCGCCCGGTGACGAGCGACGTCGAGGCAATCGCGCCCGCGTTGATCATCGGATTGCGGGGGCGGCCGGTTCCCGGCGCGAGGCTGATCTCGTTGAATGCATCACCGGTCGGTTCGACGCCCACCTTGGCGAGCACGGCCGGCTTGCCGCGGTCTTCGAGGGCGAGCCCGTAGACGAAGGGTTTCGAGATCGATTGGATGGTGAACGGAATCGATGAATCGCCGACCTCGTAGACGTGTCCATCGAGGGTCGCCAGCGCGATCCCGAACCAGCGCGGGTCGGCGTTCGAAAGTTCGGGGATGTAGTCGGCGACGGCGCCGTCGCCGAGATCGCGGAAGCGCGCGTGGAGTCGCTGCAGGTAGGCTTCGATCGGTGAGATCACGGGTGGCTTCCTCGGCCGGCGTACGGGTGGCCGTTCGACGGCATCCATTCAGCACGTCAGCACTTCAGAACATCAGCACGTGAGCAAGAAGCCTGCCGGGGGGCGCCGCGCCCGCGCGGTCGCAGGGGCATTCCGCGACAACTCGGCGAGTCGGATGACGCGGATCCGGGCAGGGTGGTGCCCGTTCAATGGGCGCGCCGGCGCGAACCCTCGATCAGATCCGCATCTCGCGGAACAGCTGCTTCAGGTTGTCGGCGCCCGGCAGGTCGATCGAGAGCGAGAAGGCGACCAGGGCGAAGGGTTCCGCACCGCCACCGACGTAGGCACCGCCGCCCGCCGAGCCGTTGAGCCGGACATAGCGGTTGCCGAAGAAGTGCGGCTGCCAACTGATGGATGCGAGCCCCGCCACAGTACCGATGCTTTCGCCCGCGAGCGGTTGGCCACCTCCCACCCCCAGGCTGAGGCGGACCCGGTCGGCGGAGCCGGGGTAGCCGGCAATCGCGACGCCGAAGTCGTACCCATTCCAGCAATCCTCGAAACTCGAAGCCTGCGGAGTGATGCTGCAAGTGCGCTCGTATCCTCCGTCGAGCAGGACGTCGATCTCGGCGAGATAGAAGCCACCGCCGAGTCGGATCTGGTTCTGGTCCACCGTCGTGTCGATCCGGACCGACCGGATCGCAGGAACGGGCACGACCTGAAGAAAGACGAATGTGTCTTCGATCTGACGGCGCTCGTAGCCATAGGAGAGTCCGAGGAAGCCGGTCTCGGGATCGCGCCAGAAGAGGTCCGAGCCGATGAAGAAGGCGCTCTGGTCTGTGGTCAGCCGGTCGATCGGCGGATCGTATTCGTTGGTCTCGCCCCACCAGCGTCCCCCGCCCGAGACCGACAGACCGAACCGCGATCCCAGCGGCAGAAACAAGTCGGCGGCAACTCCTCCGGTGTTGGTCCAATCCGAGTTCGAGGACCCCGAGAAGATGTCGGTCTGGTAGTAGTTGCCCGCGTAGAAGCCCGACACCGATCCGTTGATCTGCGAGACCGCGGGCTTTTGTGTGCTTTCGCTCGACGCGGGGCTGGCGATCAGCATCAGCCCCGTGACGACACCCGCGAACGTCCGGGCGTGCTGTCGGATCCGCTGCCTGTCTCGCGAAATCCCGTCGGTCATCGCTGGCTTCTCCCCCGAGACGCTTCGATCCGGCTCGCTCCGACCACCACGGCGGCAGCTCGATCGGCGTGCGTCCTCACGTCGTGCGGGTGCCGGGCTGTGGGGCTATCGTGCGAACGCCCGAATACCCGTGCGTGTGGGATTCGGAGCTCGCGATTTCGACTGCAGTATCAGTGTTGCATCAGGGAGACGGTCTCAGTGACAGGAATCATCGCTGCCCTCCGCAGATTCATCCGCTCGACGTCGAATCTGTGGGTCGTCCCCATCGCCCTGGTCGCGTGCGGTGCTGCGTCCGCGCAGAGCCTCTCGTACACGGTGGCACAGGTGTCCGTTCTCCCGACCGTGGTGCAGTTGCCGACCGAGGATGCGCCGGTCCGGGGCTTCAGCCTCAATCTCTACTACGGCGTCCAGCCGAGCGTGTCGGGTCTCCAGGTCGGCCTGATCAGTGAGGTGGAGAACGACCTGAAGGGTGTCGACATCGGCCTGGTCAGCCTGACGGGCAAGAGTGCGACGGGTGCGGCGTTCGCGGTCGTCAGCTACGTCGAAGAGAACATGACGGGCGTCCAGTTGGGCATGTGGGCCAACCAGGCGGGCGCCAAGCTGACGGGTGCACAGATGGGGCTCGGCAATGGCACGTCGACCGGCCGGGGCCTCCAGATGGGGGTATTCAACTCGGGCGGCACGGAGTTCGTCGGTGCGCAGCTCGGCGTCGTCAGCATGGTGTCTGGAAAAGTGCGGGGCACCCAGCTGAATCTCGCCTCGAGCGTCGCGTCGGAAGAGTGCGCTGGCCTGCAG
>JANOFF010000026.1:0-6585 GCA_031413515.1 bacterium
GCGAGCCGGGCCTCGCGATGAAAGACGCCTCCAGTCCAGTTTCTTCATGAGTAAAGTGGACTAGACTCCGCGCCATGAAGATCCGCGGCCGATACCTCGAAGGCGCGATCGCCGCGGCTCTCGCCCGCAAGATGGTCTTCCTGGGTGGGCCGAGACAGGTCGGCAAGACCACGCTGGCTTTGTCCATGATCGACCCGCAGGCCGAGGCGTCGCATCCCGCGTACTTCAACTGGGACGATCCGCGCTCGGCCGCGCGGCTGCGCCGCGTCGAGCTGCCGCCCGGTGAAGCGCTGCTGATCTTCGATGAGATCCACAAGTATGCGCGATGGCGGAACCTGGTGAAGGGGATCTGGGATACCGAGAAGGCGCGGCGTCACATCCTGGTCACTGGATCCGCGCGTCTCGATCACTACCGCAAGGGCGGGGATTCCCTCGCCAACCGCTACCGCTACTTCCGCCTGCATCCGTTCTCGCTCGGCGAGCTCGGGGCCGCGCCGTCGAAGGGCGACCTCGACGCGCTGCTGCGCTTCGGCGGATTCCCCGAGCCGCTGTTTGGCCAGGACGAGCGCGAGCACCGCATCTGGCAGCGCGACCGGATCGCGCGCGTCGTGCGCGACGACCTGCGCGACCTCGAGCAGGTGCGCGAGATCTCGCTGATCGAGCAGCTCGTCGACCTGCTACCCGAGCGCGTCGGCTCACCGCTCTCGGTCAAGAGTCTGCGCGAGGATCTCGAGGTCGATCACAAGACCGTCGAGCGCTGGCTCACGATCCTCGAGAACCTCTACCTCTGCTTCCGCATCGCGCCGTTCGGCGCCGCGAAGGTCCGCGCCGTCAAGAAGTCCCGGAAGCTCTACCTGTGGGACTGGTCGATGGCGCCCGAAGGCGGGCCGCGCTTCGAGAACCTGGTCGCGAGCCAGCTGCTGAAGTACTGCCACTTCGTAGAAGACACCGAGGGGTACGCGATGGAGCTGCGCTACCTGCGCGACACGGACAAGCGCGAGATCGACTTCGTCGTGCTGAAGGGGCGCAAACCCCTGTTCGCTGTGGAGTGCAAGTCGGGCGAGCGCAGCGTGAGCCCCGCGATCCCCTATTTCGCCGAGCGGACCTCGATACCGCGCTATTTCCAGGTGCACCTCGGAGAGCGGCACTACGAAACGGGTTCCGCGACGGTGCTGCCGTTCCGCACCTTCTGCCGCGAGCTGCAGATGCCCTGAGCGTGGGGAGGGGAGAATCGGGCCCCGCCATGCGGAACCGAGGTGTCCGGGCAGCGCGCCGCCAGCCGCCCGTCAGCCGATCACGCGCGAGACGAGCCTCTCGACGAGTGCGCCCGCGATCCACGAGCCGAGCGGCAGCGCGACGAACACGACGAATCGGACGAACGTCCCGACGTCGAACGGCCACTCGCTGACGCCGGCGATCCGCGCTTCGAACGCGAGCAGGCCCCCGAGCTTCGCCGCGTCGTCCGCGGACACAGCACCGCCGGCGAGCGCCGCGTCGCGCGTTCGTGCGATCGCCGCACGCACCGCGAGCAGCTCGGCATCCTTCGCGGCGCGGATCGCGCGGTGCGCACCGCGCACGGGCAAGAGCACCGTGAGCGCCCCCACGGCGCCGACAATCGCCACAGTCGCGAGCGTCACGGCGATCGTCTGCTCGTCGCCGGCCATCGCCACGATCATCGAGGCCGCCAGTGCGAACACCAGCGCGCTGCGCAGGCCGACGCGCGCGAGCGGCGCAAGGCCGCGCAGGTCGAGCAGGTTCACGCGTGCCGCGCGCTCGGAGAGCCGCGACACGCGCAGCGAGATGCCGATCACCACGACCACGAGCCGGATCGCGAGCAGCCAGATCGCCACGTCGCGGACGAGGCGCCAGGGCCAGTCCGCCAGCGCCGCGCTGCCCGCCGGAAGAACCGCGTTCACGGCCGCGTTGATCGTGATGCCCGCGGCGACGCCACCGGCGCTCGCGGCGAGCAGTGTCGATGGCGTGAAGTTGCCGATGTCCGCGCGTTCGGCGGCCAGCTCGGCTGGATCGATCGAGAGCGCGGGCGCGAGCGCATCGAGATCGCGGCGCACGCTGCGCACGATCCAGCTCCCGCACGCGATCACGTAGCCGAAGATCACCGCGAACACGATCTCGAGCCGCCAGGGAGTCTGCCAGACCGGCACGCCGTCGACCTCGAGTCCGCGCCAAGGTCCCGTGACGTTGTGCCAGACGGTGCAGATCGCGAGGACGATCAGGCTGACTGCGATCCACACGGCGATCGTGGGCAGACGGGTCGCGTCGGACAGACGATGCTCGAGCGGGCGGGCTCTCGCGGATTCGGCAAACATCGCGGCCAATGTTTCCGTTCCTCGCGCTGGGGGATTGCCTCGCCGGGTCGGATGGCCGCGGTCGAGTCGGTGCGTTGCACGGCGGTGGACTCTCCGGGAGATCCGGGCAGTTCACCGATCGCTGGCGACAGCGTCATGTCTCGAAAAGATCGGCTTGCTGCGAAACACAGGAACGGCGGTCGTTTCCGTTCTACCGCCTCGCTGCAGGATGCCAGACGCCACCGGGCACTGGAAGACCAACCCGCGCCCTGGCCAGCTGCCGGCCCTTGCTGAGCGACACATGGCATGCTCGATTGGCATGCCCAGTGGATCGGATCTGCATCTCGCTCCGCAATCAGTGCCGCGAGAAAGCCAGCAGGCTCGGCCTCGATCTCGAGCTCGAAGATGGGCGTCTCGATCGATCTGCTCGGGATGGCGAGCGTGTATGAAGTGCCAGGTTTCACCCATCCTCAGGTGATCGCTTCGGGATCGCAAGAACAATCTGCTGCGACGCCGGCCGTCGATGGATGCATGGACACGATTCCATGGCCGCGCTTCAATCAGGCTCATGAAGTCAGCACTCGCCGCGATCGTCCTCGCCCTGCTCGCGTCCGCCGTCGCCCGGGCCGACGGCGTGTGCACACCTCGCCCGCCCACGGCCGCTGAGGTCGCGTCCTACAAGGCGGGTCTCGCAGCCTTCCTCGCCTCCGCGCCGGCCGCGCCCGAAGGCTGGGTACAGCGCGACGAACCGACGGATGCCGAGCCGGGCACGCAGTGCGTCGAATCCGGTCCCGGCCCGAGATCGTGGAGTTTCATGCGCAGGTTCGAGATCGAGCCCGCGACGCGACTGCAGCGCGAGCAAGAGGCGGTCGTGAAGTTCCAAGCGCTGATGGCCGAACGGGCGCAGCTGGCGGAGGCGAACCGGCCGCGCCTCGAGGCGATCGACGTCGAGTACAACGCGCTCGTCGCCAGACAGATCGAGCTGGCGACCACGCAGAAGTTCGACGAGGTGGGCGCGGTGAACGAAGCGATGGACGCGCTCATGAAGGAGAAGTCCGCGCTGATGGGCTTCGGACAGGTCGAGGCGGACAACGAAGCAATCGGGGCAGTCATCGAGCACGACGCCGACGCCAGCTACGGCCTGCAGACCGACGCTTCCGGTTCGGAGCGCGAGTCGTTCGTGCCCTTCGACGCGCCCGCCGGGCAGGGCTATCGGCAGAGCTACGAGTCAGGAGGCAACGCGCACGAGGACGTGGTGCTCGTGTTCGGTTCGCCTGCGTCGGGGTCGGCGACGGTCCCCGTGCTGATCCGCTTGCAGGGCGACCCGAAACGCGTGGCGGCACTGCTTGCGGCCGCGAAGCTCGAGCCGGTGGCGGCGCTCGCGCAGTAGCGACGCCGGGCGAACGGACACAGGAACTCCGACCGACTCAGATGATCGATCTCTACTACTGCCCGACGCCCAACTGCCAGAAGATCTCGATCGCGCTCGAGGAGCTCGGGCTCGCGTACCGCGTGCATCCGATCGACATCGTCGCCGGCGATCAGAACGAGCCCGCGTTCGCGGCGATCTGCCCGAACCGCAAGGTGCCCGTGATCGTCGACTCGGACGGGCCCGGCGGCGAGCCGATCACGATCTGGGAGTCGGGCGCGATCCTGGTCTACCTCGCCGACAAGCTCCCCGGCGAGGCGGGGACGCTGATCCCGCGCGATCCCGTTCGACGCGCGCATTGCCTGCAGTGGCTGTTCTGGCAGACGAGCTACCTCGGACCGATGATGGGTCAGCTGCACCACTTCGTGCAGTACGCACCCGAGCACCTCGACTACCCGATCGCGCGGTACCGCAGCGAGGTCGAGCGGCTGCGCCGGCTGCTGGACCAGCAACTCGCCGGACGCGAGTACCTGGTCGAGGAGTACTCGATCGCCGACATCGCCTGCGTACCGTGGCTCAAGATGTTCGGCTTCCGCTACCCGAACGAGGCGCCGTATCCGCAGCTCGACGCCTGGATCGAGCGCGTGTTCGCGCGGCCGGCGGTGCAGCGCGGCGTGCGCGTCGAGCTCGACAAGATCCGCCCCGTGGTGGTCGGCGCGGTGCCCGTCACCGACGACGTGCGCAGGCACCTGTTCGCGTCATACCAGCAGGGCGACGGCTCGACGCGGGACTGAGCGCGCGACGGGTCCGTCGCGATCGGGAGCTGCGCGCCGGGCTGGGGTCGGGAGCAATCGGCAAGCCCGCTCGCCGCGTCAGCGGCGCAGGATGCGGCGCGGGTCTCCCTGCATGGACTCGCCATGACGTCCATACTCGGGCATCGTGCCGGAACGCAGCTTGAATCCCCTCTGCCTATCCGGTTCGCTCCGCTCGTGACCGTCATTGTCACGACCCTGTCTGACGTTCCTGACTTCCCAGGAGGAAGCCAGGATGCATTTTCCGCGTACGCTTGTGGAGTTTCAAGATCAGTTCCCGGATGAAGCCCATTGCTGGGCGTATCTGCGCCGTGCCCGCTGGCCTCGAGGCTTCACGTGCCCGCGCTGCGGGGGCCAGGGCAGTCACTTGCTTGCAAGTCGACGCCTCGAGCAGTGCCGTGCATGCCGATATCAAAGCTCGGTCACGGCAGGGACCGTCTTTCACGGAACCCGGGTCTCGCTTCGCATCTGGTTCCTCGGCGTCTTCTTTCTGGCTCGTCACAAGAAGGGCATTTCGGCTCTTCAGTTCCAGAAGGACACGGGATTGGGGAGCTACCAGACGGCTTGGACGTTGCTCCACAAGCTTCGCTCGGGTCTTTCGGCCCTTCCCGCGCCACTGTTGCAGGGCGATGTCGAGGCCGACGAGATCTACATCGGCGGCTATCGCAAGGGATTGAACGGGCGTGGCGCGGGCAAGGTCGGAGTGGCCATCGCAGTCGAGCGCCGCGGCCGCACGGCCGGTTGCGTTCATCTCGCCGTGATTCCCCGTGCGACGACCGCCGTCCTGACCTCGTTTGTGAAGGCCGCGATCGTGCCGCAGGCAGCCACGGTTCACACTGACGCCTGGGCGGCCTATCAAGCACTTACAAAATTGGGAATCGACCATCGTCCCCGCAAAGGCGGACACGGACGACACACCGAGGACGGTCTGCCGTGGGCGCACACCGTCTTCGGCAATCTCAAGACATGGCTGCGAGGCGCCTTTCACGGAGTGAGTCCAAAGCATCTTCAGCGCTACTTGAACGAGTTCCAATTTCGCTTCAACAAACGCTGGCAAGAGGCAGATCTCTTCTGTCCCGTGTTGCTGGCTGCGATCGACGCGCACCCCTTCCCTTATCGACATCTCACGGCGGAGCGAACCGGATAGGCAGAGAAGCTCCTATCCGCGCCCCTTGCCGGAACCCCGGGCTAGAATCGTTCTTATCCTTCCTATCCTCCTTCCTCGAGGACGAGTGATGCCCCTGGCCATCTGCACCGGCACCCGCTGGAGGCGATCACCCACTGGACCATCGGAGCGGTGCCGTGGGACGCCGCGCACGAGCGGTCGGCGGGTTCCTCTTGTCCGTCGACGCGCGCTGTGGGCGGGTGCGTCGCCCACTCGCCCCGGGTGTAGAGTTGGGCGATCCTGACGAGGGAGACCGCATGACACCCGATGACATCTTTGGGTTGGTGACTTTTGCCGTCTTCGCGGCGTATCTCGCGTCGGAAAGACTGATCGGGAACGGGCGGAGATTTCCCGCCCTCCGTTTCGGAACTATTTTCGGGATCGGTGCGTTTCTCGCGTCTGCCGCGGTGTTCTCGGCGGTGCCGGCGCTGCTGCTTCCCTGGCTCGGCCCTCTCCGGGTGGTCGACCTGTCGGAAGCGGGCCTGGCGGGCGCCGTGCCTGTCATCTTTCTCACGAGCTTCTTCACTTACTGGACCCATCGCATCCAGCACCGCTCGAACCTGCTCTGGCGGATCGGCGGGCATCAGCTCCACCACAGCGTCGTTCGGGTGGACATCGCTTCGGCGTTCGTCTTTCATCCGTTCGACATCGCCGTTCAGGCGGTGGCCGCTTCGGTTGCGGCCGCCGTCCTCGGGGTCGGCTCGATCGCGACCGCGCTCGGAGGCGTCGCGTACTTCACGTTCAGTATCTTCCCTCACTGGAACGTCCGTACGCCGCACTGGCTCGGATACGCGCTGCAGCGGCCGGAATCACATTGCCTGCACCATGAGCGCGATGTGCATGCGCGCAACTACAGCGATCTGCCGCTCTGGGACCTTGTGTTCGGAACGTTCGCCAACCCGCGGATGATTGCGGAGGACATCGCCGTCGGCT
>JANOFF010000027.1:0-3473 GCA_031413515.1 bacterium
GCACCGCTGGCGCGCTGGGCGCGGTTGCTGAACTCGACCTCGATCCGCTGTCCCGCGAACCGATCGAGCGATACGTCCACTTCGCTCCAGCGGCGATCGGCGATCACCATGGTGGGATTGATGCGTTGCTCGAACACGACCTCGCGTCCGGCGTCCGTCCGGATCGCGATCACGAACTCGATCCACGATTCGGGCAGTTTGAACCACCACTGGGGATGCACCGAGATCGCGCTCTGCAGTCGCGCTCCCTGCGCGGGCACTTCGACTGGAACGGACAGCACCGTCCGACGCTCACCGACCGAAGGCAGCAGTGCGATCGTCGGGCGGAAGGGCCAGTCCATCTCCTGCACATAGGCGTCGCGCGACTCGGGCGGAACGGGTCTCGGCGGGCCTCCATCGTCGATGTACAAGTTCGCACCGACGGCGCCCGGCGCGACGACGCGCTTGCCCGGACGATCCGACTCGGAATGGCGCTTCAGACCCGCGAGCCTGTACCCCCATGCGTCGTAGCTGAAGACCCGGTCGATCTCGAACTCGTCGACCAGGTACTCGAACAGGATCGGAGCGTGCTGCCAGACCTGATCGAACACGAAGAACTGCGTGAAGTTGTAGATCACGAGATCGGTACCGGTCGCCTCCATGGCGGCCACGACCTGCTGATCGCGGTCCGGCACCTCGGGAAACGGCCAGATGATGTACGCCGAGCGATGCGGCCCCAGCCGATCCGCGAGGAAGTTGATGATCGGGAAGTACGGGATCGCGGCGACCCGATCCTCGGGTTGGCTGTTCTGCCTCACATAATCGACAACCTCGCGCAGCATCTCGGCCTCGGAGGGCTGGACGAACACGCCCCCGCGCGGGCCCTCGACGAGTTCGCTGTGCATCGACTTCATCTGGAACACGAGCCTGAGCGAGTAGGCGACGAATACGATCGTCGGCAGGGCTGCCATCGCAACCAGCGCGAGGAAGGCCCGTCGATGACTCGCGAGCAGCGCATGGGCGTGGACGATCGCGAGACAGATCAGCGGCCAGTAGAGCACCGCGAGATGCAGATAGTCCTGCGGCTTGTTGAGCCACACGAGCCCGATCAACGCGGCCGCGAACGTCGCGAGCACCAGCTCGCCGAGGTACCGCTCGAGCCGGCGGGAGTCCGCTGCGCGAAGCTCGCCTCGCCGCACCCACAACCGGAGCAGCGAGAATGCGACATAGACCGGTGGCGCGAAGACGATCAGCTTGACAACCGCGTCGTAGAGAGCGGTCTCGTTGAAGAGCGCGTGTCCGCGGATCGTGTGCCAGTCGGCCGTGAAAGCGATGGCCGGCATGAAATTGACGAGCGCGATCTTCGTGCGAAGCGCCGCGTCCTGGCCGATCACCGGCCAGAGGGACGGGAACTCCATGTACCGGTACTCCCCCATTCCGACGAAGTGGTTCATCACCGTGAAGCGGATCAGATCCTCGAGGATGCCGGCATTCCAGTAATAGAAGCCGGTCGCCGCACCGACGAGCGCGGCGGGGCCGAAGAACAGCAGCACGATGGCGGGCAGTCCCGGCCGCTCGCTGCGCGGCACCGCAATGACGAAAGCGGCGATCCCGGCCCCGATGCTGACGAGCGCAGCCGCACCGTAGTCCTGCTTGCACAGCACGCCGAACCCGTAGATGAATCCTGCGGCCGCCAGGATGCGGCGATCGCGGGTGCGAAAGCCAGCGAGCAGGGTGCAGAGCGCCGCCAGCAGGACGAGCAGACTCGTGGTCGAATAGCTGTAGATCTGCCAGTGCGGGAAGCTCCAGATCCGATAGAGCCACATCGCCACGACGCCGAGCATCGCGAAGCGGACGTCGGTCACGCGCCGGAGCCACACGAAGATCAACGCGACGAACAGCGCGAACTCGAGCATCACGAGCCAGCGGGACACGAGCAGTGAAGTCCCGAACACGTCGAACACACCGGCAAGCAACCAGAAGGCGCCCGGCAGCGGATAGAAGGTGGCGTCGCGATAGAACTCACCACCCTGCTGCACCATGGACGCGAACTGGACCATGTGGCCCTCGTCCATGAACGCGAACCACAGGCGGAAGTACGGCAGCTGGACGAGAACGGTCAGCAGCGCCGCGATCACGGGGCCGGCGAGGCTTCGCGGGAGTGATGTCGTGTCAGGCCGTCGGGAAGCCATCATGCCGGGTGCCGCGCGGACCGACCGACACGGCGGAGGCGCTGCCCTCAAATTGACGTAAGCCTATGTGCTTCCTACCCTGCTCGCATCCGACGCGACCGGTCGAACGACCGTGCGGATCTCCGGCATCACTCCGACCGGCCGGGCGAAGCCGCTGGATGAACGAAGCGGACCCGGGAGAGAGCGGTGCGGATCCAGTAGAGAGCGGAGCGGATCCAGTAGAGAGCGGAGCGGATGGCCAGCCCTTCCCACACTGCCCCGTCGAAGCCCGTTTCGGTGTCGGCATCGAAGCTCGATCGGAACACGCTGCTGCTGCTGCTGCTGCAGTGGCTGGTGTTCGCCAGCAACATCACCGCCGCCATCCGGAACCCTCTGCCCGTCTGGCTCCACGTCGTGGTCGGCATCCTGCCCGTCCACGTCGCCTTCACGATCTGGCACGAAGCCGCCCACGGCACCGTGTCGAATCGTCGCTTCATCAACAACGTCGTCGGCATCCTCGGCATGTTTCCCTACATGACGCCGTACTTCATCCAGCGAGCCGTGCATCTCGATCATCACAAGTACCTGAACGAGCCCGGACGCGATCCCAACGAGATCTATGCCGGCGGCCCATTCTGGCAGTTGCCGCTCCGCTACCTGCGGCTCTTCGCGCATGCCAAGCGCGCGGTGAAGGACGATCCGCGGACCCGGGCGCAGCGCGTCTCCGACTACAGCACCGTCGCCGTGGTGGCCGGCGTCTACGGCCTCGCGATCTGGCAGGGCTGGCTCCAGGCGCTGTTCTTCGCCTGGCTGCTGCCGTTCGCGATCGCCAAGGTCGTGATGGACTGGTACGTCAACTACCTGCCCCATGTCGGATTGCCGCCGGACCGCTTCAAGGGGACGCGGATCATCGACGTCCGCTGGCTCACACCGCTGATCCTCTCGCACAACTACCATGCGATCCATCACCTCTGGCCCACGATCCCGTGGCACGGCTACCTGGCCCGCTATCGCAATCGGCTCGGCTACCTGCAGGAGCACGGTGTGCCGATCGAGCGACGCGTCTTCGTCGCCCGGGCGGCACGCACGGCGGATCGTCCGGCGGGCAGCGCGGGTGGCTGAGCGGGTCGTGGATCCGGCGCCCGCTCGAGCTCAGCGCAGCCTCGAACTCGTCTCCGCTCGCTGCGCGCTCTGCGGTTCGGAAGAGCGCGACACCTGTGCGAGTGGTCCGGACTTCGAGTACGACACCAGCGATCTCGAATTCCACATGGTCGCCTGTCGCCGCTGCGGTCATCAGTATCTGCATCCGCGCCCGGCCGCGTC
>JANOFF010000028.1:0-9608 GCA_031413515.1 bacterium
TAGAGCCCGCCATGCAGCACGATATCGGCGTGTTCCGGGGCTTCGTAGGGGCTCGAAATGCCGGTGAAGTTCTTGATCTCGCCGCGTCGCGCCCGGGCATAGAGGCCCTTCGGATCGCGGGCGCGTTCGCTTTGCAGGGCATCGGCTCAGCAGAACCGCGTCGCACTCCCAGCGATCACCGACTCCAGGAGCCGATGCATTGCTGAAGCGCCAATGCCCCCCACCAAAAGGGATCACGCGCCGCCCCTTCGCGAACGGCGATGCGGCGCGCGGGCCGGGGGTGGAGGGGGCGGTGAAGGAATGGGCTTCTGACTGAACCGCCCCCTTCACCCCCGGCCCTGCCTCCGCCTCACGCTCACTGCCCTCGAACTAGAAGATCTCGAACAACCCCGCCGCTCCCTGCCCGCCGCCGATGCACATCGTGACCACGCCCCACTTCGCCTTGCGGCGCTTGCCCTCGAGCAGGAGGTGTCCGGTGCAGCGCGCGCCCGTCATGCCGAAGGGGTGGCCGATCGAGATCGAGCCACCGTTCACGTTGTACTTCGCCGGATCGATGCCGAGGGTGTCGCGCGAGTAGAGGCACTGGCTCGCGAACGCCTCGTTGAGCTCCCACAGGTCGATGTCCTGCACCTTCAAGCCCGCGCGCTTCAGCAGCTTCGGCACGGCGAAGACGGGACCGATCCCCATCTCGTCGGGCTCGCAACCCGCACACGCGAAGCCGCGGAAGGCACCGAGCGGCTCGATGCCGCGGCGCTTGGCTTCGCCCGCTTCCATCATCACCACCGACGCCGCGCCGTCCGACAGCTGCGAGGCGTTGCCGGCCGTGATGAACTGTCCCTCACCACGCACGGGCGCGAGCTTCGCCAGGCCCTCGAGCGTCGTGTCGGGCCGGTTGCACTCGTCGCGATCGACCGTGTACTCGACCTCGGAGGTCTCGCCGGTGTCCTTGTTCTTGACGAGCATGACGGTCTTCATCGGGACGATCTCGTTGTCGAACAGACCGTTCTTCTGTGCGGCCGCCGTGCGGCGCTGGCTCTCGAGCGAGTACTCGTCCTGATATTCGCGGCTCACCTTGTACCGGGCCGCCACGATGTCGGCGGTCTCGATCATCGGCATCCAGAGGCCCGGATACTCGGCGGCCAGCGGCTTGTCGACCTGCAACTTGAATCCCGTGCCGCCGAGGCTGTGGGTGATCGACTCGACGCCCGCACCGACCACGATCTGCTCGCCGTCGACGATGATGCGGCCCGCTGCGGTCGCGATCGCGTTCAGTCCCGACGAACAGTGCCGGCTGACCGTCACACCGGTGGTCGTCACCGGGCAACCGGCCTTGATGGCCGTCAGCCGACCGATGTTGTTGCCGGTGGTGCCCTGCGGCGTGCCGCAGCCCATCACGACCTCGTCGACATGGGCGGGGTCGATGCCCGCGCGCTCGATCGAGTGTTTGACGGCGTGACCCGCCATGGCGACGCCGCCGGTGTTGTTGAATCCGCCGCGATGGGACTTCGCGAGCCCGGTCCGGGCCGTCGAGACGATGACTGCTTCGCGCAAGGGTGACTCCTCGTTCATGCGGACCTGAGGTCCGCGGGGCTTGAAAAGGGTTGGGGGGGGGTGAAACAGGTTGAAGGGGTTGGTCCGGGGCTTTCGGGAACCGTGCATCGCTGAGCCGGCGGGTGCTGGGTACCGTCGCGCGGGCCGATCGCCCACGTTAGCGCCCTCATCGACGCTCGCCGACGCCTGCGAAACGCATTCCCCGGGCTGTCGAAAGGCGTCCTCGGTGAGGCGACCCGTCAGCGATCCGATCCGCGCAACGCCAGGCGTTCGAACTGATCGTCCGGTGCTTCGATGGCGTCGAGCGCGCACGCGAGCGCCTCCTCGAGCTGTGCTTCGGGCGCCTCGCCGCTGCGGTCGATCTGTTCGCCCGGGTCCTCCTGCAGATCGAAGAGCTTCGTCCCCTGGAACGATCCATACGCCCAGAACGGCAGCTCATCGCCCGCCATGAAGGGTTGCCGGATCACCGGCACGTTCGAACCGGGCATGCGGTCGAGCACTGCGCGCGCGTCGGGCTTCGGCAGCCGGATGTCGGGGAAGCGATGCAGCGGCATCGTCGACCAGCGATTCGACCACATCGAGAGCGGCTCGTTGCTCGCCTTCGGAGCGCGCGCGTACTTGTGGCGTCCGTCGATGTAGTGGACTTCGCGTCCCCAGTAGCCGGCGAGCACGTGGTCGCGGATCGACGTCGCCCTCCGTTCGAGCAGGGGCACGATCGATTTGCCATGGCTGCGATGCGGCGATGACACGCCGAACAGATCGAGCAACGTCGCGTGCAGATCGACGTTCGTGGTGAGGGCCGCGCACTCACCGGGCTCGACACCCGGCCAGGCGACGAACAACGGCGTGTGGCCGAGCGCTTCGTAGATCGGCACCGGCGGCTTGCCGAAAGCATCGTGCTCGCCGAGATAGTGGCCGTGGTCGGTGCACAAGATCACGGCCGTGTCGCGCCACGCATCCGTGCGATCGAGAGCGTCGAGGATGCGGCCCAACCAGGCGTCGATCATCGTGAGCTTGCCGCCGTAGCAGGCGCGCAGCTGCCGGGCCTGTCGCGCATCGAGCACACCACTCGCGATCCCCGCGGCCGTATACGGCGGCCAGATCAGATGCGGGCCCTGCCAATCGCCGTCGTACATCGATGCATACGGTTCGGGGGTGTCGAACGGCTCGTGGGGATCGAACTCGTCGACGAACAACAGGAAGCGATCGTGCTGCGGCGCGTCCTTCTCGAGCCAGCGTGCCGCGGCCGCGAGCGTGCGCGGGCCAGGAAAGTCGGCCTCGTCGCGAAAGTACCCGCGCGAGTCGTCGTAGGGCATGTGGCCGCGGCCGAAGTCCGGAGCACCGAGCCAGCTCGGATCCGGGCGTGTCTGCCAGGGATCTCCCTCGTGGCCGCGTTGATAATCCCAGGCCGTGAAGTCGCAGTGGTAGTTCTCGCCGCCGACCTCGAAGAGATGCGGATGGTCGCTAACCAGCTTGGTGGTCACGCCCGCACGACGCAGCGGCACCGTGATCGGCTCTTCCCAGATCTCGATCGAGCCCCAGGGCTTCCACAGGAAGTCGAGCGCACCGCACAGGATGTCGTGACGCGCGGGCATGCACGGCAGCGAACCCGCGTAGTGGGTGTCGAAGCGCACCGCGCGCTTCGCGAAGCGATCGAGGTTCGGTGTCGCGAACTCTCGCCCCCCATAGGCGCCGAGCATGTGGCGGTTCAGGCTGTCGAGCAGCACGACGACCGCGTTGCGGGGCCCCTGGGTCGGGGCGAGAGCGGGCGTCGGAGCGGAACCTCGAGTCGTCATGTGGGGATTCTACGCGGCGATGGGGCACGGGCGCCCGGGTGCACGAGCGCGAACCAACAGACGTGCAGGCAGCGAAGCGCGTCACACATCGGCTGTTCTAAGCTGGCCCCTTCCGAAGCGCGCACCGTTCGATCCGGGCTCGCCCGGCAACGCTCGACGGGAGCCGAGAGATGGATCGGACCGCCGCCCTGGTCGAGTTGACCGCGAAGGGTCAGCCCTACGAACTCGAAGTCGTCGAGATCCGCGGGCAGCGCTGTCGCGCCTTCCGGAATGCACCGTCGAACCTCCGCGCACTGTTCGAAGCCAGCCGCAGCGAGCTTCCTTTCATCGTCTACGAGGCCGAACGCCAGAGCTTCGAGGACGCCTGGCAGGAGGCGAGCCGGCTCGCGAATCTGCTCGTCTCGCAGTGCGGCGTCGCGAAGGGTGACCGGGTCGCGATCTCGATGCGCAACTACCCCGAGTGGATCATCGCCTTCATGGCGGCCACGTCGGTGGGCGGGATCGCGGTGGCGATGAACGCTCTCTGGCAACCGGACGAGATGGCGTATGGGCTGCGCGACAGCGGCGCCAAGGTGCTGCTGGCGGACGCCGAGCGACTCGAGCGCCTGGCCCCGCACCAGGCCGAGTTCGCCGATCTCACCGTGCTCGGCGTTCGCAGCAGAGACGCGTGCGGTGTGAGCGGCGTGCGCTGGCTCGACGACGAACTGACCCGCACGCAGAGCCGCACGATGCCCGACGTCGAACTGCATGCCGACGATCCGGCGACCATCTTCTACACGTCGGGATCCACCGGGCATCCGAAGGGCGTCGTCTCGACGCACCGGAACATCCTGTCCGCTCTTCTCTCGTGGGAACTCGACGCCCACGCGCTGGCCCGGATGCAGGGTCGTTTCCTCCAGCCGCCGAGCGAGCAGCAGGCGACCCTGCTCGCCGTGCCGCTCTTCCACGTCACCGGGTCGCACGCCGTCTATCTGTCTTCGTACCGTTCGCAGCGCCGGATCATCTCGATGTACCGCTGGGACGCCGAGCGCGCGGCCGAGTGGATCGAGCGGGAACGCATCACCTCGGTGGTGGCGCCCCCCGCGATGACCGGTGATCTGGTCGCGATCGCCGCGAAGTCGCAGCGCGATCTCACTTCGCTCGTGCTGGTCGGCGGTGGCGGCGCATCGCGCGCCCCGTCGCAGGTGCGCAGCATCGATCGCGCGTTCGGACGCGCCCGGCCGAACACCGGCTGGGGGATGACCGAGACCAACGGGATCGGGACCGGCATCGCGGGCCAGGACTATCTCGATCACCCCGAGAGCTCGGGCCGCTGTTCGGCGGTCCTCGACCTGCGCATCGTGGATGAATCCGGCGTCGCACTTCCGCCCGGTGCGCGGGGCGAGTTGCAGGTGCGCGGCACGTCGATCTTCCGCGGCTACTGGAATCGCCCCGACGCCGACGCCGAGACCTTCGTCGAGGGCTGGATGCGCACCGGCGACGTCGCGGTCCTCGACGACGAGGGGTTCCTCACGATCGTGGACCGCATCAAGGATCTGGTGATCCGCGGCGGCGAGAACATCGGCTGTGGCAGCGTCGAAGCCGCACTGCTCGAGCATCCCGGCGTGATCGAAGCGAGCGTCTACGGCGTACCGGACGAACGGCTCGGGGAAGAAGTCGGTGCGACCGTCCACGCGAAGCCCGGCATCGGCGAGTCGGAGCTGCGCGCCTTCCTCGCACCGCGGCTCGCGCGCTTCGAGATCCCGCGATATTTCCGTTTCGTCGACTCGCCGCTTCCCCGCACGGCGTCGGGCAAGATCCTGAAGCGGCAGCTGAGGGAAGAGGCGCGGCGAGAATTCGCGAAGGGGGTTTGAGGACAGGCGCCCGGATCGGTTAGCCTCGCCGCATGCAGACCTCCTTCACGCTCCTCGATGGCACCGAACCGCACTCTCTCCCCGCGACCTTCGACGGCGATCGCGTCCGGGTCGATGCCGACGCATTCCACCGGCACTTCGGCTGGCATCTCGAGCCCGAAGGCCTCTGCCGCGAAGACAAGTGCATCCCGGTGCGCAACCGCGGCGCTCTGGTCGGCCAGGATGGAGACGGGCTCGATCTTTCTACGCTCGCCGGACTGCTCGGCCGGCCGCTCGCCCTCGATTTCGACGAACTCGCCGCCGCGCTCGGCACCGCACACACTTCGCGCGCGGCCGAGATGGCGAGCCTCGAAGCACCGGACTTCACGCTGCCCGACCTCCACGGGCGGATGCACAGCCTCTCCGATCACCGCGGGAAGAAAGTCCTGCTGATCGCCTACGCGTCCTGGTGAGGCTGCCGCCAGGACCTGCCCGTGTGGCAGGCACTGCACGAAGAACTCGAGCACGCGGGTCTGTGCGTGATCACGGTGGCGCTCGATCGCTGTGACGACGTGCGTCCCTTCATCGAGGGCGCGGCGTCCACCCACCCGAGCCTGGTCGACGAGCAACATCTCGTCGCCGAGCTCTACCACTTCCAGAACGTCCCCTCGATCGTGTGGATCGACGAAGCCGGCAGGATCTGCCGCCCGGTCGACAACCAGTTCGGCACCGACACGTTCACCCAGTTCCACGGCAAGCGATCAGGTCCGTATCTCGAGATGATCCGCGAGTGGGTCCACGAGGGCAGGCACACGATCGATCCGGCCCGCGCGCGCACTCTGCAACCTGCACCGACCGCGGACACCCAGCTCGCCCGCGCCGAGCGCGCACTCGCATGGCATCTCCACCAGCAGGGACGCAGCGACGCGGCCGCGCGCCACTTCGCGCTTGCAGGTCGGCTCGCACCCGAGGATTGGACGATCCGCCGTGGTTCGATGCCGATCCTCGGCGGCAATCCGTTCGGGCCGGAGTTCTTCGAACTGGCCAAGGAAGGCCGCAGCGAGCTTCCCATGGAGGCGATCACGCCCACCCGGGTGAAGTGAACGTCACCGGGCACGCTCGAGACCGGCGGTGGATCGATGCACCGCAGCGGTCGAACGCTGGCCCGCGCGCGTACGGGCGTGATACGGTGGCCGGCCGTGTTCCTGCCCGGTGTCTACGCGAGGATCTGTCGACCATGAACCGCCCGCGTTCTGTCGTGCTGTCGATCGCGCTCGTAGCGTGTTTTCTGATCGGTGGGTCCGCGCGCGCCGCGATGAGCAGCGAGGATCTCGCCAAGCTGGCCCAGAACCCGGTCGGCAATCTGATCAGCCTGCCCTTCCAGAACAACACCAACATCAACACCGGGCTCGGCGGCACGGGGAACGTCCTCAACATCCAGCCCGTCATCCCGTTCGATCTCGGCTACGACATGAACCTGATCACGCGCACCATCCTGCCGGTGATCACGCAGCCCGGCACCACCTCCGGCACCACCTCCGGCACCACAGCAGGCCAGAGCACCGTGACCGGCCTCGGCGACATGCAGATGAGCGGATTCCTGTCTCCCTCCCAACCCGCACGCGGGGGGATCATCTGGGGAGTCGGCGCGATCATGCAGGCACCGACCCACACGAACAGCCGACTCGGCAACGGCCACTGGGGGTTCGGCCCGACCGCTGTGCTGTTGCGCCTCGAGAAGGGCAGTCCGTGGGTGTACGGTGCGCTCTTCAACGTCTTGTGGGCAGTGCGGAGCGATCCCGACCCGACCTACGCGAACTTCCTGCTGCAGCCCTTCCTCAACTACAACTTCAAGAGCGGCTTGTATCTGACGTCGGCGCCGATCATGACGTCCCAGATGCGACGACCGAGCGGTCAGCGCTGGACGGTGCCCGTCGGTGGCGGGATCGGAAAAATCTTCCATCTCGGCAGGCTGCCGATCAACTCGCAGGTCTCGGGCTACTACAATGCCGCGCGACCCGACAATTCCGCCGAATGGCAGATCCGCGCGCAGGTCCAGCTGATGTTTCCCAAGTAGGCGTGGAACACCCCCCCCCTCTCCACCTCAGGAGCGACACCCATGACCCGCCTCGGATACCAGATCCCGAACTTCACCTATCCCGACACACGCCCCGAGCAGATCTTCGACAACGTCGTTGCCCAGGCGAAGGCGGCCGAAGCGGCCGGCTACGACCGCGTGATGGTGATGGATCACTTCTACCAGCTGCCGGGGATCGGACGTCACGATGAGCCGATGTTCGAGTGCTACTCGATGCTCTCGGCCCTCGCGCAACACACGAAGAAGGTCCGGCTGTCGGCGCTCGTCACGGGCAACACCTACCGGAATCCGGCGCTGCTCGCGAAGACGATCACCACCCTCGATCACGTCTCGCACGGCCGCGCCACGCTGGGGATCGGCGCGGGTTGGTTCGAGAAGGAGCATGCGGATCTCGGCTTCGCGTACGGGACCTTCGGCGAGCGCTTCGAGAAGCTCGAGGAAGCGCTGCGGATCATCGTCCCGATGCTGCGGGGCCAGCAGCCGACCCTGCACGGAAAGCACTACTCGGTGACCGACGCCGTCAACTCCCCGGCTCCCGTCTCGCGCATCCCGATCATGATCGGCGGTGCCGGCGAGAAGAAGACGCTGCGCATGGTCGCGCAGTACGCCGACGAGTCGAATCTCACCGGCGAGGTGAAGGACATCCCGCGCAAGCTCGAGGTGCTCGCCGAACACTGCGAACGTCTCGGCCGCGATCGCAGCGAGATCGTCGTCACCAAGCTCCTGATGATCGCCGTCGCGCCGAGCCTGAAGGAACTCGAGGCCGATCTCGCCGCCATCGCGAAGATCAAAGGCTGGAACGACGCGATCATGGCGATGGTGCGCAAGGTGCTGATCTACGGCGACGCCGACACGGTCGGCGAACGCATCGCCGAAGCGGTCGGCATGGGGCTCGACGGGATCACGGTGGATCTGCCGATCAATGGCCACGACCCCGAGCGCATCGAACTACTCGGCCAGATCGCGCTGAAGGCGCTCGGCTAGCTCTCGACGATGAAGATGCAGACGCCCGGTCAGGAGTTCGAGCGATCCGAGCCAGGATCGGAGTTCGCCGCTTCGACGGTCTCGTCGGTCCCTGCATTCCCGGCCTCTTGATTGTTCCCGGCCTCTCCATTCGCGGCCCCGCCCAGCAGTCGAACGCTCAGCCACAAGACGGTCCAGACCGTCAGCACGAGCACGCTCCACAAGACGATCTGCCGCCAGGCGACGGGCTTCGGCGGCGGCTCGTAGGCGAGTTCGCCGGCGAGCGGGATCGGCGGGCCGAGGGTCGCGGTGGTCTCGTCTAGTCGCGCGCGCTCGTCGCCCGCGAGCTGCACGAGCCGGCTCGCCTCGAAGGCCGTGTCGGCGGCGCCGCGCTTTCCGTAGGCGAGTGTGAAGGGCCCTTCGCCGCGGGCCACGAAGACGAGCTGCGCGGGTCGCCACTCGACGTCGATCTCGGGCCTCGCGTGCTGGTCGCCGCCCCCCTTCGGCGACACGATGAGCCGCAGCAGAGGCTGGTCGCCGGCCCGCCACGAGATCGGTGCGCTGCGCAACGTACCGCCGGGTTCGAGGCGATAGACGAGACCGCTGTGGCGGCGCGTCCATGGGCCCTTGGCGACGAGTGCGGAATCGATCTGGATCTCGAGCAGCGTGTTCGGCTCGCCGGGCAGCACGTCGATCCGCTCGATCGGAAGATCCGCACCGATGTCGCGGAGGTCGTAGAGGAACGTGCCGGGCTCGCCCGCGACGGGGGTTCCCGTCAGCCGCGTGTGCTGACGCTCGGGGGGCGCGGGCGGCGTGGCGATCCGCGCGGTCACGCCCTGCAGTTCGGCGGGCAGCGCCCCGTCGATCAGGGTGAGTCGGAGATATCGAGCGCGCGTCGCGGGCAGGTCGAGGGCGAGACGCTCGATCTCGTAACCCCCTCGCGTGAAGCGCGCCAGTGCGGCGTTCGGCACGAGGGTATGGAATTGCGTAAGGTCGCCGGATGCCTCCACGCGCAGCTGGACGACGAAATCTTCCGCACTCGGCGCCAGATCGAGTTCGAGACCGACCACGGGCTCGTTGCCGAGCGAGCGGGCATCGACAAGCCAGGTCCCGGCCGTCGCGGGGCTCGTCGGCGACGGATGCAGACTGCGCAGATGCACGCTGGCGCCGGTCTCTGAAATCTTGGCATCGATCTCGAATCCTTCGCTGCCAGACGCCGCCAGGGTGCCCGCATCGAGCCGGAACACCGGCAGGGGCTCGAACCGCGCCTCCGACGCGGGAGGCGCCGGCGCATGGCGGATCGCATGCGGGACCGGTTCGCCGGCGGCATCGAAGACGCGCAGGTCCGCGAGACCGGATTCGACGCTG
>JANOFF010000029.1:0-10248 GCA_031413515.1 bacterium
CGCACGCTCTTCGCCAACGACGGTGCGTGGCAGATCGAGAGCAGCAGTTCGTCGACGCGGCCCTCCTCTTCGTACAGCACCGAGGCCGTATTCGGACCCGCTTCGACGAGCACCGGGGCGAGACCTCGCGCGTGCAGCAGCGCGATCGTGTCGAGCAGCCCCGGGCGGTCGCGACCGATCACTTCGAGGCCAAGCGCGTCGGCCTGCGCGTCCGAACGCCCGACCGCCGAGAGTCTCGCGCGAGCCGTTGCGGCTTCGGCGGCCGCATGCCCGGTGACCCAGATCGCACGCGAAGCCGCGAAGGCCGGATGAGCGAGATCCAGATCCGACCCGCGACTCAGCACCACGAGCTGCGGCGGCTCGTCGAGACCGAGCCGTTCGCGGCGCCAGATCGCCAGTGCGACGCCTTCGGCCGTGTCGTCCCGGTGGACCAGTCCCGGTTCATCGCGCAGGATCCTTCCTGTCGTCACGATCGACCGCGCGCGGGCCCGCGCCAGGCCGAGCACGAACGCATCGGTCGGACTGCGCGGGGTCTCCGGACCGATCCGCAGGCTGAACCACTCACCGTCGTCCGGTGCCTGCCAGGCCGAAGCCACGTGGATCACGCGGGGAGAGTCGAGCAGTTCTTCGCCGAACAGCTCGCGGCTCTGCGCGGCGACGTGTTCGGCCGACGAGCGGACGCTCAGGCGGCCGCCAGGCGTTCGCGAAAGAAGCCGATCACGCGCCCGAGGGCCTCGGCGGTCGGATGGCCGGCCACGTCGACGAGATCCTTCGTCACGACACTGTGCGCGGTGCGCGCGATGCCGTGGGGGTTGCCGGGCGACGAATCGATCTCGATGGCTTCGAAGCCGTCGCCGAGTTCTTCGCGCAGTCGTGTGAAGCGCTCTGCCGGCACCATGGGATCGCCGGTGAATCGCAGACCGAGCACCTTCGCGTCCTCGTCGCAGACACGCCGCTTCACCACCGCGAGATCCGCGTCCGACAGATGCAGCCCGCGGCGCCGCTCGGCACCGAAGGGAAACGGCAGCGAGGGCTGCGAGAGCACCGGCGCCATCACGCTCGGATCGACCATCAGCGCCAGCGCGAAGTTCCCGGTCAGGCACATCCCGATCGCACCGACCCCCGGCCCGCCACACTCGGCATGCAGATCGCGGCAGAGGGCACGCAGCCAGTGGGTGATCGGACTCGAGCCACGCGACGCCATCACGTGGAACTCGCGGCTGATGCAGGCACGCAGGATCTGGCCGACCGCATATCCGTTGGACATCGGCTTGCCGGTGGTTCCGAACAACTCGGGCAGCGCGACGCGAAAGCCTTCGTGCACGAGACGCTCGGCGAACTCGGCGACCGCGGGGTAGATTCCGGGCACCTCGTGCATGACGACGATGCCCGGGCCCACGCCTTTGCGATAGACGGGCCGCGTGATTCCGTCGTGGCTGAAGGCGGCGAGGTCGAAGGATTCGAGCATCGGAGGCCATTCTATGGAAGCGACTCTTCTCGGCAAGGCACTGACCGCCCTGATCGCCGCGATCGGCCTCCTCTACCTGCTGTTCCTGCGACCCTGGCGACTGCGGCGGCTGTGGGACCGCCGGGTACCCGCCGTCGACGCCCTGTTCATCGTCGCACTGGCGATCGGCCTCGCGGCCGTGCGTTGGCCACCGCCCTTCGAGCGGATCGCGGTCGTGTTGATCGATCAGACCGATCTGCCGGAAACCCTCGCGGACGTCGACCTGCGGATCCGAGAAATCGAACAACTGCCCGAACGGATCTGGAACGATCTGACCACGCGGCTCGGCTGGACCGGTGAGGCGGCGGTGCCGATGCCCGTCGACGACGAGCCGGGCCTCGTGACGACGACCGTGCTGCCGGCTCTGACGGCGGTCGTCGAAGTGCTGGTGCGCGCCTTCGTGTACTGGGGCAGTCTGATCGCGCTCGCGCTTTGCCTCGTCGTCCGCCTCGCGGTCGGGCTGACCCGCAGCGTCGTGGCGGCCGTGCCGAAGCGGACGCCACCCGACCGGATGCTCGAGGGACGCATCAGCGAGCTCGAGGAGACCATCCTCACGCTGCGGACCCTGCCCCCCGCGACCCGACGCGAGACCTGACGGCCGGGCTCGCTCGCCGTTCAGGGCGATTCGGGGGCCGGGTAGAGCAGGTCGAACACCAGCAGGCCCATGGCCCGGATCGCGGTCGCGAGCGTGGCGGCGCACTGCGTGCGCGGCAACGCTCTCGAGTCAGCGCGTAGCGGGTGCCGGGTCGAGCAGGTCGAATGCCAGCAGGCTCATGGCCCGGATCGCGGTCGCGAGCGTTGGTCCGGGATCGGGTGCGAAGTCGCTTGCGTGCAGCGACGGCAGCGGCTTGCCGCCCGGTGCCCGACTCGCTTCGAAAAGCCCGACCGGCTGCGCGCCGACGCGGAACAGCAGGCCGGGCACGTCGAGAGCCTTTGAATAGCGGGCGAAATCCTCGCCTCCCATCGACGGGGGCAGCGACACGACCGACTGCTCGCCGAACGCGGCCTCGAAGATCTGCTGCGCACGCGCGGTCAACGCCGGGTCGTTGTAGAGAGCCGGCGTGAAGGCTTCGCGGGTCACGACGTCCGGCGGCGACACACAGCGAAACGTCTGACAGGTGTCGCGCGCGATCTGGCCGATGCCGTCGAGCAGTTGCTGCCGGACAGGATCGGTGAACGAGCGCACCGTCAACTCGAGACGCGCTTCATCGGGAATCTGGTTGCGGCGACTGCCCGCGTGGAAGGTGCCGACGGTGACGACCGCGGAGTCGACCGGATCGATCCGCCGACTCACCAGCGTCTGCAGCGCGACCACGAAGTAGGAACCCGCGACGATCGGATCGACGGCCTGATGCGGCCGTGCCCCGTGCCCGCTGCGACCGTGGAAGACCAGATCGACGGAATCGACGTTCGCGAACGCGAAGCCTGGCGTCAGGCCGACTTGTCCGGCGGGCAGATCCGACTCGACGTGCAGCGCGAGCACCGTGTCGGGCTTCGGCGCCCGCTCGAACAGGCGATCGTCGATCATCGCCAGCGCGCCCTGCCCGGTCTCCTCGGCGGGCTGCCCGATCACCACCAGCGTCCCCGACCAGAACGCCCGCGACCGCGCCATCAACCGGGCCACCGAAATCAAGCTGGTGGTGTGCACGTCGTGCCCGCAGGCGTGCATCACTCCGGTGTCGCGTCCATCGGGACCGGTCACAGCCACCTGGCTCGCATACGCGAGGCCTGTCGTCTCGCGAACCGGCAGCGCATCCATGTCGGCCCGGATCAGCACGATGGGCCCGTCGCCATTCGCGAGAACACCGACCACTCCCGTGCCGCCGACACCGCGCGTGACCGCGTAGCCGGCCGCCTCGAGGGCCTGCGCGACGCGCTCGGCGGTCGCGTGCTCCTCGAGCGAGAGTTCGGGATGGGCGTGGAGATGCCGGTACTCGGCCAGCGAAAGTTCGAGATCGGCCTGCAGATGACGCTCGACGATCTCGGCCGGCGTCGGTGCCTGCGCGCCGGACGAAGTCGCAAAGAGCATCAGCAGCCCGGTCGTCCACGCGCCGCGGGTTCGCATCGCGCGTCCTCCTTCGTTGGCTCCGTACTCGGGAAAGATGAGGGCAGCGGGTGGCGGCGAGCCTAGCCAACGCGCGGTTTCGCCCGGAACCGGGACCGGGCGCGCGACGGCACCTCGAAACCGCCGGATCCACAGCGGATTCCCCGTGCGGGCAAGCTCTCGAAGGACCACGGTCGGTTCGCGATCGAACCGACGAGGAGGTCGCTCCAAGGGACCTTCGAGCTTTTCGGGCGCCGACTCGCGGTGCGAGGTGAGTGTTCACTAACCTGCCGGCCATGCCGACCCACCCCCCGTCCACCGACGCCCCGTCCCGCCCGACGAGAGCCACGCCGGACGGCGCTCGTCCCGATGGCGAGGCGCGGCGCCGGCAGATCCTCGAGGCCGCGATCGCGTGCTTCGCCGAGCGGGGCTACTCGGGCACGACCACCCGCGAACTGGCCCAGCGGGTCGGCATCACCGAAGCCGCGCTGTATCGCTACTACCCGAGCAAGCAGTCGCTCTACGACGCGATCATCGACGCGAATATGACGCCGATCGAACTCGCCGCCCACATGGCGCCGTTCGACGTCGCGGGCAACGAGGTGGCGTTCTTCGAGGAGCTGGCGAGCGAGATCTTCCGTCGCATCGACGGGGATCCGCACTTCCTGCGGATCCTGATGTATTCGGCGCTCGAAGGTCACGCGATGGCGGGCCCGTTCTTCGCGTCGCGCGTCCGGCAGGTGCGCGAGTACCTCACCGGCTATGTGACGCGACGCATCGAATCGGGAGTCTTCAGGCCGATCGATCCGGTGCTCGCGGCGCGCGCCTTCCTCGGCATGGTGTTCGACCACATCGTCGTGTGTCGGATCTACGACCAGCAATCCCGCTACCCGCATCGGCCCGAGCAGGTCGCTGCGACCTTCACCGCGATCTTCCTCGGTGGACTGAGGCGTCCGGACGAGGCTCGGGCCGATTCGAGAGAACAGGACTCATGAGCGCAGCGCCGAAGGTCCAGACTCGCTTCCGTGGACGCACCGCTCTGGGGATCGTGGCCGTCCTCGTGCTGCTGGCAGGCGCTGCGCTGGCGTGGCTGCAGCGGAGCGGCAGTCGCGTGCATACCGACGATGCATTCGTCGAGGCGACACTGGTGATGGTGTCGTCGCAGGTCTCCGGGCGGGTCCGCGAAGTGCTGGTCAGCGAGCATGACCCGGTGCGCGCGGGACAGGTTCTCGTCCGACTCGATTCGAGCGAGTATGCGCTGGAACTCGAAGCGGCCAGCGCACGGCTCGACGCGGCGCGGAATCGACTGGTCGAGGCCGAGGCGGCGTCGGCGGCCGCGGATGCCGACGGGCGGGCCGCGGCGGTGGAGCGGCAGAACGGCGATCAAGAGCTCGAGCGCGTGAGCCAACTGCGCAGCCAGGGCGCGGCTAGCCAGCGCGATCTCGACAATGCGCAGATGACGAGGGACGTGGCCGAAGCGCGCGCCAACGCACTGGTGCTCCGGGCCAAGGCCGAGCGGGTCGTGCTGGGCAATCAGGCGCCGGTTCGCGAGGCCACGGCCAGCCTGAACGAAGCGGCACTCGAACTCGAGCACACAGAGATCCTCGCGCCCTTCGACGGCATCGTCGGTCGCACGAACGTCGAACCCGGCGCGGTCGTGAATCCGTCCCAACCCCTGCTCATGCTGGTCTCCGACCGCGACGTGTGGGTGATGGCGAACTTCAAAGAGACCCAGATCGCCCGCATGCGGGTCGGGGCGCCGGCCGAGATCCGGATCGATGCCTTCCCCGATGCGGTGTGCCGGGGTCGGGTCGCGTCCTTCTCGCCCGCAACCGGCGCCGAGTACGCGCTGATCCGGCCCGAACCCGCAGCCGGGAATTTCACGAAGGTGGTCCAGCGGATCCCGGTGAAGATCGAACTCGACGGTTGCGATGGACCGATGGCCGACCCACTCGGCGGGAGGCTCGCCGCGGGGCTGTCCGCCGAGGTCAGCGTTGTCGTCGAGTGAGTCGGACGAAGGCTCGCTGAACGAAGCGGCGGCCCCTGGCCTGGACCTCGGTCAGATCCTGATCGTCGTGTCCGTGATGCTCGCGGTGCTGCTCGAGATCATCGACACGAGCATCGTCAACGTCGCGCTGCCGAGCATGATGGGAAACCTCGGCGCCAGTCTCGACGAAGCCGACTGGGTGATCACCGGCTACATCGTCTCCAACGTCATCATCATCCCGATGACGAGTTGGTTCGCGGGACGCTTCGGCCGCAAACGCTACTTCGTCACCTCGATCCTGATCTTCACCGCGGCCTCGGTGCTGTGCGGGACCTCGACCCGCATCGAGATGCTGATCCTGTGGCGGATCGTCCAGGGACTCGGCGGCGGCGCCCTGCTCGCGACCTCGCAGACGATCCTGGTCGAGACGTTTCCGCCGTCGCGTCAGGGCATGGGGCAGGCGATCTTCGGCGTCGGCGCGATGATCGGACCGAGCCTTGGCCCGACCCTCGGTGGCTGGCTGACCGACACCTGGTCGTGGCACTGGATCTTCCTCGTCAACGCGCCCCTCGGCCTGGCTGCCGCCGCGATGTGCGCCGCCCGGCTGAAGGACCCGCCCCACGCCCGGGCACGCAAGGGCATCGCGGTCGACTGGCCCGGCATCGTGTTGCTGGTGGTCGGGATCGGATCGCTGCAGACGCTGCTCGAGCGGGGCAATCGCGCCGACTGGTTCGCGAGCCTCGAGATCCGGGTGCTCGCCGTGGCGGCGCTCGTCGGCCTCGTCGGTCTGGTCTGGCGCGAGTTGACCACCGCGACACCGATCGTCGACCTGCGCGTCCTGCGCCATCGGTCGCTCGCGATCGGATGTGTCCTCGGCGTGCTGCTCGGCCTCACGCTGTACGGCAGCACATTCCTGTTTCCGCTCTACTCGCAGACCCTGCTTGGTTGGTCGGCCTGGGACTCGGGGCTCGCCATGCTGCCGTCGAGCATCGCGACCGCCGTCATGATGTCGGCGATGGGTGCGCTCGTCTGGCGTCTCGGTCCGCGCCACCTGTTCGTGACCGGCATGGTGATCGTGACCTTCGCGCTCGTCGGAATGAGCCGCTGGACGCTCGAAACCGGCTGGGATCAGATCCTGGCTCCACAGATCCTGCGCGGCCTCGGGATGGGGATGATGTTCGTCCCGCTCTCGACCGCAACCCTGCGCGCCCTGCCCCTCGCAGAGATCTCGAAGGGAGCGGGCCTCTACAACCTGTTCCGTCAGCTCGGGGGCAGCATGGGCATCGCGGCCCTGACCTCGATCCTGTCCCACCGGGTCGACATCCACCGCACCGCGCTCGCCGAACAGCTGAGCCCGCTCTCGCACGCGTCGAGTCAGGCGTTCGACCAGCTCAGCCGGGGCTTCGCCGCACACGGCATGGCGACCGAGCAGGCACAGGCGACCGCCACGGCGCTGCTCGGCCAGATGCTCGAACGCCAGGCTCTTCAGGAGGCGTTCGCGGACGCCTACTCGGGGATCGCCGTGTTGTTCGTGTTGATGATTCCGGTCGGATTCCTGCTCGCGCGACATTCGCCGGGCAAGTTCCCGGCGCCGGCTGCGACGGCTCGCAGCGAGCCGGACGGTCGATCCGTTCCCGCCTGAGTTCGAACGCACACGAGGGCGCGCGGTCGACTCGACCGTCGCGAAGCCACGCAAGCCGTCGTGTCACAGCTCGGCGTGTTCCCGTCATGCCGCGATCCATCGCATCACCCGACGAGGTGAGACGCAGTGTGTTCGAAGATCCTGCAAAGCCTGACACAGCGGCTTTCTTCGAGGGCACGCGGTCGGTAGAATCCGCGACCCGGAACAGGCCCCTCGACGGCGCCACCGATCAGGAGCAGCGATGCCTCTCGACCCGCAGGCCAAGGCGATCCTCGATGCGATGAATGCGGCGCCGCCGATCGACACGAAGACCCTCGAGCCCGCCGCGATGCGCCTGATGTACGACAACATGCTGCCGCCGTCCGAGCCGGTGGCGGTGGCCGCCGTCCGCGATCGCAAACTGCCGGGAACCGCCGGCGAGATTCCGATCCGCATCTATACGCCCGAGGGCCGCGCGCCGTTTCCGGTGCTCGCCTGGTTCCACGGCGGCGGCTTCGTGATCGGCGGCCTAGCCAGCCACGACGGCGTGTGTCGCGAACTGTGTGTCGAGAGCGGCTGCCTGGTCGTGTCCGTCGACTATCGACTGGCGCCCGAGCACCGCTTCCCCGCCGCCCCCGACGATTGCTATGCGGCGACGCGATGGCTCGCCGAGCACGGCGCGGAGATCGGTGCCGATCCGACGCGCATCGCGGTCGGCGGCGACAGTGCGGGCGGGAATCTCGCCGCGGTCGTCGCCCTGATGGCCCGTGATCGCGGCGGTCCGAACCTGCGACATCAACTGCTCGTGTATCCGGTGACCGACCACTCGTTCGAGACGCGCTCCTACGGCGAGAACGCCGAGGGCTACATGCTGACCCGCGACATGATGCAGTGGTTCTGGGGCCACTATCTGACGGACGCCAGCCAGGGTCGGAATCCACTGGCCTCGCCTCTTCGCGCGAAGTCGCTCGAGGGACTGCCGCCGGCCACAGTCATCACCGCCGAATTCGACCCGCTGCGCGACGAGGGCGAGGCCTTTGCCGAGCGGCTCATCGCTGCGGGTGTACGCACTCAGCTGACGCGCTACGACGGCGTGTTCCACGGGTTCTTCTCGATGGCGAATGTGATCGATCGCGGCCGTCGCGCGGTCGAGCAGGCGGCCAGGGCGCTCCGGCAGGCTTTTGCTTGAGCGCCGGAGATCGCCATCCGATACGAAGCGGGCGGCGAACCACCACCCTTGATCGGAGTTCTTCATGCGATCGGATCCCAGACGCGCAGGTACAGCGGCACTCGCCGCCGTCCTCGTCGCATCATGGGGACTCGGCTGCGCGACGCTCAACTACCCTGACCCCGACGTCGTGCAGGCGGTGGATGACCAGGGCACGACCGGACCGCAAAGCCACGTCGCCACCTCACCCGATTCGCGAGCCTGGGTCCTCCACTCGGCGGAGGGCCGCGAAGCGATGCGCGTGCGCGACTATGCGGCGGCTGAGCAGAGCTACCTGGCTGCCCTCGCCGAGACGGGCGCCTTCCCGATCCGGGATGCCCGCGTCCGTACCGCGCTCGGAAATCTGATCCGCGTTGCGGCCGCCCGTCAGGCGACCGACGACTGGGCGGATGCCGATCGTCTGATCGAGCAGGTGGTCCGCAGCGCCGAGAGCGGTCGACTGGCCGAGTTCGGCGCGGCCGCACCGGTGATGGCCCGGCAGGCCGCCTATCGCATCGGTCGGGGAGATCCGGACGGCGCGATCGAACTGTACGAGACGAGCCTGACCCTCTACGGTGTCGACGATCCGTCACAGGTCGCGACGCGGCTCGAGATCGAGTCCCTGCTCGGCAATCTGTACCTGTCGACCCGTCGCTTCGACGACGCGAAGAGGCTGCTCGTCGCGGTACTGCTCGGCGTGCAGAGCTCGGCCGGCCCCGAGTCGCTGCCGGCTTCATTGGCGATGATCGACGTCGCACGCCTGAAAGATGCGACCGGCGACAGCGCGGCCGCCGAACGCGACTATCTCGCCGCGCTCGCGATCCAGCAGAAGCTGGCCCCCGGCTCGCTCGAAGTCGCGAAGACCGAAGGGCGGATCGCCTGGTTCTATCTCGGGCACGCTCGCAACGAAGACGCGCTCCGACACGCGCAGGCGGCGGTCGCGCTGCTCGACACGCTCGAGGTCGGCGGCACGCCGCTGATCGCCGTCCTCGACACGCTCGCCACCGCGGAGGCGCGCCTCGGTCGGTTCGACCTGGCCGAGGCCGACTTCTCGCGCGCACTCGCGGTGTTCGACGAGTCCGATGCCGAAACACGCGCGAGCACGCTCGAATTGCTCGACCACTTCGCCGCGTTCGAACAGAGCCGCGGACGCACCGCGAGCGCCCAGGCGCTCAGCGAACGCGCGAACCTCGAGCGCTCCGCCACGCTCGCGGGCGCCCCGCAGTCCGACTGACTCGAGGCCGCACACGCCGCGCGCCCGAGGCGCTCAGCGCAGCTCTGCCCGGAAGAACGCGAGCAGGTCGTTCCAGGCATCGGCGGCGGCCGGTGCGTCGTAGACGTCCGGTCGCGAGTCGTTCATGAAGGCGTGCTTCACGCCGACGTAGACCTTCATGTGGGCGCGGACGCGAGCGTCCCGGAGCTCGGCCTCGAGGCGCTGCATGACCTGCGGCGGAACGAAGTCGTCGTTCTCGGCGAAGATCCCGAACACCGCGGCCCGCAACGCCCGCCAGTCGGGATGCACCTCGGGATGGATCCCGTAGCAATCGACCACCGCGCCGATCGCTGCATTTTCGCAGGCGGCGGCGAGCGCGAGCTGCCCGCCCATGCAGAAGCCGATGCAGCCGACCCGGGCACCGTCCACCGCGTGGTGGTTGCGCAGATGCGTGACCGCCAGGGCCAGATCCTCGCCCGCCCGGGCGATGTCGAGATGCATCATCAATCGCGCTGCCGCATCGGGATCGCTCGCGCGCTCGCCGTGGTACAGGTCCGGGGCCAATGCGACGAAACCCTCGCGCGCCAGGCGATCGCAGACGTCGCGGATCTGCGGGACCAGTCCCCACCACTCCTGGATCACCACGATGCCGACGCCGTGCTTCGACGC
>JANOFF010000030.1:0-13618 GCA_031413515.1 bacterium
CGTGTGTGGTAGGCTGCGGCCCGCTCAGGTGGCGCGGCCACGGGTCGAGGAGGTCTGGATGGGCAAGAGAAGCAAGACCGGCGTCCTGAAGCGCCTTCGCGAAGTCAAGAAAGCCGAGAAGGCCGCCATGAAGCGCGAAGAGCTCCGTACCCGCAAGCAGTCGGGCGTGGCTCCCGAGCGACCCGAGAGCACCGGTGCCGTGGTGGCCACCGAAGACGACATGGCGGGCTACGGGTTCCCCGTCGGCTCCGATGACGACGACGACGATCGGGACGACTGATCCGCGGATGTAGGTCCACGCGTCGGGGCACGACCGATCAATCGAACAGTTCGGCCCGCCAGCTCGAGGCGTCCTCGTCGAACAGTTCCTCGACGAGCTTCGACTGGGCTTCCGTCAGTTTCTTGGGCACGCGGATCCGGATCGTCACGTAGAGGTTTCCGGCGGCCCGACCCGCATGGGCCGGCACCCCCTTGCCGCGCAAGCGCAGTCGGCTGCCCCCGTCGGTTCCGGGCGGGATCCGCAGCGTCACGCGCCCGTCGAGGGTGGGGATCTCCACGGCGGCTCCGCGGATCGCCTCGGCGATCGACACCGGGATCTCGACGGCAAGATCGTCGCCGTCGCGCGTGAAGAAGCGGTGCGCGCGGACGTGGATCTTCGCGTAGAGGTCGCCCGGCGGTCCGCCGTTCGCGCCGGGACCGCCCTTGCCCGCGAGTCGGATGCGGGCGCCGTCCTCGACACCGGGCGGAACGCGGATCGTGAGCGTCTGCCGCTCGGCGGACCCGCTCGGATCGGGGCGCTGGAGTTCGATCCGCTGCTCCGAGCCGAGCACGGCATCGGCGAAATCCAGAGTCAGTGCCGTCTCGAGATCATGTCCCGCCTGCGGAAACGGCCCGCGCCGCCGACCGCCGCCGCCACCGAACAGATCCTCGAAGACGCTGCCGAAACCCCCGAGGTCCTCGAACCCGCCCGCCGAGCGTGGCTGACCGCCGAACGCCCGTGACGCGGCGCGGGCTCGCTCGGCGTCGAAGTTCGGGTCGAGCGCGATCTCGCCGAACTCGTCGTAGTTCTTGCGTCGGTCTGGATCGGACAGCACCGTGTGTGCGCCGGAGATCTGCTTGAATCGCTCCTCGGCGGCAGCGTCACCCGGATTGCGATCGGGATGATATTTCTGCGCGAGCTTGCGATACGCCTTCTTGATCGTCTCGGCGTCGGCATCGCGGGCGACCCCGAGCAGCGCGTAGGGATCCTTCTGTTCCTTTTCCTTGCGTCTGGGCACTGACCCGTTCCCCGAGTGATGTCACGACGCCAGAACCCGGCGACCCGAGCGGGTCCGATGCCCGAGTCGGAGGCGCGAAAGGCTGCGCGAACCTCGCGAAGCTAGGCGCTTGCGGGAACCGATCAAGACTGCGCGGCGAACCGTTTCAGTCCTGCGCGGATTCCCGATGCGCGGTCTTGCCGTAGCGCGACAGCCAATGCTCCGGGTCGATGGCCGCGATGCGGGCCCGGACGACGGCCCGTGTCAGCGGTTGCCTGGCTGCCCCGGTGGTGGGTCGCTGGCCGCTGCTGTTTCCCTCGGTCCTCGCCGCGCTGCCCGCTCCGAAGGCGCCCTCGACCCGCGGCGTCGGCTCGTTGACGACAGGCGTCGTCGGCGAATCGGCGGCGACCGGGCCCGCGGACAGTGCGATCAGCCCGATCAGGGCGAGGCCGCCGACCCATCGGGAGGTCACGCGCGCCGGGATCGGCGCGGTGGCGGTGCCCAGGCGATGGGTTCGATCGAGTCGTGACACGAGTCGTATTCCACTCAGCACTGATCCTTCATCGGCTGTGAGGCCGGTCACTTGAGCCGTTCCCCGAGGGTTCGGAGAAGGGAATCCACGGGTCATCGAAGGGCGGCTACGAGACTGCGGACCGCTCCGAAATCTCGCTGTCCCGACCGGACGCCTACTGATCGAGCAGCGCCAGCAGGTCCTCCCGGGTCAGCCCCTCGCCCGTCCCCTCCGCGCCGAGCGCCGCCTCCGAGAGAGCGCGCTTGCGCGCGTGCAGGGCGAGGATGCCCTCTTCGACGGTGTTTCGGGCCACGAGCCGGTGGATCACGACCGGCCTCGTCTGCCCGATCCGGTGGGCGCGATCCGCGGCCTGATCCTCGACGGCCGGGTTCCACCACGGATCCAGCAGAAAGACATGATCCGCCGCCGTCAGGTTGAGGCCGGTGCCGCCGGCCTTGAGCGACACGAGCATCACGGGCGGGCCGTTCTCGTCGCTGAAGCGCCGCACCACGCCGGCGCGATCGCGGGTGGAACCGTCGAGGCGTTCGAACTCGATCGAAATCCCCCGCAGTACCGGCTCGACCAGGTCGAGCAGGGCGGTCCACTGCGAGAACACCAGCGCGCGGTGGCCGTCGGCGGCAGCCTGTTCGATCCGTTCGGCGAGCAGCGCGAGCTTGGTCGATTGGTCCGCGTGCTGTCCGGGGACGAGGGAGGGATGACAGGCTGCCTGGCGCAGACGCAGCAGCACTTCGAGGGCCGCCATCACGCCGCCGCCGGCCCGCAGCTGCGCGACCGCCGCTGCGACACCGGCGGCCCGGACGGCGTCATAGACCGCGCGCTCCGACTCGTCGAGTTCGCAGTGCAGGACGACGTCGGTGCGCGGCGGCAGCTCGGGGGCCACGTCGCGCTTCAGGCGTCGCAGCACGAAGGGGCGGATGCGCTCACGCAGCCGCTCGGCCGCGCCGGCGTCGGCCTCGCCGATCGGCCGTGCGTAGCGCTGTTCGAAATCGGAGCGCCCGCCGAGCAGCCCTGGATTCAAGAAGTGGAGCTGGCTCCACAGCTCTTCGAGCCGATTCTCGACCGGCGTGCCCGTGAGCGCGATGCGGAAGTCCGCCGGAAGCGCGAATGCGGCCTGGGCGGACTGGCTCTCGGCGTTCTTGATGTTCTGCGCCTCGTCGAGCACGAGCGTCGACCAGCGCTCGGCGCCGAGCAACGCGTTGTCGATGCGCAGGATCGCGTAGCTGGTGAGGACGACATCGATGTCCGGTTCGAGCTGTCGGCGCGGTCCATGGAAGATCTGTACGCGCAGCCCCGGTCTGAAACGCTCGAGTTCTTCGGCCCAGTTGTGGAGCAGACTCGTCGGCGCCACCACGAGCGAGCGCGGCGTGAGAACGCAGATCGCCTGGAGGGTCTTGCCGAGCCCCATGTCATCGGCGAGCAGGGCACCGAGGCGCGCCTCGCGCAGAAATTGCAGCCAATCGACTCCGGCGCGTTGATAGCTGCGGAGTTCACCGCGCAGATCGGCGGGCAGCGCGACACGCGGGATTCCCACGAAGTCGTGCAGCAGGGGCCGCAGTCGCTCGAGGCCGGGGGGAGGCGGTGCTTCGAGGTCCTCGCACAGCCGACCGAGATCCGGCAGCGCACACGTCGGCAGGCTGCCGTCTTCGGCGCGCGCGGCCAGCAGGTCCGCGACCCGGTCGCCGAAGCGCGCGAGCCAGTCGGCGGGCAGGCGCGCGAAGCCCTGCGAGCCGGTCGACACCCAGTCGCTGCCGGCCCGCCAGGCGGCCACCACGGCGCTGGCGCTGACCCGGCCCCGGCTTCCGGCCCTGGCCTGGCCTCCGGACTCCTGCTCGAGTCTGAACGACAGGTCGAAGCCGTCGCCCTCGATCGACAGGTGCGGCTCGAGCTGGCCGAGCGGGGCGAACTGGGCGAGCGCGTCGCCAGCGACCTCACCCCGCCAGCTGCGCAGACGCCCGGCCATCTCGATCGCGTCCTGGCCCGAGAGATTCACGCGACGGCCCACGACCAGGCCGAGAGCTGATTCGAGCTGGGACAACGCAGCCCGCTCGGCCGGTTCGTCACGCAGCGGGATCGCCCCGCGCAGATGCACGAGACGACCGGCGTCGATGCGCGCACACGGCGGTGAGCCGTAGACCAGCGTCGGCAGGAGACTCAACTGATCGCCGTCCCGCTCGACGCCCAGGAGGACGCGCGGCTTCTCGCTGCGGGTCGTGGTGGGCAGGCGCTCGGTGATGCGCTCGACGCGTACGCGATCTTCGAGCGTAGGGAGCAGTTCCGTCACGAGCTCCGCGAGGTCGGCATCGGCGAAGAATCGCCCGCGATGCAGATCCTCGCGTTCCCGGCCGCTCAGCCGGGGATCGCCGATCGCCCGCAGCGTGTCGCCGCAGAGCGCGAGCCCGTTCTCGAAGGCTCGCGTCACGCTGCGATCGGCGTCCATGTACACCCGCACACCGCCCGGCGCGTCGACGACCCGCACGCTCGGCAGCAGGCGGTCGGCGCTGACGTGGACCGGGCGACCCTCGAACGTGACGTCTTCGCAGTCCGCCAGCACGTCGACAACTCGCGCCAGCACCGCGGCGGGCAGCACGCCGCCGCGCTCGCCGGGCAGCGCGCGCTCGAGCGTCATGTCCAGCGCGGTCGCGGCGATCCGCGGTCCGGCGACGCGACCCGCGGCCAGCGTCTTCAAACTGTGGACGAGGGGCTCGATGGCGCCGTCGGGGCCGACGACTTCGCGTTCGAACGCGATCGAGCGCGCGCCTGTCGCTGTGAACGCATAACGGATGCGCCCGGCCGCCGCGGCCGGACGCGGGAGATCGAGGCCCGCCTTGCGGGCCTGACGCAGCGCGATCACCGCTGCCGCCACGTGCTCACACGGATCCTCCTGTCCGCGGCACGTGCACTCCCACTCCTCGTCCTCGGGATACAGCGTGACGAGCGGGGCTATCAGGGCCTGGCGTGTGGCGACGCGCAGGATGATCTCGCTGCCACTCGACCGCTCGCCCGACACGGCGTCGGACCGCACGAGTTCGACACCCCGGGACCAGGTGGCCTTCGAGCACGCCGACTGCACGGCATTGAAGAGCTGTTGCATCGAACGTCGCTGCCCCGTGCCCGGTCCTCAGCCGACCGGCTCGTCCTGTTGCTCGCTCTGGCCTCGCGGATCCTGCCGCGCCCACTCGCGCAGCAGTGCGCGGAGCGTGGCGGCTTCGTTCGTGTCCGGGGACGCGGCCACTCGGGCGCGCAGAAAGGCCAGAGCCTCGCCCACCCTCGGCCCCGGGTCGATCCCCAGTGTGTCCATCACGCCCTGTCCATCGAGTGCGAGGGGGGACGCCCGGCGCCGCTCGGATTCGGCTTCGAGATGCTGCGTGAAGGCGTCGAGCAGCGCATCGAAATCGCGGCGCGCCAGCGCGCTCACGGCATCCTCCGGTGCGCCCTCGAGCTCCTGCGCACGCAGCCAGAACAGCGCGCTGCGCTGCGCTGCGGGGATGCGCTCGAGCCGCTCGAGGGAGGCGCGCCGTCGCGGCGAGAAGTTGCGCTCGAGGGGATGTGCGGCGAGCAACTCGATCACGTCGTCGGCGAGCTCGCGCTCGATCCGGTGCTTGCGGAAGAAGCGGCCGGGCTTCGATCCGCGCAACCAGATCGCGAAGCGGATCGCAGGATCCTCCGGCGCCCGCTCGAGCAGCGAGGGCGTATCCGACTTCGATCGCACACCGAGGGCGGCGTCGAGTCGGGTCCGGGCGAGCAGGGCGACGGCTTCGCCGGCGTGCGGCGCGGAGATCAGAGTGCGCAACAGGCGCCCGCGCATCACCGCCGGACTGCGCTCGAGGCTCGCCGCGTCCAGCTTGCCGAGCGCCGCTTCGAGCGCCGCTTCGGGGACGTCGCCGTGCAGTGCGACGAAGCGCGCGATCTGCAGGGCCAACAGCGGGGCGCGTTCGAGTGCCTGCTCGGGCAGTCCGACCGTCCGCAGACGGCCCGCTGCGAGATCGGCGCGCCCGCCCTGCGGATCGAGCCAAGCGTCGCGGACCGGACGCCAGGCCATCGCAAGGATCGTCAGGCCTCGCTGCGAGAGTGTGTCCTCGATCGACCGCCCGTCGAGGAGCGGCAGCAGGTCGACGGGCCCGGCGGCCGTCGGCAGCTGCCAGACGACGCCTGCGGCGCGGGTCGGCACGGCGCGGGGGAACAGCGTGGCGAGGTCCCGAGGGCTCGCCGTCGTGCAGAGTGTGTAGTGACGACGCGGCCGCCCGCAGAGCAGATCGGCGAGACACTCGCCGGTGACATGGGCGGTATGCCGGTCGGTTTCGAGGCGCCGCGCGACGGCCAGGATGGCCTCGGGCAGGGCGGGGGGGATGAGAAGCGCACGCGTCACGACGTGGCTTCAGACCGCGTCCAGGAAACGCACCACATCGGTGCGGAGCTTTCGCGAGGCCGGTCGCCACGATGTGTTGAAGAAGCCGTGTCGCTCGCCCGGGTACTCGATCAGTTCGACCCGCTCCGGGTTCTCGCGCAGCCGCGCGTGCGCGATGCGCGAGGAATCCGCCAGCGGATCAGCGGTCCCGATGGCGAGCAGGCAGGGCGGCCGCGCCGTGAACTCGACGTCCATCGGCGTGAGGCAGAGTTCGGGCCCTACGACGGCTTCGAACGCGGCCGGACCGCCATAGCAATGCAGCATCAGACGCGCGCCGGGGAAGCCGTGTTCGAGCCAGCTCAGCCGATCGAGCACGCCGTACAGCGAGACCACGCTTCGCACGGAGGGCAGCGCGCAGCACTCGAGGGCGGGATCGAGGTGCGAGAAGCGCTTCGGGTCGGCGCAGATCATACCGAGCATCAGCGCGAGATTGCCCCCCGCCGAGTCGCCCATCAGGTGGAGAGGGCCGACTTCGGGGTCCCGGCGGCGGATCCATGCGAGAGCCGCCACCAGCGAGAGCAGCGGAATCGGGAAAGGATGCTCGGGCGCGAGCGGATATTCGAGGTTGTAGACCGTGTGGCCCCGCTCGGTCAGGAACGCGAGGTCGGCGCTGTAGAAATCCTTGCGTCCGAAGATCCAGCCGCCGCCATGCACGTAGACGACGGCCGGGCGGGCAGGAGTCCGCGGGTCGGGATGCAGGATCTCGAGCGTCTCGCCCCGCCGCGTCCCGTAGCGGCAGATTTCCATCCGAGCGTGGCCTGCCCGGGCACGACGCCAGCGCTGGATCGGCGCGAGCGCCGCGATCGCGGCGCGGGTTCCGATCAGGCCGGCTCGTTGGCCGGGTCGGAGAGGATGCGGTTGGGGGTCGGGAAGCATTCGGTTGGGTTCTCTCGGCGCCGCACTCTATCGCAGTCGGTGATCGGTGAATGGCAGATCCCAGGCAGAACGTGTGAGGTCCCTCACGTCGGCATCAAGTCGTCGATGAGTCTTTCCGACCCCAGACCAGGCTCGCGCCAGAACGCGCGGCCGGATTCGAAGGTGGGTTTCGAGCGTCATGAGCACATGGACGGAGTTTCCTTCGGCGCCGGGTCACTCACCCGACGTGCGAGCCGACGAGAACGCCGTGCGCGTGCTGCTCGTGGATCCGCGCTCCAACTGCCTCGGGTTGCTCTGCGAAGCACTCGAGCGCGCCGCACGCGGCCACTTCGATGTCGACTGCGCGAGCGATCTGCAGCAGGCCGAGCAGTCGCTGGGGGTCGGTTACGACGCGTTGCTCGTCGATCTCGCGGACGCAGCCGGCCACCCGACTAGCATCGATCGCCTGTGCCAGCTGGCGCAGCGCATTCCCGTGATCGTGCTGACGGGCACGGAGGATGGCGCGCTCGCCAGCGAGCGACCGACGCGCGCCGATCGCGATCAGGCGCTTGCGCGGATCGATCGCGCGGAGCTGCCCGCGACCCTGCTCGAGGCGGTCCGCCGGCATCGCCGCCTCGGTGTCTGCGGCGCCGAGCCGCTGATCTGCCGCATTCCGGCCGACTGAAGACCGCGACGCTCCGGGCCGGATCCGCGGATTTCCGACCCGAACCGAGCGCTCGTGCCAGTCGCCGGTAAGCTCCGCGCCATGGAGCAGCTGCTTTTTCGTGCACCGGGGACGCCTCTTTCGTGGCGCGAGCTTCGCCTGCGGATCTCGCGAGGCGCCGATCGCCCGGGGCCTCGCGCGCGGTTCGAGCGCGCGACGGTCGACACGGCTGCGTGGCACGAAGGGGCGGGCGCGATCCCGGCCGGTGCCCTCGTGCAGCTGCATTCGAACGCCGCCGAAGGGGAGCCCGAGCGTGCCCACGACCTCTTCTATGCGCTGGTTCCGCGTCCCGCCTGGCGCCGCGGGCGCCTGCCCATCAAGGGCGATGCCTGGCTCGCCTACACGGTCGAGTCGGTGCGAGGGGAAGTGGCCGAGCTGCGGATCGAGGGCGATGCGCTGATTCCCGCGCGCGTGCTTCGCGCGCTCGCGGGTTCCGGCATGCCGGTGCTCGGCGATCTGCGCCGTGGCGGCGTGCTGGTCGGCGGAGGGCTTCGCCTCGAAGCGTCGAGGGACGGCGAGGTCGAGACGCGGCGCGACTCGGACGCGTGGTGGCCCGAAGAGCCGGTGTTCCGCGCGTCTCCGATCTCGCCGGACGGGGTGGTCGCGGCTCGCCGCAGCGCCGGGTCCTCGGACTCTTCATCCGACACGACCTCCGAAGCGACGCCCGATCGCTGGCCCGTCTCGGCCGCGACGGCTCGCATCGTCGGAGGTGGGCACCCCTGGTTCCTGCCGGACGCCGAGACCGGATCGCTGGATCGCTGGCGCCCCGGCAGTTTCATCGAAGCCGTCTCGCCCACGAACGCGTCGATCGGCGTCGCGCTGATCGAGGGACCCGGACGCGTCAGCGCCCGGATCTGGTCGCGCGCCGACTCGGCCCCGGGTGCCTTCGCCGGTCCGGTCGAAGTCCGGGTGGCGCGTGCGCTGTCCCGCCGTGCCCCGATGCTGGAACGCGGCGCGGCGCGTGCGCGGCGAAACGACGCGCCGTACACCGACACGATCCGGCTGATCCATGGCGAGGCCGATGGTCTGCCCGGCATCGCGGTCGATCGGCTCGGTCCGATCCTGCGCATGATCGTGACGAGCGAGGGCGCCGCCCTCGCGCTCTCGGACCGCGTCGCCCGGGCGCTGCTCGATCCCTGGAGCGGTCTCGGCGAAGCGCCGCTCGGGCTGATCGAAGTGCTGCATCTGCGCGGCGAGAGCCCGGGGCGTCACGAGTGCGTGCGCTGGTGGCGGCCGCCGATCCCGCCCGACGGCGGTGATGTGCTGGACGCGCGCGGCCGCCTGGTGGTCCACGAGGGCGGTCTTTCGTACTGGGTCGATCCGGGCCTCGGCGAGCCGGAACAGGTGCGTCCGGGCGTCGGTCTGTTCCTCGATCAGCGCGACAACCGGCATCGGCTGGCGCGCTTCGCCAAAGCGGGCGGGCGCTGGTTGAATCTATTCGCCCACACGGGGGCATTCAGCGTGTCGCTGCTGGCTTCGGGGGCTGGCGAAGTCGTCAGCGTCGATCTCTCGAAGCGCTATCTCGAATGGCTCGACGAGAACCTGGCGCTGAATCGATCGGCGGGGGTCGACGCCGCGTGCCACCAGTCGCTGCGCAGCGACGGTCGTCGCTACCTGGCCGAACTGCCGCCGCGCGAGCGCTTCGCCGGCATCGTCGTCGATCCGCCGACCGCGGCCGCGGCGGGTCGTCGCTACTGGTCGACCGAGAGCGATCTCGCGCCGCTGGTCGAAGCCGCACTGAGCCGTCTCGAGCCCGGTGGTGTGCTGCTGCTCTCACGCAATCATCGGCGCGCGAAGAGCGACCTCGCCGAACTGGTTCGCGACGCGGCTCGCGTGCGGGGCGTGGAACTCGCGAGCATCGAGCCTGCGGATCCCGGGCCCGACTTCCCCCGGCTGCGCGGATTCCGTGAGGGCGACTCGTTCCGGGGCGTGCTGGCGATCCGCGCCTGAGTCTTCGCTCCGCCGAGAACGGGTCCGTTGCGAACTTCGCGCCGCGAGCAGCCATCGCCGCATCGAAGGCCACCTTTGCGTGTGATCTGCGCACGGACTGCCAGTGGTGGTGTCGAGCGTCGGAATTGCTTCGGAATCACGCCGCGTTCTGACACAAGCGGCTCCGGCCAACCACATCCACCCGAGAACAGACCCGGAACGGGTGAAGGCAACGAGGATCGCACCGAGGGGATGGGCCCGCGGTTCGATCGATCGAGCCGGCCCGCAGTGCCGACGGCTCAGCCAAGGCACGCCACGAGAGAAGAGGAAGTCCACGATGAAAAAGCGATCCAGGCGAGTCGTTCAGACGCTCATTGCGGTCTTCGCGCTGGTGTCCGCCGCCACGCCGGCGAAAGCAATCCCGGTTCAGTTCCTGGAGATCGGGACGAGCGATACCGGATTCTCGCCCTCGAACTTCCCCACGCCAGTCGACCTGGTGATACCGCTCGATGCGAACGACCGACCCGCACCGATGACACCGGTCACGGGCGGGTACGGTTTGAATATGACGACCTGCATTCTGGCGAACGAACCTGTGACAAGCGGCTGCGATGATCGGTTGATCCCCGGCTCGACGGGCTTCACGATGATCGTCGACATCACGCTGGCCACAGTGCCGGTAGACGCGGTTGGCATGGATTCGTTCATCTTCTTCTCCGCGCTTCCGGCGGTTCCGACCTACTCAGTCACAGACATCTCCTTCATCGTCGATGATCCAACCCCGGTTCCGGGCCATACGATCACGCCGTTCACGACCGCGAGCTTTACGCCGACCCTGTCAATGACCTACTACTTCCTCGGTTTCATTCTTTCAGAGGGCGAGTCGGCCACGTTCCGGGTCGACGTGACGGGAGATCATTCGATGGCGAATCCTGTTACGGATAAGGTGGTCTTCCGGGCCGCTGGATACGTGATTCCCGAGCCGAGCACGGCGGTGCTCGTCGGGTTGGGACTCCTCGTGCTGGCGCGCCGCCGGAGCCGGTGACAGCACCATGTCAGCGGTTTCCCAGACTACCCGTACCGGGGTGATGCTCCGGGTATCGGCCGCTCTGCTCGTGCTCGTGGCATTCGCGCCCGACGGACTCGCCCAGAGTCCGCTCAACTCCGTAGCCAACGCAGACCGCCGGGTCCGCGAGCTCTTCTACTCGGGACGCTGCGACGAAGCGCTGATCGAGCTGTCGGCGCTGCGAAGGGCGCAGGACTCGGCGCCGATGGCGCTGATCGAGGGTCAGTGCCGGATCCGCGCCCGTGACTACACGGGAGCGCTCGCCGCCCTCGACGACGCGGCGCGGCTCGACCCCGATCTCGACGACGTCCAGCTCTATCGGGGCATCGCGCTGTACCAGCTCGAAGATCTCGGCTCGGCCCGGCAGGCACTGGCCCTGGCGCGCGGCCACACGACCGAGCAGGCGTCCGCCCAGCTCGAGCTGTACACCGGGCTCCTGCAGCTCCAGGACAACGAGCCGCGGCTAGCCGCCGAATCACTGGACCGCGCCCGCGTGATCGATGCCGGGCAGGTCGAACCGATCGCATCCTTCTATGCAGGGCTCGCCTGGCAGAGCACCGGCGAACGCGAACTCGCGCGTGAATCCCTGCTGCGAGTGAAGGCCGCCGATCCCGACGGTCCCTGGGGCAAGCGCGCCGAAGAACTGCTCGCGGGCCGAAGTCTCGAGGATCGCAGCTGGGCGAGCATTCTGGCGGGACTCGAGTACGACACCAATGTGGTGCTGCTCGGTTCATCGGTCCCCGTACCGCAGGGCATCTCGGATCAGGCCGACGGTCGCGGCATGTGGTACCTCGAGGGCGGCGCCGAACTTTTCCACAAGAGCCAGTGGTCGGGTGGCGTGGCGGGCACCTACGCGGGCAACGCGCAGTTCGAACTCTCGCAGTTCGACATCCAGTTTCCGCGGGCCAACACGTGGCTCGACTACGAGTTCGATCCCGAGCACATCCTGCGCTTCCGCTACGGGATCGGTTATGCGTGGGTCGACTACTCGGACTTCCTGTTCAACCAGGATGGCTCGATCACGCTGTACAAGAACTGGGGTGCAGCGGGCAACACCGAGATCGGTACGGCGTGGATCTGGAACGACTACAAGTTCCCGATCGCGCAGGTTCCGAACGGGACGGGTGGGCCGGGCAGCAGCTGTGTCACCGCCGTACCGGAGCCGTGCGCACCTCCGGGTGTCAACTCGCAGCAGGCCCGCAATCGCGACGGCAATGCGGTCAATCCCTTCATCCAGCACCACTATCGCGTGCCAGGCATCAACCAGGACTGGCTGCGTGACGTGGATCTGCGCGCCGGCTTCGCCTATCAGCGCTACTTCGCGCACGGCGCCGACTGGGACTTCAACAGCTACGACTTCCTCGTCGGCCTGAAGGCGCTGCTGGTGTGGGATCTCCATCTCGATACGAACTTCGGGTACAGCTATCGACCATTCCTGAGCGGGTCGAGCTATCCGAAACCGACCGTTGACAACAATTTGGTGTATGCGCTCTCGCCGTTTCCGCGGGTCGACAACATCCTGCTTTTCGGCATCAACATCGAGAAACCCATCACCGAGCACGTCAGCGTTTCGACCCGGTACATCTACACGAGTGAAGACTCGACTGTGCAAGTATTCAACTACAACCGGAACGTCATCGGTGGATACGTGAAGTACAAATTCTGATCCGACCGTCCCAGACTGTTGGGACACTCAGCGCATCCGAGGCAGGAAAGGTCGGTGCGTCGGGCAGCTGAAGGCAGATGAAGAAGGGAGAGATCCGATGGCCGCAACCGCTCCGAATCCGAAGCCCCCGAACCAGGCCGCGGCCTGGACGAGGAATGCCGTGGTGCTCGTCGCGATGACGCTGCTCATCGTATGCGGATACCGGGCCTGCGTGCCGGACGATCCGGCCACGACCGTGAAGATCGCCGAGGAGACGCCCGCGCCGTTGCCTCCGGTCGCCGAGGCTCCGCCCGTGGTCGAGCCTCCGCCCTTCGTCGAACCCGAACTCTGGGTCGAACCCGAGCCGATCGTCGAGCCCGAGCCCGTCGTCGCAGCCCCCGCACCGAAGGCCGTCGCACCGGCGCCGGTCGTGGCGGCCAAGAAGCCGATCGCCGCACCGAAGCGCAGCCTCGAAACCGGGCCCGTCGTGGCCGGTGTGGCCGCCGCCACGGCGGCAGGTGCAGCGGGTGCGGCCGTCGGTGGCGGTAGTGGCGGTGGAGTGCCGCCCGTGGACGCCGCGGGTCCGGAAGTGTTCGCCGCCGCACCGACCCCGCCGCCCGGGTTCCTGCCGATCGGTCCCCCGACGGAGCAGTTCACGGACCCGCTGGCAGACGTCGGCGCCGACGCCGCATCGGCGTTCGGCGTGCGGCCCGGACTTCCGTTGCGGGACACCAGCCTCGCGATCCTCCAGCCCTGCCAAGCCTCGTCGTGCGGTACGAGCTTCGGTGTGCCTGTGGGTCGTGCCGGCCTGGTCATCGTCGGTGGGGGTCTTCCGCGGGGTGCACCATGAGACCAAACGCAGGTCCGTGTTTTGACCACTGATCCCGTCGACTCACCGCGCGAGTACCTCTCTCACGCCGAGTCCAGGATGTAATTTGATCCCAAGGTGGATCGAGCCGCACCGCCGCATCGCTCTGTTAGGCTTGGCGCCCACACGGCGTCGGAGACAGGGATGAGCGAGTCACGGCAGGGCGAGGACATCCGGATCGGCGCCGGCGAACGTGAGATCGACGCCTACCTGGCGCTGCCTGCGTCGAAGCACGGCGTCGGCATCGTGGTGATCCAGGAGTGGTGGGGACTGGTCCCGCAGATCCGCGACGTCTGCGATCGCCTGGCGCGCGAGGGTTTCGTCGCATTGGCCCCGGA
>JANOFF010000031.1:0-202003 GCA_031413515.1 bacterium
CGTCTTCGCCGACATGGGTCTCGCTTGCTATTTCAGCGGCGAGTCCAGTCCCAGTCCTGATTCGGGAGGCTGTTCGCCGCTGATCATGGATGGTCTGCACCGGCGCGGCCGGATCAGCGTCCACGAGTACGCAAGGCGCGACGACGATCTCGCGTGTGTGCCCACCTGGCTCGATGACGACCGGCTCACCAACCGGCCGTTTTCGATCATCTGGCAGGCGTTCGGTCCAGGTGTCGTCCGTGGCAGCGACGACGTGCGCCTCGAAGTGGTCGGGCAGGGTGATCGCGACAACCTCGGCGTGGTGGCGTTCCACACCTGGAGCAAGGACTTCCGCGGCTGGCGGATCAACGGGATCGGCACGGCGCTGTGGATCGGCGGAAGTCTCAACAACACGCTCTACGACCCGTATCTGACGGGCAACGAATTCGGTGTCGTCGTCGGTGCGAACGAAGCCTGGGGCGCAGGATTCCCCCGCTCGAAGGACTGCTACACGGGCTTCTGCGCTCTGCACGCGACCGACATGGTCGCGATGAACTTCCGCGGCGGCGTCGTGGAGGGAAACACCTGCGGCAACTTCGTGATGTTCGGCGGCTACTCGGGCGACGTGGACAGGACCTTCATCGAGACCGGTGCCCGGGGCAGCCCCACCTATGCGGGCCATTCCGTGATCGTCGGGGCCGGGCTCTGCGACGAACAGCGCGGTCGATCGGAGCGTCAGGGCCAGGATCGCGCCGGTCAGGTGTGCGGCGACGATCGCGACTGTCCCGGCCAGTGTGTGATCGCAGCCGGTGCGAAGCGGACGTTCGCGTTCCAGTGGAATGCCTCGCTGGTCTACAACCGCGAGTCGCCCGACTGGTTCGCCTTCATGCTGGGCAAGGGAACACGGCCCGAGTATCTGGATCCCTCGCGCTCGCAGGTGCAGAACATCCGCGTGATCGGGAGCGGGTTCGGCGGCGAGCGGGGCAGCCCGGAACTCGGGCTCGCTCCGGGCGAGGGGCTCTACTTCTTCGCCAGCGAGGGCGCCGGCGTGCTGATGGATGCCGATGACGCGAACGGCGGTCAGCACAGCCATCACCTGCCGCCATACGACCACTATGTGTCGATGGCGAGTCGCGACTTCGATCGTGTGATCGAACATCCGACGTCGGGCACGTACCCACTCGGGCGATTCATGCGTCGCGCCTCGTGCACCGGAGGCTCGGTCTCGGTGGCGGGTCCCGGGGATCCGACTGTGGCGTGGACGCTGCGGCAGCATCCGCTGCCCGGCAGCGCTGCCGTGGAGTTGATCGAGGGGGGCCGCGTCGCACGCCGGTCGGGAGTCGGCGACTGGTTCCGATCTGCCGATTTGCACCATCCGTTCGTTCCCGCCGGCGCGCTTGTATCCCTCGACATCTCTGCGGTCACCGGCGAGCCCGAGGCTCTGGTCGTCACGCTGCGCTGCTTCGAGGACAAGCGCTAGCAGTCGTAGAACGCCTCGGTCAGGCGGTGACGCGTCGCAGGTCGTCGAGGCGCGCCAGGATCCTCTCGGGGTTCGGCCCGGTCCTCCAGCCGAGCGCCGCCCCCACCGATCTCCGCAGCGGATGGGGGCCGTGCGCGCGTTGGCTGCTGGCTCGGCGCATGTCGGCAAGGTCCCGTCCCACGAACTGCTGCAGTCTTCCGAACTCGGACTCGTCGGACATCAGGGCCTCGTAGCGCAGGCAGAGTCCGTTCCGGCCCGCCCGCGAAACCGCATCGGCCAGGCCCTGGTTGTACTGGCTCCAGGCGCGCAACACCCGCCAGGCGCGCGGCACGTCCCAGCGTCGACAGCGGTAGTGGCGCATCACGGCGCCCGGATCGCGGTAGACGGCGATCACCCGGTGCTCGGGCAGGACGTGCGCCCATTGGTCATACGTGAGGCAGGTGAGGGGATCCTTGAAACCCCAGTCGTCGGCTTCGCGGGATCCTGTTTCGACCAGGGCGCGCATCCGTTCCGCGACGCGCGCGCTCGGCGCGCCGGGATGCCGCGTCGCGAAGTCGAGACTGAAGTATCCGGCCTCGACCGCCCCGACGATTTCGAGATTGATCAACCACGACTCGCGCCGCTCCCACTGATTGCCCTGGTCGTAGCTGCGGTTCTCGTCGAACTCGCGTCCCATCGAGATCCCCGACTTGTGCAGTGTCTGCGAGACCAGGGTGGTCCCGGACTTGTGCATGCCGAGTACGACGTAGATCAACGCTTGTTCCTCTGGCGTCCCGGCCGGAAGCTGGCCGGGACGCGGGGTCCGATCCTAGCGGGATTCACCGCCGAGAGTCTCGTTGCGGATCGGTTGCGTGGGACGTGCGCGAAGGCGGAGATCGTGGTTCGACGCGCCGCGGGCGTCGGTCGACACGGCCGCGTTAGACTGGCCCGCCGATTCGATCGCCGATCGGATCTTCGAGCGGGGAGTGGACGACGGATGTGTGGCATCGGCGGCGCCTGGGTCCGGGAGAGCGGATCCGTCGACCCCTCGGCGCTCGCCCGCATGTCCGGGGCGATGCGCGAACGCGGACCGGATGATCACGGCGAGTACATCGCCCCGGGCATCGGGCTGGTCCACCGGCGTCTCAGCATCCTCGATCTCAGTCCGGCCGGTCGCTGTCCGATGGCGAACGACGACGGCAGCATCCAGGTGGTCCACAACGGCGAGATCTACAACTTCGCCGAACTGCGGCAGGAACTCGAGGGCCTCGGTCATCGCTTCCGATCCAGCGGCGACAGCGAGGTCGTCGTTCGCGCCTACGCGCAATGGGGAACCGACGTCGCGAAGCGGATGCTCGGGATGTTCGCGATCGCGATCTGGGACGCGCGGCGGCGGCGGCTCGTGCTGATGCGCGATCGACTCGGGCAGAAGCCTCTGTATCTGCTGGCACGCGGAGATCGCGTGACGTTCGCTTCGACACTGAATGCGATCCGGGCCCACGAGGCCGATCGGCTCGAGGTCGATCCCCGGGCGATCGAGTGCTTCCTGAGCCATGGCTTCATCCCGCACCCTCACACGATCTGGAGCGGGGTCGAGAGTCTGCCTCCGGGCCACATTGCGGTGATCGAGGCAGACTCGCCCCTTCGCATCGAGCCGTATTGGCAGCTGCCCGACGGTCCGCCGCGACAGATCGGCGTCGAAGCCGCGACCGATGCCGTCGAAGAAGCGCTCGAGCGCAGCGTCCGGCGTCGCCTGATCGCGGACGTGCCGGTCGGCGGCTTCTTGAGCGGTGGTGTCGATTCTTCGCTCGTCATGGCACTGGCGGCAAAGCACAGCCCGCGCATCGACACCTTCTCGATCGGCTTCGAGAACGATCCGACCACCGAGCTGCCCCACGCGAAGCGTGTGGCCGAGCACATCGGATCGACCCACCACGAACTCGTGCTCGATGTGGATGTCGTCGACGATCTCCTGCCCGAACTGGTCTGGCAGTACGGCCAGCCGTTCGGCGACATCTCTGCGGTTCCGACCTTCCTGGTGTCGCGGCTCGCGAGGCAGTCCGTGACGGTGGCACTCTCGGGAGACGGCGGCGACGAATCGTTCGCGGGCTACTGGCGCGCCGAGGCGGGACGCTATGCGGCGTGGTTCGGTCGCGCACTGCCCGCGCCGCTGCGTCGGCACGCGATTCCGGTCGTCGTCGAGACCCTCTCCCGGCTGGGAGGCGGTGGACTCGCCGGACGTCTGGCTGCAATGAACACGCTGTCTCTCGCCCGTCCCGGTTCGGGTTATACGAACAGCGAGAGCTGGCTCGATCATCGCGGGGAACTGCTCGGTGCCCGGTTCGAGTCGGTGAACGCTTCGCACGCACCCGAGGCCTGCCGCACGGGACGTCTCTTTCCGGGTCGGCACGCGACGGTGCTGCAACAGATCCTGTTCGACGACTTCCAGGTGCTGCTCCCGGATGCGTATCTCGTGAAGGTCGACGTGGCCAGCATGGCGGCTTCCCTCGAAGTGCGTTCGCCGTTTCTCGATCACGAACTCGTCGAACTGGCGTGGTCGTTGCCCGATTCGTTGAAGCTGCGGGGAGCGAGTCGCAAGTGGCTGCTGAAGCGTCTCGCAGCCCGACACGTCCCGAGCGAAGTCGTGTACCGCCCGAAGCGGGGCTTCGCACCACCCATGCAGGCGTGGTGGGGACACGGGCTCGAATCGGTGCTCGAGCGACTGATGGACGAGAGCCGCTGCGTCGCACTCGGTTGGCTCCGCGCCGACCCCATCATGCGTGCGCTGCGCGAGCACGCGAACGGCGCGCGGGATCATTCGACGCGACTCTGGTTGATTCTGTGGCTGGAACTGTGGGTGCGCGTCGTGCTCGAGGGTTCGCTGGATCGAAGCGCGTCGCTGCGTTCGCTTCGCTGAGCGCGCCGCGGGCCCATTCGCTCGATTGACTTGCCTCCGGTCACGGGTAGACTGCGCGCCATGTGCGGGATCGCCGGCATGATGGCACTCGTGGAGGGCCGCGCGGCCGACCCCAGCCGTGTCGAAGCGATGTGCGACGCGCAACGTCATCGCGGCCCGGACGACGCCGGCCTCTGGCAATCCCGCGATCGTCGCGTCGCACTCGGGCACCGCCGACTCAGCATCATCGACCTGTCGCCTTCGGGCCACCAGCCGATGCACGACGACGCCGACACGCTGCACATCGTGTTCAATGGCGAGATCTACAACTTCGTCGAGTTGCGGAGCGAACTCGAGACGCTCGGCCATGCCTTCCGGACCCAATCCGACACCGAGGTGATCCTGATCGGCTACCGGCAGTGGGGTCTCGGGATCCTCGATCGGCTGGTGGGGATGTTCGCGTTCGGGCTCCACGATTCGACGTCAGGAGATCTGCTGCTCGCTCGGGACCCTCTCGGCATCAAGCCCGTCTATTACACACAGGCGGACGGCGCGCTCTCGTTCGCCTCCGAGATCGGCGCGCTGCGGGCGGTCGTCGACTGTGGAGCACCCGATCCCGAAGCCATTGCCGAGTATCTGCTCTGGGGCTCGATCGGCGCGCCGCGCACGCTGCATTCACGGGTGCGAGCGCTTCCGCCCGGGGCCTGGCTGAGAGTGCGGGGTGGGCGCGTCGAGGGCCCGAACATCTACTACCGGCTCGAGGACGAGATCGGTCACTGCGAAAGCATGGATGGCGCCGAGGCCGCGCGTTACGCACGCGACTGTCTGCTGGCCTCGGTGCGACGCCATCGCATCGCGGATGTCGAGGTCGGTGCCTTTCTGTCGGGCGGCGTCGACTCGGTGGCTCTCGTCGGATTGATGACCGAAGTCTCGGATCGGCCGATCACGTCGGTGAACCTGTCGTTCCAGCGCGAGGCGCTCGACGAGGGTCCGATCTCCGAGCAGGCGGCTCTGCTGTATGGGACGAAGCATCATCGCATCCCGATCCGCGTCGACGAGATCCGCGAAAGGCTGCTGACCGCTGTGCGTTCGCTCGATCAGCCGTCGATCGACGGCATCAACGTCTACTTCGTCTCCGAGGCAGCGGTCCGTGTGGGGCTCAAGGTCGCCATCAGCGGTGTCGGCGGCGATGAGCTCTTCGCCGGGTATTCGACCTTCGATGGGATGGCGCCGATCCATCGGACGCAGTCGCTGCTCGATTGGCTGCCGGGCATGGGGGCACTACGCGATCCCGTGTCGCGCGCGTTGCCCCGCATCGTGCCCCGGCAAGCGGCCCACAAGGTTGCGATGGCGCTTCGTCACGGACGGAGCTGGCCGGGAGCCTATTTCGCGCAGCGCGGGCTCTTCTCGCTGGACCAGACGACGGCGCTGCTGGCGCCGGAGGTTCGCGACGCTGTGCGCGCCTGTCTGCCGGAGGCGCACATGTCGGGTCGGGTCGGGAATCGCGACCTGCCCGAATCCGAGCGGGTCTCGGTCTATGAGTTGCGCCAGTACCTGCAGAGCCAGCTGCTGCGCGACACCGACGCGATGAGCATGCGCCATTCGCTCGAGGTGCGGACGCCGCTCGTCGATCGCCAGCTGATCTCGGAGTTGTTCCGGATTCCGAGCGAACACCGCCATGCGCGTCCGGCGAAGCGGCTGTTTCGCGAGGCCGTTCGCCCGCCCGTCCCGCCGCAGGTGTGGGCGCGCAAGAAGCAGGGGTTCGGCTTTCCGATCGACGAGTGGTTGGCCGAGGGCTCGCTGCCGGTGACGCTGCCCGATCATCCGGTGCTGGATCGTCGCGCCGTCGCGCAGGTCGAGACCGACTACCGGGCGGGTCGGCTGCACTGGTCCCGCTATTGGGCGCTGCTGATCCTCGGCTCGTTCCTGTCGGAACGGTCCGCGTAGGCATGTCCGAGAACCGCGCGATGACGAAAGCCTCCGACCTCGGCGATGTGACGCTGGTGGCAGTCACCGGCATGCTCGATCGATCCGGAGGGGCCGAGCGCGCATTCCGCAGCATCGTGGCCGGATTCGAGGAAGACCTCGGGATGCGCGTGATGCTCGCCGCCCACGTGACGCCGAAGGATCCCGAGGTGCTGTCGCGCGCGACGGTGTTGCGTCCCGAGGGCGCGGGGGTCGGTCCGCCGATGATCGCGATCCTCCGCGGGCTGATCGCGAGTGCGCCGCGGCCGGCGATCCTGTTCGGCTTCCAGATCAACTCGAACATCGTCTGTTCGATCGCGAATGCCTCGCTGCCCCGGCAGCGACGTCTGCCGACCGTGCTGAACGATCGGGCGGCGGTCAGCGTGCTGACGTCTGCGCCCGAGGGCAGCTCGCCGATGATCCGTGCTCGTTATGCGGCGGTCCGATTCGCAGCGCGATCCGCGTACCGGCACGCCGATGCGGTGGTGTGCAACGCGAAGGCGAATGCCGAGTTGATGCGGTTGTTCATCGGTCGGCCCGCGGTCGGCGCGGCCGCTCGACCGATCGCCACCGTCTACAACCCGCTCGAAGCGGCCTCCATCCAGGCGCGCTTTCCCGCCCGTGATCGGAGGAACTTCCTTTCCGCCGAGGGCCCGCTGGTCGTCGGTCACGGGAGGCTCCATCTGCAGAAGGGCTGGGACACGTTGATCCGGGCAGTGGCGATCCTCCGCGCCGATTGGCCCGGGATCCGGCTCCGCATCGTCGGCGAGGGCGAAGAGCGACGGCCCATGCAGGACCTGGCCGATGGTCTCGGGCTGGGAGCTGCGTTCGAGCTGCCCGGTTTCTCGCCCGACCCGCTCGCCGCGGTCGAGGCCGGCGATGTCTACGTCCTGCCGTCGCGCTTCGAGGGGCTGCCGAACTCTCTGCTCGAAGCGATCGCCCTGGGAATGCCGAGCATCGCGGCGGATTGCCCGACCGGACCGGCGGAGATCCTGACGCCACCCGGCGAGGTGGGGCTGCTGTTCGCGGTCGACGATCTCGCGGGCCTCGTCACTCATCTACGATCCCTTCTGTCCGACGGAGATCGTCGGGTCCGGCTCGCAGAACGCGCCCGGCGGCGGGCTCTCGACTTCTCACTGCGCGCCAGTCTCGACGCCTATTCGAAGATCTTGAGGAGCGTCCTCGACCGACCGACCGACTGACGACGCGCGCGCAGGGCGTCCGGTCGCTTCATGCGCGATGCTGCCGATCATGGAGCGGACCATTCGCGCGCCCTCGCAACCCCTCGCTTCGACGAGTTCGAATACCCGACGAGCACCGCGCGCGCGGGTGGGTTTCGGCGTGTTCGCTGCCGCACTCGCGGCCACCGCCTACCCACCGGCCGTGGCGTTGTATCGGGACGGAGTTCTCGGCGCGTTCCGCTACTTCGCATCCGACGCGTTCTACTACCTGAGCATCGCTCGCTACTCGGCGGGTCGGCCCTTCTTCACGTTCGATGGAATTCATCCCACCAGCGGGTTCCATCCGTTCTGGCAGTGGCTGCTCGCGAGCGCCGTCGCGTTCTTCGATCTGGGGGAGGAGGGACTGATCCTCTTCACCGCCGTTCTCGGAGTCGCGCTGGTCTCGATCGGAACCGCGTTGTTCGCGTGGGTCCTGCTTCGCTTGACGCGGCGCCCGTGGCTCGCCCTTATCGGCGCCGTGCCGGGGGCCTACTACTGGCTGGTTCCGAGCGTGGACGCGCGCTTCTTCGCCCCCTGGTCCTTCGCCAACGGCATGGAATCGCCGCTGTCGATCTTCTTGTTCGGGATCCTGCTGGCCGGTCTCTTCGGACGTGACTGGCTCCGGTCCGACGCATCGCTCGCGTCCATCGTGGGGGTGTCGGCTCTGCTCAGCCTGATCGTGCTGACGCGCCTCGACGACGTCTTCATCTTCGTCCCGTTCGTCTTCTGGGCCGCGTTCGCGAACGGCTCGCCGTCCGACAAGGAGTCACGCCGCGAGGCTCTGCGTCGCGTTGCGGCGATGGCGCTCGTCCCGACACTCGCGATCGGTGCGTACCTGACGTACAACGCGCTCCATACGGGGAGCCCGATTCCGAGCAGCGGCGCCACGAAGTGGCAGCCGCTGTGGGCGCTGGGCCGCAACCTGTATGCGCTGTGGACGACCGTGCTGCCATTCGCGGATCCGCTCGGACGCGGGTCGGTGGCCTGGTCGAGCGAGGCGTGGCGCGTGTTGCAGATGGCGGTGCCGGCCATGGCCGCGGTGGCTTGGTTGCTGGGGCGGCCGATGGGGCGCGGTGTCGCCGAGCCGACGCTTGAGCTGCGCGACGATCGCATCGTCGGACTGCTGGCCGTGTATGTCCTCTGCAAGGCCGTCTACAACTTTTCGATGGTGGGGCTCTGGCATCAGGGCCAGTGGTATTACCCGCTCTCGATCATGGTGTTCGATCTGATCTGCGCTGTCTGGCTCGCGCGCTCGCTCGATCGACGGTCGGATGTCGACACTGCGCACGGCGCGGACACTTTGGCTGCTGGACTGCAGCGGCGCTGGCCAGCAATCGCTCGCGCCGGGAGTGCGCTCGCCTTTCTCGGCGCTGCGGTGCTCGTGTTGATCAGCGCCAATGCGTTCGTCGACGGGCTGCAAAGGGGACCCCATCCGCCCCGCAACTTCGCGTTCTGGATGGAGCGCGCCGAACTCGATCGGCTGCTGGATCAGACGTGCCCGGGCTGCGGAGTGCTCGAGTTCGACGATGGGATCGTGGCCTTTTCGCTCGAAGGTACTGCGACCCTGAACGGTCTCGGACTGGCGATGGATCGTCAGGCGCAGCAAGCCCTTCAGCAGGGTCGACTGCTCGAACTCGCGTGGCAGCGAGGCCATCGGGTCTTCACGTCAGTCAACTACGAGATGCCGCGAGCCGCCTATGCGGATCCGGGAAGTCTGCGCGAGTTCCTCGCGCGAAACCGCCACTTCGAGCGCGAGGATCTCGAGGCATGGGATTTCGAGATCGCGTTCGAGAGCCCCACCTCGCAGGTGTTCTTCGTGCGATTCGAACCGCGCCGCGCGGCAGACTCGTCGGATGCCCATCGCCCGCTCCGCTGGGATACTCTTGCCCGCCGGTCCGCGACTTCGCGCGGCCGTCATGCAGGCGGATCGAACGGTTGAAGTTTCTGCTTCGCGACGACGACACGTGCGCGATGACGCGTCCCGAGGAAATCGAAGCGTGCTACGGACGGATCTGGGACGACGTCCCGATCAGTCTCTCGGTCACGCCCTTTCGCATTCCGGGTCGCACGACCGGGGTGCCCGCCTCACTCGTCGGAAGCAGCGACGTGCTGCCGCTCGAGCAGAACGCTGAACTCGTCGCGTTCCTGCGCGAGCAGATCCGCAATGGCCGGATCGATATCGCACTCCACGGCTACCACCACGATCGGCCGGGCGGCCGGGCCGAGTTCGATGGAGGGCACGATCTCATCCGCAAGGCGCGCGAGGGCAGGGCGCACGTCGAGCAGGTGCTCGGGCATCCGGTGAAGATCTTCGTGCCGCCGAACAACACCCTGTCGGCGGCTGGATTCGATGCGGTGGTCGCGGCGGGGATGGATCTCGTCAGCAATCAAACACGCGCGCGGCTGCGCCCGTGGTGGACGGGGCCCGACGCGCTCTCGGAAGCCTGCGTGGCCGCGGGCCATGCGCTCCGGGCGCGCGTCGGCGAGGGCGGCCATGCCTTCCGGATCCGTCGTTTCCCGACGTATCGACAGGTCCCCTATCAGACGGTCGGCCCGGATCACGGACTCCCCGAGTTGTGCCGATCGCTCGAGGTCTGCCGACGAGTGGGGGGCGTCTTCGTGCTGGCAACCCACTACCACGCGTTCGATCGCCGCATGAAATCCGGCGAGTCGATCCGCGAAGGCGTGATGCGGCTCGTGGAACTGGCCGGATCGTTTTCCGAGACGCGGTTCGTCCGCTACGAAGGACTCTGGTGAGCGCCGATTCGCCGGGAGTTCGACCGAAGATCACGCTGGTCACGTATGGCCACGTGAGGCCGACCCACGAGGGCGCCGATGGTTCGGCATGGGACCTCGCGGAGGCGCTCCACCGCAAGGGCCGTCTCGATCGCGTGCTCTGCTACGGATTTGAAGTCGCCGACGGGACGATCCCTGCAGATCGATTCGCGTCACCGGGCAGAAGGCTCTTTGCGCTGGTTTCGAGGCTGCTCGGAAGGCTTCCCGGTCCGTTCTCCGGCTTCGTCCGTCGTGTACGGGAGCGACTGTTCGATCGGCTGGTCGGCCGATCACCAGAGCTTCGCAACGCCGAGTTCGTAGTCTTCCGCAAACCGAACTTCGAACGGAGTGCGCGATGGCTCGCGGGCAGAGGCGTTCCGACGCTTGCGATCGCGTCGATCCTGCATCCACGGGTCAACTATGAACGGGTCGGCGCCGAGGCGGCTCGACTCGGTCTCGATGATCGCTCCCCGTATCGCGATCGAGCGCGCATGCTGCAGGTGGAACGCTTCTTCGCCTCCTGCAGCCGGATCCTGACCACCGAGCGCGTCGGCGAAGCGAGCTTCATCGAGCAGGGAATTCCACCGGAGAGGATCATCACGACCCCGCTGATGAATGGTGCGGATTGCGTCCGCTTCGAGCCGCGCAGCGGTCCGCGCCCGCCCGGCCCGCTGCGTTTCCTGCATCTGTCGAGCATGAATCTCATCAAGGGCGTCGCGATCCTCTTCGAAGCCTGGCGCGAGCTCGCCCTCGACGACGCGGAACTCCTCCTCGGCGGATCGATGGACGCGAGTACGCGTCAGCTCCACACGCGTTTCGATCCGCGCCACTGCCGTCTGCTCGGACCCGTCGCCGACACACCGGCCTGCTACCGGAGTGCCGACATATTCATATCGCCGTCGCTCTCGGACAGTGCCCCCAACACGGTGCTCGAGGCCCTCGCGTCGGGTCTGCCGGTGATCGTCTCGGACGCGTGTGGGGCGAGCAACCTGATCGAGGGCGGCGTGAACGGATTCGTCTATCCGTGGAACGACACGGCGGCGCTCGCAGAACGGATGCGCTGGTGTCACGCGCACCCGGAGAGTCTGGCCGAGATGGGCCGACAGGCGAGACGGACGGCGCTCGCGAATCCGCGCGAGCTGTTCGGCGACGCAGTGCTCCGTGCGGTGGACGAGTGCTGGGCGGGCCGCTGATTTCGTTGCGCAGTTCGCGCGCCCACCCTCAGTCCCGCGAGTCGACGCTCCGCGGAGCGAGCAGCTCTGCGTACATCGCGAGCGTCGCCGCGACGACGCGATCGAGCGCGTAGTGGCGTTCGGCGTAGTCCCTCGCCGTCGCCCCCCAGCGGGCGCACCGCTCGGGATGCCGGACCGCTTCGTCGATGGCCTTCGCGAACGCCGCCAGATCGCCGACTTCGACCATGCGTCCGATCTCGGCTTCAGCGAAGATGTCCTCGGCTCCCGACACCCGCGTACAGATCGCGGGCAGCCCACAGCTCATGGCTTCCATCAGGCTGTTCGAGAGTCCCTCCCGATGCGAGGGCAGCAGGAAGGCATCGGCGGCGTGGTACCACGGCGTCGGATCGACGACCGGGCCGATCAGCTGGATCTGCTCGCAGGCTGGCGACTGCTGCAGTCTCGAGCGGATCTCGTGCTCGAGAGGGCCTGAACCGAGGATGGCGAGCCGTGCGCGAGGATGATCTACGGCGAGGCGCTCCCACGCTCCGATCATCATCTCGTGATTCTTCTCGGCACTGAGTCGACTGACCGAGACCGCCAGGAATCCGTCTGCGATGCCGAGCGTCCGGCGTGTCGCCTCGCGCACAACTTCGCCCGCCGGTACGAAACGCGCCGTGTCGACGGGATTGGGGATGCGATGGATGCGTGTCGCGCCGATCCCGAAGCGGATCGCCTCGGCGCGGGCCCGCTCGCTGGTCGTCACGCAGCCGGAGACACGTCGATGCAGCGCCCGGGCGACGGCACCCGCCATGCCACGCGGAAGCGCCGCATCGATGCCGTCTTCTTCGGTGTTCGTGAGCTTGAGCACGCAGGGGATGCGGCGCACGAGACCGAACGCGATGCTCGCCGCTGCCGGCCATCCGTACTGATGGATGTGGATCACATCGTACGAACTGCCGCGACGCACGAGATGACGGGCGAAGGCCGCCGTCGAGCTGAGGCTGTGCAGGCCAGGCTTCGGAATCGAATCCACGCGGATGATCCGGATTCCGTCCGCATGTTCTTCGGCGGGCCAATCCCGGCCACGGCGATCGGTCAACACCTCGACGTCGTGGCCGCGCGCGGCGAGGCCGATCGCGAGTCTCTCGGCGGCGCGTTCGTAGCCACCGATCAGAGGCCGGAATTGCGGACAGACCATCAGGATGCGGAGCTTCCCGATCAACGCGCCGGCTCCGCGAGTTCGAGGTAGCGGCTCGAGATGCGATCCCAGCCGTAGTCGTCGACGCGCTCCGAGGTTGCGCGGGCGAGATCGCTTCGCAATCTCTCGTCATCGAGGAGGGCGAGCAGGCGCTCCGCCATCGCGTCCTCGTCGCCGGGTTCGACGATGAACCCCGTACGCCCCTGCACCACCAGATCCTGGCTGCCGCTCACGTCGGTCACGACCGCAGGGAGTCCAGCTGCCATCGCTTCGAGCACCACGAGCGGCATCATCTCCCAGATGGATGGCGAGAAGTACACGTCGGCCTGTCGGTAGGCGGCCACCAGTTCGTCCCCCTGCAGACCCGGATGCGTCCGGATCCGGTCCGCGAGTCCGAGGGATTCGATCAGCGCTCGATTGGCGTCGGTTCCCTTGCCGAGAATCAGGTAGTGGGCATCGCGACGCTGGCGCGCAACGCGGGCGAATGCACGGATTCCTGTCGCGAAGGCCTTCTGCGGATGCTCCCGCCCGACGCTCAGAACGAGGGGTACGTCGCGCGGAATGCCGACGACGGCTCGCGCATCGAACGACACATTTTTTCTGAAGCGTTCCAACTCCACTCCGTTCGGAATGTCGTGGATCTTGTCTGGCGCGACGCCGAGCTCCACGAGCAGGCGGTGTGCGAAGGTGCTGATCGCGATGACACCGAGCGAATCCTGCATGGAACGGAGCATCGGCACGTCGCACCGGTACTGGTTGCGATACCCCCAATCGAAGTGGGTGAGGTCGCGACCGTGGCAGGTCAGCACATAGGGGGGGCGCGGTCGGCACCGGGCCAGATACGGTCCCAGCGGATACCCCATGTGGCCCGACACGAAGTCGGGTGCGAACTCCGCGAGCAGTCGTTCGATCTCGCGCACCGTGTATCCCAGGAACGGGAAGCGGTGGTATCCGAAGCGCGGCGCGCCGCGCAACAACCGGAACCTCCGCACCGAATACGTCGCCTCGGGATGCGTGGGGCGATCACTCACCCAGTTGATCACGCGGACTTCGTGGCCCTGCGCGCCCCACACCTGGGCGAGGTTGTGGACCACGAGTTCCGCACCGCCGACGTCCGGCAGGAACGAACCCGAGACCAGCGCAATCCTCATCGGTGACGCACATCCCGGTCGGGCAAGGCGCCTGACAGATTCATCGAGCGCATCGGATTTCCGAGCGCCCTCATGCCGTACGAGTCGTCTGGCCAGACGTCGCCAGTCCGAGCGGCATCGAGCTCGATTGCCCCGCCCGTCGCGTTGCGGGTTCGAGCGAAGCATTGGTCAGGAACGAGGCGAACATCACCGCGAACACCGCGTTGGTGTGAACGTCGTGGGCGAAGTTGCTGTAATAGGCGACCTGGACCGCCATCAATACGTAGTTGGCCGAGCGCGCCCAGCCGTACTTGAAGAACTTGACGAAACCCAGGCTGATGAACCCGACATAGAGCAGGATGCCGAGGATCCCGTAGTCGTACCCGAGCGTCAGATAGGTGTTGTGCGCATACACGGCGAACTGCTGTGTCGCACCCGGCCCGCGGCCCGTCCAGAAATAGTCTTCGAAACGCCTGTAGGCAAAAGACGCCGCATCGAGACGGCCGGTGGTCGACTCATCGGCCAGATCGAGTGTGAGGATGCTGCGGATGCGCCACGTCTCCTCGGTATTCAGATCGAACACACTGAACGCGAGCACGCCCGCGAAGATCAGCGCGAACAGACCTCCGAGACCGATCAGGATCCGATTGGTCATCGGCAGGGATCCGGGACCCCGCGGCAGGAACAGGTAGGCGCCCGCAAGACCGGCGCCGAAGATCATTCCGGACCGACTCATGGTGGCGACGATGGCGATGAAGGCGATTCCCGCGACGAGCAGGCTGCGCGTGGATTGCTTCGTGACCGGCAAGTAGAGGAGCAGCAGCGTCCCGATCGCGGCGCCACAGATGTTCGGGTCCCCGTAGAAGCCCGCGGACCGCGCTCCCTCGGTTCTGTTGTACGGATTGTGGATGAAGAACTCGCCGAAGTTGACCACGACCGCGATCGCCAGGGCGATGCCCGCAGCGCGCCGCAGCATCCAGGGACCATCTCGGTCGGCCAAAACGAGTCCGGATCCGGCGACGAGGGAGAAGAAGGTGATCCGGTCCCGCGCGCCGAAATAGGCGTACTGGTTCGAGTCGGTGGCAGTGACATAGAGGAGCAGCGGGATCAGCGCCGTCAGGGACCAGAGCCAGATCCCCGGTCGCAGCATGAACTGGATGACCTGGTTTGCACGAGCGACCGAGAAGTACAACAGGAATGCGCCGGTCACGACGTAGAAATTGAGGAAGGGCACCACGTCTGCCATCCAGACGTAGCTGTTGGTCAGCCAGTAGACGAGCCACGTGATTCCGACGATGTGGAGCAACGTGGATCCGGCGACCGGTCTCGGTGTCGCGAACGGCGCGGCGTGGAACGGAGCGTTCATCGCTTGACCTCGAGATCCACTGCGAGGCCGCTGCGCTTCGATTCGAGGATTCCGAGGGTCACGAGTGACGTCGACACGATCTCGTCCAGCGGGATCGGTGCCGGACCGCCCATGCGGACGGCTGCGACCACTTCGCCGATGGCCGTCGCCTGGCCCTTGTCCTGGTTGAGGCCGCGGACTCCGGCTCGGGACGTGCCGTGCAGCGTCGTGCGCCTGAAGTTGTCGCAGGTCGCCGTGATGCCGCCGGCCGATGCTTCGAAGCGCTCTTTCGGGAGGTCGGTACTGGCGCGTGCGAGGTAGTGGATCGTTGCCGTCGATCCGTCCGCCCAGCCGAGCAGCGCCGTCGTGGAGTCGTCCAACTCGGGATCGCCGCCCGCACCCATCGCGAACACCCGCGTCGGAAGGGCACCGACCAGGTACGTGCAGAGATCGATGAAGTGGCAGCACTCGCCGACGATGCGGCCTCCGCCCTCGCTCGGATCGGTGATCCACGAATCCGCGGGCGGGGGGCCGGCTGAGATCGTGTAGTCGATCGACAGGGGAGACCGGCGCGTGGCGAATACCTCGCGGATCGCTCGGGCATGGCTCGAGAACCGGCGGTTGTATCCGACGGTCAGGAAGCCGCCGGTTTCGCGCGCGGTCGCCGCGACGGCCGCTACCTGCTCGGCATCGAGCCCGACCGGCTTCTCGAGCCAGACTGCCTTGCCCGCGCGAAGTGCCGTGATCGCCTGTGCGGCGTGCAGATCGTGTCGCGTCGTGATGAACACGAGATCGATGTCCGGATCGCCCAGAACGGCAGCCGGGTCCGTCCCGCAGCGCGTGAACGAGAACCTCTCGGCGGTCCGTTGCGCCGACGGACCGGTGGCAGTCACCAGCGCGACCGGTCGCACGTCGCGACGCGCAGCGAGCGCGGGCAGCAGCACGGCCTTCGCGTAGTTGCCGGCTCCGAGGAATCCCACGCCCACCGCCACGCCCTCTCGCGGGCGTTTCGGGCGCGCGGGCAGCTCGAGAGTGCGGCGTTCGTCCGGCGCGTCGGAATAGCGGAACACGACGGCGAGGTGGCGGCGTTCGCCGCTGGCGAGTTCTTCGTAGGCGGATTCGGCCTGCTCGAAGGGGACGGTCTCCGCATCGAGGCTCTCCGGGTGGATGCGATCCGCGGCCGCCAGCGCGAGGAACGCCTGGAGATTGCGATTCTCCGTCCAGCGCACGTAGGCGAGCGGGTAGTCGAGCCCGAGTTCTTCGTAACGGCGGTCATAGCGACCGGGTCCATACGACATCGAGAGCCGCAGCGAGAGTTCCTTGTCGTAGAAGCTTCGTCGATCGAGTTCGAGGGGCATCGCGCCGACCACGACCACGCGGCCCTTCGGCCGACACAGATCCGCCGACAACTGGATCGGCGCGGACGTTTCCGCCGAGGCCGTCACCAGCGCAAAGTCGACACCCTGACCGCCGGTGGCATCGATCGACCAGCCGTCGGCCAACGAATCCGGCGTCGCCCCCCACTCGGCTCCCTGGTCGAGAGCTTCCTTGATCCGCTTCGGGTCGATGTCCACACCGAGAACCCGGCAGCCGTTGGCAGCGAGCAGTTGCACGGACAGTTGACCGATCAGGCCGAGACCGACGACCACCGCGACTTCACCGAGACTCGGCTCGGCGATCCGGACACCCTGCAGCGCGATCGCGCCGAGCGTGGCGAACGCCGCCCGATCGAGTGCCAGGCCGTCGGGAACGCGGGCGACGAGGTTCGCGGGGACGACGACGAACTCGGCATGGTTCGCATACCCCGCACCCGCGCACGCCACGAGATCGCCGGCCGCGAACCCGCTGACGTCGTCGGCGACGGCCCGTACGACGCCGGCGCACGAGTATCCGAGCGGTTGGGGCGAATCGAGCTTGTTCATGGCCGCCCGATAGGTGGGGAGCGGACCCTCCTGCCTCACCTTGCGCAGCACCAGCTCGACCAGGTCGGGTCGGCTGCGGGCCTTGGCGAGCAGCGACTTGCGGGCGAAAGAAAGCGCGAGCTTGTCGGTGCCGGGAGAGACCACCGAGAAGTGGTTCTGCACCAGCACCTGTCCGCGGGCGAGCGCGGGCAGGGGCACTTCGGTCAATCGGAGTTCGCCGCTTCGCGCGCTCTGGAGGATCTGCTTCATCCCGATGCCCTCTGCGGCGGTGCAGTCCCGCCCTCGATGTCATCGGACCCGCGCTCGATGTGATTGAGCCAACCCGGATGTGGTTTGAAGGGTCGCAGCGGTTCGATCGCATCCAGAGCGTACACGCACACCGGATCCGGGCCGCGGCCGGCCTCGCCGACTTCGACGTCCGCGCTGCTTCGTACTTGGGTCACCCGCAGTTCTTCGCTGGCCATCGAAGCGGCCACTTTCGGGATCCGTCGCTCGTCGAAGCCCATAAGCCGGATTGCGACGAGATCGAGCGCGATGGGATCGGTGGAGGCGAGGACGATCCCTAGGGGAACGTCGTTCGGAGCGAGCGGGCCGTTTCCGTCGCCCGCCACGATGCCGTCGAGCAGCGTCAGGACCGGCCGGCGCGACCCGGGCCAATCCAGATGGAGGCCGGCCGCATCGCTGTAGTAGACGCAGCGATTCAAGTCGCAGCACATGCGCCAGGTGGTGCGGTTGCCGTGCCAGTTGCCCGCGCGGATGAATGCGTCGCCTCGCGCTGCGGTCTCGCTGCGGCGGTAGATCCGCGCAAGAGTGGTCCCGAGACCGCGGCGCAACAGCGCCCGGCCGACTTCGGTCAGTCGGCTGCGGGCGCGATCCACGAGAGCATTGCCCGGGAACTCGTCACCGCCCTCCGCCACCGAACCCGCGCAGTGGTGGGGCAGCCAGTTCTTGTCGCCGTTGATGCCGACGAGGTTCTTCAGCGCCAGCGTCACACCGGTCTTCTTGTGGGTCTTGAGTTTCGGAAGGTTCACGATCAGATCGCTCGCGAGCACGGTCTCGGAGAGCAGATACGCGTTGCGACCTCCGGTGTGCTGGGCGTGGGTGGGGCCGGGGTCGTAGTCGGCCCCGCGGAAGCGCGCCGGATCGAGTTCCGAATGCGTGAAGTGGCTGTGCGTTCCGAGGTCGACCACCCGGTAGCCGAGGGGATCACCCAGGAGTGCCCGGCGATCGACGATCACGCCGTCGCGGAAGCGCACAGCCTCGCGTCGCAGATCGATCACTTCGAGCCGCAGACCGCGTACTTCGAAATCGCGACAGATGAGATCGAGACCGGTGAGACGCCGGATCGCGTCGAAGTCGCAGTCCTGCTGGGGCGCCTCGGCGACCACGACGCGACCGGCTCTTCCGACTGCCAGGAAGGCATACTCGGCGGCGGCCCGCAGCACGGAGCCATGCGTGATGACGCTCTCGACGCTGGCAGTCGGATCGCTGTCTGCGAGCGGATTCCAGTGGCGGATGAAGTTGGGCTTCAGGACGACGGTGCCGCCCGGGTGCACGAGTTCTGCGAGCGGATTCCAGTCGGCGGTTCCGAAGCGCGCGGCGTCGAGACCGAGGGCGGCGAGGGCATCGCGAACCGCGTCGAACACAGCGTTGCGGGCCTCGTTGCGGCCGTCGTGCCCCGTTCGCCCGAGTTCGGGGGCCGACGATCCCGGCCGCCACGGGGCAGACAGGCCGGCATAGCTGGTCGGGCCGCGGCCGAGCCCCACCCGGATCACCGGGCGCGCTCCACCGTCTGTTCGATGAACGTCAGCATACGTCGCGCCAGTTCGTCGCGGACGAATCGACGCTGCACCCACTCGCGACCGGCGCGTGCGCGTCGGGAGGCTTCCACCGGATTCTCGAGCACGTGCACGACCGCTTCGGCGAGCGCTTTGGCGTTCTCGGGTTCGGCGACGAGTGCGACGTCGGCTTCGCGCGCCATGCGCTCGATCTCGCCACGTGCGGTCACGATCACCGGACGCTCCTGGGCGAGGAACTCGAAGATCTTCGACGGGATCACGGTTTCGAAAACCGGAAGGTCGCGCAGGCACACGAGCAGCACGTCGATCGTAGCGATCCACGCCGGCATGCGATCGCGCGGCTGCAGACCGAGCAGGCGCACGTTGTTCAGCCCGCGCTCATCGATCGTCTTCTCGAGGCGTTCGCGATCGGCACCGTCGCCGATCAGCAGGAAGACGACATCCTGCCGCTCAGCGAGCAGTTCGGCGGCTTCGATCACAGTCGCGAGCCCGTGCGCGAGGCCTAGCGTGCCGATGTAAGCGACCGAGAAGCGGTCCTCGAGGCCGTGCTCCGCGAGCAGTTTGATGGAGGGAGGCTGCGGCTTGAAGAGCTCCGCATCGATGCCGTTGTAGATCAACTCGATCCGGTCCTTCGCGACCCCGAACCCGGCGATGTGCTCGATGAAGGCCTGCGTGTTGACCACGACTCCGTCGGCGCTCCGGTACATCCAGCGTTCGAGCGCTTCGAGGACGCGCAGGATCGGTCCCTCGTGCAACTGACCGAGTTCGACGATCGACTTGGGCCACAGATCGCGGATCTCGAGCACAAAGGGGCGCCGCTTCAGCCGCGCGATGAGCGCACCGGCGATGCCGCAGAAGAACTGGGGGCTCGTGGCGATCACGACGTCCGGGCTGCGGACGCGCCTCGAGGCGAGGATCGCGGTGACGCCGAACAGCACGAAGTTGAGGATGCGTTTCGTGAATCCGGCGTTGGCGGTCAGCAGCATCCAGGTCCGGATCACCCGGATGCCATCGACCGTCTCCTCCTGGATCCAACGATTGCGATGGCCCGGGAACAGTTGGCCCGACGGATGGTTCGGCACACCCGTGATCACGGTGACTTCATGACCGTCCGCCACCCAGCGACGGCAGTGCTCGTGGGTGCGGCTCGCCGGTGCGTTCACTTCCGGTGGGAAGTAGTGGCTGATGAAGAGGATCCGCAAGGATGGGAAACCTTCAGCCCGGTCAGTTCGGCACGTAGTCGTCGAGATGGGGCGCGACACTCGCCACGATCGAAAGCAATGTCTGTTCGGCCGCCTTCTCGTTGCCCTGGATGATCGGGACGGTGAACCTGACGAGCGATCCATCGGTGCGTTGATTGAAGGCCCGATCGAGAAACATGTAGATCACTTTCTCGTGGTTGCGAGCGATCACCCGGCCGTTCGACTGATACCAGAAATAGACGAGATTGCGTTGATTGCCCTGCGCGATGACGACACGCTTCGCCTCGCCACCCGGAGACCACTGTGTCGGCACGACGTCGCTCTGGATGATGTCCCACCCCCCGCCCGGCAGGCAGTGCTCCGGTGGATGGATCACGGTCTCGTTGCCGGCCACGCTGCGCGTCTGCGACTCGTGGTAGCCGATATAGACGTTGGCGATGTGTTGGGTCTTTTCGTTGCTGAAGTCGCACAACAGATAGTCGGTCACACCGAGGCGGCTGATGATGTCGTCCGTGATCGTGGCGGGCTCGTCGCATCGCCAGTCTCCGACTGTCTCGGGAAACGACTCGAACATCGCTCTCGGGGGATAGATCTCCGTCGTCGCCAGGAATCGGAATACGTAGAGATTGAGCCCGATGAACGTGAGGGCCACGAGGAATCGCGGAATCACTCCTTCACCTTCCCATTACCCTTCGCCGATGCCGCGACCCGTCTCCCGGCGATCGCATCCCCCCCGAACAGCCGGCCGAGGAGCTTCGCCTCGCCGAGCAGCAGCACGAATGCGATCGAGAAAGTGATCAGACCCTGGAAGTCGTGGATGAACCCCCCTGCGACTTCGAATCCGTAGGAGTTCGCGAGCAGGCCGGTCAGAGCCACCCGGATCGCATTGACGAAGATCGCGATCAGGATGGTCGAGGCGACCAGGAAGATCTGCTGCACCGGATGGTCGCGTCGGAAGAAGTGCGCGAACACCACGCCCAGTGTGAGCAGCGCCATCAGCGAGCGCAGCCCGCTGCACGCTTCGGCGACGAAGAGATCGCCGGATGCGAGATGGATGATGTTGCCCTCGAGCAGGACTGGCATGGACAGTGCCTGGAGGGCCCAGACCGCCCACTTCGCCGCGATCAACTGGAGCGGAAAGGCGACGACGTTCACCAACGACTCGGGAAGCGGGACCATCAACAGCAGGAACGACATCGGAAACGCCAGGATCCGGAAGACCGCCTGCCCGAGCAACAGCAGGACCAGCCCCATCAGCGTGAAGACGAATCCCGCACGGAGCGGGGTCAGCAGGCTTCCGAGCTGTCCGAAAGCCAGGAGCGCGAGTCCGATCAGCAGCAGGCCGACACCCCACCAGCTGCCGCTGATCTGCGCATCTTCGAGATCGTACTTCCGTTCATAGGCGAAGTAGATCGCGAGCGGCACGATCAGGAATCCGTGCGAGTAGTCGGGGTCGATCCGCCAGTGGTGGACCATCGCCCGGAGGATCGGGAGATACACCACGAAGTTGATGACGATGAGGCTCGACACCGCATAGATGGCCGCGCGACGGGAAGCGACCGTCTCGGGCGTCATGTCGATCCGAGCCTGGCTCATCACTTGCTCACGAGTTCGCGTTCGAGAACGTCGATGATCCGCTCGGCAGCTCGACCGTCCCACAGGCTCGGTGAACGTCCCGCCTTGCCACCGCTCTCGAGTACGTCCAAGGCGGCCGCGACGACTGCCGTCGGATCGGAACCCACGATGGTGTTGGTTCCCTCGCTCACCGTGATTGGACGCTCCGTGTTGTCGCGCAGGGTGAGGCACGGTACACCGAGCACCGTGGTTTCCTCCTGGATGCCCCCGGAGTCGGTCAGAACGAGTCGGGCGTCGGCCATCAGTCGCAGAAAGTCAAGGTAGCCGAGTGGCTCGGTGAGCTGCAGCGCCGGTCCGCGTCCGCCGAGGCGCTCTTCGATCGCCGCGCGCGTTCGAGGGTGGATCGGGAAGACGATGGGCACGCGTCGATGGATCGTCTCGAGGGCATCGAAGAGCGACCGCAGGCGAGCGGGGTCATCCACGTTCGACGGGCGGTGCAGGGTGAGGACCGCATAGCCACCGGCTTCGAGCCCGAGACGAGTCAGCGTATCCAGCTCCCTGGCGCGGGTCAGATTACCCATCAGCGTGTCGATCATGACGTTGCCGACCAGATGGATCCGCGCGGGATCGACGCCCTCGCGCAGCAGGTTCGTGCGCCCGGCCTCCTCGGTGACGAAAAGCCAGGTCGAAACCGCGTCGGTCAGGACCCGGTTGATTTCCTCAGGCATCGCGCGGTCGCCCGAGCGGAGACCGGCCTCCACGTGCGCGACGGGGACCTGGAGCTTCACGGCTGCGAGGGTCGCCGCCAGTGTCGAGTTGACGTCACCGACCACCAGAATCACGTCGGGACTGCGCTCGACGATGAGTTGCTCGATCTTGATCAGGACCTGTCCGGTCTGTTCTGCGTGGCTCCCCGACCCCACGCCCAGATTCACATCCGGCTCGGGGATGCCCAGATCGCTGAAGAAGCCGCCCGACATCGCCGCGTCGTAGTGCTGTCCCGTATGCACGAGAATGGGCTCGAAGCCGGCGCGGGCGTGAAGGACGCGCAGCAGCGGTGCGACCTTCATGAAATTCGGGCGTGCGCCGGCGACTACCAGGATCCGATTCATTTTCCGACGCTCTCCCCAGATTCCGGCGTGGTCCGTCTGGCCGCTCGATGACTGTCCGGATCGGTCCGCCGGTTGGAAAGCCGGCGAGCGGACGTCGTTCACCTGAAAATTCGAGTCGAGGCCTCCGCCCCGTGGGTCATGACCTGTCCGTTCTCTTTCAACTCGCTGAATTTCGATGTTGGCTCATTCTGCCAGACCCTGCAGGGACTGAACAAGCATCGGGAACCCGAGTGGTCGATCGGGTAGAAGAAAAGAGGAACAGTCCGTCCAATGTTTTGTCGACAGTGAGAAAAATCGTTCCGCGAGGAGATTCTTCTTCCCAGAACTGGCATTTATTTCCACATTAGCCGAATACTCTGGATCAGCCGGTCGACACTTGCCCAGCACGACCGGCCGGATGTCGGCAAGTGGGCCAGGCGGGATGGATCCGTCGACAGTGCGGGAGAGCGGCAGGGGATGAGCGAGCAGTTTCGTGTGCTGGTGATCGACGACGATCCGGGAATCCGTGAGTACCTGCAGGTGCTCGCCTCCCGGCAAGGCTATCGCGTGTTTGCTGCAGTCGACGGTGAAGATGCGCTCGAAGGCCTCGAAGAGACCCGGCCGGACATCGTGACGCTCGACGCCATCCTGCCGGGAATGGATGGCCTCGAAACGTTGCGCCGACTCAAGCAACGGCTGCCCGAGGTACCGGTCATCATGCTGTCCGGCCATGGTCAGGCACGCACCATCGTGGAGGCGATGCGGCTCGGTGCGTCCGACTTCCTCCGCAAGCCGTTCGAAGTGGAAGAACTCGAACTCGCCTTCCGCAAAGCGCTCGACAATCACGCTTTGAAGGAAGAGGTCGTCAACCTGCGCGGGCGCGTACGGAGCGAGGCCGACGGCCTGCTGCTCGGGGGCGACAACCCCAAGATGAAGGAGGTGCGCGAGATCATCGAGCAGGTCGCCGACACCGACATCACGGTGTTGATCCGCGGAGAGAGCGGGACCGGCAAGGAGGTCGTGGCGCGGGCGCTGCATCAGCTCGGAGACAGGCGCGATCGGCCGTTCGTCAAAGTGAACTGCGCGGCACTGCCCTCCGAGCTGCTCGAGAGCGAGCTCTTCGGTTTCGAGAAGGGCGCGTTTACGGGAGCCCAGAAGCGCAAGCTCGGGAAGTTCGAATACGCGAACCGCGGCACGATCTTCCTCGACGAGATCAGCGAGATGGCTCCCGGCCTGCAAGCGAAGCTGCTGCAGGTATTGCAGGACGGAGAGTTCTCCCGGCTCGGTGGCGAGAGCGACGTCAAGGTCGATACGCGGATCATCGCCGCGACGAATCGCAATCTCGAAGAGGCCGTCAGGAAAGGAGAGTTCCGTGAGGATCTCTACTACCGACTCAACGTCGTGACGATCCTGCTTCCACCGCTACGCGACCGCATCGACGCGGTTCCGCTGCTGACCGAGCATTTCCTGCAGATGTACAACGAGCAGTACCGGAAGAGTGTGAAGCATCTGTCGAGCGAGACGACACGTGAGTTGATGTCGTACCACTGGCCGGGGAACGTCCGCGAGCTCGAGAACATGATCAAGCGAATGGTGGTGCTCGGAAACGAGACGGCCGTACTCCAGGAGATCCAGAGCCGCGAGGCGCCCACACTCCGCGATTCCAGCGAGGATGCACTCGATTTCAGCAAGCTCGGCGCCGATCTGACCAGGGGCGAGGGGCTCGACCTGAAGGCGATCTCCAAGCGCGCGGCCCAGATCGCCGAGAAGAAGGTCATCGAACGAGTACTCCATCAGACCCGATGGAACCGCAAGGAAGCCGCTGAGCGTCTTCAGATCAGTTACAAGGCCCTGCTGTACAAAATGAAGGAGAACGGTCTCAGTGAAGGTCGATGAGCCCGTTTCTTCGTTTCCGATGGAGAATCCGATGCACAACCGAGCCGTGTCCAAGTCGCTGGCAGCAGCCCTGATCGGCTGTCTGCTGGTCGTCGCTGCCTGCGCGAGACCCGGGGCCGAACTGCCGCCGGAGGTCCAGCCCGGGCTGCGCAACACCTACCGGATCGGAATTCCCGACGTGCTCCGGATCAGCGTGTGGAAGAACCCCGAGCTGAGCGTGGAAGTGCCGGTTCGAAGCGACGGAAAGATCTCGGTGCCGTTGCTCGACGACGTCCAGGCGGAGGGCTTGACTCCGACCGAGTTGAAGGAAGTGATCAGCGAGCAGCTTTCCGAGTTCATCACTGCGCCTGACGTGACGGTGATCGTCCTGCAGCCGAACAGCAGCATTGCCACCGTCGTAGGTGCGGTCCAGCAGTCGGGAACCGTTCCGCTCGACCGGGAGACGCGCGTCGTCGACGCCATCGCGGCGAGGGGTGGGTTCAACACGTGGGCGAAGCAGAGCGACGTCCGTGTGTTGCGACCTTCGGCCGACGGGATCATTTCGTATCGATTCAACTACGGGGCGTACGTGGCCGGCAAGGCGCCGGACTCCAACATCGTGCTCCGTCCCGGTGATACGGTTGTCGTACCGGACTAGAGCATTCGCGTGCGGCGGCGAACTCTCTCATTGGTTTGGTGTGCCCTGATGTGTGTCATGGCTCCGGCGCAGGCGCATCAGGTGCAGATCGGCGTCGATCAGGGCATCGGCGTTCAGAGCAACCTTTTCGGGACCACGACCAGCGAAACAGCATCCGGCTACTACGAAATCAGTCCTCGACTCATCCTGTCGCAGCCCGAGTCCGACTTCACCTACAACCTCGAGTATCAACCGAGCTACCGCGCCTATTTCAACATCGACGGGGTCAACGGCTGGAATCAGACCGTACGCGGTCGCGCGAAGAACCAGATCAACGGACGGGATGCGATCCGCCTCGACGCCGAGTTCCTCCTCGCGCAGGCGATTCGAAGCATCGGGACATTCGACTCGTCGGGTCAGCCACTCGTCGTGGCCAACGGCAATGGAACGAATCAGCGCTTCGACACGGATCTCGCCTTCGACCACAGCTTCTCGAGCCGGATGGTCGGAACGCTCGCCTTCAACTACAACCGCTGGGACTACACGGACAGCAACAACGTCGACAACCAGGGCATCGGCGCACAGCTGCAGCTGACGCAGGCGCTGCGCGAGCGGCTGCTGGTCGGAATGAACATGGAGGGCCGGTATCGCTCGTTCGATGAGACCGGATTCGCTCCAGCGTCCTACTCGACCGTGCTGAACGCGAACTTGTTGATCCAATACCAGGTCACCCCGACGCTGCGTTTCGAGGTGAGTGGAGGTCCGGCCGGCGTATTCACCCAGCAGGGGGTCCCGGGTTCCCAGTTGGTCGATCGCTGGAACGGTTTCCAGTCCAATCCGAGCTTCTGCGTTGTCGGGCCCTGTGGTCGCGTGCTGTCCGGTCCCCCCTTCAACGTGGTCTGCACCACTTCCGACGGGATTCCTGTGCTGCGACTCTGTCCGCCCAGTGGGACGGCATCGGTCCTCACAGGCAATCTCGCGGAACAGATCCTGATCCCGCTCGATCCCAGCCAGACCGTATTCGGTCAGTCGAGTGAGTCCCTGACCTACTTCGTCAACCTGGGAGTGACGAAGACGTACAGTCGCGGTCTCGTCAACGCAGGCTTCGTCCGGAACGAAGACGCGGGCTCCGGTTTCGGCACGACCACCATCCTGAATTCGGTCTCCGGGCGGGTGCAGTACTCGTTCAGCGACTTCTGGAGAATCGATCTGTACGGTGTATACACGCTGCGTACGTCTGTCTCGCAGCTTCCCTTCACCGACATATCCGCCGTCGCCGCAGTGGATCCGACCAACACGCCGATCACGGACGATACCGGGAACCAACTCGCTCAGGCGGGCTTCATCATCGCGCGGACCGGTGTATCCAACCTCGATCAGACGATCGGTGTGGCCGAGATGCGATTGACGCGACAACTCACCGAACGGGCGAGACTCCAGTTCCAGTTCACGTACTACAACCAGTTCCAGGAGAATCAGGGAGGCGCGACCAGCGCCGGGTTCGACAACTACCTGGGCAGCGTGTTGTTCATCTACGAGTTCGATCCCTACAAGCTCTAGCAGTCGACAGCACTCGCATCCGATCCACATCGGAATCGCAGGAAGCCAAAGACCATGGACGGACAACAGGGAACCCAGTTCTCGGATTTTTTCGGGCTGGTGCGACGCCGTGGAAAGACCATGGCAGCCGTCGCCGGTGCGGTGATCCTCGCGATCTATTGGATCGCGATGGCATTGCCCAACCAGTACAGCTCGTACGCGACGGTCCTCGTCGAGCCGCAGTCGGTCGACGAGGAACTCGTACGGTCCGGCGTACGTACCAGCGACCTGAAGGAGCGCCTTGGCATCATGACGTCGCGGATCCTCAGCCGTCAGCGTCTCTCACGCATGATCGACAAGTTCGACCTCTATCCCAGCGAGTCGAGTCGCATGCAACGACAGGAAGTCATCGACATCATGCGCAGCGATGTTTCGGTCGAGCCGGTATTGAACGAACTCGAGGCCGATCAGCGAAACACCCGCGACGTCGAATTCAACACCTTCAAGATCCGGTACCGGTCACGCTCCGCGCAGACCGCGGCGCTGGTTGCCCAGAACATCGCGAACGACTTCCTCGACGCGAACATCAAGGCCCGGGTGGAGGTCTCCCAGCAAAGCCTCGATTTCATGGAGGACTCGATCGAATCACTGACCAAACAGCTCATCAGCGTCGATTCGCAGATCAAGGAAGTGAAGGGGGAGAACGCCGGTCAGCTGCCGGATGATCTGGTCACCAATCAACGCATCCTCGAGACGGTGTCGACCCAGCTCCGCGAGGCCCGACGAGCCCTCGACCTTGCACAGAGTGACGAGGCCTTCTGGAAGAACCAGGTGATCGCCGCGGTGTCGCTGAGTCCGCCAAACGACACGACGAGCCCGGCATATCGGCTCAAGATGCTCGAGACCGAGCTCGGGTCGATGCGCTCGAAGGGGTTCACGGAGAAGCATCCCGACATGGCCAGCGTGACGCAGGAGATCGAACTCCTGCGGGCTCGTCTCGATTCGGACTCGGGCGGCGAGGATGGTTCGGACTCATACGCCGAACAGAACGCGAAGTCAGAAGAGCGACGCGCGCAGTTGCGTGCGGCCGCTGCGGCCGAGGAGATCAAGCGGATGCAGCTCCAGCTCACCGAGGTCCAGAATCGCATCGCTGCGACTCCCGTCGTGCAGGAGAGGCTCGACTCACTCGAGCGACAGTACGATCAGCTCAACACCTCGTATCAGGACTTCAGTGCAAGAAGGCAACAGGCCGCCGTCCAGGCGAATCTCGAGCGCAAGCAGCTCGGCGAGCAGTTCCGGATCCTCGAAGCGGCGTTCCCGGCTCCGCGACCGACTTCCCCCAACCGCATGCTGATCCTGGCCGTCGGGATGTTGTTCGGCGTGGGTCTCGGTGCTGCGGTCGGTCTGCTGGTGGAGAACTCGGACTCGTCGATCCACCAACCGCGCGATCTTCAGCAGCTCGCCGGTCTGCCGGTCCTGGCGGCCGTACCTGCGATCCTGCTGGAACCCGACCGTGCCATCCGGTCGCGGCGAGCCATCCGACAGGGTGTCGCTGCTGCGCTGGTGGCGCTCGTGTGTCTGCTGGGCGGGCTTCTGACCTACTTCCTGGTCAATGGCCTGCCGGTCGAGACGACTGAAGAGAATCCCGCCGAGCCGGCGGCCGAGGGACAGGCCGGTGATCAGGCCTCGATCTACGAAATGCTGGAGTTCCGGAGCTGACGCTCCGCAGGAATATCGATGTACACCGAGTACTACGGGCTGCTGAGGCCGCCGTTCGAGATGACTCCGGATCCGTCCTTCCTCTATCTGGGGGAGGCGCATCGCGAGGGTCTGGCAACCCTGGTGTACGGGGTCACGTCGGGGAAGGGCTTCGTCATGCTGACCGGCGAGGTCGGCACCGGCAAGACGACGCTCGTGCATGCCCTGCTCGGTCAACTTGATTCGCAGACCCGCTCGGCGTTCATCTTCAACCCGCGACTCAACCCGCTCGATTTCTTCCGGATCCTGTTCGAGGAACTCGAGATCGAGGCCCAGGGGCGCACCAAAGCCGAATACCTGTTGGCCCTGAACAGGTTCCTGATCGAAGGTCTCGAGAAGAACGAGAAGACGCTCTTGATCGTGGACGAAGCACAGAATCTCTCCGCAGAGATGCTCGAGGAGATCCGGCTTCTGTCCAATCTCGAGACGCCGAGATCGAAACTGATCCAGATCATGCTGATCGGCCAGCCGGAACTGAAGGACATGCTGCGGCGACCCGAGTTGCGGCAGCTGCGGCAACGGATCGCCCTCGCCCACCATCTGCGCCCGTTCGACGAGCGGGAACTCGAAGATTATGTGGAGGAGCGACTGAGGAAGGCCGGATACACTGGTCGCCGTCTATTCAAGAAGTCGGCGCTGCAGGAGCTGTTCGACGTCACTGCGGGGACACCCCGACTCATCAACAGCGTCTGTGACGCCGCGATGCTGCTCGGATACGCGAAGCAGAAGACGGTGATCGATCAGGCTCTGATCCGCGAGGTGGCCGACGACCTCGAGCTGACGGGAGCGGATCGCGCGGCCGACGGCGGCGACGTGAAGTCGGATCGGGGTCTCAAGCGGAGATTCAGGCGGCTCTTCCGATAGCGGGAGGAGCAGGGAGCGTCCAGTCATGGCGAAGCACTACGAAGCACTTCAGCGAGCCGAGGAGGAACGTCGACGACGGATCGCCGGCGAAACCACGCCGGTGTCCGCTGTCGAATGGGACACGACACCGGATACCGCGCCGATGGAGCACGAAAGCCTCTTGAAGCGTTTGATTCCGACGAATCCCCGCCATCGGCGGGTTCCGGACAGCTCGAACGAGATCAACAAGCGACGGATCTCGATCCTGCAGCCCGAATCCTATGCGGCCGAGCAGTTCCGGACCTTGCGTGGCCGCATCGATTCACTGGCCACACAGCGCACGATCAAGACCATCGCGATCACCAGTGCGAACCCGGACGAGGGGAAGAGCACGGCGTCGATCAATCTGGCAGCCGTCACGTCGATGAGCGTCGGCAGGCGGGTGCTGCTGATGGATTGCGACCTGCGGCGGCCGAAGATCCATCGGAGTCTCGGCATCGAGCCCTCTTCGGGGCTCGCCGAGGTTCTGATGGGACGGTCGAGTCTCGATGAAGCAATCGTGAGGGTCGAGGGACTTTCTCTCGACGTTCTACCCGTCCGGACGCCGCCCGCCAATCCCTCCGAGCTGCTGGCTTCCGTGGAAATGAGGCGGCTCGTGCAGGAGATCGCGTCGCGTTACGACCAAGCCATTCTCGACACGCCGGCCTGCCTGGGGCTGCCCGATGCGAAAACCGTGACAGAACTCTGCGATGGTATCATCCTCGTCGTGCGGGCCGACGTGACGCCCCGCGAAGATGTGCAGACAGTTCTGGAGATCCTCGATCGCGGACGCATGCTGGGCCTCCTCCTGAATGGCATCGAGCCCAACAGACAGCAATACGGGTACTACTGATCGCGCGGCCCAGCGGGCCCCGGCCGGAGGTGCCGGGACCGGAGTCCCCGGCAGTCGGCCGCGCAGCCGGACCAGAGGAGTTCCGAGGACGTGGACGCGAGCCATGTAGCGCTTCCCCTGATCGTCGCGGCCGGGGTCGCGGCTGCCGCGACGCCGCTCGCAGCGCGATTGGCGATTGCGCTCGGCATCGTAGACCGGCCGGCCGAGCGCAAAGTCAACGTGCGACACGGGATCCCGCTGCTCGGTGGCATGGCCGTAGCGCTGGGATGCCTCGCCGGGTTGCTGACTTTCGATTCACTCGGCGTCGAGGAGCTGCGGATCGATTCCAGGATCATCGCCTTCGGTGTCGGCAGTCTTTCGTTGATCATTCTCGGAGCATGGGACGACCGCTTCGATCTGAACGCCTGGCAGAAGCTCCCGGTCCAGGTCTTCGCGGCCGGTGTCGCGATCTCGGCTGGCTTCACGATCGACTTCTTCTCGAATCCGATCACTCTCACCACATATGTGCTGCCCTGGTGGATCAGCTGGCCCGTCACGCTCTTCTGGATCGTCGCAGTCACCAACGCGATGAACCTGATCGACGGGCTCGACGGTCTGTCTGCCGGAACGGGAGCGATCATCTCAGTGACGCTCGCCGTGATCTGCTGGCAGGCCGATCAGCTGATCGGTGTCATGATCGGTGTGGCGATGTTCGGAGCGCTGGCGGGCTTCCTTCCGTTCAACTTCCCACCGGCGCGCATATTTCTCGGCGACGCCGGAGCGCTGTTCATCGGCTACGCGCTCGCCTTGATCTCGACTCAGGGGTACCGGAAGGCGGCCCTGCTGACCTTCATCGTGCCCCTTCTGGCGCTGGCGGTTCCCCTCCTCGACACCCTGCTATCGATCATCCGCCGATTGCGGATGGGCAAGGGAATCTTCGACGCCGACCGGATGCACATGCACCATCGCCTCCTGGAAAAGGAGGGGTCCCAGCGAAGGGCGGTTCTCTGGCTATATTTCCAGACCGCTTGCTTCAGTGTCATTGCGGTTTCGTTTGCGCAACTCGGTGGCTATTCGGCCTTCGCATTTCTGGTTGCGGTCGTGATTCTCACTGTACGGCTTCTGAGGAACCTCGGTCTCTTCTCGATCGAGGTCGAGACAGTCGATCCGGATGGGAACCGCAAGACATCCGGCAAAGCGCCCTAAGGCTTGAGGAGAGAAGACTTGAGTTCTCGCGTCGCACTGATCACCGGCATCACCGGTCAGGATGGGTCGTATCTCGCCGAACTTCTACTCGAGAAGGGATACGAGGTGCATGGTGTCGTGCGCCGGTCGAGTACCGAGACATTCGAGCGAATCAACCACCTGCAGGATCGCATCCACTTCCATCAGTCCGATCTGCTCGATCAGGTTTCGATCCAGATGGCGGTCCGCGACTCCAAGCCAGACGAGGTCTACAACCTGGCCGCCCAGTCATTCGTCCCGACTTCCTGGGCGCAGCCTTCGCTGACCGGCGAATTCACTGCCCTCGGCGTGACGCGGGTGCTGGATGCGATCCGCCTGATCGATCCAGATATCCGCTTCTATCAGGCGTCGAGTTCCGAGATGTTCGGCCGCGTACAGAGCGTTCCGCAGAGCGAGAAGACCGACTTCTACCCCCGAAGTCCCTATGCGGTCGCCAAGCTCTACGGGCATTGGATCACCGTGAACTACCGCGAGAGCTATGACCTCTTCGCAGTCTCGGGGATCCTCTTCAACCACGAGTCGCCGCGGCGCGGACGCGAGTTCGTGACACGCAAGATCACGGAGACGGTGGCTCGCATCAAACTCGGGCTGCAGGACGAGCTCCGCCTCGGCAATGTCGAAGCCATGCGCGACTGGGGATTCGCGAAGGAGTACGTGGAAGCGATGTGGCTGATGCTGCAGAGTCGCGAGCCCGTCGACTATGTGATCGGTACGGGGGTCCAGCACTCGGTGCGCGAGTGCTACGAGATCGCGTTCGAACACGTGGGGCTCGATTCGACCGATTTCGTCATCAGCGACAAGAAGCTGCAGCGCCCCGCCGAAGTCGACACCCTTCTCGCAGATCCCAGCAAGGCCGAGCGTGAACTCGGATGGAAGGCCCGCACGACCTTCGAGGAACTCACGCAACTGATGGTGGACGCCGATATCGAGGCACAGGAGAAGCTCTCCGGTCGGCGATCCGGGGGTCCTGGTACCCGCTGATCCAAGGAGCTGGTTCCGGCGCGGACTGGAGTAGATGGCATGAACATCAGCGTGATCGGTACCGGCTACGTGGGTCTGGTGACGGGTTCCTGTTTCTCCGAGTTCGGCGTGCAGGTCACCTGTGCGGACAGGCTCGCAGACAAGATCGATGCCTTGCGACGCTGTGAGATGCCCATCTACGAGCCGGGCCTCGAAGACATGGTGCGGCGCAATCAGGCGGCCGGACGTCTGTTCTTCACGAGAGATACTGCTGAAGCGATTCGCGGTTCCCTCATCGTGTTCATCGCCGTCGGCACGCCGCCGGCCGCCGATGGCAGCACCGATCTCTCCTATGTCGAGCAGGTCGCACGGGAGATCGGCCGCAACATCGATGGCTACAAGGTCGTCGTCACGAAGAGCACTGTTCCGGTCGGCACCTCGATGAAGGTGCGTGGTTGGATCCAGGAGGAGTTGGATGCCGCGGGTCGACGCGTCCCCTTCAGCGTCGCGTCGAATCCGGAGTTCCTGCGAGAGGGTGCCGCGATCGGTGACTTCATGCGGCCTGATCGCGTCGTGATCGGGATCGACGAGAGCGACGGTCAGGCTCTCGCGATCCTGCGTGATCTCTACCGCCCGCTGTTTCTCAACGAGACGCCGTTCGTGATCACGAATCTCGCAACCTCGGAACTCGCCAAATACGCCGCCAACGCGTTCCTCGCGACGAAGATCAGCTTCATCAACGAGATGTCGATCCTGTGTGATCAGATCGGTGGTGATGTGCAGGCGGTGGCGCGTGCCATGGGACTCGACCAACGCATCGGCAAGAAGTTCCTGCATGCGGGACCGGGCTTCGGGGGGTCGTGCTTTCCGAAGGACACGCGTTCGGCGGCGCACTTCGCGCGCAATCTCGGAGGCAGTCTCGAGATCGTCGAGGCCGCGATCCGGGTCAACGAGCGACAACGCGTCTACGCTCTCGACAAGATCATGACCGCGTGCGAGGGCGAACTCGATGGACGCGTCGTGGCGGTGCTCGGCCTCTCGTTCAAGCCGGAGACCGACGACATCCGCGACGCGCCGGCGATCGGCATCATCCGCGGCCTGCTCGACCGCGGCGCCAGCGTGCGCGCATTCGATCCAGAGGCGATGGCCGAGGCGGGTCGCTTGATGCCTGAGATCGAGCTTTGCAAGGACGCCTACGAGGCGTGCGAAGGCGCGGACGTCCTGACGATCGTCACCGAATGGAACCAGTTCAGGATGCTCGACATGGTGCGCGTGAAGCAGTTGCTCCGGCAGCCGAAGTTGGTCGATCTGCGAAATATCTACAAGCCCGAATCGATTCGAGAGCAGGGATTCGAGTACTGGAGCATCGGTCGCGCATGACGAAGCGCATCGGCTCCTCGCCGACGGCTTCGCGCGCCGCGAGGAAGCGTGCGGGGAGACCGGCCATCCACGCGGTCATCCTGGCCGGCGGGGCTGGCGAGAGGTTCTGGCCCGCTTCACGGCGCGAGCGGCCGAAGCCTTTCCTGCGTGTCGTGGGTGGCAAGACCCTGCTCGATGCGACGCTCGCCCGCGCGCGCCAATTCGCGTCTGCCGACCGCATCTGGATCGTCTGTGGCAATGAGCACGCCGACACGATGCGTCGCGAGAGCGGGCTCGACCGCGAGCACGTCCTCGTCGAACCGATGCGTCGGAACACCGCGATGGCCGTCGCGTGGGCCGCCGTGCGAATAGCGGCCGAGGACCCGGATGCGGTGTTGGCGGTCTTGTCCGCCGACCATCACATCCCCGACGCACGTGCGTTCGCGCGAGCCATCAGGCGTTGTGCGAGCTCTGCCGCCCGTTCGGACGTGCTCTTGACTCTCGGTGTGCGACCGACGCGTCCGGATATCGGCTACGGCTACATCCATCAGGGGGCCGCCATCGGAGATGACCATCCCGGGCTCCACCGCGTGCGACGGTTCGTCGAGAAACCCGACCTGACGCGCGCCCGCCGCTATCTCGCCCAGGGCGACTATCTGTGGAATGCCGGTGTGTTCGTCTGGTCGGCGTCGACGTTTCTCGAGGAACTCGAAGCGCACGCCCCCGAACTGCATCGAGCCCTGGCGCCGCTTCGCGCACGTCCGCGTGGGCGCAATCGCAGTGCAGTGGAAGCCGCCTATCGAGATGCGCCGTCGCTTCCGGTGGATGTCGCGATCATGGAGAAGAGCGAGCGGGTCTGGACGATTCCGGTGGACTTTGCCTGGAGTGACGTCGGGACCTGGGCGTCGCTCGCGGAAGAACTCGGTGTCGGATCTCCGCCGGAGGGTCGCAGGCCCTCGGGGAGCGATCGGTCCGATCCGGCCGGGAACTGCGTCGTCGCCGGCGACGTCATGCTGGTGGAGGCGCGGGGCAATCTCGTCTGGGGTCGCAGTCGGCTCGTGGCCCTGCTCGGCGTCGAAGACCTCGCAGTGATCGACACCGATGACGTGATTCTGGTCACAAAGCTGGATCGGAGTCCGGACGTACGGAAATTCGTTGCAGCGCTCACGGCCAAAGGGCGCGACGATCTGACCTGAGCAACTCCGCGGGGAGCGGTGGAGCATCGGTCGACGATCCCGCCCCGAGCCGCCCGGAGGACCCAACCCCATGCAGGATTCACCTTCGCGCAAGAAAGAGGCGCTCGAGTCGCTTCGTGCGATTCCGCTCTTCTCGCGCGTGCGCGACGCAGATCTCGAGGACGTCGCCTCACACCTGATCGAGCGCCGATTCCCGAAGCACAGCACGGTCGTCGAGGAAGGGATGACCGGCGACTACATGTACGTGATCCGCGAGGGTCGAGTGAAGGTCACCAAGGCCTCGGAGGATGGACGCGAGAAGATCATGGGATTTCTCGACAAGGGCTCCTTCTTCGGCGACATGGCGCTGCTCACCGGAGAACTCCGCTCCGCGAGCGTCAAGACGCTCGAGCCTTCACGTCTGCTCGCGCTCTCTCGGCGCGACTTCATCGAGTTGATCCGACAGAGCCCCGACCTGGCGCTGGCCGTGATCGAGGAGTTGACCAATCGGCTTCGCGAGACCAATGAGCAGGCGAGCACGCTGTCGTTTCTCGGTGTCAAGGATCGCACGCGGAGCCTGTTCGAGCGGATCGCCGAACCGGATGCGGCCCGGGGCAACCGCCGCATGACACCGGCGCTGACCCATCAGCAGATCGCGGACATGATCGGTACGTCGCGCGAGACGGTGACCCGCGCCGTCAAGCAATTGAAAGACGAAGGCTGGCTCGATCAGGCGGGCAAGCGCTACGTGATCCCGAACGAGGCGATCGGGTAGCGCACTCGGGGCCGGGGGCCCACCAGGAGATCGGGCCGGGACCGAGTTCGTCCTGCGGCCGCGCGGTCTTCGCGCTAGTCCATCGACCTCAGGGCTGCGGAACGATCGGCCGATGGACTCCGCGTGGAGCCGTCCTTCTCATCACGCGTCCAGGGCGAGCCGCGCATCCTCGTCGTCGAGGACAACGACGCGCTGCGGCGGGGCCTCGCGATCCTGCTCGAAGACCGATTCGGCGAGGTCGACGAGCAGAGCAACGGACAATCGGCGGTGGTCCACATCGCGGATCCGAAGTCGCCCGTCTACGACCTGGTGCTGACCGACCTGCGGCTTCCAGGCGCCGACGGCATTGCGGTGCTCCGGGCCGCGCTCGAACGCGCGGCTTCGACAGCCGTGATCGTGATGACCGCCTACGCGAACATCGACACGGCGGTCGAAGCGATGCGGATCGGGGCATTCGACTTCGTCCAGAAGCCCTTCGATCCGGGGCAACTCGAGCTGCGCGTCGCGCGAGCTCTCGAGCACGCCGCCGGCCGCGCGCCGACGCTCCCCGGATCCGCGGCACCGGGCGTGTCGTCCGAGGACATGGTGTTCGAGAGCCCGAGCATGCGACGTGCCGTCGAACTCGCCTTGCAGATCGCCGGGACGCGCTCGACCGTTCTGATCACCGGCGAAACCGGAACCGGCAAGGAGCTGATCGCAGGCCTCATCCACTCACGCTCACCTCGCGCATCGGAGGCGTTCGTCAAAGTGAATTGTGCCGCGCTGCCCGAGACGCTGCTCGAGTCTGAGCTGTTCGGTCACGAGCGCGGTGCCTTCACGGGAGCCGATCGGCGCCGTGTCGGCCGTTTCGAGGAAGCGAGCGGCGGCACTCTGTTCCTCGACGAGATCGGCGACATCACGGTGGCCACTCAGGCCAAGCTCCTGCGTGTGCTTCAGGATCAGGAGTTCCACCGTCTGGGCGGAACGAGGGCGCTCAGGACCGATGCGAGGCTGGTCGCCGCGACCAACCGCGATCTCGGTGAGGCGATCCGGATGGGAACGTTCCGCCAGGATCTCTACTACCGGCTCGACGTCATCGGAATCCACCTGCCGCCGCTGCGCGAGCGTCCGGAAGATCTGACGGCGCTGTGCGAGCGGACGATCCGCGAACTCGCGCGGGACTTCGACAAGCCGGTGAGCGGACTGACGGCCGACGCATGGTCCCGCATCCGGGCGCATCTCTGGCCGGGCAACATCCGCGAGCTGAGAAACGTGCTCGAAAGGGCGATTCTCACGTCCGCGACGGGCCGGATCAGCGGTGCCGACCTGGCGCTCGGTGTGGGTGGGGTAGGCGCGACTTCTTCGTTCGCGGCTTCGCTCCCGCCGGATGGAATCGCGCTCGACCACGCTGAACGTTTACTCGTGTTGGCTGCCCTCGAGCGCGCGCGATGGGTCCAGAAGGATGCTGCCGCACTGCTTCGGATATCGCGCCGCAAGCTGAACTACATGATCCAGAAGATGGGGATCACCCACCCTTCGTGGCGTCGCAATCGCGGGCCTGCGTGCTCGGATCCTGCGCGGTCCCGCGACTGATCGCGCGGCGCTCGGGGAACCGCAGGGTGCCGGGTGTCGTCGATGCAGATCGGTCTTGTGGATCGAGATGCTCGGCCCCGGCGCGATCGCTGGAATTCGGCTCATGGATAGGGCAGGCTAGGGCTCCGTTTCGCAGTTCAAGGCGGCGCCTCGGGCGCCGAGAAGAGGTTTTGAGATGGCGTTTGAATTGCGTCGAAGACTCCGGCTGTCCGTGCTGGTCGGCGCGATCGCGCTGACCATGTCGCTCGGCGGATGCCAGAGCGACGATGAGAAGGTCCAGGGATTCGTCGCCCGGGGTACCGAATACAGCGACGCCGGCAAGTACAACGAGGCGATCATCGAGTTCAAGAACGCGCTGCAGATCGATCCGAACTTCGCCGCGGCCCACGAGGGACTGGCCACCGCATATCTCAAGTCCGACCAGCTCATGGAGGGCTACTGGGAGCTGAGCGAGACGGTGCGCCTCGACCCGGACAACATCGATGCCCGTCTGACTTATGCGACTCTGTCGCTCGCCGCCAAGCGCAACGAAGACGCACTCGCGCAGGCCGAAGCGATCGTCAAACTCGATCCCAACAGCGGTCCTGGGCATCTGTTGCTCGGGCAGGCCTACGCGAACCTCGATCGCTGGGACGAAGTGGCCGTGCCGCTCGAACGGGCCGTCGAACTCCAGCCGGACGACGCCTCGTATCGCGTGGTGCTCGCGACCTACTACGGCTCGCACGGTCGGCCAGCCGACGCCGAGAAGCAGCTCCTCGAAGGAATCGAGCGGGATCCCCAGGCGATTCTGTGGACGATGCTCGGAAGATTGCTGTTCGATCAGGAGCGTTTCTCGGAATCCGAGACTGCCTTCATGAATGCCCTGTCGCTGGCCGAGAAGGCGGCCGCCGAGGCTGGCGATGAGCCGGAGCCGGCGGAACTCGCCCAGGCCTATCAGAACCTGGCCAGTTTCAACTTCCAGCGGGACAACGCCGCGAAGGGCATCGAGATCCTCGAGCAGGGCATCGAGAAATCCAAAAACCGCGGTGAGCTGATCGGACTGCTGGCGCGCTACTACCGATCCCAGGGCAACTTCGAAGCCGCCAACGCGCTGATCGAGAAGTCGACGGAGTACGATCCGACCGATCCCGAGCCCTTTCTCACGGTTTCGGGTCTGCGCGGGCAGTCAGGCGATCTCGATGGCGCGCTCGCAGCCGCCGAACAGGCGATCGCCGCCGATCCGAAGCACATCAAGGCGCGACTCCGGAAGGCGGAATTGCTGATCGACATCGGCACCCGCAAGAACGAGCCGGCGAAGCTTGCCGAAGGACGCGCAATCGTCGACCAGGTACTCGCCGAGGACGCGACGAATCCCGATGGACAGTTCGTCCTTGCCAAGGTCGAAATCGCCTCGCAGAACATCGATGCCGGGCTGGTCGCCCTTCGCACTGCGCTGGACGCGCGACCGAACTGGGGGCAGGCCCACTATGTGCTCGGCTCGGCGCTGCTGTTGAGTGGGGACGCACCGCGCGCGCGCGCCGAACTCGCCCGTGCGGTGGAACTCGAACCTGGTCTCCACGACGCGCGCCGGCTCCTCGTGCAGATCCACGCTGAACTCGGTGAGCATGAGTACGCGATCGAGAATGGTCAGAGATACCTGGAGATCCGACCCGAAGATGATCGGACGCGTATCACCGTGGCGCAGAGCATGGTGCGGCTCGGCAAACTCGACGAGGCGATCGCGATCGTCGAGGTGATTCCCGAAGATCGGCAGAACGTGGACGTGCTGTTCGCGATCGGGCGCCTCCAGACCGCCAAGGGCGATGTGGCGGCCGCGCGGGCCACGATGCTGAAGGCCGATGGCCTGCGTCCCAACAACGCCAAGATCCTGACAGTCCTGCTCGAACTCGATCGCGCGGAAGGCAAGATCGGCAATTCCGTCAAGCGAGTGAATGATGCCGTGGCGGCAAGTCCGGAGGACGCCGAACTCTGGCAGCTGAAGGGCGTCGTCACGATGATGACGGGTGATACGACGGCGGCCGAGTCCGCGCTCGAGAAGGCGATCGAACTCGACCCGAACGGCCTCGCCGCCTATCAGCACCTCGCGCGCATCTACGCCAGCACGGGTCGCATGCCCGAGACCATCACGCTGTACGAGCAGGCCGTGCAGAAGCAGCCCGAAAACGCCGGAGCGAACCACTTCCTCGGCGTGCTCTACGAGATGAGCGGCCAGACCGACAAGGCGAGGCAGCAGTACGAACTCGCCCTGAAGGCCGACTCCACGCTCGGCGAGTCCAAGAACAACCTCGCCTATCTGATGGCCGAATCCGGAGAGGATCTCGACCGGGCCCTCAAACTTGCACAAGAGGCCAAAGCGGCGATGCCGGAGAGCGCGAACGCTGCCGACACCCTGGGCTGGGTGCTCTACAAGCGCGGCGTCGCCTCGGCGGCGGTCGGTTATCTGCGCGAGGCGATCCAGATCGCCGGTCCCGACGATCCGGCGATCGGAGAGATCCGGACCCACCTTTCGCTCGCCTACGAGGCAACGGGAGAGAAGGACAAAGCCATCCTGACTCTCGAGGAGGCGCTCGTCGACGTCGAGCGCCTCAAGCAGAGCGGACGTCTGACGAGCGATCCGCCGTGGGTCGCGAACGCGCGGATCCAGATCGAGCGACTGAAGAGCGCCGGCTGAGCTGATCCAGACGGCGCGCGGTCGGGGTTCCCATGCGATGCGGGACTCGAGCCCGCCCCCTTCGGGGGGCGGGCTCTTCCTTACTCGGCTGACAGACATCAAGCCCAGCCCAGCGTGCGCCGATAGGTTCCCCGATCTCTTGCGCGCGGGCCGCGGCCCCGGATCGCCTCGGTGTGGGGTGTTCCGTGCGCTCGATGGAGGGTTCGAATGAGGTCCTGCACGCTTCTGTTGACCGCGGCGATGCTCGCTTTCGCCATGCCTGTCCTGGCCGATGAAAGTCCCGCGCCCGCCGCGCAGGCTGCCGTAGCGCCCGCTCCGCCGACCGTGGCCGATGTACCGGTCGCAGAGTCCGCGCCGCCGGTTGCGCCCGCGGCTCCCGCGCCCGGAACCGATGCAGCGATCGCCGCGACGAGCGCAATCGCGGGCACGCCGGAGATGGCGCCCCCGATCTCAGCGCAACCGTCGGTTGGTCTCGATCAGGATGTCGATCTGCTGGCAATCGAAGTCGAGTCGGCTGCGATCGCCGAGCCGACGAGCGGATCCGGTTTCGAGTTGCTCGCCGAGCCGATGTCGGCGACGGCTGGCGCGGAGCGGACGAGCGCACAGGCCTCGGCCATCGGAACCCTCGGCCCCGAGGCGGTGGACGAGCACGGCCACTCGGGACGCATCCACACTGTCGCGAAGCGCGACACGCTCTGGGACATCTCGGCCGCGTATCTGGGCACGCCCTGGGTGTGGCCGTCGATCTGGCAGGACAACGGCGAGATCACCGATCCGAACCTGATCGTTCCCGGTGAGCGGATCTGGATCAGCGCCGGCGAGATGCGCAAGGTGACGCAGGATCAGGCCGACTCGATGATCGCCGCCGAAGCACCGATCGAAGTCGAAACGGCCGCACCACCGGCCGGCATCTCCGAAGAAATCGGCTCGACCGAGCAGGCCTGGGAAGCGCCCGAAGACGCGCTGATGGCTGCTGAAGAGGTCGAAGCCACCGACCTCGAGGTCGCGGAGCCGCTCGAGGCGAGTTCAGGGGCAGACACGGGGCTGTCGATCCGGATCACCGAGCGTGAAGCGATGGGCTTCATCTCCGAGCGAGAAATGGATGCGGCAACGAGCCTTCTCGACAGCGAGCAAGCGCGCGTCTGGCTCGCCCAGGGTGACCTCGTCGCTCTCGGTCTCGGTGAGGGGCGTGTCGAAGTCGGTGATGAGTTCACGGTATTCCGCGACGCCACGCCGGTTCGCGACGTCGAGGGTGGCCGATTGCTCGGATTCCACGTGGACATTCTCGGCTGGATGGTGGTGCGCAGGGTCGAGGGTGAATCGGCGGTGGCCGAGGTCCGCATGTCGAACTCCGAGATGCGCCGAGGCGATCTGGCGATTCCGCGCATCATCCTGCCGGTCGAAGTGGGAATCAGGACAACGCCCGAAGGCATCGACGGTCAAATCGTATTCCTGCCGAACAGCCGCACGACGATGGGCGGCGGCGATCACGTCTATCTGAACCGCGGTTCACTGCATGGATTCGAGGTCGGATCCCACGTGGAGGTCTTCACGCCGGGTCGTCTCACCAGGGATCGGGCCACCGGCGCGCGAGTCATGACGCCCGATCGGATCGATGCGCAGGTGGTTCTGGTCGAGGTCAAGCCGAGTACGTCGGTCGGGTTCGTCGTCCGGGCCGCGCGCGAGCTTTCACGCGGCGGTCACATCCGTCCCGCTTCGCGCACGGTGGCCAGTCGCTGACACGCGTCCCGATCAGCGTTCCAACGGGTCGGCTCATCGCGCGCCGGCCCGTTTTCGTTGGAACGTCGGATGGGTCGGGGCGGGTGTCGATTCGTTCACGGATTCCCGTCGCGAGATCCTCTGCTAGGCATGTGTGTCCCCGGTCCCGGGGAGTGACGAGGTGTCCACCCAGCGAGGTGAACGGGAGGACGTCGCTTGTCCGGACGTGCTCGATCCCGCCACTGAAGATCCGTCCCTGCAGCGCATCATCGATCGGTGGTTGTCGCTTCACGACATGCTGTGTCTGCGTCCGGCACGCGCGGTGCAGTGGCTGAACGACGAAGCGGGTGATCCCGCCAGGGCCCTGCGCCGGTCGGGTGATTGGTCGACCCTGCCGCCGGCTGACCTACGCGCCCGCCGCGCCCTGCTCGCGCGGATCGGTGCACTCGCTGTGCCGTATCCGTCCCCTCGCTATCCCGCGCTGCTGCGACCGATCGCCGATCCACCACCGTTGCTTCTGCTGCGGGGATCTGTCGAGGTCTTGCAGCGGCCAGCCATTGCGATCGTCGGGGCGCGGGCGGCCACCCGCTACGGGCTCGGGGTTGCTCACGATCTCGCTGCCGGGCTGGCGCGGAGCGGCGTCGTGGTGATCTCGGGCCTGGCCCGCGGCATCGACGCGGCTGCCCACACGGGTGCACTCGAGGCGGGCGGCGTGACCGTGGCGGTCCAGGCGTGCGGTCCGGACATCACCTACCCGCCGGAACATCGGGCACTCGCCGATCGGATTGCGACGAGCGGAGCGGTCGTCTCGGAGCTGCCACCGGGGCGCGCACCCCTGGCGGCGCACTTTCCGCTGCGCAACCGCTTGATCAGCGGTCTGTCGCTCGGCGTCGTCGTCGTCGAGGCGCGGCCCCGCAGCGGCTCGCTGATCACCGCTCGCCACGCGCTCGATCAAGGTCGCGAGGTGCTCGCTGTACCCGGGCCGCTGACGGCTCCCACCAGCAGCGGACCCAATTCGCTGCTGCGGGACGGTGCGCGACCCGTCACCGAACTCGCCGACATTCTTGAGGCCGTCGGGCTCGAGTCGATGCAGATCCGGCCCGGACCCGCCCGGACGAGCGGCTCCGAAACCTCGTCGCCGCAAGAGCGGCGGATCCTGGCGTTGCTGCAGGAGCTGCCGTGCACACCCGACGAGTTGTTGCGCGCGCTCGATCTGTCGCCTCGAGAACTCGCGTCGTGGTTGCTCGGCCTCCAACTCGACGGACGAGTAGTGGAGGACAGGGATGGACGACTTCGGGTGGTCTCGCGGGGCGCGGTCTGATCACATTCCCTGGGGGCACGTCGCATCGATGGGCTACTGTGCGCCGATCGCAGGGACGCGTGCTCGGCGTCGCATTTCGACTGCAGTGTGCGCACTCCCGTGAGTCGGTCCGCAGCGGGGCCTCGACCCGATGACTCACTCAGGACCGTTCGTCCCGGGTGCTCGGCTCGAACCTGGAGAGTCCCACACGATGTCCAGTCCCATCCCGACCGAAGGCAGGGTGCCGGCTCCCGCAACGGAACCGGTCGTCGTGGTGGGTGGAGGGCTCGCGGGATGTGAGGTCGCCTGGCAGGTCGCCCGCCGTGGGGTCGACGTCGTTCTGTACGACATGAAGCCGGTTCGGCTCTCGCCCGCCCACGGCTCGGAAGACCTCGCCGAGTTGGTGTGCAGCAACTCACTGCGAGCTTCGTCGATCCACAACGCCGTAGGCCTGCTGAAGGAGGAGATGCGGCGACTGGGCTCGCTGATCATGCAGGCGGCAGACGCCCACGCGGTGCCCGCTGGACGCGCGCTTGCCGTCGACCGGGTCGCGTTCTCCGATTTCATCACTCGCGCTGTCTCGACCCATCCGCGGATCGACGTCCGGCGCGAGCTGATCGAGCGCATCCCGACGGGCCCGCACGTGGTGCTCGCGACCGGACCGTTGACCGCGCCCGAGCTGGCGCGCGATCTGCAGTCGTTGCTCGGCGACGAGTACCTGTACTTCTATGACGCGATTGCGCCCACGATCCACGCCGACTCGATCGACCACAGCGCCGTGTTCCGCGCGTCCCGCTACGAAGAGGGCGAGGGCGACTACCTGAATCTGCCGCTCGACCGCGCAGGCTACGAGACGTTCGTCGAGTCGCTGCTCGCCGCCGAGACGGTGCCGCTGCACGCCTTCGAGGCGGCGCTCTACTTCGAGGGCTGTCTGCCGATCGAGGAGATGGCGCGGAGGGGTCGGGACACGCTCGCGTACGGGCCGATGAAGCCCGTCGGTCTCGTGGATCCGCGGACGGGATCGCGCCCGCATGCGGTCGTGCAGCTTCGACAGGAGGACCGGGATGGCGTCCTCTACAACCTCGTCGGCTTCCAGACGAAGCTCCGGATCGGCGAGCAGAAGCGGATCTTCCGGACACTGCCCGGCCTCGAGAAGGCGGTGTTCGCGCGTTTCGGATCCGTGCATCGCAACACCTATGTGAATGCACCCCTGCGGCTCCGATCGACGCTCGAACTCGAGGCACGGCCGGGTCTCTATCTCGCGGGGCAGATGGTCGGCGTCGAGGGATATGTCGAGTCGGCGGCGCTCGGCGGTCTGGTCGGCGTCAACGTCGCCCGAAGCGCGCTCGGCCTCGCGCCGATCCCGGCGCCGCGCGAATCCGCGCATGGCGCCCTGCTCGCCCATCTCGCGGAGGCGAACCCGAAACACTTCCAGCCGATGAACGTGAATTTCGGATTGTTTCCGCCGCTTCCCCCGAGCGTCGATCCGGCTCGGCGCGGCAAGCTCGCGAAGCGCGACAAGTACGAGCAGTTCGCCAACCGCGCGCTTGCGGCGATCGACCTGTACGCGGAACAGGTGGGGCGCGGCGCGCGATGAAGTGGTCGCTGGCGATCGAGGATTTCGCTCGACACCTGCGGGCCGAGCGGGGACTTTCCGAGCACACCCGGCGCGCCTACGTGTCCGACGTCGAGCAGCTGGCCGAACACGCGGGCCCGGACAGCGCACCCGACACCGTCGTACGGGACGACGTGCGCGGCTGGCTTGCGTCGATGCACGGTCGACGCAGCGCCGCCACGCTCGGTCGGCGCCTCGCCGGGGTGCGTGCCTTCTTCCACTATCTGCAGCGCGAGGGCCACATCCCGCTGGATCCGACGGCCGGCCAACCTTCGGCCAAACTGCCGCGACGCCCGCCGCGTCCGCTGTCCGTCGATGATTGCTGGGTGCTGGCCGAACACGAGGGTCGCCCCGTCGACCCCCTGGACGACGACCCGCGCAAGCGCCGCGCGCGCCTGCGGGACCGCGCATTGATCGAGCTTCTCTACGGGGCTGGGATCCGCGTGGGCGAACTCGTGGCGCTCGACGTGCGCGACGTCGACCTGCACCGCGGCGACGTGCGCGTCATGGGCAAGGGCGGCAAAGAACGCGTGATCCCGCTGCCTTCAGCGGCGCGCACGGCACTCGCTGCCTGGCTCGACGAGCGCCGGCGACCGGGTGTGCTCGGCGAGCCACTCTTCACGGCGCTGCGGCCACGCCGCGAGGATGCTCCGCGGAGACTCGGCGCCCGGGATGTGCGCCGCCTGCTTGCCGGACGGGCGCGCGCCGGCGGAATCCAGGATCACGTCCATCCCCACAAGCTTCGCCACAGCTACGCGACCCACCTGCTCGACATGGGCGCCGATCTGCGGGAGATCCAGGAGTTGCTCGGTCACGCGAGTCTCTCGACCACGCAGAAATACACCGCGGTCTCGGTGGAACATCTCCGTCAGGTGTACGACAGTGCGCACCCTCGCGCGCACCCACGCGACGGAGTGAAGCCGGATCGGCGCGGAGCCAGGAGCAAGCAGGCATGAGCGGAAGACAGCCCAGAGTGCGCTCGACCACGGTCGCCGCAGTGTTGCGCGACGGCCGCATCGCCATGGCGGCAGACGGGCAAGTCACCATCGGGCAGATGGTGATGAAGCAGGGGGCGGAGAAAGTCCGCAAGATCGCGAAGGGCCGGGCGGTGATCGGCTTCGCCGGGGGGGTCGCCGATGCGCTCACCCTGCTCGAGAGGCTGGAGTCCAAGTTCGAGACGTACCCCGGCAACGTGCGGCGCGCGGCGGTCGAACTCGCCCGCGACTGGCGTACCGATCGCATGCTTCGGCGGCTCGAGGCGATGATGCTCGTCGGTGACGCGCAGACCCTGCTGATCGTGTCGGGCAATGGCGACGTGATCGAGCCCGACGATGGCGTGGCGGCGATCGGATCGGGCGGGTCCTACGCGCTGGCAGCCGCCCGTGCTCTCTCTGCGCACACTTCACTCTCCGCGGAGGAGATCGTCACCGAATCACTGCGCATCGCTGCGGACATCTGCATCTATACCAACGACTCGATCAAGGTGGTGACCCTGCCGTGAATCCGCTCCCCACGTTCACTCCGCGGGAAATCGTCTCCGAACTCGACTGCTACATCGTCGGGCAGCGCGATGCGAAACGCGCGGTCGCGGTCGCACTCCGCAATCGCTGGCGACGCCAGCAGGTGCCGCCCGAGCTGCGCGACGAGATCGCGCCCAAGAACATCATCATGATCGGCCCGACGGGAGTCGGAAAGACCGAGATCGCGCGTCGCCTCGCGAAGCTCGCCCAGGCTCCGTTCATCAAGGTCGAAGCCTCCAAGTTCACCGAAGTCGGCTACGTGGGACGCGACGTCGAATCCATCATCCGGGATCTGACCGAGCTGGCGATCGCGATGGTGACCGAGGAACGCAAGCGCGAGGTGGCGGGCAAGGCCGAAGATCTGGCCGAGGAGCGCATCCTCGATGCGCTGCTGCCGCCGCTGCCGGTCGCCGGTCCGGCCGAGGCGAGTGGCAGCGAGTCCCGCAATGAAACCCGCGAGAAATTGCGGCGCCTGCTTCGTCTCGGGGAACTCGACGAGCGTCAGATCGAGGTCGAACTCGCCGACGATCGCAGCGGTCCGTCGATGTCGATCATGACGCCCCAGGGCGTCGAGGAGATGGGGGTCCAGTTCAAGGATCTGCTCGGCGGGATGTTCCCGCGGAACAAGAAGCGCCGCCGCATGTCAGTTCGCGAGGCCCGGATCGCGTATGCGAACGAAGAGGCGACGCAGCTCGTCGACGCAGACGACGTGCGCGAAGCGGCGATTGCGCGAGTCGAGCAGACGGGCATCGTGTTCATCGACGAGATCGACAAGGTCGCGGCCGCGGGCGGAGGCAAACAGGGCCCCGACGTCTCACGCGAAGGAGTGCAACGAGACCTGCTGCCGATCGTCGAGGGATCGACAGTGCAGACCAAGCACGGTCCCGTCTCGACCGATCACGTGCTCTTCATCGCCGCGGGCGCCTTTCACCTCGCCAAGCCGTCGGATCTGATCCCCGAGCTGCAGGGACGCTTCCCGATCCGGGTCGAACTCGCGAGCCTGACTCGCGACGACCTGGTCCGTATCCTGACCGAGCCGACCAATTCTCTCGTCCGTCAGTACACGGCGCTCCTGCGCACCGAGGGCATCGAGCTCGATTTCAAGCAGGAGGGCGTCGACGCGATCGCCGACGTGGCGGCGACCGTCAATGAACGCAGCGCCGACATCGGCGCGCGGCGCCTCCATACGGTGCTCGAGCGATTGCTCGAGGAACTGAGCTTCGATGCGCCGGACCTCTCGGCCCGGAAGGTCGTCGTGGACGCGGCGATGGTGCGCGAGCGGCTGGGCGATCTGGTCGAGGATGCGGACCTGTCGCAATACATTCTCTAGCCCGAGCGCGTCTGGTGCCGGTAGCCACGGTCGCCGATCTGGTTGATGCTGTGAGGATCGTCCCGAGCGAGCGTCGCGGTGGCGCCCGGTTGCGGACTGGTTCGATCCCTTCGATTCGCGCGGATGTGCGACTGAGGTTTCCATGGCGGAGCAGAATCCCGGGATCCTGGTCGTCGAGGACGAAGCCGACGTTCGTGACGCGGTCTCGGGAATCCTGCGCGAGGCCGGATTCGGGGTCATCACGGCCGCGGATGGCGCCGAGGCGCTGGAAGCGGCTGCCGTGACATCGATCGGCGTGGTGATCCTGGGTGTGCGACTGCCCGACATCGATGGCTTGAGCGTGCTCGCTCGTCTGCGCGAACTGCGACCGTCGCTGCGCGTGATCGTGCTCTCCGGTGCGGCCGACGAGGAGATCGTCCTCGAGGCGCTGCGAAGCGGCGCCTGCGACTATCTCGCGAAACCGATCCACGGCGAAGAGCTCCTGCTCTCGGCCCGCCGAGCGGCCGAGAGCTACGCGACCTCCAGCCGGTGGACGAAACTGCGCGGCAGACTCGACCGTCTCGTCGCGCGCGTCGACGAACTCGCCACCACCGGCCGGGATCGAGCCGACGATGCACGCCAGGCGATCGAGGGTGCTCTCGTCCAGGCGACCTCGGAGGTGCTCGAGGCCGAGAAGACCTCGTACATGCGAGTCGATGCAGACGGACATTGGCTCGAGGTCGTGGCGTGTGTGGGGCGCCGCCTGGCGCCCGGCGAGTTCGACCCGGTCGAGGTCGGGCAAGGTGTCGCCGGAGGGGTGTTGGCGAGGGGCGAGGCCCTGATCGTGACCGACGTCGCGAGCGACCCGCGAATCATCGGCAATCACGCGGACGGTCGTTACGCCAGTTCGTCTTTCGTCGCAGCGCCCGTGAGCGTCGCTGGACGCAGCCTCGGAGTGTTGTGCGCGACCGATCGGGTCGCGGGGGGTGCATTCGCGGATGAGGATGTGACGCTGCTCCGTCTGTTGGCGATGCAGGGTGCGGCGCTGCTCGCCGGATCGACGGCTTGCGTCGTGAACGGGGCGATCGATCCTCTGCCCGAAGCGATCGCGGTGGACTTCCAACGCCTGGCCGTGCTCCCGAAGGCCGGTGAGGGTGACGAACTCGACCGTGACGCGGAGCTCTCGCGCCAGATCTGTCAGGCTGTGGTCGACGAAGTCGAAGCCAGCCGGGTGATCCACGAGGCGTTGCGTCCCGTCGCCTCGTTGTTGCCGGCCGCCCCGGTCTCGATCTTCCTGATCGATCCCTCGGACGGCACGCTGCGAAAAGAGGGGGAGTGCGACGGTGGCGTCTGCGGCGACCGCGACGAACTCCCGCGCGATCGAGGACTGACGGGCGTGGTCCTGCAGACGGGTCACGTGGTCGCCACCCGCGATCCCGCGTCGGATCCGCGCTTCGATCCCACGTGCGATACCCCGAGCAACGGCCAGATCCGACCGTTCCTCTGCATCCCGCTCAAGCTCCGGGGCAAGGTGGTCGGTGTGTTCCGGGGCTACCTGCAGGAGGGCGCGGACGCGTCTGCCCGCACCGGCGAGGTGATCGGCTCTGCACTATCGGCTGCGGTCCGCAGTGCCCTCTTGTACCGTAGTCTGCTAGAGGCGATCGAAGACGTCGCCGAGGCGCGACGCGTGTCACGCAATTGAGTTCGCGACGCGCACCTCCCCCGTGCCAGCCTGAACGCCAACCAACCTCCAGCCACGAACCGATCCTCCCCCTCCGCCCCATCCGCGAGGAGTACCGGGCCATGCAATCGCTGGTCGACAAGGCGAAGGTCCTGACCGAGGCACTGCCCTACATGCGGCGGTTCCTCGGGCGCACGATCGTGATCAAGTATGGCGGTCACGCGATGACGGACTCGGACTTGCGAAGCTCGTTCGCGGTCGACGTGGTGCTGCTCAAGTACATCGGCGTGCGGCCCGTCATCGTCCATGGAGGCGGTCCGCAGATCGGGGCGACGCTGGACCGCCTCGGCAAGAAATCCACGTTCATCGATGGCCTGCGCGTCACCGACGACGACACCATGGACGTCGTCGAGATGGTGCTCGGGGGCAAGATCAACCGCGAGATCGTCGAACTCGTACAGCAGGGCGGCGGGCGGGCCGTCGGTCTCACCGGCAGTGACGGCGGAATGCTCAGGGTACGGCGCAAGCAGATCGAAGGTCGCGACCTCGGCCGCGTCGGTGAGGTCACCCAGGTGGATGCGAGGGTGCTCACCGCAGTGTCGGACGCCGGGTTCATCCCGGTCGTGGCGCCGATCGGAGTGGATTCTGCCGGCGTGACCCACAACGTGAATGCCGACGAAGCCGCCGGTGCGATCGCACGCGCTCTCGATGCCGAGAAGCTGATGCTCCTGACCGACGTCACCGGTGTCAAGGATGGAAGCGGTCGTCTCCTCAGCCAGCTCAGTGTCGAGGAAGCTCGCAAGTACATCGCGGAAGGCGTCATCAACGAGGGCATGATCCCGAAGGTCGAGTGCTGCATCGATGCGCTGGCGGGTGGCGTGACGCGTACCCACATCGTGGATGGACGCGTCCTGCATGCGATCCTCCTCGAGATCTTCACGGACGATTCGGGCGTCGGCACGCTGATCATTCCCTGATCGACCGCGTCGGACGCGCGGGGTCGATCCCGAACCCCAGTGCACTCGTCCCCGGCACCACGCAGCGCGGCGCTGCTGCGAAGAAGGCGCCGGCGCTCCACGGAGAAACAAGCAATGCCGAAGGACTTCATCAGTCTCGCGGACTGGAGCGGGGACGAGCTGTGGTCGATGCTCGAGCGGGCGCAGGAACTCCGGCGTTTGCACAAGGCAGGCGAGCGCCCGCAGACCCTGCGAGGGCGAACCCTCGCGATGTACTTCGAGAAGCCCTCATTGCGCACCCATGTGACGTTCGAGGCCGGCATGGCGCAACTCGGCGGACACGCCGTGCTGCTTCGACCGGAACAGATCGGCATCGGGACGCGCGAGAGTCCGCGCGACGTCGCCCGCAATCTGTCGCGCTGGGTGGATGGACTGATGGCGCGGACGTTCAGCCATGCCCTGGTCGAGCAGCTCGCCGCCGAAGCGACGATTCCGGTCATCAACGGCCTGACGGATCTTCTGCATCCCTGTCAGGCGATGGCCGATCTCCAGACGATCGCCCAGAAGATGGATCCACGGTCCGCCACGCTCGCGTACGTGGGTGATGGCAACAACGTGGCGAACTCGCTGCTGCTGCTGGCCGGTGCCCTGGGACTGAAGCTGCGACTCGCCACGCCGGACAGCCATCGGCCCTCGATCCGCGTGCAGCGCCAGGCCGAGGCGCTCGGGGCCAGGACCGGTGCCGAGCTGCACTGGACCGACAGTCCGACAGAGGCGGTCAAGGGAGCCGACTTCGTCTACACGGACACCTGGACGAGCATGGGACAGGAGCAGGAGGCCGAACTGCGGCGCAAGATCTTTGCCGCCTACCAGGTCAACGCCGATCTGCTCGCAAACGCACCCGACGCCTGGGTGCTGCATTGCCTGCCGGCTCATCGTGGAGAGGAGATCACGAGCGAGATCCTCGACGGCGACCGGAGCCTCGTCTACGAGCAGGCCGAGAATCGTCTGCACGCCCAGAAAGCGGTCCTCGAACGGGTGATGCTGGGGCCGCACACCGGCTGAGATCGGTCCCATCGCGACTCCGCGCCCGACCACGCATGGCTTCACGGGGGGCTGGCCTCGATCGATGCTCCCGCTGCCGGAATTCCTGCCCTCTGGGGGATCCACTCGGCTCCGCGTTCCGTCTGCGCGCCGACCGGTCGACCGGCGTCTCCGGGCGGATGATTCCCCGCGCAGCCTCGGGTCCCGCCTCAGCTTTTGGCTGGTCGCCACCGATGAACCCAGCGGTGGGGCGGAGGCAACCGCTCCGCGCGGAGGCACTGCATGTCCGCGGATCGGGAATCGGAGGAGAGCCTCAGGCGGATGCTGCGTCTGGCACCCGACTGCGACCCGATGTCGCTCGCGCTCACGCCCGAGGAGGGCTTTCTGCTTTCACGGATCGACGGATGCACGCCGTGGCGACTGCTGCGCGAGATCGGCGGCATGGACGCCGAAGAGGCCGACCTGTGCGTCGAGGGCTGGATCGCCAACGGCATCGTGAAGGTCGAGGGCCTCGCTCCGGAGAAACCGCGAGCCGAACGGACCGCCGGACCGTCGCGCCGCGTGGGCCAGTCAGCGGGCACTTCATCGACCCGCGTCGATGAGAGACTGATCGACGCAGGGCTCGATCTCGCTCCGGAGATCCAGCGACGCATCCTGACTTTCGAGACACAGCTGTCGCTCCCCTATCACGAACTCCTTGGCGTGAAGGAAGACGCGGATGCCAAGGAGATCAAGCGCGCTTATTTCAAGCTGTCGCGCGAGTTCCATCCGGATCGGTTCTTCCGGCGGCGGATCGGGCACTACGTCGAGCGCCTCGAACGGATCTTCAAGAAGGTGCTCGAGGGCTACGAGATCCTGTCCGACCCCGAACTCCGCGTCCAGCTCGGAGTGCAGACGACCGTCGATCAGGCCGCACCGGCGACCGCACCGGCGCGTCCGCTCACGAAGCTCGAACGTCTGCAGCAACGCATGCCGTATCGGATTCCCGAGAGAGTGCTCGTCGAGCGGCGACAAAAGGCACGCGAACTGGTGAGGGCCGCCGAGCTCTCGGAACGGGCCGGCAACCTCCAGGAGGCGGTCGCGAGTGTGCGGATCGCGATCAGCTTCGATCCGACGAGCCCCGATCTTCGCGGCGTTCTCGTCGATCTGCAGGCCCGCATCGCCGAGAAGCGCGCGCTCGAGCTGCTTGCCCAGTGTACCCAGAGCCACTCGAACGACACCGCCGAGCTGAACAAAGTGCTGAAACTGCTGGAAGACGTTCTGTTGTATCGACCGCACGATCCCGCACTCAACTCGCGCGCGTCGAAGGTGTGTCTGGAGCTCGACGACGTGGTCAAGGCCGACGTCTATGCACAGACCGCGCTCGAACACAGTCCCGAGGTAGCTGCCTACCACACGGGAATTGGGCTCGTCCACAAGGCCAAGGGCGAGATGGGACACGCAAGGAAGGAGTTCGAGCGGGCCCTCGAACTCGATCCGGATGATGTACAAGCGCGAAAGATGGTCGCCTCGCTCCGGCTGGGTCGCACCACTTCGCAGCGGGAGGCACGCAATGGGTAGGGTGATCGGGATCGATCTCGGGACGACGAACTCGTGCGTCTCGGTGGTGGAGAATGGCCAGCCTGCCGTGATCCCCAACTCGGGCGGCTACAAGACGACGCCTTCGATGTTCGGCATTTCGCAGGACGGCAAGCGGCTCGTCGGACATCTTGCCAAGCGGCAGGCGATCACCAACGCCAAGAACACGATCTACGCTGCGAAGCGACTGATCGGACGGCGATTCGATTCACCCGAGGTGCAGCGCTCGATCGACCTGTGTCCGTACGAGATCGTGCGCGGGCCGAGTGATGATCCGCGCATCAAGATCAGCGGCAAGACGTTCACCTGTCCGGAGATCGCCGGGATCATCCTGCGGGAGATGAAGCGTGTCGCCGAGGAGTACCTCGGAGAGCCCGTCCAGGAAGCCGTGATCACGTGCCCGGCCTACTTCAATGACACCCAGCGACAGTGCACCAAGGACGCCGGCAAGATCGCCGGGCTCGAGGTGCTCCGGATCATCAACGAACCGACCGCGGCGGCCCTCGCCTATGGGATGGCGCGGAGCGGCGAGGAGAAGATCGCGGTCTACGACCTCGGTGGCGGCACGTTCGACATCTCGATCCTCGAGATGAGCGATGGTGTGATCGAGGTGCTCGCGACCGCCGGGAACACCTTCCTCGGTGGCGAGGACTTCGATCGTCGCATCGTCGCCCACCTGCTCGCGTGGTTCGAAGAGGCCGAGGGGATCGATCTTCGAAGCGACACGATGGCGCTGCAGCGGCTGAAGGACGCCGCAGAGAAGGCCAAGTGCGATCTTTCGTTGCGGGAGACCTCCGAAATCAACCTGCCGTTCATCGCGAGTGACGCAGAGGGACCGCGGCATCTCAACTACGAACTCACCCGCGCGACCCTCGAGCAGCTCGTACACGACATCATCCAGGGAACGCTGAAGAGCGTCGAGCAGTGCGTGCAGGACGCCGGTCTCACGCCGGCAGACATCGATCAGGTCGTACTGGTGGGCGGGCAGACCCGCATGCCGCTGGTCCAGCAGGCCGTGACCGACTACTTCGGCAAGCGTCCCCACAAGGGCGTCAATCCCGACGAGGTCGTGGCACTCGGTGCGGCGGTGCAGGGATCGGCGTTGGTCGACGACCAGCAGGATGTTCTGCTGCTCGACGTGACTCCGCTGTCGCTCGGGATCAGCACCTATGGTGGCCATTTCGCCCGACTGATCGAGCGCAACACCACGGTGCCGGTCACCAAAGCACACATCTTCACCACCACTCGCGACGACCAGTCTGCCGTCAAGATCCGCGTCCTGCAGGGCGAGAGCGACCTGGCCGCCGAGAACGATCTGCTCGGCGAGTTCGTGCTCGCAGGCATCAGGCCGGCACCGAAGGGCGAGCCCGAGATCGAGGTCAGCTTCGACATCGATGCGAATGGCATCGTGAGCGTTTCGGCACGCGATCTCGCCACAGGCAAGGAACAGTCGATCACCGTCAACTCCACCAGCACGCTCTCCGATGCCGAGATCGAACAGATCATCGAGGAGAACGAGCTGTACGAGGTCCAGATCAAAGGTTAGGGATGGGCGAATCTCCCGAAGACCACATACAGCGCCTGCTGCGCGAGGGCCTCGACCTGTACGGCGTCGACGAGGTCTCGGCGGCGATCATGACGTGGCAGCAGGTCCTCAAGCTCGATCCGAAGAACGGGCAGGCCACCGACTATCTGAGGACGGCGGAGCGGCGCAAGCATCCGCGAGAGCCGAAGCCGGTCGAGCCCGGCGCTGGCCTCGCGGATCTGCTCCGCGAGGCGAGGGAATTGTTGCGTCAGGGCGACTTCGCGGGCGCATGCGGGCTGCTGGAGAGCGCCTCCGGCAAGACTTCCGCGGGTCTCGAGTTCGATGCGACGTTCGATCTGGCCCGCAGCCGGCTGTTCGGCGTCTACTGCGAGCGGGTCGGGGAACTCAACGGCATCCCGCGCGTACTCGGCGACACGACGAAGCTCAAGGGGTACAACCTGCCGCCCGACGCCGGCTTCGTGCTGTCGATGATCGATGGTGGGACTTCGCTCGAGGACCTGATCTCGCTGCTCGGCATGGACCCGTTCGTAGCGCTGCACACCGTCAGCGGACTGCTCGATGCGGGTCTCGTCGAGATGTCGGGGTGAACAGTTGACCGTGACGAACAGTGTCGGTTCATTGATGGACTTCCTCGGTGCTCCGATCGTCGTCGGCGATCCCGAGGGCAGCGTCATCTATCTGAATCCCGCATTCGAACGCGCATTCTCGAAGCCCGCCGCACAGGCCATCGGAGTGCCCCTTGCGATGCTCTTCGAAGGCGGCGGCCGAGAAGCCGTGCTCGGCGCGGTGGCCCAGGTGTGCACGCGCGGCGAGACGGTCCACTTCAAACTGAAGGAGGGTGAGGCCGCGTACCTCGGACTGGCGTCGCCGATCGAGGCCGACCACGATCGCGTGGGCGTGGTGATCCTGCTGACCGATGAACCCGCCGTCGATGAGCGTCTGCTCGCCTTCCAGGCCGAGGTCAGCGAACCGCTCGAAGAAGTGCAGCAGGCCCTCGACGAACTGCTCGAGCAGACCGGTGGTCGTCGGGCGGAGCGCTACCGGGGTCTGCTCGAACGTGGCATGGGGGCGCTCGAGCGCGCCCGGAAGTGGAACGACGAACTGCATCGGATGCTGTGCGGTCGTGGGCGGAGCATCGGGATCGAGAGTTCGCTCGATCCAGTGCGCGTGATCCGGGAAGTGGTCGGCCGCTTGTCGGCCGAGATCGACGGGTCACCACTCTCACTCCGTCTTCTCGCCCCCACTCGACTGCGGCCCGCACGCGGCGATGCAGCGATGCTCGAGACCGCATTGACGCGCCTGATCCGGCATCGCATTGCCGACCCACAGGAGGGAAACCTGATCACCTTGTCGGCGCGCGAGTCGCGCTCGGGCGAGGAGTCGCTGCTGGTGTTCTCCGTCGTGGACCGGCCGCGCGCATCCCCTGCCGACCGGCAGGCGGGCGATTCGGGCGGCGAGGCCGAATCCGAGCCCCGTGCCGTGCGCGCGACGATCGCGGCGCTCGGCGGCCGGATCCAGACCTGGCGCGATCCCGGTGTCGGACGGGTGACGACGATCGGGCTGGCGAGCGCGCCCTCCAGCTAGTCGTGTCGGTCGGCGAGTCATCTCGCCCGAACGATCGTCACGAATCACCCGGCCGCCGAGGCGGGGCCGGCGAGCTGTCCTCCGGCGGCCCCATCGCTCTGCGACAGGAATCGCAGCAGGTACGGCAACGCGATCTTCATCAGGTCGGTGCCGGGATCCAGCGCCTCGCCGAGCGCGAAGAGGTACGAGAGCGTCTTCGCGTACAGCAGCAGATCGTTCGGGAGCTGGAGGCCTGGCGTTTCCTGCAGCAAGCGCTTTGCCTCGTCTTTCAGGGCAAGCACGCCGCCGGTCGACGCGCCGAGCGGCCCGGTCCCTCCGCCCACTGCGGCCAGGTGATCGAACATGCGTGTCACGGCGGCACGGACTCCGGGTTCGGCGCCGGGCGCGATCATCTGCATCTCCCGCATACGCGCGACGAAGGTCTCGAGGTCGCGCTGCAGCACCGCAAAGAGGCCGCCGCGCATCGCGTTTCTCAGCTCGGGAGAGAGGCGGCGGCACAGACCGAAGTCGACGAACAGGACGCGCGGATTCGATGCCGCCTCGTCGTCGGCAAGCACGAATAGATTGCCGGGGTGCGGATCGGCGTGGAAGAGTCCATCGACGAAAACCTGTTTCGAGTAGGCGCGCGCGAGCGATTCGACGATCGCACCGCGAGGTACGCCGAGTGCGTCGAGCCCGGCCCTGTCGGCGATGCTCACGCACGGATGGAACGCCATCGTGAGAACGCGCCGTGTCGTCCATTCGGCGTGGACGGCTGGCACGACCACATCCGGAAGATCCGAAAGATTGTGCGAGATCTCGGCCGCTGAACGCGCCTCTTCGAGGAAGTCGAGTTCCCGGCCGAGGCCTGTCGCGAATTCACCGAAGAAGCGATCGAAGTCGAGTGAGTCGGACGATCGACCGGCGAGGCTGAGAAGGCAGCGCCCGGCCAGACGCAGAATCCACAGATCCGAAGCGAGCGCATCCCCGATCCACGGGTACTGGATCTTGACGACGACCTCGCTTCCGTCGTGAAGGCGCGCGCGGTGGGCCTGGGCGATCGACGCCGCGCCGATCGGGGTGGGGTCGATCGAGGTGAACACCTGATCGATCGGCCGTCCGAGTTCGCGGGTCAGCTGGTCCCGGATCTCGGAGAAGGGCAGGGGGGGCAACCGATCGCGCAGTCCGACCAGGGCCTGCGCGGCCGCGGGAGAGAGAAGGTCATGCCGATTCGCCGCGAATTGCCCCGCCTTGGCGAACGGCCCCTTCAATGTTCCGAGAACGTCCACCCCGCGAACGACCGCGCGCTCGAGTGATTCGCTCCGCCGTCTCAGCCGCCGGTGCATGGGGAGGAACACACCCACGAGCAGGCTTACGAGCGCATCTGCGCCGCTGCAGATCGCCCAGGCGATCAGGCGCGCACTGGCTTCGACTCCGCTGGTCCGCAGCCGGAAGCGGACCGCACGGCCGAGGTCGACGGATCGACCGCTCGGCTCCCCGACGGGGTCGGCTCCGGATTCTTCCGTCATCACGCGCGGGTCCCCCCGATGCTCCGCACGAGTCACGGCCTAGGTCGGCACTCGGGACACTTCGCGATTCCGATCCATTTTGCGCCGGGACTCCGGTCACGGAAGAGAAACCGATAGCGGCCCGGAATTTCGATCAGCTTGACAGCGCGCGAGCCCCTATTCTAGAAGAGGAAAGCCGAAAATCCGGACGATCCCCATCGGAGCCGGGATTCTCAGCTGGATCCCGCTCCCGCAACGAATGGGGAAACGTGGCCGACGATATAGAGTCGCAGCCGTCCGCCATCGGGCATCCACACAAAATCGTTGCAGAAAGTCCCGTGCGCGGCCCGCGGATGGCGCCGAGGGCTGCGGGCCTGCGAAGAAGTCGGGATCGGAATCGCAAGCGTAGACACATCCAGCAAGTGAGGTCACCGCAATTTTTCCTCGCGGTGATGAGCACGGTCGGGCACCCGGCCGGCAACCCCGATGACGGGGAAGGAGCAACGAAATGACGACGATGATGCGAATGCAGGCGTGGTTCTGCCTGATCGCCCTCGCGCTGACGGTCGCGGCGGGCGGAGCGTCGGCTCAGCAGGACGCTGCAGGTGTCGCTCCGGGTTTCAAGGAGGGCGACGTCATCACGATGGACAAACTCGATGCGATCCGACCTTATCTCCCCGAGGAGTTCTGGGACAATCGCGACTTCTTCTTCCACGAGGGAATGCAGCTCGAAATCGGGCCGTTCTTCTACGACTACTCGGGGCCGAAGGAATACGAAGCGGCCTCCAAGAAGTTCGAGGGCCAGGCCAAGATCGGCCCGGACAACAGCCTCGAGAACTACACCGCGGGTCGGCCCTTCGACATGGATTCGATCGACTGCAAGAGCGATCCGCAGGCCGGTGTGAAGCTCATGTGGAACTTCGACTATGCGTGGAGGGGCGCAGGAGGCGGCGCAAGCTTCTACTACTCGTACTGGGACCGCGGAGAAGAGCTGCCGCTCTACTACGAGGGATCATCGAAGAGCGTCGTGCTGTCACACCGCATCGAGCAGGAGTACGCGGCGGACGGCGGCGACGTCTTCCGGAACGAGAAGCGCAAGAATGCGTTCGGCGTGGACGTCACGGCGCCCTTCGACGCTCGCGGCATCATGCTGATGTCGTACCGCTACAAGAGCACGGACATGCCCAGGGCCGAAGCCAAGAACGACGACACCTGGGTGTACGTGCCGACTCTTCGCCGGGTGCGACGCATCTCGACCGCGCAGCGGACGGACTCGATCTCCGGAACCGACTTCACCTTCGATGATCTGAGCAGCTTCGCTGGCATCGTTCCCCAGTACGAATGGGAGTGCCTCGGCGAGATGGACATCATCGCCCCGGTGAACACGAAGGTGAAGGGTTACCCGTACGAGCGCGATCACAACTTCGGTCCGTATGGCCTCTCGTTCGCGGATGATCGCTGGGAGATGAGGAAGGCCGTCAAGATCCGCATGATTCCCAAGAATCCCGATCATCCCTATCACCACAAAGACATCTACATCGACAAGCAGACCATGAAGGCCCTGTACTCGTTCGCCTACGACCAGAAGGAAGAACTCTGGAAGATCATCTGGCACAACAAGCGCTGGAGCGAGAACAAGCTGACAGAGGGCTACTACCCGGGTTGGGAGGGTGTGGCCGAGCCCCGCGACAATGCGATCGTGAGCGACATCATCACGAACATCCAGACCGGTACCGGCAATCGGATCGAGTTCTGGGATGCCGATGGCGTGGCATTCAAGAGCAAGGGCAAGATCCGGCGATACATCGACGTGGGTCGCCTCACCAAGGGTCGATGACGCAGATCCGGCACGATGGGCGATCGGCCGATCGTCGGCCTCGCCCGTCGTCCGGTCGGGTTCGAGTACGGAAAGTCAGCGGGATCGCCAGTGCATGCGGCCCGGGGAGATGCGGAATGAGGATCGGGTGGATGGCTGCGCTGCTCATGGCTGCGATGACCTTTTCGGTCATCGGATGCCACGAAGTACATCTCGACTACGATCGCGCCAGCGACGAGATCGTCCTCTTCGACGATCTCTATTCCGTGTCGGTGGTCGACAAGGACCACGCCGTCGCCGTCGGCTACTACGGCGTCGTGTACTACACCACCGATGGCGGAAACGTCTGGCGCCAGGGGCGTACAGACACCCTCACGTCGCTCTACAACGTCTCGATGGCGGACGCGACGCACGGCTGGGCGGTCGGGCAGCGAGGCCTCATCCTGCGCACCGAAGACGGCGGCGCGACCTGGACTCGCCAGGCAAATCTCAAGGAGACCGAGGGGACACATCTCTTCGGCGTCGCTGCGATCGACGAAGACAGCGCGATCGCGATCGGCGAGTGGGGCACGCGGATTCGCACCGACGACGGCGGCCAGACCTGGGTCGACAATTCATTCACCGTCGACGAGAGCCATCCGATGTTCCAGTGGCTCTCGCCCAACGAGCAGGAGAAGGTTCGTTCCGGCGGGACGGTGTACGAGGACGTCAGCTTGAACGACGTCTTCTGCCTGGGTGCCCCGAGCAAGCGTTGCTGGTTGATCGGCGAGTTCGGATACATCTTCTATTCCGAGGACGAGGGGCGTACCTGGCAGCAGTCGCAGATCGAGGGCTCGCGCGAACTCGAGCCGATCCGCCTCGGCTTCAACGAGATCGTATTCGACCCGGCTTATCGCCAGACCCTCGAGTCGTTCGCAGCCGGGATTGCGGACGATGCCCATCTGAACGTCGCCATCGAGGCGATGGCGAGCAAGCAGGAGATCGACCGACTCGCCCGGAAGGGCGATCCGTTCAGCTTCTTCGAAACCCTCGAGGCTCGCATGCAGGAGGTGCGGACCACATTGGAAGATGCCGGTCTGCAGTCGGAGCGAGTGCGCCTGCGAGGTCAGCCGCCCTGGGACTACGAGGACTACGTGGATGAGGATCCGGGCTTCCTCGAGCGGTACTACGCGAGCCGCGTCAGTGAGTTCCCCAGCGTCAAGGTCCGTGTGATCCAGAACCCCATCCTCTTCACAGTGCGATTCAGGGACGAGGAAAACGGTCTGATCAGCGGCCTCGGCGGGGTGACCCTGACGACGAGCGACGGCGGCAAGAACTGGGCCTACAGCAAGGTCGACCGCAAGATGGCCGTGTTCTCGGTCGCCTCGGTCCCGGGTCGCGCGGTGGCCGTCGGTGAAAAGGGCCTGATGCGGGTTTCATTGGATGACGGCGTCACATGGCAGGAGCCGCCGCCGGAGACCTTCCCGGAACTCTTCACCTTCATGCGCGATGTCGCGTTCGATCCGAGTGGACAGATCGGATTCATCGTCGGCCAGACGGGCCAGATCCTCCGTTCCGAGGACGCCGGCTTCAAGTGGCAGCAGGTGCTTCCTCCGCGGGAGACTCCGGCGAACAGCTGAGACGATCTCTCGCGCGCGCCCAAGCTCCTCCTGCCAATGCGAGCCGGAAGCCCGAGCCGTCCCACGACTCGGCACGAATCGCCCATCCGCTCCCGTGGTTCGAGACTTCCCGAGGGTGCCAGCCTATGATGCGCCTCAAGCCGGCAAATCATGGCGCCGATACTCGTTCGGATTGGGCTTGTTGGCCCGCACGACGAAGTCGACCCTGTCGGCCAGCGAACGACGGCTGACTCAAGGTGGTGGGAAGGGGATCTGTGGACCCCCTGGCGGAACAACGCGCCAGAGTGCTGAGGGTGGGGCCTTCGGGCCGGGTTCGCGAAGTCGCGAGCGCACTGGCCCGATCCGGCGCCTTGCTTGCGTGCTCGGACCTGACCGAGGCGGGTGCGCAGCTTCGCGGAGCCGGGGTCGACCTGGTCGTGGTCGAACTCGACGCAGGGGATCGCGAAGCCTCCGCGGCATTGATCGCTGCCATCGCGTCGGATCCCACGACGGCTCGCTGGCTCGTGCTGATCCGCGACGCTGGAAGCTTCGATCCGGTGATGACTTCCGCGGGTGAGCGCGTTGCCGAAACCCTGCCCGCCGACGCCGATCTGAATGTGCTCGTCCGCGTCGGTGCGGCGCTGCTCGAAGAGCGGCGACTGCGCGCCGAGAACCGCTTCCTGCGCGAGACGATCCGGATCATGGAGGACTGTCGTCCGCTCGCCCACTGTCTCGAGCCGGGGCAGCTCTACCCGCTTTGCCTGGATCTGTTGATGCGGGCCACGGGTCGCGGTCGTGGGATCGCGCTGTTCCGTCGGGACGGCGTGCCGCAGAGTGACGCCGTCGCGCTGCGCGGAATCTCCGAATCCCATGCCTCCGCGGTCTGCCGGATCATTCTCGAGGACAAGCCGATCGACCTGGACAGCTTTCGAGGCATCGGGGTGCTCGATCGTGGTCCCCTGCACGAGTCGCTGCGCGCTGCGGGCATCCCGGTGGGCAGTGTGCTCACCGTGTCGCTCGGCGGCGAAGGCCGGCAATCGGGCGTGGCCGTGCTTTTCGACGATGGCAAGGCCTTCACGGCGGAGGACGTCGAGCGCGCGGACATCGTGGCGCGGCACGGCATCTCGGCGCTCGCGAATGCCGGCACGTATGCGATGGCCAAAGAGCGCGCCTTCATCGATGACGTGACCGAGGCCTACAACGCGCGGTATCTGCTGATGACGGTCGAAAACGAGATCCAGCGCGCCGAGCGCTACGGCAATCCACTGTCGCTGCTGTTCCTCGATCTGGATCGATTCAAACTCGTCAACGATCAGTATGGCCACCTCGTCGGTTCCGAAACGCTTCGCCGGCTTTCGCGTCTGCTCGAGCAGTGCGTCCGTCAGGTCGACACGCTGGCCCGCTACGGCGGCGACGAATTCACGATCGTGCTGGTGGACACGGCTCACGACGCTGCGATGCGGATCGCCGAGCGGATCCGGCGGACCGTCGAGGATCAGGTGTTCGAGGTGGGCCGCGATGCCCGGCTGCGACTCACCATCAGCATCGGCGTGGCGACCTGTCCCGATCATGGACAGCGCCGTGATCTGCTGCTCGATGCCGCCGACAAGGCGATGTATCGCGCCAAGTCCGAGGGCCGAAACCGCGTCAGTTCGGCATCGGACCTCGGTCCACCGACACCACGGTCGACCCGCAGCGATTGACACCCGCGCGACTGATTGCTAGACAAGTCTCCGTTTTCGCTGAGATTTTTCGACTGATTCGACGCGCGGGGCCCAGGCCGGGCTGAACTCGATGCCGGTGAGATCATGAGCCTGGGCATTCGTCGAAACTTCTGGCGACACGCGCGACACCGCTCCGCTGCGGGAGTCCAGGAGTACTCGATGACGACGGATCGCGTTCGGCTCGACCAGATGGGGCAGCTGCGTCGCACGCATGCCTGCGGATCCCTCAGCCGCGTCGAAGTCGGGCAGAACGTCGTCGTCACCGGCTGGGTCCAGCGTCGCCGCGATCACGGCGGCGTGATCTTCGTGGATCTGCGCGATCGAGCCGGTGTGGTGCAGGTGGTGTTCCGACCGGAAACCGCGCGCGAGGCCCACGATCGCGCGGGGGCGCTGCGTTCCGAGTGGGTGATTCTTGCGCGCGGTGTGGTCGAGGCGCGTTCGGACGAGACGGTGAATCCGAAGATGCCGACCGGCGAAGTCGAGATCAACGTCCACGAATTGCGCATCCTCAACGTGGCGACACCGCCTCCGTTTCCGATCGAGGAGCAGACGGACACCGACGAGTCGGTGCGGATGAAACACCGCATCCACGATCTGCGAAGGCCGCCGCTCCAGCGCGCACTTGCAGTCCGCCACGCGCTCGCACGCGCCATGCGCGAGTCGCTCTCCGACCTCGGCTTCCTCGAGATCGAGACACCGATGCTCGCGCGTGCCACGCCGGAGGGAGCGCGCGACTTCCTGGTGCCGAGTCGGCTGCAGCCGGGGTCGTTCTACGCACTGCCGCAGTCGCCGCAGATCATGAAGCAGCTGCTGATGGTTGCGGGCTACGAGCGCTATTACCAGATCGCACGCTGCTTCCGCGACGAAGATCAGCGCGCCGATCGCCAGCTCGAGTTCACGCAGGTCGATCTCGAGATGTCCTTCGTCGGGGTCGAGGACATCCTCGACGTGCTCGAGCAGGTGACCGTCGCGGGCTGTCGTGCCGCGGGCGTCGTGCTCGAGCGTCCCTTCCACCGCATCTCGTACTCGGAAGCGATGTTGCGCTACGGCTGTGACAAACCGGACACACGGATCCAGCTCGAACTCGTCGACCTGACCGGAGTCTTCGCGACCAGCGACTTCAACGCGTTCCGCAGCGCGTGCGATTCCGGCGGCATCGTGAAGTGCCTCCCGATCCACGACGCCGCGAGCATCTCGCGCGGCGAGATCGACCGCCTCGAGAAGCTCGTCCGCAAGGAACTCGGCGCGCGCGGTCTCGGCTGGATCCGCGTGGACGAAGACGGAGAGTGGCGTTCACCGATCGTGAAGTTCCTCTCCGATGCCGAGCGCGAATCGATCCGGGCGCTCACGGGGGCTCGACCGGGGTCGGTGCTGTTCTTCCAGGCCGACACGTTCGAACGTGCGAACGCGATCCTGTCGCGACTGCGCATCGATCTCGGCGCGAGGCTCGGTCGGGTCGACGGTCGCGCCTGGGACGCCCTGTTCGTCGTGGACTTCCCGCTCTTCGAAGCCGACGAGAAGGGCAAACTCGGATATGTCCACCAGCCGTTCGTGGCGCCGGTCGAGGAGGACCTCGACCTGCTCGAGACCGATCCACTTCGGGTGCGCGGGACCCACTATGACGTGGTGATGAACGGCGTCGAACTCGGATCGGGCAGCCTCCGCAATCATCGCGCCGACATCCAGCGCCGCATCCTCGAGATCATGGGCTACTCGAAGGCACAGATGGAGCAGAGCTTCGGCTTCATGCTCGAGGCTCTCGACACCGGCGCGCCGCCGCATGGCGGGTTCGCCTTCGGTTTCGATCGCATGGCGATGGTGCTCGCACGTGCGGAGAGTCTGCGGGACGTGATCGCCTTCCCGAAGACCCAGCGCGGCCAGGATCTGCTGATGAACGCGCCCTCGTCGGTGGACACGGACCAGCTCGACGAACTGTCGATCCGGGTGCGCGTCGTCGAACGCAGCGGATCGGCCTGATCGATCGAAGATCCGTTCTTCGCGTCACACGCCGGACTCCCGACCCGCGGGAATCCGGCACGACTTCGTTTCCGCGTTGGAGCGCCATTCCGATCCCGATGGCGAGGACGCGACGGATTCCTTACAAACTCCGCGCCGCGGCGTCGTTTCAGGCGGGGCACGACCCCGTCCCTACGGATCCGGAGTCGTCCCTCGCAACCGTGACGGGCAGCTTGCCGCGCCGGGTGTGAAGGGAACGCAGCCACCCGGACATCCATTCGACATGAATCGAGAGGAACCCCCAAAATCATGCGCAAGAAGATTGCCCTCATCGGCGGCGGAAACATCGGCGGCGTGCTGGCCGAGCAGGCCGCCTATCGCGAACTCGGCGACGTCGTCATCTTCGACGTGGTGGAGGGACTGCCCCAGGGCAAGGCTCTGGACATGGCCGAGGGCTCGCCCCTCGTCGGCTCGGATGCGTCGATCAGCGGCACGAACGACTACAAGGGAATCGCCGGTGCCGACGTCGTGATCATCACTGCGGGCCTCGCGCGAAAGCCCGGGATGTCGCGCGACGATCTGTTGAAGACCAACCTCTCGATCATGAAACAGGTCGCGCAGGGTGTCCGGGACAACGCGCCCGACGCCTTCGTGATCGTGGTCTCGAACCCCCTCGATGCGATGGTCTACACGTTCAAGCAGGTGTCGGGATTTCCGAAGAACCGCGTCGTCGGCATGGCGGGTATCCTCGATTCGACGCGCTTACGCGCGTTCGTGGCGTGGGAACTCGGCGTCAGCGTCAAGGACGTCACCGCTCTGGTGCTCGGCGGCCACGGCGACACGATGGTCCCCCTCGTGCGCTACTGCACCGTCGCGGGGATCCCGATCTCGCAGCTGATCAGCAAGACCCGGATCGACGAGATCGTCGAGCGCACGAAGGCCGCCGGTGGTGAGGTAGTCGCTCTGCTCAAGACCGGCTCGGCGTTCGTATCGCCGGCCCTGTCGGCCATCGAGATGGCGGAAGCCATCATCCGCGACAAGAAGCGCGTGTTCGCCTGTGCTTGCCTGTGCGAGGGTGAGTATGGCGTCGACGGCCTCTACGTCGGCGTGCCCTGCGTGCTCGGTGGAGGTGGAGTCGAGCGCATCCTCGAGGTCGAACTCGACGCGGCGGAGCGCAAACTGTTCGATGATTCCGTCGGGCACGTGCGCACGCTGATCGGCCAGATCCAGCTGTAGCTCTACATCGTCGCCGGCGTCTGTCCCGTCACCCGTGGCGATCGGTTTTCCTGCCGCGTGACGCGTTTCGCCCGGGCGGCGACGTCCATCGGAGGCTGTCATGAACGTGCACGAATATCAGGCCAAGGCACTTCTCCGTGAGTTCGGAGTGCCTGTACCCGAAGGTCGGCTGGCCACCACGCCGGAGGAGGCCGAGAAGGCCGCCAAGGCGCTCGGTACGCCGGTCGTCGTCGTGAAGGCGCAGGTGCATGCGGGAGGGCGCGGCAAGGCAGGCGGCGTCAAGGTCGTCAAGTCGCCGGCCGAGGCCAAGCAGGCAGCCAGCGCGATTCTCGGCATGACGATGCATACGCCGCAGACGCCGCCCGAGGGCAAACTGGTCCGCAAGGTGTACGTCGAAGCGGGATCCGCGATCGCCGACGAGCTCTACCTCGCGGTGTTGTTCGATCGCGCGGCAGAGAAATTCGCGATCGTCGCGTCGACCGAGGGCGGGATGGAGATCGAGGAGGTAGCCGCCGAGCATCCCGAGAAGATCCTGACCGTCCACATCGATCCGAACTTCGGGCTGCAGGAGCATCAGTGCCGCTGGCTGGGCTTCGGCCTCGGGCTCGATGGAGAACTGGTCAAGAAGTTCGTTCCGTTCGTACAGGGCGTCTACGCACTCTACTTGGGCAAGGACTGCTCGCAGGTCGAGATCAATCCGCTCGTCGTGACCGAATCCGGCGACCTGCTCGCGCTGGATGGGAAGATCAACTTCGACGACAACGCCCTGTACCGGCATCCCGACGTCGCCAAGTTGCGGGATCCCGATGAAGAGGACGCGCGGGAGCGAGCCGCCAAGGAGATCGACCTCGCCTACGTGGGCCTGGACGGGAACATCGGCTGCATGGTGAACGGTGCCGGTCTCGCAATGGCGACCCTCGACATGATCCACTTCTGCGGCGGGAAGCCGGCGAATTTCCTCGACGCGGGCGGCGGAGCCGACAAGGAGAAGGTCAAGGAGGCGTTCAAGCTGATCCTGCGGGATCCGAACGTCGAGACGATCCTGGTCAACATCTTCGGTGGAATCGTCCGCTGCGATCTGATCGCCGAGGGCGTGGTGGCCGCAGCCTCCGAACTCGGCATCAAGGTGCCGCTCGTCGTCCGTCTGCAGGGAACCATGGCCGAAGAGGGCCGCAAGATCCTGGCCGACTCGGGTCTGGACATCACGCCGGCCGACACGCTCCAGCAGGCCGGTGAACTCGCCGTGGCCGCGGCAAAGGGAGGCAGCGCCTAGTCATGTCGATCCTCTGCGACAAGAACACCCGGTTGATCATCCAGGGCATGGGGCGGATGGGACAGTTCCACGCGAATCTGTCGCGCGAGTACGGTACGCAGGTCGTGGGCGGCATCGCGCCAGGCAAGGGCGGAACCGAGATCGACGGCATCCCGCTGTTCGACACGGTCGAGGACGCCGTGAAGGAGACCGGCGCCGACGCCTCGGTGATCTTCGTGCCGCCGCCGGGCGCCGCGGATGCGATCCTCGAAGCGGCCGCTGCCGGCATCCGCCTGGCGGTCTGCATCACCGAGGGCATTCCGGTCATCGACATGGCGCGCGCGAAAAGCGCACTCGCCGGTTCGGCAATGCGGCTGATCGGCCCGAACTGCCCGGGTGTGGTCACGCCAGGCCAGTGCCGGATCGGCATCATGCCGGCCAGGATCACTCGCCCCGGACCGGTGGGCGTGATCTCGCGCTCGGGCACGCTGACCTACGAAGCCGTCGACCAACTGAGCCGACTCGGTGTCGGGCAGTCGACCTGCGTCGGTATCGGGGGAGATCCCGTGATCGGCACTCGCTTCATCGATGCGCTCGCGCTCTTCGAGGCCGATCCCGAAACCCTCGCGGTCGTGATGATCGGCGAGATCGGTGGCTCGGCAGAGGAGGAGGCCGCTGAGTTCGTCCGGGCGAAGATGAGCAAGCCGGTGGCGGCGTTCATCGCCGGGCAGAACGCGCCGCCCGGCAAGCGGATGGGACATGCCGGCGCGATCATCGCAGGCGGCAAGGGCAAGGCGAGCGACAAGATCGCCGCCCTCGAGGCCAACGGCGTCGCCGTCGCGCCCTCACCGGCGCTGATCGGTCAGACGCTCTTGAAGGTCGCCCCCCACCTGGCTCCCTGACCCCGCGAAGAGTCGGAGTGCCGGTGTAGCTGTCGGACGGCGAGAGAAGGCCGGATGCATCCGGTTTCCGCCGGTCGATCGGCTACGCGCTTTCGCCGATCAGTCGACCGTCCAGGTGTCTCCGGAGTGGAGGAGCTTGCGCAGATCGCCCCGTCCCTGCTTGGCGATGGCCGACGCCACCTGTTCGTCGAGCATGCTCTCGTAGCAGGGCTTCTCCACCTCGCGGATCACGCCGACCGGCAGCGGGAACTCGGGGCGGCGAAGCGTCGCGAGTGTCTGGGCGTAGCTCGGCGAGACGTGACGCTCGTGGTGGATCACGACTCCGCGCTCGATCGGATCGTCCCGGTCGGACAACTCGATGATCTCGGCGGATCCTCCGCGCATCACGATGCCTCGCAGATTTCCGGTCGAGCCGAACACCAGGGGTTTCCCCTCTTCGAGCACGAGCGCAGCTTCGGCGCGCGTCTTCCGGTCCTCGACCTCGGCAAAGGTGCCGTCATTGAACACCGGGCAATTCTGCAGGATCTCGACGAACGAAGTGCCCTTGTGCTGATGCGCACGACGCAGCACGTCCTGCATGTGGGGTGCATCGACGTCGATGGTCCGCGCGACGAACGTGGCCCCGCATCCGAGCGCGAACGAGATCGGATCGATCGGATGATCGATCGATCCCTGCGGTGAGGACTTGGTCTGCATGCCGAGTTCGGAAGTGGGCGAGTACTGGCCCTTGGTCAGCCCGTAGACCCGGTTGTTGAAGAGCAGGATCTGGATGTCGAGGTTGCGCCGGATCGTGTGGAGCAGGTGGTTTCCACCGATCGACAGTCCGTCGCCATCGCCGGTGACGACCCATACGGACAGCTCGGGGTTGGCGATCTTGGCGCCGGTCGCGAACGCCGGTGCGCGTCCGTGGATCGTGTGGAACCCGTACGTGTTCATGTAGTACGGGAATCGGCTCGAGCAGCCGATCCCCGAGATGAACACGATGTTCTCACGCGGTACGCCGAGTTCGGGCATGATCTTCTGCACATTGGCGAGGATCGAGTAGTCGCCGCAGCCCGGGCACCAGCGGACATCCTGGTCGGCGACGAAATCCTTGCGGTTGAGCTTGGCGGGGGCAGCGGCGGCCACGTCAGACATCCTCCTTCATGATGGCTTCGATCCGTTCGCGGATCTCCCAGACCTTGAAAGGCTGGCCGGCGATCTTGGAGAACGACTGAACGTTCAACAGGAATCGCGAGCGCAGCAGCATCGCGAGCTGCCCTTCGTTGAGTTCGGGGCACAGGATCCTGCGGAAGCGTCCGAGCACCTCGCCGAGATTGGCGGGAAACGGATTCAGGTGCCGCAGGTGGACCTGCGAGACGGCAATGCCGGCTTCGCGGGACTCCTCGACGGCCGCGGTGATCGGCCCGAGGGTGCCGCCCCATCCGATCACGAGCAACTCGCCGCGCTCGGGACCGTCGACCTGGACCGGCGGAATGTCGTCCGCGATCCGGGCGATCTTCTCTGCGCGCAAGTCGACCATGCGCTGATGATTCTCGGGGCCGTACACGACGTTCCCGGTCACGTCCTCCTTGGTGAGGCCACCGATCCGGTGCTCGAGTCCCGGCGTTCCGGGGATCGCCCAGGGGCGAGCCAGGGTGTCGGGATCGCGGCGATATGGCTCGAAGCTGCCCGGTTCGCGGTTCGGATCGGCCTTCGCGAAATCGATCTTGCTGCGCCGCAGCGAATCCACGTCCGGGATCAACCACGGCTCCGCGCTGTTGGCGAGGTAACCCTCCGAAAGCACGATCACCGGCGTCATGTACTTGACGGCGATCTGGAAGGCTTCGATCACGGTGTGGAAGCAGTCGCCGGGAGTGCAGGGCGCCAACACCGGGATCGGGCTCTGCGAGTGCCGGCCGAACAGCGCCGCGAGCAGGTCACCCTGTTCAGTCTTGGTCGGTGAGCCCGTGGACGGGCCGGCGCGCTGGACGTCGATCGCCACCATCGGGAGTTCGACCATCACGGCAAGACCGAGCGCTTCCTGCTTCAGGATGAAGCCCGGCCCGCTCGAGATCGTGATCGCGAGATGGCCCGCAAACGCCGCGCCGAGCGTCGAACTGGCCGCCGCGATCTCATCCTCGGCCTGGAAGGTCTTCACTCCGAATTGGCGAAGTCGGGACACTTCGTGGAGCACGTCGCTCGCGGGAGTGATCGGATAGGCGCCGAGGAACACCGATCGATCCATCTGCCTGCCGGCGGCGACGATCCCCCATGCCAGGGCTAGGTTGCCGGTGATGTTGCGGTAGACGCCCGGTTCGAACTTCGCGGGCTGGATCGAATACGAGATCGGAAAGAGCTCGGTGGTCTCCCCGAACGCGAAGCCGGCTCGCAATGAACGGATGTTGCCCTCGAGCACATCGCCCTTGAATTTGCTGGTGAGCCACCGTTCGGTGGCTTCCATCGGCCTGCCGTACATCCAGCAGAGGACACCGAGCGCGAAGAAGTTCCTGCTGCGATCGACCTCGCGCTGCGAGAGAGACAGACCTTGCAGCGCCTCGCGATTCAGCGTGGTCACCGGGATCTCGATCAGCTTGAACCGGCGCGCCAGATCCATGCGCGGATCGTCCGAGTAGCCGGCGCGTGTGAGTGCCTTCTGGTTGAACGCGTCGCTGTTGATGAAGATCGTGCCCTGCGGGCGCACGTCCTCCACGTTGCCGCGCAGCGCGGCCGGATTGAAGGCGATCAACAGATCGACGGTGTCGGACGGCGTGTGGATGTCACGGGACGAGAAGTGGATCTGGTACCCGGAGACCCCCGCCATCGTGCCGGCTGGTGCGCGGATCTCGGCCGGGAAGTCGGGGTAGGTCGACAAGTCGTTGCCGGCGAGTGCCGTTTCGTCGGTGAATTTGCTTCCGGTCAACTGCATGCCATCGCCGGAGTCGCCAGCGAAGCGGATCGCAACGTGCTCGATCTCGCGGACTTCCTTCGTGCCGATGCTCATCGAGCCCCCCGTATCCACTTCGGTGAGGATGTCGCCATACTGGACACCGTCATCAACCGCCCGTCACGCCCCGACTCTGCGATCCCTGGAGTCCGATCGAGCGCTCTGCCGCACCTGCGTCTGTGGCCCTTCGCGTCTCTGTAGCCCAGCTGTTCGAGTGCGGAGGTCGATTCGTATTCGTCCGTCCGCTCGCCACTTCGAGCGAGCCGACGCAGGCCCGATCAAGCCCCGTGATGCACATGGGCAGCAGATTCGGCGTCGAGCGCGGGCAGCGCCGATTGTATCCCGCCGTGAGTAGCGCGAAAGCCCCGCAGACCCAGGGACCGGGTGATTTCGGTCCCTCGATTTTTCCATTCGGCTGTGCGCGTCTTCTGGCGGCGCTGCCGGCCCCTGACCCTCAAGCGGTGAGGTCTCCGCGCCGATACGCGAAGCATGTTCAGTTTGTCCAGGGATCCGTTGCCGCTGTCCGAGGCATGCCTCCACGGGATGTGTGTCTCGTTGAACGCGCCCGTCGTCTACGGCGAGGATCTGCCTCCCGGCCCGGCCCGGGCCGCCATCGTCACCTACGCGGAGGACTACGGCGATTTCGGCATGGCGGTAGGCATGCGGGCGCTCGAGAACGGCACGGTGGCTGTCTACCGCTATCGAGAGACGATCGTCGATCCGACCGACATCGCAACCGCGTTGGACGCAGCCCTGATCTTTGCCGAGGGGCTCGGCTTCCTGTTCGACGATGACATGATCGATGCAAAAACCCGATCGGGTCGGCGAGAAGCACTGGACCACTGGAATCGACTGATGGGCTCCGGGGAGGTGTTCTCCGGCTCCGGGGTCGTCGAGCCACCGCGCGCGCCGATCAACGAGATCACGCTGCCGGGCGAGGGACTCGATGGCCCGATGGAAGATCTGCTGGCCCTGCCCGAGGTGTCGGAGGAACCGAGTCCGAGACCCCCTGGTTCGGAGTTGCTGCTCGACGAGTTGATGGATCTGGTGGACGAATCCCCGAAGGACGAGTTGCTGCTCGAAATCGAGCCGATCGCCGCTTCGGATCCGCCTCGCCGCCCGGGACGCAGCGCGACCGAAACCGTCGGCCCATCGACGATCACCCCATCGTCGGGCCCCGCGATTGCGGCCGAAGGCCGGGTCCCACTGTCGAAGTTCCGCGGCGCTCCGCTGGCGCAGAGCCGGGTCGCCGTGCCCAAGCTGCCGAGGGCGACGCGACCGGTGCGCGACCTCGTCGAGGTGACTCAGCCGGATCTTTCCGACGGGGCAACGGACCCGGAGCGCCCGGCCGAGGCCGAGTCGGGCTCCGCCGGGGCAGCTCTCGGGCGGATTGCGATCACACGCAGACGCAAGGCGGTCGAGTCGGATCGCCCGGGACTGCTTGCTCGATTGCTGGCGAGTTTCTGATCTGACAGGGATCGGGCGCGCCGCTCCGGCGCAGCCCTCTGGAGGCAAGACGATGGCATTTCAATCCGAGTGCGGGAAATCAGCCGACCGACTCGACCGCCATGTCCGGGGGGCCGGCCTGCGGATCGTGCTCGTGTTGCTCGCCGCTCTGATCGCGAGTGGATGCGCTGCAGTGGGCCCCGACAAGAAGTCCGAGGACGGCCGCGCGGCTTCGATCCGCGACGTCGGGATCGACCATCTCCGCCAGGGTCGCACCGCGATGGCGATCCGCAAACTCTCCGAGGCGAACGACCTGAACCCCGAAGACCCGGCGACCCACCTCGCCCTCGGCGAGGCGTATCGTCGCAAGGGCATGCTGGATCGGGCTGAGAGCGAATACAAACGCGCGATCGAAGTCAGCCCGGAGGTCAACGACTTCAATCGACAGGAGACGGTGATGAATCTGTCGGCGCTCTATATCCAGATGAAGCGCTACGAGGACGCGATCGCCGGATGCAGGGAACTCGTCGAGGATCCGACATTCTCGTCCCCGTGGCGGCCGCTGACCAACATGGGCTGGGCGGCCTTCAAGCTCGGTCGCAACGCCGAAGCGCGAAAGTATCTCGGCGAGGCGCTCGATTTCCATCCGAGATACGCGCCCGCCAATCTGAATCTCGGCATCGTCGAACAGGCCGATCGCCAGTATCTCGCTGCCCTGCACCGCTTCGAGGTCTCCATCGAAGGTGAGCAGATGCCGCCTGACGCGATCGCAGAGGCCAACTATCGGATGGCCGAGATCTATGTCGCGCTCGGCAAGCGCGCGGAGGCGATCGAGCACTTCAATGTGGCTCTCGAGCGTTCCCCGTATGGCGAATGGGGGACGCAATCCCAGTCGTACCTCGAACTGCTTCGATAGAATCGGAAGAGTAGACGAGGGACCCGTCTGGACGATCGCTCCACGGGCGGCCGGGGAGGGCGACCAGCATGAAGTCCGATCGCGTGATCGAATCCGGCGGCACCGGGCCCGACTCGATCGATGATCTGCTCGACACTCCGTCGATCGGCGCCTACCTGAAGCGGCAACGTGAATTGCGCGGCGTCAGCGCCGAGGAACTCGCTCGCAAGACCCGTATCCCGCTGCGATCAGTCGAGCGTCTCGAGTCGGGCTCGTTCGACGGGGAGGTGGACGGCTTCGTCAGGGGCTTCGTCCGCACGGTCGCGATCGCGCTCGGACTCGATCCGAACGAGACGATCGCACGCATGCTCGCCAGGCCGCTGCCCGAACCGGTGGTTCGCCATCGGAACTCCCTCGTTCTTCCTCGGGCAATGGTCGGCTTGGCGATGCTTCTGCTGCTCGCCGTCGCGATCGGACTGGTGCGCCTCATGGTCGGGAGCGGGAGTCCTCTCGTCGCGGGACAATCGGAAGACATCGTCTATCGCCTCGATCCCGTACGCGCACTCGCGGAATCCCAGGCAGGAGCCGCGGTGGGTTCGCCCGGTCCTGTCGTTGCGGCGAGCCCAGCCCGATCCGGCAGCACGCCGCGCTGACGGATGCCCGATCCAGCGAAGCCGACGGCATCTCCCGGGCTAGACTGCCGCGATGTCGAGAATCGCGTGCGAGGCGATCCTGCTGCGCGCGGTGGACTTCGGTGAGTCGGACCGCATCGCGCACCTTCTGACACCTGAACTCGGTCGCCTGACCGTGATGGCAAAGGGCGCGCGACGCAGTGTGCGTCGCTTTCCGGGTACGCTCGACGTATTCAATCATCTTCGCATCGAATTCCGTCCTGCGCCGCGTGGCGGAATGGCGTTCCTCGAGCAGGCGATCCTTGTTTCGCCGTTCCTGCCGCTGCGCGCGCGGCCGTCCCGCTACGCGCTCGGCAGCTACCTGCTCGAACTGCTGGACCGCATGGCGCCCGAGCGCGGTGCACGCGTCGACTCGAAGCGGCTCTTCTGCTTCGCGCTCTCGGCGCTGCAGGCTCTCGAAGTCATCGAGCCGGATCGACCTCTGCGCTTGTTGTTCGAGCTGCGTGCGCTCGACGCGCTGGGTTTGCGACCCGAGCTGCGGTGCTGCGTCCGTTGTGGACACGAGCCCGGTGTCGAAGCCGGATTCCTCGTCGCGGATGGCGGCGTGGTCTGCTCGCGACACATGAGGGAAAGCGAATCCGGCGTGATCCCCGTCCACCTCGGAACGCTTCGCGTATTGCAGCAGGGTCTCGAGTACGATTGGTCGCGACTCGGACGTCTCGTCTTCGGTCGTCAGGCCCTTGCCGAAGCGGAGCTGCTGATGTTCCGCTTCAAGCGTTTCCACGTCGGACTCGAACTGCGGAGCGAGCGATTCCTGGACGAGACGCTTCGCGGAGGCAGCTTGACACCCCCGACCGCTTAGGTGGATACTCCGCCGCCTTGCGGCGGCCCCGCCCGGGCGGTCGCCCAACCCCGCTCCCTGGCCGCCCGACTCCTGCGCCCGGGACCCGTCAGGAGCCGCGAGCCCATCATGTCCGACACATCGGCCCAGCGATCAGGCGATTCCGATCGCCATCCGCTCGCGATGGATACCCTGGTGGCGCTGTGTGCGAGCCGCGGGTTCATCTTTCCGTCCAGCGAGATCTACGGAGGGATCGCAGGGTTCTGGGACTACGGCCCGCTCGGGGTCGAACTCAAGAACAACCTCAAGGCGGCGTGGTGGCAGCGCGTCGTTCGAGAGCGCGACGACGTAGTGGGGATCGACAGCGCCATCGTGAGCCACCCGCGGGTCTGGCAGGCATCGGGACACGTGGATCACTTCAGTGATCCGATGGTGGACTGCCGCACATGCAAGAGGCGATTCAGAGCGGACCAGATCGCAGGGGAGCGTTGTCCCGAAGCGTTGTCCCGAAGCGCCGCGCCAGCGCGCCGTGTCGGATTGCGATCTGACCGAGGCCCGCGACTTCAATCTGATGCTCCAGACCCAGATCGGGGCATCGGTCGAGGCCGCCACCATCGCCTATCTCCGGCCCGAGACGTGTCAGCCGATCTTCACCGACTTCAAGCGCGTCAGAGAGGCGGCGCGCCAGAAGATCCCCTTCGGCATTGCGCAGGTCGGCAAGGCATTTCGCAACGAGATCACACCGCGCAACTTCACTTTCCGCTCCCGCGAATTCGAACAGGCCGAGATGGAGTTCTTCTGCCATCCGACCGAGCGCGAGAAGTGGTTCGAGGCGTGGCGTGAAGAGCGCATGCGCTTCCACCTCGCCATCGGATTCTCCGGATCCAATCTGCGATTCCGGCCGCACGCCGCCGACGAACTCGCCCACTACGCGAACGCGGCCGAGGACGTCGAGTTCCTGTTTCCGTTCGGCTGGCAGGAGATCGAGGGCATCCATGATCGGGGAGATTGGGATCTGACACGCCACAGCGAGTACTCGGGCAAGGAACTGATCGTCACCGACGAAGAGACCAAGGAGCGCTACACGCCCATGGTGATCGAGACCTCGATGGGCGTCGATCGAACCTGTCTGGCCCTGCTCGTGAACGCGTATCACGAAGACGAGGTCGACGGCGAAACGCGCACGGTGATGAGGTTGTCGCCCGAGCTCGCTCCGGTGAAAGTCGCCGTGTTGCCGCTCTCCAAGAAGATTTCCGAGCCGGCCCGCGCGCTCCATGCAGACCTGGCCCGCAAGTTGAACGCCGCCTACGACGAAGCCGGAAACATCGGCCGCCGCTACCGGCGTCAGGACGAGATCGGCACGCCTCTCTGCATCACGTGGGATTTCGAGTCGGACGCAGATCGTCGCGTCACCGTGCGAGAGCGGGACGCGATGACCCAGTCGCGCATCCCCGTCGAGGGAATCGTCTCGTACGTGCGTGATCGCATCGAGGGCGGCGCGTGACTGCACGGAAGAAGTCGGCAGTACGGCGCAGGGCCACAGGCACGAGCAAGCTGAAGCAGACGGCGACAAGGCCCGGCTCGCAGGGCGCGAAAGCCCGGAACAAGCAGCCACAGCGCAGCGCCAGCCGAAACAAGAAGGAAGCGAGCCGCAAGGCCGCGAGCCGTCGAAGCGCTGCTTACGCCGAGGCGCGCAGCGTCTTCTTCTTCGGCGACGGCGTGGCCGACGGCCGCGCCGACATGCGGACCACGCTCGGCGGCAAGGGCGCGAACCTGGCCGAGATGACGATCCTCGGCGTGCCGGTACCGCCGGGATTCACGATCGCCACTGCGGTCTGTGCGGATTACAACGAACGCGGCGGCAGGCTCTCACCGGCTGTGCGCTCGGAAGTGCTGGCCGCTCTCGGACGGGTCGAGCGTTTGATGGGCCTGCGCTTCGGGGATCCGGAGTGCCCGCTGCTGGTCTCCGTGCGCAGCGGTGCCCGAGTCTCGATGCCGGGGATGATGGACACGGTGCTCAATCTCGGTTTGAACCACGAGACCACCGAGGGACTGGCGAAGCGGGCCAGTGAGCGCTTCGCCTACGACAGCTATCGCCGATTCATCCAGATGTACGGCGATGTCGTGCTCGGCGTGCCGCGAGATCACTTCGAGCACCGCCTCGAGACCCGCAAACTCCGCAAGGGTGTCGAACTCGATACGCACCTCGATGGCTCGGACCTCCGCGGCCTCACGCGCGAGTACCTCGAGATCGTCGAGGAGCACACCGGACACGCCTTCCCGCAAGATCCGCATGAACAACTCTGGGGCGCGATCTCCGCGGTCTTCGATTCATGGAAGAACGATCGCGCCGTCGCGTATCGGAGACTCCATGAGATAGACGACGCCTGGGGGACTGCGGTGAACGTCCAGTCCATGGTGTTCGGGAACATGGGCGACGATTGTGCGACCGGTGTTGCCTTCACGCGCAATCCCTCTACTGGCGATCGCATCTTCTATGGCGAGTACCTGAAAAACGCACAGGGCGAGGATGTCGTGGCGGGAGTGCGGACCCCGCAGCCGATCAACGAAGTGAGCCGCGTACCCGACACCCTGCTGCTGCCGTCCGAGGCCCGGTTGCCGACCCTCGAAGGCGAGATGCCCGCGGCGTACAAGGAACTGGTCCGGATCTACAAACGCCTCGAGAAGCACTACCGCGAGATGCAGGACATCGAGTTCACGATCCAACAGGGACGGCTCTGGATGTTGCAGACGCGCTCAGGCAAGCGCACCACCGCCGCTGCCGTGAAGATCGCGGTCGACATGGCGAAGGAGCGATTGATCAGTCGAGACGAAGCGATCATGCGCGTCTCGCCTGGTTCGCTCGATCAACTCCTGCATCCGACGATCGATCGCAGCGCCGAGCTGCCGGTGATCGCCCGGGGCCTCCCCGCATCACCGGGCGCCGCAGTCGGCAAGGTCGTGTTCTCCGCAGAGGAAGCCGAGGTCTGCGCCAAGGCGGGCGAGAAAGTGATCCTCGTCCGGATCGAAACGTCGCCCGAGGACATCCTCGGCATGAACGCCGCACAGGGGATCCTGACCGCCAAAGGCGGCATGACGTCCCACGCGGCGGTGGTCGCGCGAGGCATGGGGAAGTGCTGCGTCGCGGGGTGTGGCGCACTCGCGATCGACTACTCGACGGATCAGATGCGGGTCGGCGGACACACGATCCGGGCCGGTGACACCATCACGGTGGACGGTTCGACCGGCGATGTCATGCTCGGCAGCGCGCCGACCGTGATCCCCGAACTCGGCGGGGCGTTCAACGAGTTGATGGCGTGGGCGGACAAGATCCGCACCCTGCGCGTCCGCACCAATGCAGACACGCCCCAGGATGCCGAACTCGCACGGCGCTTCGGCGCCGAGGGGATCGGGCTCTGCCGGACAGAGCACATGTTCTTCCAGCCCGGCCGGATCCTGGCGGTGCGCGAGATGATCCTCGCCAACGACGATTCGACCCGCGAGCGTGCGCTCGCGAAGCTGCTCCCCATGCAGCGTCAGGACTTCGAGGGCATCTTCCGCGCGATGGCAGGCCTGCCGGTCACGGTCAGGCTCCTCGATCCGCCGCTGCACGAGTTCCTGCCGAAGTCGGACGACGAGATCCGCGCGGTTGCCGAACACACGGGTGCCGACGTGGCCGAGGTGCGGGCCAAGGTCGAGAGTCTGCACGAGTGGAACCCGATGCTCGGACACCGCGGCTGTCGGGTCGGTATCACGTTCCCCGAGATCTATCGCATGCAGGTGCGCGCCATCACCGAGGCGGCATGTGTGGTCGCGGCCGAGGGAGTCGACGTCCGGCCCGAGATCATGATTCCGCTGGTCTCCCATCCAATGGAATTGTCGCTCCTGCGAACCGAGGTCGAAGCTGAGATCGAGGCGGTGCGCCGCGAGCGACCGCGTTGTCGAGTCGAAGTGGCCATTGGCACGATGATCGAAGTGCCCCGGGCGGCGCTGACTGCGGACGTGATCGCACAGCACGCCGATTTCTTCTCGTTCGGGACGAACGATCTCACGCAGATGGGCTACGCGCTCTCGCGTGACGATGCGGGCAGCTTCCTCACTGACTACGTGGAGAGCGGCATCATGCCGGACGACCCGTTCGTGTCGATCGATGAACCGGGGATCGGTCGGCTCGTGCAGATGGGCGCCGAACTCGGTCGGGCGACCCGCCCGGATCTGAAACTCGGTGTGTGCGGCGAGCATGGCGGGGATCCCAAGAGCATCCACTTCTTTGCGCGGACCGGACTCGACTACGTGTCGTGCTCGCCCTACCGGGTGCCGATCGCCCGGCTCGCCGCCGCCCAGGCGGCCGTCGAAGCGGCGACGAGGTCGAAGGAAGCCCTTCGCACCGGTGGGCGCAGTCGCTGATGCACCGGTTGCGAGTCGCCGCGACGGCCGGACTGGTTGCCCTGCTGCTGTTCGGCTGCGCGCTCCGGGGCTACGGCGAGTGGGGATCCCGGGCGGACTTCGTCGGATTCGATCCGGATACCGTGAATCCGGGCGGCCCCGCCGACTTCACGGTTCTGCTGCCCCTCTCGGCCATCTTCTATGACCGGATCACCGCTCGGCGCTTCAACAGCCTGGCCACTTTCGAGGATCCGGCGCTGCGTGAATTCTTCAAGACCGAGGCGGCGTTCGCGGACTACTACGCGGCGTTCGCGGAGGCCCTCGAGAAGGCGAATTTCGAGTCCGTCCGTCCGACCGCCGTGCGGTTGGATCGGATCGAGCGCACCGGTCCGAATACCGTCACCGTGCACGTGACCTACCGAGGCGAGAACGGATTGCCGCTGCGCTGGTGGTCCACCCGGGCCTCTCGACAGGACCAGTGGGAGTTCTCGTCCGGTCGCTGGTGGGTGATTCCCGGGAAGGTTTGAACGGGTCGCGGCAGCCACATGGTTTTGCGGTGTGGATTGTGACGAGAAGCACGCTCCTCAATAAGGGCAATCCTTTTCTCCACACTTCCCGTCCCGCCGACCCACCCGTTCTGGGGGCTGGATCGTGGAAAGCACTTCGCCGACAACTCATTGCAAGTCTGATTGCCGGTCGAATTCCACTGGCACGGGGCTTGCTCCTCTGACGGGGCGGGACGCAGTCCCACTTCTGAAAAGCCCAGTCTCGAATGAGGAAGCCAAAAAGGGGGTAGTCGGATCGCAGGTCTGAATCAGGGACGATGGCAGGGCGCAGGACGGCCGGGAACGGGAGTACAGGGAACCCCCGGTAGTGCCAGTGAGTGCCGCAAAAGCGCCGGAAAATCCGAGCCATCGGGACCGAGATCCGCCGGAAGAGTTCGCTCTTCCAACTCCAATGACACCGATCCTCCCAACGCGGGAGAGCGGCTGGCTGACTCGCTCGGACGCAAAGTCGAGAAGCGAGAAACCGTTGCGTGAACGTGCGAAGACCTGGCCCTCCGATCGAGAACTCGTCGACGAGATCCTCTCCGGCAGTCGCGAGCATTTCGATCTGCTCTATGAAACCTACTTCCCGCGGGTGTTCCGCTTCGCGATGAAGCGTCTGCGGGACGCGGGCGAAGCCGAAGACGTCGCTCAGGAAGTCTTTTTGACGCTGCTCGGCGCGCTGCGCTCCTACGAGGGGCAGTCGTCTCTGCTGGTCTGGATATTCGGGATCACCCGCAACAAGGTGAATCGCCGCTTCCGCAAGCCGAAGCCGTATCTCGAGCCCCTCGAATCCGGCAGTGCGCTCGACGTCGCCGGCGGCGAAGCCCCGATGGAAGAACTCGTCGAGGCCCGTCGCATCCTCGGCCGTTGCGAAGAGGTGATCGAGAACGATCTGACCCCGCTGCAGCGGCGCATCTTCCACCTGAAGCATCTCCGGCAGCAACCGATCCGCGCGATCGCGTTGGCGCTGGGGAAATCCGAGGATGCCATCAAGGCGAACCTCTACCGCATGCGCCGATCGATCACCGAAGGCACGCCGGGGCTCGAGGTGATGCTCCGCAGCTAGCGCGCATCGGGTCCGACCTGTCCTCGAGATTCACGGAGCCCGGACGCCCATCGGCGCCCGGGCTCCGTACGTCTTGGCTGCGCCTTTTTTTGCCACAACGCACGGACGACGACCACATCTCCTCGGACGGTGGACGAGGTAGTCCGGTGGATCCTGGGTTGCCGAGTTCAGCGATCGTCCGAGCGGCAATGGGGCGGATGCGAAGGCGTTGGGGGCAGCGGACCGAGGTTCGCTGATCGCGCGAGGCGATCGAGGGTCCTCGTGGTCGAGTTCCGACACACGGCGTTCTCTCAGGGCAATGTCGCGCGATGACACAGGGAGCTTGCGGTGAGCCGAAGCAGATCATCGACGCCGGGCCGTTCCGAGCGAGGCCGCGTCGCGAAGCCGGCATCTCGATCCGGACGGCCGCAGCCGCCGTCGACCGGCGGGCCGTCGGGATGGGAGACTCCGCTGCCGGGTGATCTCGACCTCGAGGTCGATCCCGCCGAGCTCAGCGAGTTCCTGGCCGGTGATCTGCTGGACGTTCAAGCCGATCCCGTCTTCAAGGAACGACTGCGGCAAAAGCTCTGGCGCCTGGTGCGAGTGCGATTCGGCGACGGAGCGGACGAGGACTGATCTCCGTCGCGACGGCTTCATCGGTTCGTTGCCCGACCCGTGCGGCCTGATACGTTCCGGCGATGCGCAATCCGTTCCGCCGCAAGAACCTGGATCTGCGCTTCGCGCCGGCACTGGTCGCTGGCCTCGTGCTGCTCGCCGTCAGCCAGCCGACGGCGCGCAGCCTGGCGATCGGAGCGCCCTTCGTCGCGGCCGGAGTTGCGCTCAGGGCCTGGTCGGCCGGCCACCTGGTCAAGACACTCCGTTTCACGGTGACCGGGCCGTATGGCCACCTTCGCCATCCGCTGTACCTCGGAACGCTCTTGATAGGTATCGGTGTCGCCTCGATGCTCGGAGGCCTGCCCGCACTCGCCGGTAGTGCGACTCTGCTCGGCTGGTTCGCATTCGGCTATTTCCCGCGCAAGGAAGAGATCGAGAGCGCGCGACTGCTGGCTCGCCATGGCGATCTGTATGCCAGCTATCGAGCTCGAGTACCGGCGTTGATTCCGCGTCTGCGGCGGTGGCGCCCGGATCCCGTCATGGCAGAGCGATCGGATACGACCGGCTTCTGGAGTCTGGATCGATTCGATGCGAACAACGAACAGGGCAGCGTCATCGCTGTCGCGGTGGCGGTGGCGCTCGTCTGCGTGCGCGCCGCGCTCCCGTGAATCGCGGCAGCCGATGAAACTCGACGAGCCGATTCCGATCAGCCGCGACGAACTGCCGGATCGCATACTCCGGGTGCTCAGTCGCGGCGGATGGGCGAACGCGGACGTGCTGCTCGTGGCGGGACCGGATGCAACGGTCGTCGTCAAGGACTACGCGCCGAGATCGTGGCTCGTTCGCGCGACGATCGGCCGTTGGTTGAGCCGCCGCGAGACAAGCGTCTACCGGCAGCTCACGGGCATCCCAGCCGTTCCCCGGCTGCTCGGTCGCGTCGATCGCTGCGCATTCGCGATCGAGTACCGGCCAGGACTGCCGCTCAGTCGTTCGCTGCGCGATCGACTGCCGCGCGAGTTCATGGCGGAACTCGAGTCCGGCGTGCGCGCCATGCATTCGCGTGGCGTGATCCATCTCGACCTGCGGCACCGAAGCAACGTGCTCGCCGGGCCGGATGGCCACCCCGTGCTCATCGACTTCGCGTCTGCGATCGTCGTCCGGCGCACTCATGCGCTCGGGCGATGGCTGATCCGCTGGGTCGGAGCGCTGGATCTGCGTGCGCTCGAGAAGTGGCGCACGCGCATCGAAGGGCAGCCCGATGGTGGGGCGGGCGGGACGATCGCGCCCGACTCGAGCGCCTAGGCTTTCCCGGTCGACTCGATCGACTCGGCCGGTTCGCGGGGCAGCATTCGTCCGATGTAGTGCCGGAAGCACTCGAGGGTGAGACGCGCGTCCTCGAGGGCACGGTGGGCGACCGCGCCCGTCTCGAGCAATCCGGCGGTCGTGGCGGCCTGTCGGAGCGACAGCGCACTGGCCTTCTCGCCACTGACCAGCGTCCAGGAATAGAAGAGTGTCGCCAGATCGATCACGTGGTAGTCGAACGGATTCGGGATTCCGCACTTCCGATATGCCCGTTCGAGGAACATCACGTCCATGCGGACATTCTGTCCGGCAGGCACGACCTTCCGGTCCGCGGGCAGCATCGCGGCGACTTCGGTGAGCACCTGGCGGATGCCGGGGGCAACCGACCAGAGCTTCTCGTCGTAACCGAACATCTGGGCCGCTTCGGGTGTGATGCGATCGGGTCGTGCGGCGACGCGCCACTGCTTCTCGGCGAGTTCGACGAGGCGGTAGTCGGTCAGGATGACACCGACCTCGGTGATGTCGTGGAGTTCGGGGTCGAGCCCGCCGAACTCGCAATCGAGGAACGCGAACGCGAATTCGGTGGCCATTCGAGGTACTCCCAGATTGGCGGACGGTTCGGGGATCAGGCGTGCGCCGGATCGGGTCGAGCCTGTGCGCCGTGTGGCGGGCCGACAGCCGGACGGGCAGTCCGGCTGAATCGGTTCGATCGGACTCGGCGCGGTTGATTGCTGCGATGGAGCGCGCGAACGATCGGCTCCGAGTGGTGCTCCCAACGGGAATCGAACCCGTGTTTCGGCCTTGAGAGGGCCACGTCCTAGGCCTCTAGACGATGGGAGCACGCAAGCGGCCGGACTTTGCCAGCTGCCCGTTGGCCTGTCAACCGAGCGTCGACGTCCGTGGAGCGGCTGGCCAGCACACTCGGACTCGAGCGCGATGAGCAGTCCGATCGATCTCCCGGCGCTCGCGGGACGCGCTGGGCGATCTTCGGTGTCGACGCCGAGAACCGTCACGGGCGGTGACGCGATTCGTCGTTCGGACCCGGTTCGGTGAGGACCGTCACGCAGGGTCGCGTCCTCGACGGATGCCGAATCCTTCAACCGGGACTCAAGCCCGCAGGGTCTTCTTGCCGATAGGCGAAGGCGATGCCAGGTGGGTGGCATGGACGTTGCTCCGCTTCTTCGGAAGCGGAGGACTCGAATCGCGAGTCGAAGCCCGATCAGCGGGCTTCGCGCGGTGAGAGCCGGCCGCCATGGGCACGGAGGAAGATTCGATGCGTGCTGCAAGCGATCGCCGGATCCACGGATTCACATTGATCGAGTTGATGATCGTCGTCGCGATCATCGGGATTCTCGCCAGCGTGGCGATCCCCTCGTTCCGCAACTACCAGCTCAACACGAAGCGCGCCGAGGCGTATGCGAATCTCAGTGCGCTCGCGAAGACCCAGAAGGGCTACTTCGCCGAGTTCAATCAGTTCATCGCTGCAGCGCCCGAACCCGGTGCCACGCTCGGCACGATTCCGGACGCCAGGAAGCGGGGCGTCGCCGCGATCACTGCGGCCTTTGCCACAGTGGGCTTCACGCCGGATGGCGACGTCTATTTCGACTACGACACCGTCGTCGACGGATTCGCCGGTTGCAGCTGCTCGACCTGCTTCACGGCGACCGCATATGGGAATCTCGACGAAGACGCGTTCATGAGCGAGTACGTCTACTTCCATCCGGATCCGGCCGGCGGATGGTGCGGAGTCGGTGTCAGTGGACACGGTCCGCCGACCGATCCGTTGTCGGGCCAGGTCCAGTGGGACACCGTCGTCCGACATCCGTCGTCCGACTTCTACTGATCGCCGGGTTCGAGGCGTCTGTCAGAGGTTGCGGCGTTGCGGTCTGCGCGCCGAAACTGCGATCCGACACGTCGCCGAGTCTGGGGGGATACGGTGGTTGGTCAGTTTGCAACGATGATGGCCCTCGCGTTGGCCGTCGCCGCGACGGGATATGTCCACGCCAGGATGCCGAGAGCGAGCGCTGCCGAGCGCGGCGAAGCCTTCGTCCCCGAGCCGCAGCTCGCAAAGCTCATGGCGCTCGGATTCGATGCGGCCGTGGCCGATTTCTACTGGCTGCAGGCCATCCAGGCGATCGGCGCGGACGCACAGGTCGACGAAGAGCTCGGATCCCATCTCGGCAAACTGATCGACGTGGTCACGACGCTCGATCCGTGGGTCGACCACCCGTATCGATTCGCTGCCATCTGGTTGACGGAAGGCGAGGAGAACGTGCTGACCGCCAATCGCCTCCTCGAGCGGGGCATCGCCCATCATCCGGACGAATGGCGGAATCGCTTCTATCTCGGATTCAATCTCTTCTTCTATCTGATGCAGAACGAGGCGGCCGCCGATCAGCTGCAGGCCGCGAGCCGATTGCCCGGAGCGCCGCCGTACCTGGGTCGTCTCGTCGCGCGGCTTCGCGCCGAAACGGCGGACATCGATGTGGCCGAGACGTTCCTCCTCGAACTCATCCGAGACACCGATGATGAGACGATCCGGCAGGGGTACATGGCGGCATTGGACGAGATCGAGATCGAGAAGAAGGCACGCTTCCTCGATCGCGCGCGGGAAGCATTCAACACGCTGAACGGTCGCGACATCATGTCGGTCGACGAACTCGTCTCGCACCCGCATCCCATGCTCGAGAAGCTGCCGGATCCGGAGCCCGAGTCGCTTCCGCCGTCGCTGCGACGAGGCAGCGAGTGGAGGCTCGATCTGGAGACCGATGACATCGTCTCCAGCTACTACAACCGCCGATACCAGGTGCACTTCGCCTCGCAGGATCAGGCAAAGGCCGCACGCATGACGGCTGAGCGCGAGCGTCGCTCGCGGGGTGGTGACCGGGACCGTACGGTCGAAGCACAGAACGCAAAAGGGGAGGGTTCGTCGGATGTCCGATGAATCGAAGGTCATCGTCGAGATCGACCGGATTGTCAAAGACTTTCGCCCGGGCTTCGGCCTGCGCCGCAAACGGGTCCTGCATGGCGTTTCGTTCTCGGTGCGTAAGGGCGAGATCTACGGATTCGTAGGCCCGAACGGTGCAGGCAAGACGACGACCCTCAAGGTGCTGATGGGGTTGATCCGCCCGACCAGCGGAAGCGCCCGGATCCTCGATTGCGATGTTTCGCGCAGCGACTTCCGGCGTCACGTCGGATTCCTGCCCGAGAACCCCTACTTCTATACGTATCTGAGCGCGCGCGAGATCCTCCACTTCTATGCGCGGCTCTCCGGTGTGCCGTCGTCGCGTCGCGCGCGGCGCGTCGACGAACTGATCCACCGGGTCGGCCTCGACCATGCAGCAGACGCACGCTTGCGCACGTACTCGAAGGGAATGTTGCAGCGGGTCGGAATCGCCCAGGCGCTCGTCCACGATCCCGAGGTCGTCTTTCTCGACGAGCCCATGAGCGGCGTCGATCCGATCGGACGCAAGGAGATCCGGGACATCATCCTCGAATTGAAGGGCGAGGGGAAGACGGTCCTGATGAACACGCACATCCTGAGCGACGTGGAGATGATCTGCGATCGCGTGGCGATCATCGTGAAGGGAAAGATCCGCTATGAGGGGCCAATCGGTGATTTCCTGGTCGCGGACGAGATGAGGAGCGACGTCGTCCTGTCGCATCTCCCGCCTGAGATCGGTGAACGATTCGAAGAAGACTTCGGTGGCCAGGTGCACGGCGTGGGCGATCGAATCGAGCTTCACGTACTCGAGAAGCAGGTCGATGGGCTCCTGCGCATCGCGCTCGACGCGGGCGCCGAGGTCGTCTCGGTGACGCCCGTCCGGATGTCCCTGGAACACATCTTCCTGAAGGCCGTTGCCCAGAGCGAGAATGGAGGTGGAGCTTGATGCGACTCCAGCACATCTGGCCGATCGCGACCAACACCGTCCGCGAGTCGATCCGCAACAAGCTTCTCTATACGCTGGTCTTCTTCGCCGTGATCGTGATCGCCATCTCGGTGGTGATCGCAAGCCTTTCGTACGTCGAAGGGCAGCGGATCATCCAGGACGTCGGTCTGGCTGCAATCCGGCTCTTCAGCGTCGGGATCGCGGTATTCGTGGGAATCGGACTGATCCACGGTGAAATCGAGCGACGGACCATCTACACGATCCTGTCGAAGCCGATCTCGCGCAGCGAGTTCCTGGTCGGGAAGTTCCTGGGCCTGGTCCTGACCGTGTGGATGCAGCTCGTCTTCATGGCAATCGCGTTCGTGATCGTCTCGCTGGCGAGCGGGGCACCTCTCGGCGCAGGGCACGCACAGGCACTGCTGGTCTTCGGGGTGGAGCTCGTCGTCGTGGTGGCGATCGCCACGCTCTTCTCGTCGTTCACGACGCCGATGCTCGCCGCGCTCTTCACGCTCGGGATCTACATGGCGGGGCACTTGTCGCGTGATCTCGATGAACTCGGACGGCAGGCCGATGACCCGAAGCTGACGATGGCGGCGACGTGGATCTACCGTCTGCTGCCCGATCTCGAAGGATTCGATCTGTCCATCCAGGCCGTGCACGGACTGCCGATCACGAATGCCGAGGTTTTCTTGCCTATTCTCTACGGCATCGGCTACTCGACCGTCCTGCTCATCGCGGCGTCGACGATCTTCCGGCGACGGGACTTGAAGTAGTCGTCGCATTCCGGGTCGACGCGCACGACGAGAGGCAATTCGATGATCGACGAACCCGCTGTGGCCGGGATGTACGCGACGGCACTGGCGTTCGGTCTGATCGTCGGGTCTTTCCTGAACGTCGTCATCTATCGATTGCCCCGCGGCGAGTCCATCGCGTTCCCGGGGTCTCGCTGTCCGGCCTGCGGGTCGCCGATCGTGCCATGGCACAACATCCCCGTGCTCTCGTACCTGTGGCTCCGCGGGCGCTGTCATCGATGCAAAGTGCGCATCTCGATCCGCTACCCCGCGATCGAACTTCTCACGGGCATTGCGTTCGTCGCCATGGCGTGGCGCTTCGGTCCGACGCTCGCTGCGCTCGTCTACATGATCTTCGCGGCCGGGCTGATCGTCGCTGCGGCGGTGGACGTCGATCTGCAGATCATCCCGGACGAGATCTCGCTCGGCGGACTCGTGTTCGGCCTGGCGGTGGTGCCTGCCATGCATGGTTGGCTCGGCGAGTCGTATGGGGTGGCGCTCGCCACGAGTGCGATCGGCGCAGTGATCGGAGGCGGCACGCTCTGGGTCGTGGCGTTCCTGCACGCGCGCTACTCGGTCGCGATCGGGCGTCAATTCGCGCACTGGCCCGGTGAGGGCGAGGAAGTTCCGCGGCCCGGTGATGCCGACTACTGGCTCTGGTTTCCAGGACTCGGTCTCGGCGACGTCAAGCTGCTCGCCATGATCGGCGTCTTCGTCGGGCCTTGGGGCGTGCTCGACACGATCCTGGCCGCGTCGTTCATCGGCCTTCTGCTCGGCGTCGGGTACGGGTTGGTGACCCGCAGCTGGAATGCGCCCTTCGGCTTCGGGCCGGCGATCTCAGCGGGTGCGTTCCTCTCGCTGTTCGCTCCGATCCACCTCTACGTCGTCGGCTAGGCGGCCGTCACGAAGAACCGGTGGGTCGGGTTCCGCCGGGCAACGCGGGCCTGGCGCAGAGGTTGGTTCCCCAGCATGGATTCGAACCATGATTGACGGAGTCAGAGTCCGCTGTCCTACCGTTGGACGACCGGGGAGCAACCTGCGCTGGGCCTGGATCTGGAGCCGACCGTCGCGCCTTCGCGCGCCCCGGCCCTCTCTTCGGCGCCCCGTACTCTAGTGCGAAGGCGCGCGGGCCTCAATCTCCCGAAGCGCCGGACCTGATCGCCACGTCATCCGGCTCGTGTCGACGCGAGGGCGATCGCGGCATCGATCCGAGCCAAGCTTCGCTCACGACCGAGGCTGCAGAGCGTCTCGTGGATTCCCGGCGAGACCGACCCGCCTGTGACCGCCACGCGCACCGGCTGTGCGAGTTTGCCGAGCGAGACACCGCCGGCCGCCGCCGCCACCTGCTCGAAGGCCTTCTCGAGGCTCGCCACTGTCCAACCCGGTATCTCGACGAGTGCGTTGCGGACGGCTCCGAGCAGCGGCACGGCGGTCGCGTTCAGGTGCTTCTGGACCGCCTTCTCGTCGAATTCGACCGATTGGCGCACGTGCCATCGCGCGAGTGCGGCCATCTCGATCAGCGTATGGCTCCGCTCGCGAAGCAGATCGAGGAGCACTCGGAGTCCCGGCTCGTCGGTGACCGGACCTCCCGCGACCTGCTCGAGGTGGGGTCGCAGGCGCGCGAACAGATCGTTGGAGCCGAGCGCCTTCAAGTAGTGCTGGCCGAGCCAGAGAAGTTTCGACGGTTCTGCTCGTGCCGCCGAACGGCCGACATGCTCGAGATCGAACGTCGAAGCGATCTCGTCGAGCGAGAAGATCTCGGTATCGCCGTGTGACCAGCCGAGGCGCACGATCCAATTGATCAGTGCTTCTCGCAAGTGTCCGTCGTCCCGGAATTGCTGGATCGAGACGTTGTCCCTGCGCTTCGAGAGCTTCTTGCCCGATTCGGCGATGATCAGCGGAACGTGGGCGAACGACGGAGGTTCGAGGCCGAAAGCGCGATACAGCGCCACCTGGAGCGGTGTGTTCGGGTGATGGTCGGCGCCACGGATGACGTGCGTCACCCGCATGTCGAGGTCGTCCACCACGACGGCCAGGTTGTAGAGCGGTGTGCCGTCCGTGCGCTGGATGATCACGTCGCCGATTTGTGCGGCGTCCTGTCCGCTCGGTCCGAAGACGAGATCGTCCCAGCCGAGCATTCCCTCCCGCGGCAGGCGGACGCGAACCGTGTGTTCGCCGCAATCCGGACCGAGCGCGAGATCGCGACAGCGGCCGTCGTAGATCCCCTTGGCGCCCGCGGCGACGTCCCGCGCCTTCCGCTCCTCGAGTGACTCGCGGGTGCATATACAGCGGTACGCGCGGCCCTTCGCGATCAGGGATTCGATGGCCTCGCGATGGCGCTCGCTGCGCTCGCTCTGGCGAAACGGTCCCTCGTCCCAGTCGAGCCCGAGCCACTTCATACCCTCGAGCACGGCGGCCTCGGATTCTCGTGTCGAGCGGTCGCGGTCGGTGTCCTCGACGCGCAGGATGAAGGTGCCGCCATGTCGACGAGCGAACGCCCAATTGAAGAGCGCGGTCCGAGCGCTGCCGAGATGCAGGAACCCCGTGGGGCTCGGCGCGAATCGAGTGCGGATTTCCGACATGGGCCGCCGAGCATACCCCAGCGGCGCCGATCGAAAGGGCAGCGCGAGGCGCCCAAGGGCGCATGGCAGGCGACTGTCTTGTCTGCTATTGGAAGCCGGCCGAATTGTGGCTTGGCCGATTCAAGTATTCGGATTCCAAACAGATTCTCTTGCGTCGATGAGTGTCCTTCAGCCGCCGGATCCCGCCATGAAGCTCGTGATCGACCGCCTGGGGGCCGCGCCGACCGAGCATCGATTCCGTCCGACCGCGGAATGGTGGGCGGAATGGTCGGGATCGCAGGAGCATGCGACTTGCCGACTCGTCGCACCCCCGGCTTTCGACCTGGTCACCCGGGTGGTCGGAGACAGCGTCTCGCTCGATGGAGAGTTGGATCTCGAGATCGAAGTCGAATGCAGCCGCTGTCTCAAGCGCTATCGTCGCGCGCTCTCGGACACCTTCCACCTGATCCTCGAACCGATCGGAGACCGATCGCCAACGGATCCGGAGACCGCGGAAAGCCTCGCGCGTCATGGAATGTGTCTGAGTGACGAGCTCGAGGTGGGCTGGTACCGGGGCAAGGAGGTCTCCCTCGAGCCCTATCTCGCCGAGGTCGTGGCACTGGCGCTGCCGATCCAGTCCGTCTGCAGTGAAGGTTGCGCGGGGCTCTGTCCGCGCTGTGGGATCGATCGCAACGAAGCGAGCTGCGATTGTGCAGATACCGAATTGAAGCCCGAGTCCCCGTTCGCCGTGCTGGCTGCACTGCGCAAGGGTTCGGATGGGAGTCGATGAATGGCCGTTCCGAAGCGAAAGACATCCAAGTCGAAGCGTGACAAGCGCCGAGCCCATGACGCTCTGGCGACTCCGCCCACCAGCACTTGTCCGCAGTGCGGCGCGCCCAAGGCACCGCACCGGCTCTGCGGTGCATGCGGTTCGTACAAGGGCCGCACCGTGATCGAGACCGACGAGGATTAGTCGTCGCGTGCTGGCACTTCTGTTTCCCGGCCAGGGCTCGCAGGAAATCGGAATGGGCCGCGATGCCTTCGAGGCTTCGCCGGCGGCGCGCGCCGTATTCAATTCGGCCGACGAAGCACTGGGATTCGAGTTGTCGCGGATCTGCTTCGAGGGGCCAGAAGACGAACTTCGTCGCACCGAGATCCAGCAACCCGCGCTGCTCACGACGAGCATCGCGTTGCTGCGCGGCTACGAAGAGTCGTTCGGCCCGATCGTTGCGGACTACTTCGGCGGTCACAGTCTCGGCGAGTACTCCGCGCTCGTGGCCGCCGGCGCGCTGTCCTTCGAAGATGCAGTCCGGATCGTCTCGGCGCGGGGTCGATTCATGCAGGAAGCTGTGGCCGAGGGCCGCGGCGCGATGGCGGCCATCATGGGCTGCGGACCGGAGATCGTCGTGGCGGCCTGCTCCGAGGTGGCCGCGGCGCGCGGGGAGGTCGTCGCACCGGCGAATTTCAATTCGCCCCAGCAGACCGTGATCGCCGGTGAGGCGACCGCCGTGGAGGCCGCGGGCGGACTTGCCAAGGAGCGCGGAGCCAAGCGCGTCGTTGCGCTCGCGGTGTCTGCGCCGTTCCACTGCAGTCTGATGGCACCGGCTGCCTGGAGACTGCGCCGAGAACTCGATCGGATCGATTTCGCGACGCCCACCCATCCGGTCGTCGGGAACGTCGAAGCCACCCCGAATTCGGATGCATCGCGGATCCCAGATCTGCTCGAACGACAAGTCACCGCTCCGGTGCGCTTCACCGAGATGATCGAGTGTCTGCGCTCGCTCGGTGTCGACGCCTTTCTCGAGGTGGGCGCCGGCAGAGTCCTGTCGGGTCTGGTCGCACGCATCGAACGCGGGGCCAGGCGTGGCAATCTGTCCGGCTGGTCGGACGTCGCCGAGGTCCGGCAGTTTCTCGAATCATGAAGTCGGGGCCACGCCACGCTGCATCGCGTCACCGGGTCCACCGCGCCCGACGCGCACACACGGTTTCCGATCATCGCGTACGCGTCGGAGCCCCAAAGGGAGCGGTGACGTCCCTTGCGTCCAGAATGCGGAAGGCCGACGCTAGCGGACATTCCAACGCCAGAGATGAGCGTGGAGGAAGTCATCCATGTCCCTTGAAGCGCGCGTGACAGATCTCATCGTCGAGCAGCTCGGCATCTCGAAAGAAGAGGTCGTGAGCCAGGCATCGTTCGTCGACGACCTCGGCGCCGATTCGCTCGATATCGTCGAGCTCGTGATGTCGATGGAGGAATCATTCGACATCGAAATCCCGGACGAAGACGCCGAGAAGATCCAGACGATCGGTGACGCGATCTCCTACCTGAAAGAGCGACTGGAGAGCTGAGCGCGATGAGCCCCACGCCGGCTCCGACTCGTCGGGTCGTGATCACGGGTATCGGCTGCATCTCGCCGCTCGGCGTCGGTTTCGAGGCGACCTGGTCGGGTGCCGTGGCGGGCCGTTCGGGCGTGGGACTCGTGACCCGATTCGATACGACGGGTTATCCGAGCCGGATCGCCGCGCAGTGCGTCGACGAGGTGATTCCCTCGATCCTTCCCGCAAAGGAACTCCGTCGGACCGATCGCTGCGTCCTGCTGGCGCTTCAGGCTGCGGGCGAGGCGATCGCCGATGCAGGGCTCGAGGTGGACGACACGAACCGGGACCGGATCGGCGTCGCGATCGGATCCGGGATCGGAGGTCTGCAGACCATCATCGACAACGACGTGATCCTGCGCGAAAAGGGCCCGCGTCGCGTGTCGCCCTTCACCATCCCGATGGGCATCGCCAACATGCCGAGCGGTCTCGTCTCGCTCTACTACGGGCTCCGTGGGCCGAACCTCTGCCACGTCAGCGCGTGCGCGACCGGTGCCCACGCGATCGGTGAAGGCGCCGAGATGATCCGACGAGGCCAGGCAGACGTCGTGGTCGTCGGCGGGACCGAGTCGCCGATCCTCGGAGTGGCGTTGGCGGGCTTCGGGTCGATGAAGGCGCTCTCGAACCGGAATGATGAGCCGACCCGGGCCAGCCGCCCATTCGATCGCGATCGCGACGGTTTCGTGATGGGGGAGGGAGCCGGCGTGCTCGTCCTCGAGTCGGCGGAGTACGCGGCAGCCAGGGGAGCCCGCATCCGGGCCCACGTCCTGGGATATGGCGCGACTGCCGACGCCACCCACATGGTCGCCCCGGATCCCGAAGGTCGCGGCGCGTCCCGATGCATGGAGGCCGCCCTGGTCCATGCGGGTCTCACCGCACGCGACGTCGGCTACGTGAACGCACATGCGACGAGCACCCCGGCGGGTGATCCGACCGAGGTCGTCGCGATCCGGCGAACGTTCGGTCGTCACATGGATGATCTGCCGGTGTCGGCCACGAAATCGATGACGGGACATCTGCTCGGGGCCGCGGGTGCTCTCGAAGCCATCCTCACTGTCGGGGCCCTGCAGGAGGGTCTGCTGCCGCCGACGATCAACCTCGACGATCCCGATCCCGAGTGCGAACTCGATCACGTCGCCAACGTCGCGCGCAAGCACCGTACGCTCGTCGCGATCTCGAACTCCTTCGGTTTCGGCGGCACAAATGCCACGCTCGTGCTCGGCGCGCCGGACGCGACGCCTCCCTAGCGCCCGATCCGGCAACCGCGTCGACGCTCGCGATGGGCGCCGCCTGACGGATTGCTCGCCGAATCGCGAACCCGGTGCGACGGCTCTCGCTATGTTCTGAATGCCCTCCCGACCCGATCGTCCGGTCCGATCGCGCCAGTGCAGATCCTTCTGGTGGCTTACGCCCTGAACCGGTCGGGCTCTCCGATGCAGAAAGGAATGATCGTGCGATCCCTCACCCCCCACCTCGACACGGCTGACCCCGAGATCGCCAGCCTGCTGCGCAGGGAGGGCCGCCGACAGGGGCTCTCGATCGAACTCATCGCCTCCGAGAACTTCGTATCGGAAGCGGTGCTCGAAGCAGTCGGCAGCGTGCTTACGAACAAGTACGCCGAGGGTTATCCAGGGCGCCGCTACTACGGGGGTTGCGAGTTCGTCGACGAGGTCGAGACGCTCGCGATCGAACGCGCCAAGCAGTTGTTCGGTGCCGATCACGCCAACGTGCAGCCGCACTCGGGTTCGCAGGCCAACGCCGCGGTCTACCACGCCCTGCTCGAGCCGGGCGACACGATCCTCGCGATGAATCTCGATCATGGCGGTCATCTGACCCACGGAAGTCCGGTCAACTTCTCGGGTCGCACGTACCGGATCGTGCCGTACGGCGTCGATCGCGGGAGTGAGCGCATCGATCTCGACGAACTGCGGAGGTTGGCCCTCGAGCATCGGCCCAAACTGATCCAATGTGGAGCGACTGCGTACTCGCGGACGATCGACTTCGCGGCTTTCCGCCAGATCGCCGACGAGGTCGGCGCGCTGCTCTTCGCAGACATCGCCCACATCGCGGGTCTGGTGGCCGCGGGCGTCCACCCGAGTCCGGTCGGCCGAGCCCACGTGATCACGACCACTACCCACAAGACACTGCGCGGGCCGCGCGGCGGAATGATCCTCTGCGACGAACAGTTCGCGAAGAAGATCGACAGCGCGATCTTCCCCGGGCTGCAGGGCGGTCCGCTGATGCACGTGATCGCCGGCAAGGCCGCCGCCTTCAAGGAGGCGCTCGCACCCGATTTCAAGGCGTATTGCGCCCAGATCGTCGCCAACTCGCGCGCGCTGTGCGGCGCCGTCGCGTCCGCCGGATTCAAGATCGTCTCCGGCGGAACCGACAATCATCTGTTCCTGCTGTCGCTCGTGGATCGCGATACCACGGGCAAGGCTGCGCAGATCGCGCTCGACCGCGCGGGCCTCACTGCCAACAAGAACATGGTGCCCTACGACCCCCGCAAGCCGATGGTGACCTCGGGCGTGAGGATCGGGACGCCGGCGGTGACCACGCGCGGGATGCGTGAAGCCGAGATGATCGAGATCGCGGGTCTGATCGCTCGCGTACTGGCACGTCCGGGCGACGTCGATACGCTCGATGCCGTCCGACTCGATGTCGAGGAACTCTGCCGCCGATTCCCCCTCTATCCCGCGCGGTGGTCCGACGGAGACTGACCGGTGCGCTGTCCGAGCTGTGGCGATGATGCGAACCGGGTCGTCGATACGCGCGACAGCCGCGAGCGGGACGAGATCCGTCGCCGTCGCGAGTGTGAAGAGTGCGGTTGGCGATTCACGACGCGTGAGCGCATCGAACAGCAGGTGCCGAAGGTCATCAAGCGCGATCAGCGTCGCGAGGAGTACGACCGGGCGAAGCTGCTTTCCGGGATCGCCAGCGCCTGCGTGAAACGCCCGGTGCCCGTCGATGTGATCGAGCAGCTCGTCGATCGCATCGAGCGCGGTCTCCAGGAGGGCGGGGAGCGCGAGGTCACGAGCCGTCTGATCGGTGATCGCGTGATGGACGAGTTGCGGAGCATCGATGCCGTCGCCGCGCTTCGCTTCGCCTCGGTGTATCAGCGGTTCGAGACCACCGGCGACTACGCGGCCTTCATCGCTGCGCTCGACTCGGAGGACGCCGGGTGAGGGCGGCGGGGATCGACGAGGCGCACATGCGTGCCGCACTCGCTGCGGCACGCCGGAGCGCCGGGCGCACCCATCCGAACCCGCACGTCGGCGCCGTGGTATTCCGCGGTGCGAGGATCCTGGGTCGCGGGTGCACGCGCCCGCCCGGAGGTCCCCACGCCGAAGTGGTGGCGTTGCGGGCCGCGACCGCACGCCACGGCGCGCGTGCGGTACGGGGTGCGAGTCTGGCGGTGACCCTGGAACCGTGCTGTTTCCAGGGTCGGACGGGGCCCTGCACCGAGGCGATCATCGCGGCGGGGATCCAGCGGGTCGTGGTCGGTTGTGTCGATCCCCATGTGCGCGTGTCGGGTCGCGGCCTGCGCGCCCTGCGCAAAGCGGGCATCGAGGTGGATCTCGGTGCGCTCGAGTCCGAGTGCCGTGAGCACCACCGCGGTTTCATCTCGCTCTGCGAGCGCGGTCGGCCCTTCGTGACTTTGAAGCTCGCCGCGAGCCTCGATGGTCGGATCGCGACGGCATCGGGCGAATCGCGCTGGATCACGTCGGCACCCGCAAGGGAATGGGTGCATCGGCAGCGCGCCCGCACCGATGCGGTGATGGTGGGATCGGGGACGGCGCTGGCCGATGACCCCGAGCTGACTGCCCGCAAGGGCGGGCGGACGATCTCACGACCGGTGCGGGTGCTGGTCGACTCGCGTCTGCGGGTTCCCGCTTCGGCGCGCCTCTACTCGCCCGATGAGGGTGCACGTACCCTCGTGCTGTGCGCGCCCGGCGCGCGCGGACGACGCTCGCTCGAGCGCATGGGTGCCGAAGTGGTCGAGGTGCCGGGGGGTCCGGGACGACTCGATCTACGAGCCGGTCTCGACCGTCTCGGAGGACTCGGCCTGACGACATTGCTCGTCGAAGGCGGCGGAGGACTCGCTGCGGCGCTGCTGCGGGCGGATCTCGTCGACGAGATACACTGGATCCTGGCGCCGCGTCTGCTCGGGGGGGACGGGGTACCGGCGCTCGGCTCGCTCGACGTCTCGGCCCTCGCGCAGGCGCCGATGCTCGAGTGGCGATCAGTCGGAAGACTGGGCGGCGACCTGCATCTCGTCTCCCGTCCGGTTCGCCCCGCAGTTCGCCCCGCCCAAGCAGCCCGGAGCCCGCGATGAACGTCTATCCCTCGAACCTCGACGCGACCGGAATGCGCATCGGAGTCGTGGTCTCCCGATTCAACCACCTGATCAGCACGGCATTGCTCGACGACTGTCGGCGGACGCTGATCGAGCGCGGCGTGGGCGACGACCAGATCGACGTGGCGTGGGTGCCCGGTGCCTTCGAGATTCCCCAGGCGGCTCGGGCTCTGGCGGTGAGCGGGCGCTACGCGGCGATCGTGACACTCGGCTCGGTGATCCGCGGCGGCACGCCTCACTTCGACTATGTCTGCATCGGCGTGACCGACGGCGTGCGCGAGGTGATGCGAGACACCGGCGTTCCGATCGCTTTCGGGGTACTCACCACCGACGACGTCGAACAGGCGCTCGCCCGCTGCGGCGGGGATCATGGGAACAAGGGCGGCGAGGTCGCGCTGGCCGCCATCGAGATGGCACGCCTGCTCGCGCTCACGAGTGCCACACCGGGGGAAGCATGATCGAGGAAGGCGAGGCCGCGATCGCTCGCCGACCGGTGGGCGGAACGTCGAGACGGCGGGGCCGCGAGGTCGCGCTTCAGGTGCTGTACGCGATCGATCTCGCAGCCGATCGCCCGCGGCGGAATCGCGACGAGCCCGATGGGATCGGAGCGAATCCCGATCCGGCCGCCGCCGACGGTTCGCAGAAGGAATCCGGACAGGCCGCCGATCCGATCCGCTGGCTCGCGGACGACCTCGCCCCGATCGCTGAATCCGACGCCGATCGCGTGTTCGACGTGATCGCGACCCACTTCGAGATGCCCGACGGCTCTCGTGAGTTCGCTCGGGAGCTCGCCGTATCGGTCAGGGGCCGGATCGCGCAGATCGACGCTGCGATCGTGCGTCATGCCCGAAACTGGCGACTCGTGCGGATGGCGGTCGTCGATCGCAACATCCTGCGCATCGGCAGCTACGAACTCGAGTTCACCGACACTCCGGTCGCAGTGGTTCTCAACGAAGCAGTCGATCTCGCGCGTCGTTTCGGAAGCGACGCTTCACCGGCGTTCGTCAACGGCATCCTGGACGCGATCGCGCACGACGTGAGGAGAACGGCATCATGACGGCGAGCGTGCGCATCGAACTCGAATCGCGCGCCCTCGAGCGCATCGCGTGCGACGTGGCGGTCGCCGGGTTCTTCGACGAGGACCGTCCTTTGCGGGGCGGCGCCGCGCGGATGGACTGGCGGCTCTGTGGCCTCTTGTCATCGTTGCTAGTGGAGGAGCGTTTGTCGGGCGTGGCCGGAGAGGCCGTGCTGGTGCCCAGCGCCGGTGCTCTGCGTGCACCGCGTGCACTGATCATCGGTCTCGGTTCTCGCTCGAGGTTTCCGCTCACGGCCGCCCAGGATGCGATGCGCGACGCCGCGGCCAGGTGCTTCGCGCTCGGCGCGAAGCGTGTCGCGCTGGCGCCTCTCGGCGTCCCGTCGGACGATCTTCCGCGGCACGCGGTCGCGATCGTGGGCGGGGTCGTCGAAGCCGCACGATCCGCGACGGGCACGCTGGAGTTGATCCTCGCCGTGCCCGGGCGGCAGCACGAGTCCGCCCAGATCGCGCTCGATCGCGCGATCCGAGCCGTCGCGCCCGAGCCGGTCTCGCTGCGCGTCGACGTCCCGCAGCCGGTTCGGCCGACCCGAACCCCACGGGGCCCATCCGCACATCCGGCCTGAGCAGTGCCTTGTTCGTTGACTCCCGCACCGAGTCGCGGGCAACGCGATCAAGTCCTCGCCCCAACATCCGATCTTATCTGCGGGGGTACGACTCCGCCGCGAGGGCGCCGGGGGCCGTGCGTCCACGGCGTGTCGGTGGAGGGCGGAATGAGCCTGGTCGGAAGCCTCGAGGACCTGGATCTCGGGGACATTCTTCAGATCATCAGCCTCTCCCAGAAGTCCGGCGTGCTCTCCCTCGAGACCACGGGCTGCGACGGACGGATCGTGTTCGCCAACGGTCTGGTGCGCAGTGCCGCCGTGAAGGGTGGACCCCAGAATCTGCGCGGCGTGCTGGTTCGCGGTGGATTCGTGTCCGACGACGAGTACACGGCCGCAGAGCAGCACGCGGCCGCGAAGGCCTGCAAGGTCGACGAGGCCGTGACGTTGATCAGCGGTCTGCCCCGGGAGCGGATCGATGCTCTCTGCCGCGAAGCAATCGAAGCGGCCGTGATCGAGATGTTCTCCTGGTCGAAGGGGGACTTCAGCTTCGACGTTAGGATGGAGCCCGCGCCCGGCGATCCCGAATTGCTGGCACCCGAAGGTCTGAACGCGCAATACCTCGCGATGGAAGGAGCTCGGGTTCGCGACGAGCACGGCCCAGGCGGCCGCGTCGCCGCGCCGGAGTCGTCCGACCTGGTCGGGACCGGATTCGACGCCATGTCGGCCCACGAAATGTTCGGTGCCACACCGGTCGCCGACGAGATCGCTCCCGGCACGCGTGCCCACGCCGAGGCGATCGACACGCTCGCGCGCGCCGGGATCGCGAGCTCCGACGCCGGTCGCAATCGATTCTCGAACGAGGCCGAGGCCCTCGCCGCCGAGATTCTGGCCCTCGGTGAGGCGGTCGCGGACGATCTCGATGATGCGACGACACAGCTCGAACCCGCGGACGGCATCGAAGAGATCGATCTCGACAACCCGCTCGATCGGGACGTCTCGACCGGTGAGGCCGCGATCCACGACGAACTCGAACTGTTCGAACTTCCCGAATCCGACGAACCGCTCGACGTAGAGGACCTTTTCGCATCCGAGGCGCCGCCCGCCCCGGCAGGCCGACTGCTCGACGAATCCGACGTTTTGCCGCCGTCCTTCGATACGTCGACCGACTCGAAGCGTCTGCTGGCCGTCACGCAGGCGACCGGTCTCGCGTCGCCGTCACCGGCCGTCGCAACCCCGTCGGCTGGAAACCAAGCCGGCCCGCTGCGTCCGCTGGTCGCGATCGATCTCGATCTCGTGGCCCTCGAGTGGGTGAAGTCCGCGCTGAAAAACGACTTCCGCCCGGTCCACATCTTCCAGCAGACCGACCAGGCGATGGCGCGCATCCGTCAGTATCTGGTACGCGGCACTCCGCCGGTCGTGCTCGTGGCACCCGAGATCGAGGTCGACCGACTCGGCGGTGTCTCCGATGTCGGCGACTTCGTCGCCCGATTGAAGGCGCAGTCGCCGCGTATCGTCGCGCTGTGGCTCCGCGAGGACGGGGGCAGCTCGATCGGCCGCATCGGCGCGGCGGACGGTGTGGTGGTGCGTCCCGCGCGAACGCGACTGCGTGCCAGCAAGGCGGCCGAACAACTCGTCGGCTTCGCAGCCGACTTCGCCCGGCAGGTGAGAAGCGATGCCGCGGGTGTGCGGCGCGAGGTTTCGAATCCCGGCAAACAGGCGAAGACCATCTCACCCGACTCCCTGCGTCGCCTCACAGAGGCAACCCGGTCTCTCACCGAGGCGTCGACGCGCGGTGAGGTGCTGCCGCTGGTGATCCGCTTTGCGTCCGAGATCTTCGATCGCGTCGCGATGTTCATGGTGCGCGACGGCACAGCGGTCGGGATGGCGCAGCACGGGCTCCCGACGTGCGGAGGCCCCGACGACCGCGAACTGCGTGACCTCGCGTATCCGTGTGGGGCATCGTCCTGGATGGGTACGGTGCTGCGGCAGGGGAAGCCGGTGCGGGGCGCTCCCGAAAACGATGGGGATCGTGATCTCGCCGGTCTGCTCGGCGACCGGATCCCCGCAGAGGCCTATCTGGCGCCGATCGAGAGCACGGGCCAGGTGATCGCCCTGCTGTACGGCGACAACCTGCCCGGCGCCCGCCCGCTCGGAGACACCAGCGCGCTCGAGGTCGTGCTCCATCACGCGGGTCTGGCGCTCGATCGCGCCGCACTCGAGCGGGCCCTTCGCGAAGACAAGGTCTGAGATCTGCACTGCGGGGGACCATCGCCCCGCAACTTCGCCCCATCACCCGGCGGCATGCGCGCGAAAGCCGCACCGAAGTCCCTTCCGTTCCTCAAGAAAGCGGACAGGGGGCCGATACATCCATTCGGTCCTGACGGGCGGGCGATTGGCTTGGGGGGAAGCGCATGCAGCGCATTCTGATCGTGGAAGATTCGGCGACCATGCGGTCGCTGCTCGTAGCGACGCTCGAAGATCTGGGCGTGCCCGTGAAGATCACGGAGGCATCGAGTGGCTTCGAGGCCCTGCGCTGTCTTCCCCGGGACGACTACGACCTGGTCGTCACCGATATCAACATGCCCGACATCAACGGCCTCGAACTGGTTTCGTTCGTCAAGAACAACGAGAAGTACCGGCGCATTCCGCTGGTGATCGTGTCCACCGAGGGATCCGAGCGCGACCGCGACAAGGGGCTGCTGCTCGGCGCCGACGCCTATCTGGTGAAGCCCTTCGAGCCCGACGCGCTGCGACAGGTCGCGATCGATCTGTTGTCCAATCCGAAGCGGGAGGGCTGATCCGCCGTGGCTGCCCGACGCAAGAACGCGAATGCTCGTGACGCGTCTGCGAAGAAGCCGGCGCGCCGGCCGAGCAAGTCCTCGACGTCGGAGAAGGCCAATCGCGAGTTCGTCTCGGAAGCCGAGGAGATCCTCGAGCGGATGAGCGAGGACCTCGCGGATCTCGCCGATCAGCGACAGACACGCAACGAGGTCGATCCCGATCTCGTCAATCGCATCTTCCGCTCCGCCCATTCGTTGAAGGGGCTTGCGGGGATGTTCGGGCTCGATGGAATGGGCGAGCTCGCCCATCACCTCGAAGACATCCTCGACGGCCTCCGGCTCGGGCGGATTCCGATCGGCTCCCCGGCCGTCGATCTGCTCGACGACGCCGTGGCCTTGCTCGGCGTGCTGATGGGCGACCTCGACGACGCCGATGCCCAGGAGAAGCATCTCGTCGAAGTGAGTGGACTGATCGGCCGGATCGACGCGGCCGTCGCCACTCCGATCCCGCAATCCGGCGAGTTCGATGGCCTGTCTCTCGATCCGGCGCTCCTGCGCGCGCTCACCGAGTACGAAGAACACCGTCTGCGGGAGAGCATCCGCCGCGGTCGAGAACTGTCCCTCGTCGACTCGACGTTCGAGATCATCGCCTTCGAAGAGGGGCTGTCGGAGATTTCCAGTGCGATCCGCGAGATCGGCGAGGTGATCTCGACTCTTCCCTCGCCGGGCGCGGCGCCCGAGTCCCAGATCCGGTTCTCGCTGCTTGTTGCAACCGACCTTCCGGCCGGTCGACTCGCCGAACGCCTCGATCTCTCGGGTGTGAGCGTGCGGGAAGTCCTGCCGGGCACAGCGACCGAGGCCGTCGCCGTCGCCAACGTGGCATCCGCGGGTGGCCCCACCGCTCCGGTTGCTGCGCCGATCGGCGACGTCCGCAATTCGCAGGACGCTAAGTCGATCGATCCATCCGATCCGATCTCGGCCGTCGAGGCTCCCGTCGCCGAGCCGAGCGAGATCGAATCACTGCGCTCGATCAGCGACACCGTGCGGGTCGACATCCGCAAGCTCGACGAACTGATGACCCTGGTGGGCGAACTCGTCATCGCGCGAAACGCGATCGCCGGCATCGCATCCCGCCTCGCCCTGGAACCGGACACGGCGAAGATCGGCACTGAACTGACCAAGACGCACCGTCTGCTCGATCGCAAGCTCAAGGAACTGCAGGCGGGGGTGCTCGACGTGCGCATGGTGCCGCTGCGCCAGATCTTCGAGAAATTGTCGCGGGTCGTGCGAAGGCTGCGCCGCGACCACGACAAGGACATCGTCCTCGATTTCAAGGGGTCGGACACCGAACTCGACAAGCTGATCGTCGAGCAGCTCGTCGATCCGCTCATGCATGTCGTCCGGAACGCCTTCGATCACGCGATCGAATCGGCCGAGGAGCGCGAGGCGGCGGGCAAGGCTCCCGGCGGCTCGATCCTCGTCCAGGCATTCCAGCGTGGCAATCACGTCGTGATCGAGGTGGTCGACGACGGACGCGGAATCGACCCGGATCGCGTCCGCGCGATCGCCGAGACGCAGGGCATCGTCTCTCCCGACGACATCCTGACCGACAAGGAAAAGCTCGACCTGATCTTCGCGCCCGGTCTCTCGACCCGCGGCGAGGTCAGCGAGACCAGTGGTCGTGGCGTCGGCATGGACGTCGTGCGCTCGAATCTCGCCGCCCTCGGTGGCGTCGTCGACGTGTCGTCGGTGCTCGGGCGCGGCACGACCGTGACTCTGACGCTCCCGATCACGCTGGCGATCATCCAGGCACTGATCGTGAGCGTCGGGGGGGAGCGGTTCGCGATTCCGCTGAATGCGGTGCTCGAGACGCTGCTGTGCGAACCGAAGGAGATCCAGCGCTCCGAGGGACGCGAGATCCTCAATCTGCGCGGCGAGGCCCTCGACCTGCGGCGCCTGAGCCGCGAGTTCGGTCTGAAGGGTGGGCGACAGGACGGCAAGCAATATGTCGTCGTGCTCGGAATGGGCGACCAGCGGGTCGGCCTGCTCGTCGACGAACTGCACGGACAGCAGGACACGGTCATCAAGCCGATCAAGGGACCCATCCGCCACATCCCGGGGATCGCCGGAGCCACCGAACTGGGAGATCAGGGAGTGGTCCTCGTGATCGACGTTTCCTTCGTGATCGGTGACGCCGCGCGTCGCAAGGAGGCCGCGTGAGCACTGCATCTCGATCAACCGAAACTCGGGACTGGGAAGCGATCGCGCGTGGAGCCGCGCTGTCGGGCACCGAAGGCGAGGGAGTGGAGTCCATCCGTGAACTCCTTTCCTTCCGGCTCGACGATTCTCCCTATGCGATTCCGGTGGAGCGTGTCCGCGAAATCGTCCGATTGCGCGAGGTGACGCATGTGCCCAAGGTTCCCGACTGGGTGCTGGGCGTGGTAGCGCTCCGCGGTGAAGTGGTCCAGGTCGTCGACCTGCGCATGCGCCTCGGCCTGCCCGCCCGCGAACGATCCCGGCGCAGCCGGATCATCGTGCTGCATGGCGACGACGATCGGATCACCGGCGTGCTGGTGGATGCTGTGGACCAGGTCCTCCGTGTCAGCGAGGAGGCCTTCCGGGCGGTGTCTTCCGCCGCGGATCTCGCCGCCGTGACTGAACTGTGTCTGCAGGACGGGGACTTCGTCTCCGTCGTGGACCTCGACCGGGTGCTCGAACTCCGTGCGGATTGAAGCCAAGAGCGTTCATCAGAACGAGAATCAAGTGAACCTCGCAGTGTTCGAGGCTCGCGGACAGCACTATGCCCTCGACGTCTCGCAGGTCAGGGAGATCGTGCGCTTCCAGCCCATCACTCCGCTCCCGATGGCGCCCACCCTGATCGAGGGAGTCGTGGACCTGCGCAGCGCCGTGATCCCGGTGATCGATCTCGGTCGTCTGCTCGGCGGGATCGCCACCCTGCCCACCGAACGATCGCGGATCGTGGTACTCGACTGTGATGGACTCGTGCTCGGGCTCTGCGTCGAAGCAGCCACGGACGTTCTCAGTCTCGATGTCTCGACTCTCGAGGATGTGCCGGAACTGGCTACGCACGCGGGCTACGACGCAGTCCGTCACGTGGTGCGCCGCGCGGGTCAGTCACCGGTGATGGTGCTTTCACTCGAGCATGTGCTCGAGAACGTCTATCGCTCAGCCTTGTCGCAGCCCCAAGGAGAAGCTCGATGAGCGAACCGAGCCTGCCCACGCCCGCATCCCTGGTCCAGCGGATCCGCCTGCTCGACTGCGCGGTCGCCATTCCCCCGGTCGGTCTGATCATCTTCTACAACGGCGCGCTGCTCGACCTGTCGCAAGGCGAGTGGTCCGCCTTCGGCTGGACGATCGCCGCGTATGCGATCCTCGCCACCGTCGCCATCGAGTTGAGCCGGAAGACCGGGTTGCGACCGATCCTGGACTGGCTGTCGTTTTCGGGTCGGAATGACGACCCCGACGCGACGGACCGGTGTCGCGAGGCGTTCCGCGCCACCGTCGCACAACCGCGCATCGCGATCCTGCGGATGCTGATCGTGTGGGGAGCCGCCCCGCCGATCGTTGCCGCCGGCATGTGGATCGGGACGGGTGGCGAGATCGGTCTCGACCGCCGCTTCTTCATTCTGATGGTCTCCTCGACCCTCGGCGCCATGATCTCCGGAGCATTCGTGTTCTTCGGAACCAAGCGCGCGCTCGGGGATCTCCGAGCCCGGCTCGCGACGGAGGTGTCCGATCCCGACGAGCGGGCCAGGCTCGTCACGCCGACCAGTCTCGCGCGAAAGGTCCAGTACGTGGTGGTCAGCGCGGTCATCGGAACGTCGCTCCTGATGGTGACGCTCGCCCAGTCGCGGGCCTCGCGCGCACTCGACGCCGAGGCGGGTGCGTGGCAGCAGCGGATGCTGGCGGCACTCGACGACATCGTGCTCGAAGAGGGGATCTCGTTCGACGAAGCAGTGGCCCAGATCGTGCCGGACGAAGAATTGCTCCCGCATCCGACGTCGTTCTTCCATTCCGCATCCGACGATCTCGAACTTCCGACGTCATCGTTGGACGCCCGTTCTCGGATCGCGATCGCAGAAGCGATCCAGGCCGGACAGCGATCGGGATGGATCGCGGCCCACGGCGCGATCGGGACGACCAGCTGGCGTCAAAGCAGCCAGGGACAGGTGTTCGGCGCGATGCGTCTCGGGGGATCCGGCCAGGGCGAAGCCGGGATGGGGTTCTACGGCGTGCTGTTGATCGCCGTCCTGATGTCGGGATCGATCGGCCTCGCGATCGCGTACTTGATGGGCGACGACTTCCGCCGCGCCACCGAAGCACTCTCGGCGGCGGCGGAACGCATGGCGGAGGGCGACCTCGGTCGCGGTCAGGTGTGGGAGTCGGAAGACGAGATGGGCGCGCTTTCCCGCGCGTTCGAGAAGATGGGTGGATCACTCCGCGCCACGGTGACCCGCGTCGCGCAAGCCGCCGACCGGGTCGACGCCGCCGCCGGTGAGATCGCCGCCGTATCCCAGAGCGTCGCGGTCGCGAGCGCAGACCAGGTGCGCCGCATCCAGCAGGCCAACGAACTGATGGTGCAGATCAAGGAGCAGGTGGCGGGTGTTTCGCAATCCGCCCAGGCTCTCAACGTCTCCGTCGAAGAGTCGAGCAGCTCGATCCTCGAACTCGGTGCTGCGGGCGACGAGTTGAACGACACGGCGTCGGTGCTCTCCGGCAAGGTCGAGGAGGTCTCCGGCTCGATCGAGCAGATGGTGCGCAGCGTCAAACAGGTGGGTGCCACGACAGAGGGTCTCTCGGATGCCGCGGCCGAGACTTCGTCGAGCATGGAAGAGATGGCCAGCGCGATGCGGGCCGTCGACAACACCGCGGAGTTGACGGCGAATCTCTCGAAGGAAGTGGTGAGTCTCGCCGAGACGGGGCAACGGAAGGTCAGCGAGACGATCCGTGGCATGGAGGCGATCCGCGACGCGACCGACGCGGCCGAACAGGTGATCCGCGGACTCGGGAGCCGGGCCCGCGAGATCGGCGGAATCCTCGACGTGATCGACGACGTCGCCGACGAGACGAACCTGCTCGCGTTGAATGCCGCGATCATCGCCGCGCAGGCGGGCGAACACGGACGCGCGTTCTCGGTGGTGGCGGACGAGATCAAGGAACTCGCGGATCGGGTGCTGGCCAGCACGAAGGAGATCGGCGGCCTGATCCGTTCGGTCCAGGCCGAGAGCGAGAACGCCATCGGGGCGATCGAAGCCGGGTCCGCCAGCGTGGCGACCGGCGTCGAGCGCTCTGCGGAAGCCGGCTCGGCGCTCGAGGAGATCACCCGGGCGTCCCGTGAGAGTGGTCAGCGGATCGGTCAGATCGTGGGTGCGGTGCGCGAACAGACGAAGGCGACATCCCACGTCGTCGTGTTGATGGAGGGCGTGCTCACCGGCGTCGAGCAGATCTCGACCGCAGGCTCCGAGCAGGATCGCGCCAACGAGGTGGTCTACCGATCTGCGGTCACGATGCGCGAAGTCGCCCAGCAGGTGACGCGGACCACCGAAGAGCAATCGCGGGGTTTCAGCCGGATCCGCGAGAGTGTCGAGGGAGTCCGGGAGGCCGTCGAGAGCATCAACCTCTCGCTGCAGGATCAGTCGAGCGCCTGCTCGCAGGTCGCGGGATTCCTCGAGCAGGTCTTCGAGGGAACGCGATCCAACGAGGAGGCCGCACAGCGCATGGGCGTCTCGATGCGGGATCTGCTGGAACAGGCCGAGACATTGCGTGAGGACGTGGCGAGGTTCCGGATCTGACGCGGGACGAGCCGTCTCGCCGGGTCGGGTGAGCGGAGCGGAGAGTCGGGCGCCAGGCGCCAGGGGGAGAGGCGAGTCATGATTGCAGCGTGTCCGAAGTGCGAAGCCCGGTACCGGGTCGACGAAGCGAAGGTCGGACCGGACGGCGCCCGCCTGCGCTGCGCGCGCTGCAGCGCCGTCTTCCGCGTGCGTGCTCCGGGCGCGCCGGCCGCAACCGCCGGCCGGCCTCCCGTGGTCGAATCCCACCCGCCGATGGCCACCGCGAGCATGCCGACAGCGTCATCCGCAGCCGGGCGCCCGTCGCGGGCTGCGGCCCCGCAGAGCGTCGAACCGGTCGTTCAATACGATCGCGAGCGTCTGGTCGTGGTCGCCGATCCGCAGGACGACAGCGGCAAGGGAACGGCAAGCGCGTTGGCGAGCTGGGGACTCCAGACGATCCTCGTCCACGACGGTGTCGAGGCGATGCTCGCGATCCAGCGCTCGATGCCGAGGGTCGTGGTCCTCGATGCGGCACTGCCCAAGATGTATGGATTCCAGGTCTGCGAGATCGTCAAGCGCAACGATTCGCTTCGACACATCAAAGTGATTCTGGTCGGAGCGATCCACAACAAGGATCGCTATCGCCGCCCGCCGACCGACCTGTACGGCGCCGACGTCTATCTCGAGCAGCCGGATCTGCCGGACGGCCTGCTCGACGCGATGGTGCAGTTCGGCCTCGATGTCACCTCGAAGCCGACACGCTCGGTCTCGCCGGCATCGCCCGCTCCGAATGTCGCGGAGCGGAGTGCGCCGACGCGAGCACCCACCCCCCAGCCGGTTCGACCGCCTGCCCGATCGGCACCAGCACCGGCTGCCGATGATGGTCTCTCCGCCGAGCGCGAGAAGGCCGAACGCCTCGCACGGATCGTGGTGTCCGACATCGTCCTCTATCAGGGCGACAAGTTCGAAGTAGCGATCCGCACGGGCAACCTGCTCGCGGCCCTCGACAGCGAGATCGAGGAGGGTCGCAACTTCTTCCGGCAGCGGATCAACGAGACGGTCCGCAACGAGCGGGACCATCTGGTCGACGAGTTGATGCGCGTGGCTCGCGAGCGGGGGATGAAGTGACCGGCGACGTCGCGCGAAGGGAGCGCGAGGCGATCCTCCACGAACTCGCGAGCGGGGACGAGGAACTCCGCCGCCTGGCGGTCGAACGGCTGCTGTCGCTGCCGGTCTTCGAATCGCTGCCGCAGCTGCTCGGAAGGCTCGGCGATGCGAGCTGGCGTGTCCGCAAGGCGGCCGTCGAGCGTCTGATCTCGCTGAGCGAACGGCACCCGGTCGAGGACCCGCTGATCGAAGCCCTGTCGGACGGAGAGAATTCGGGTCGGCGCAATTCGGCCTTCGAGGCGCTGGTCGGCATCGGGCGGCGCATCACACCGCGCCTCGTCGCCGCGCTGGCGAGCAAGGATGTCGATGTGCGCAAACTCGTCGTCGACGTCCTCGGTGCAATCGGCGATACCGACTGCACGAACGACATGATGGAGATGCTGCGGGATCCCGATCCCAACGTGCGCGGTGCTGCCGCCGATGCGCTCGGGGTATTTGGAGACGAAGTCGCCGCGCGGGCGATCCAGGGGGTCGCGACGGACGGCGCCGAAGATCAGCTCGTCCGACTCTCTGCCCTGCGCGCGCTCGCCCGGCTCGAGCATCCGATGAAGGTCGGTGAGCTCGGAACGATCCTCGACAGTTCGCTGCTGCGGCCCGCTGCGTTCGCCCTGCTCGGTCTGGAGGCCGACGATGCAGCCGTCGAGTGTCTTCTCAAGGGCGTCACCCTGGATTCCCGCGCCAGCCGCGAATCGGCCATGCAGGCCCTGCTGCGCGTGATCTCGAGGTCCGATGGTGCTCGCGCCGACGAGGTCGCGGCTCGCATCGCGGCGACGGCGGCTGGCTGCGATTCGCTGATCGTCGACAGTCTCGATCGGCTGGAGGGCGCCGATCTCTCGACGCGACTGACCCTGATCCAGTTCCTCGGGTTGACGAAGGACCGGCGCGCGGCGATCCCGATCCTGAAGGCCGGACACGACGAGGCGATCGCCGAGGTCGCGCTCGCCACGCTCGAGTCGATGGGGCCCATCGTGGTCGAGGCATTCGAGTCCGCGTGGACCGGATTGCCCACCGGGCTGCGAGCCGATGCTTGTGGGCTGATGGGGCGCTGCGGGGGCGGATCCGCGAGGCAGATCCTGCTCGCCTCGCTCGACGACGTCGACACGACGCTACGGGCGAATGCGGCCCGTGCGCTCGGTGGCATGCGTTGCATCGATGCCCTTCCTGATCTGATCCGCCGACTCGAACACGCCGCGAACGAAGAGGACAGCGAACTCGAGGACGAGGTGTCGGCCCTGATCGATGCGCTCGTCGCCCTCTCTGCATCCGAGGACTCGGCCGGGACTTCTCTCGACGGCGACGTGATCGGGATGCTGGCGGCCCGACTCGAAGGCGCGACCGAAGAGGTGAGACTCGCGATCGCCAGCGTGCTCGGACGGATCGGTCGGGTGGAAGACGAGGCGATGATCGCGCGTCTCCTCAAGGATCCGAGTGCCCGGATCCGACGCGCGGCCGTCGATGCCCTCTCTCGCCTCGAGCCGGGAGCTGCCTCCGAATCCCTGCGCCTTGCACTTGCAGATGAGGCCGCACCGGTCCGGATCGCCGCTGCCGTCGCGCTGGGACGCTCGTCCAGGGCCGAGGTGATCGACGATCTCCAGCGACTGATGCACGACGAAGATCCGCGCGTGGGCGCGGCCGCCGTGCGGTCGATCGCGTTGCACTCTTGCAAGGACAACGTATCACCGGCCCGGGCTGTCGAGTTGATCGCGCGGCCACTGCAATCGCAGGGCGTGCTCGCGCTGTCCGCCATGGAAGCGCTCTGCATGATCGGTGGTCCGATCGCGGCGCAGACAGCCGTGAGCGTGCTCGGTCGCGACGAACCGGAACTGGTCCAGGCGGCGGTCGGGTGTATCGGCGCCCATGGTGACGGCGAACTCCTCGTCGAGCTGATTCCCCTGATCAGCCACGAGAATTGGTCGGTCCGCGCCGAAGCGATCCAGACGCTCGCCGATCGGCGCGTCCAGCGCGCCGTTCCGGCCATCCTGCGGCGGCTCGAAACCGAACAGGATGCGTTCGTCCGTGACTCGATCCTCCGATCGCTCAGGCAACTCGAGGACTGAATCGAGATGGCACTGCGCCCCAGCCGCGATGAGACCATGACCGACTCCGCGTTCCGCATGCTCTGCGAACTCATCAAGAGTCGGTGTGGGCTCCATTTCGACGAGGACTCGCGCTTCCTCGTCGAGAAGCGGGTGGCTCGTCGGATCCAGGAAGCCGAGGTAGCGAGCTTCAGCGCCTATCATCTCCTCCTGCGCGACGGTCGTCACGGGGACGAGGAGTTCGCCAACCTGGTCGATGCCCTGACGACCAACGAGACATACTTCTTCCGGGAGAGCCGACAACTCCGGGCGTTGATCGACGAGATCATTCCCGACATCCAGGCGCGCCGGCGCGGACAGGGTCGCACCGGTCCCGTGACGATCTGGTCGGCGGGATGTTCGAGTGGCGAGGAGCCATACTCGATCGCCGCCATGGCGATCGAGGCCGGCATCGATCCGCAGAAGGAACTTCGCATCTACGCGTCGGACATCTCGCGCGCGATGCTCGCCCGGTCGAGGCGCGGTGTGTATCGCGAAGCGTCCTTCCGCGAGACCAGCCCCGCGATGCGTGAGCGCTATTTCGTCGAGAAGGATGGGCACCACAGCATCTCGGACGAGGTCAGGCGCTGCGTCGACTTCATCCATCTCAACCTGATGGATCGCAGCAAGATCGCGTTGCTCGGGCCGATCGACGTCGTGGTGTGCCGGAACGTCATCATCTACTTCGACCTCGCGACGAAGAAGCGCGTCATCGAAACGTTCTACGAGAAGCTCCGTCCTGGTGGATACCTGCTGCTCGGGCATTCGGAGTCGCTGATCAACGTCTCCAGCGCGTTCGAGCTGAAGCACCTGAAGAACGATCTGGTCTACCGCCGTCCGGGCCCGGGCGAGGACATCGAAGATCCCTGGCATCGCCTTGCCAGGTCGGCGATCGCCGACGTCGACGGAGAAACGGAGGGTAGATGACCGTCCGCCGGCTCATCCGTGTTCTCGTGATCGACGATTCGGCGTTCAGCCGCCAGACCATCACGCGCATGCTCGAGACCTCGCCGCTCGTCGAGGTGGTCGGAGTCGCACGCGACGGCGAAGAGGCGCTGCGCAAGACATTCGAATTGCAGCCGGATCTCATCACGCTCGACCTCGAGATGCCGCGCATGGACGGATTCACGTATCTGCGGCTCGTGATGGCGAAGCGGCCTACGCCGGTGATGGTGATCAGCGGTCGCGCTGGAGAAGACGATGTCTTCAAGGCGCTCGATCTCGGCGCGGTCGACTTCCTCGCCAAACCCACGGCACGGGCCACGCCGGAACTCGCCACGATCCAGCAGGAATTGATCCGAAAGGTCCACTCGATCCGCGAACTGCGCATCGACAAGGTCCAGGAGCGGATCCGCAGTTCGCCCCCGGTCCTGCGCATGCGTCAGGCCGGCGGTACGAGCGTACCGCGTGTGGTCGTGATCGGTTCATCGACGGGAGGCCCCGCTGCGCTGATGCAGACCTTCGGTGCCTTCACCGAGGCGCCACCCTGTGCGTTCATGGTTGCCCAGCACATGCCGGCCGGCTTCACGGGCGGATTCGCCGAGCGACTCGACCGGCTGACGCCCTTCGATGTGAAGGAGGCTGAGGGAGGGGAGGAACTCACCCGCGGCAGCGTGTTGATCGCCCCCGGCGGCTATCACCTCGAAGTCGAGACCTTCCGCGGCCGCATCCGGTCGCGGATCACGCCGCAGGAACCCGGAGACAAGTACACCCCGTCGGTCGATCGGCTGTTCGAGTCGGCCGCCAAGCACTTCGGCAGCGATCTGATGGCGGTGGTGCTGACGGGGATGGGAGACGACGGGCGGCGTGGCGTCTGCACCGTCAAGGAATGCGGCGGGACGGTGATCGCCGAGTCCGAAGAGACGGCAATCATCTACGGCATGCCGCAGCAGGCGGTTCGTTCGGGCGCGGTGGATCTCGTACTGCCCTTGCACGAGATTCCGACGGCGATCCATTCTGGAGTGAGTCGTGAAGTCGATGGTGGACGAGGGAAGAGGGGGTCCGGATGACTAGGGACGGACACGGACCCGGTGACCGGGGTGAGGCGGTGCTCGCGATATTCAAGCGGGGAGCCGACTTCATGAAGCAGCTGATGGACGACAACGAGACCATGCGAAAGCGGTTGGGGGATCTCGAGTCGCGCCAGCAGACTGCCGCTCGCGATCCGGACGACTGGGAAGGACTGCGCCTCGAGTTGCTGGGCCGCATCGAGGATCTGGAGCAGGAGAAGCACTCGATCCTCGAGCAACTCCGCTCGGTCGAGAACGAGAACCAGCAGTTTGCCGAGCGCTATCTCGAGATCGAGGAGGAGAACAACAACCTCGCGAACCTCTACGTGGCCAGCTACCAGCTGCACTCGACGCTGGACCCGTCCGAGGTGCTGAAGGTCATCCTCGAGATCGTCATCAATCTGATCGGAGCCGAGTATTTCTGTGTGTACGTCTGCGAGGAGGAGGGGCGGATCCTGCGGCCGGTGGCAGCAGAAGGCGGCTCGGTGGCGGACTTCCCGGTGATCCGGCTGGGAGAAGGGCCGATCGGGGAGTCGGTCGTCAACGGTGATGTGCGGACCAGCGAGCTGTCGCCGCTGGGCCCGGCGGAGGGTGGGGCGCCGGTGGTGTGCATCCCGCTGCGTGTGGACGAGCGTCCGATCGGAGCGATCGCGATCCATCGGCTGCTTTGCCAGAAGGACGGCTTCTCGGCGCTGGACCACGAGCTGTTCACACTGCTCGCGGGCCATGCAGCAACGGCGATCTTCGCATCACGGTTGTACGCCCAGTCGGAGCGGAAGCTCTCGACCATCCAGGGATTCATCGATCTCTTGACGAAGTGATTGCAGCGGCGGGCGGTGGACGAGCCGCCCGGAATTGTGTGCAAGGAGTGCATCATGGCGGGACATCGGATTCTGATCGTCGAAGACTCACCGACGATGCGACAGCTTCTCGTCTTCGCGCTGAAGCGGATGAAGGATGTCGACATCACCGAGGCGCAGGACGGCATGGACGGTCTGCGCAAGGTCACGGGAGATCACTTCGATCTTGCCTTCGTCGACATCAACATGCCGGTCATGGACGGTCTGAAGCTCATCAGCTTGATCCGCGGCGAGCCGCACCTCGCCAGCATGCCGATCTGCGTGATCACCACGGAGGGCGCAAAGGAGGATCGTGAGCGAGCGATCGCGCTCGGCGCGAACGAGTATCTCACGAAGCCGATCCAGGCCAACAAGGTCCTCGCCGTCGCCAAGAGCCTGCTGAAGATCGACATCTGAACGCATGTCGGTGCACGGAGGCGACCGCAGGCGATCCTTCGGGCTCCCGGCTCGCAGCGACCAGACCATGAACCGGCAGGACGAGACGAACGTGCGGTCGATTCCCGGCGTATTCGAGTTCAGGCGGCAGTTGATCATCGGCACGCTGTGGCTGTCGGTCGTGACGGTCGCGTTCATCAGTGTGTATCTGGTGACGCTGCTCGACTTTTCCGTCGCCGAGTGGAGTCACTTCGGGCTGCTGGTCGGTGGTCTGTTCCCGATCCTCTTCGGCCTGGTGATCTGGAGCAATTCCCGCCTCGAAGCTCCGATCCTCGTCGTGTTGCGGGCGGAGGAGTCCGGTTCGGCGACCGAGCAGCAGATCGTCGCGGGCTTCGCGGCGCTCTCGCGCCTGCCACTTGCCCAGTCGATCGCCGGACTCCTCTGGTGGTGCCTGGGCGGGGCACTCGTCGCCATCGGGATGAAGCTGCAGTTCGACGCGATCCAGGTGTTTCCGATCGCGATCCTGTGTCTGGCCTCGACGAGCGGCGGCTTCATCGCCTCGGTGTTCCACTACTTCATCAACAAACGCCTCTGCGGTGGACTGCTCGATGAGCTGGGTCTGCGGATCGGCGACGAGGCGGTGCGTCGTGAGAACGTCACGCGCGTGACGCTGCGTCACAAGCTGCTCGTGTCGGTCACGGGCGTCAGTGTCGTGATCGTGGTGTTCGCGATGTGTCTTGCGATGGTCCACTCCGGTGCGCCAGTCGAACGGAATGCTACCCGGGTGCAGGCCGCCTTCCTCGCGGCCGAGCTGCGGGGACTGTCGTCGGGGATGCCGCTGGATGCGGAAGCCGTCGCCACCCGGGCGCGGGATCTGCAGATCGCGTCGCAGGTCCTGCTGCTCGATTCCGCGGTGCCCCCGGGCAGGAGGAACTCCGTCGCTCCGCTGACGGATGTCGAACTCGAGGTGATCCTGGGATCTCCGAGCGGGCGCAGCACCGAATTGGATTCGGGTTCGGCCTTCGCCTGGATGCGCGTTCCCGGGACCGGATCGACACTGGTTGCGGTGACACCCTGGCCGGCGCTGCGGGGCGAAGTGCAGAAGCTCGGCCTCGTGTTCGGCGGGTTGTTCGCGATGGCGGCCCTGCTCTCGTTCATGCTCGCGAGCTACCTCGCGAACGACGTATCGAGCCGGGCCATCGAACTGACCGAGGCCGTCACACGTGTCGCGGCGGGCGATCTGCGGGTCACTGTCCGGATGGAGGCCGAGGATGAACTCGGCGGACTCGCCCGATCCTTCGAGGGTATGGCGAGCGCACTGCGGATCGCCGTCCGCGGGGTCGTCGATGCGGCGAATCATGTTGAACGCACCGCCGAAGACATCGCGGGGATCGCGTCCGTGGTCAGCCGGGGTACCCGGACACAGGGCCAGGGTGTCCAGCGCGCGGTCGGCACGATGGGGCACATCAACGATCAGGTGGGTGGCATAGCATCCGCCGCGCGGGAGTTGAACGCACTGGTCGAGGAGTCGAGCAGCTCGATCCTCGAGATGGGCGCCGCCAGCGACGAACTCAGCGGGACCGCGGGCGTGCTCTCATCGCGCGTCGAAGACGTGGCCTCCTCGATCGAACAGGTGGTGCGCAGCGTCAGGGAAGTGAACACACACACGCGAACGTTGTCCGAAGCCGCGAGCGGCACATCGTCCAGCATGGAGCAGATGGCGAGTTCGATGCGCTCCGTCGACGCGACCGCCCAGCAGGCCGTCATGCTCTCTCAGCGCGCCGTCGAAGCCGCCGATGGCGGGAGGAAGACCGTCCAGCAGACCATCGAGGGCATGGAGTCGATTCGCGCAGCGACCGAGGAGGCGGAGCGCGTGATCACCGGTCTCGGTCGCCGGGCAGCGGAGATCGGCTCGATTCTCGATGTGATCGAGGACGTCGCCGACGAGACGAATCTGCTCGCGCTGAACGCAGCCATCATCGCCGCCCAGGCGGGCGAGCACGGACGTGCATTCTCGGTGGTCGCCGACGAGATCAAGCAGCTCGCCGACCGGGTGCTCGCCAGCACGAAGGAGATCGGTGACCTGATCCGCGCGGTGCAATCCGAGAGTCGGAATGCCGTCGAGGCGATCAGCGAGGGATCGCGCAGCGTGGCGACGGGCGTCGAGCGATCCCGCGAGGCAGGCGCGGCTCTCGAAGTGATCACCACGGCGTCGCGCGAGAGCGGTGATCGAATCCAGGAGATCGTCCGGTCGGTGCAGGAGCAGAGCCTGGCGGTGAGCCACGTGGTCGCGATGATGGGCCGGGTCGATGCCGGCGCCGAAGCGATCCACCGCGCGACCGACGAACAGGATCGCGGCAACGATCGGGTCCATCGCTCGACGGTCGCGATGCGCGAACTCTCGCTGCAGGTGCGGGGGACGACCGAGGAGCAGGCCCGTGGCGGCTCGCGGATCCGCAGCAGCATCGACGGCGTTCGCGATGCTGTCGAGGCGATCGACCTGGCGCTGCAGCGTCAGACCGAGGCCTGTCGCGAGGTCGTGGGCCATCTCGAGCAGGTTTCGGCAGGGGGGGCCTCGAACGATGCGTCGAGCGAGCAGCTGGCCGAGGTGACTGGGCGGCTGCTCGATCAGGCCGAGGCCCTGCGCGAAGGCGTCCGGAAGTTCGTCGTCGAGGGCTGATCCGGAAATCGACCTCCGTTCCGCGCATCCGCTCTGCTACTCGTCCGCCATGTCCCGGTTCGCGACCCTGCTGCTCGGATCCGGTCTCGCACTCACGGCGTCGATCGGATGCGGCTATCGGCTCGCCGAGGCTGACCGAGCGCGCGTGCCGATCGCCGTCGAGACGCTGACCAACGACACGCTGGAGCCCGGCGCTGAACTCGTCGTCGGGGCCGCTCTGCGACGGGAGTTCGGCCGCGCCGGGACGCTTCGACTGGTCGAGCAGCCGTCTCCCTCGGGCTACTGGATCCAGGGACGGATCGCGGCAATCGACACGGTCGGTCGCACCTTCACCCCGGGCGTGCGCGTCCTCGAATACACCATCGCGATGCGACTCGACCTGCGCGTGTCCGACCCGGATGGGCGGCCGGTCTACATCGATCCCTTCGCCACGACGGCGTCGGAGATCTACCTGGCGAGCACCGACATCGAGATCAGTCGCAAGAACCGCGCGGAGGCACTTCGCCGGCTGTCGGCGCTGCTCGCGGCGCGGATCCGTGGCGAGTTGCAACGCAACCTCTCCACGAGAGTCGAGGGGTCGGAGCGCCCGGTCGCGGCTGCGCAGCGTGTGGCATCTGCCTGGGGAGTGGCACCCGCATGTTGAAGCCCGCCGAGCTGCTTCGCGAATTGGCGAAGGGCCAGGTCCGTCCTGCCTACCTCGTCGTCGGCGCCGAGCCGCTGTTGCGCGACGATGCCGTGGCGGCCATCCGAGCCGCCGTGCTGACCGGTGGTGCGGTTGACTGGAATCTCGACCGGCTGTCCGGTGAGTCGACCTCGCCGGGCGCGCTGCAGGACGCGGTGCGCGCGCTGCCCGTGATGGCCGAGCACCGGCTCGTCCTGCTGGTCGAGCCGGAACGTCGGCGTGGCGCGGGCGCCAAGCTGCTGACCGATGCGCTGGCTGATGTCGTCACGGAGGTGATCGGACACCCCGGAACGGTTCTCGTGGTCGTGGCCGAGAAGGCGGATCGGCGCGCGCGCTGGATCAAAGCCTTCGTCGAGCCGGCCACCCACGTCGACTGCGAACCGCCGCGGGCCGGTCGCGCTCTCATCTCGTTCATCCAGAGCGAGGCCGCGCGCCAGGGCGTCGCGTTCGACGACCCCGCGGCGGCTCTGCTCGCGGAGCGGATCGGCCCGCAGCTCCTGATGTTGCGACAGGAGATCGCCAAGTGCGGACTGTTGGCGGGGGAGGGCGTGACGGTGACGACGGCCCACGTCGCCGACTCGACAAGCAGCGTGGCGGAGCAGCCGATCTGGGATCTCACCGATGCGATCGGCGAGCGTCAGGTGGGGCGCGCGATCCAGATCCTCGCGCGCCTCCAGGCATCCGGAGCCGCGGCCCCGATGCTGCTCGGAGTGCTGGCCGGACACTTCCGGAAGCTGGCTCTCGTCAAGGAGGGGCGGGCCGTGGTCGGGCCGCCGTTCGTGGTGCGAAAGCTCGAGTCCCAGTCGAATCGATTCACGCGCCGCGGGCTTCGCGATGGACTCGACCGGATCCACGCGGCCGACACGGCGCTGAAGGGCATGGGATCGATGTCGCCGGAGATGACGCTCGAGGATCTCGTCATCGAACTCACCGGCTGATGGGCGCGGTCCGCTCGCGAAGGCGGGAGGCGGGTCGGGAGATCGACGCCGCCGAGCCGCTAGCTGCCGAGACCGTTCAGCGCCTTTGCGAGGCGGCTGACCTTGCGATCCGCGCGCTGGCGCGGGATCACGCCCTTGCTGGCGGCCCGCCGAATCGTCCGTTCCGCGGTGGCGAATCGCTCGCCCGCCAGGGTGGCGTCTCCGGCCTCCAGGGCCTGGCGGAAGCTCTTGACCTCAGAGCGCATGCCGCTTCGAATGTGCTGGTTGCGCTTGCGGCGTCGCTCCGACTGGCGGTTCCGCTTGAGCGACGACTTGTGATTGGCCAAGAACCGACTCCCTCGATCTTCATCCGCACAGCCTGCCGGGCCGCGGGGCGCCGGATACTAGGGATCGATGCGACGCATGTCGATGGCGTGGAGCCCGACTTCGACGTTCGACGATCACGTGTCATGGCTGCGGGTGCATGGGCGGACCGTGGATCACACGAATATAGAAGCAGACCCCGAGGGGCAACGGTGGTCGTTCAGCCGAATCGGCAGCGCGCCGATACGAACTTCGGTCCGGTACGGGACGGAGGGGGCTCTGCATGCGCGGGACGGTGGTCTGGGGATGGTTGGCGTTCGCGCTCGTGCTCCAGACGGCGGCGCCGCACCGGGCGGACGCCGACGAATCGGCTCTCGTTCTCGCGCCGACGATGCCAGCGGCCATCGCGTCGCCGCCGCTCTCTGCCAATGCCGCAAGCGCCGCAAGTCCTGCGGGTTCCGTCAGATCCACATCCGAAGTCGAGCGCACCTGGTTCAGCGCCGGCGCCGCGCTCGATCACCGCGCGACACAGACCCGACGTCGTGCGCTCGAAGTCGGTGCCAACGCCCTCGATCCGGCGGCGCTCGCGATGATCGCGTCCGATGATCCGGAGAAAGCGGTCGAGCATCGCCGTCTCGCCGTGGCGCTGTCACCGGATCTTCCGATCGCCCACATGTCGCTGGCCGCCTCCCACTGGCGTGCTGGCGAGTATCGCGAGTGCATCTCCCGGGTGTTCAGCAGTCTGCTCGCCATTCCGCGTCATCTCGAAGCGAGCATCTGGCTGGTCGGTTCGCTGCTCCTGATGCTGTCGACCGTCTTCGTGTGCGGGTCGATGGCCTTCGTGCTGGCCGTCGGCGCCAGCGGCTTCGCGCGCGCGTCACACGATCTCGGCGATCTGCTCTCGAAGCGTACACCGGGATTCGCCCGGGCGGCGCTGCTCTGCGCCGTCGTCGGTTTGCCTGTCGCGCTCGGTGAAGGCCTGCTCGGACTGTTGCTCGGCGTCTTCGGCATCGGTGTCGTCTACGGGGGATCGCGACATCGGGCCGTGCTCGCGATGGCGGCCGTGCTGTTGCTGCTCGGCCTATACCCGATCCTCAAGCTGGCCGGTACCGCGCTGGCCGCGCTCGATGCCGATCCGGTCGCGACCGCAAGTCTCGCCGTCGCGCGCGATAACGCGGGCGCGGCGCAGATCACGCTGCTCCACGAAGCCGAGCTGCAGGGCGACGTGCTGGCCGCGCGGATGCTCGCGGTGCTCGCGCTGCGTCAAGGAGACCGCGCAGAGGCGCAGGAGCGATATACGCGATTGTTCGAGCAGGAGGCGGCCGATCCGATGGTGTTGACTGCCCTTGGCAACATGGCGTTCCGGGAAGGTCGGATCGATGTGGCGATCGGCTACTACGAAAAGGCGCAGGCCGTCGAGGAATCCGCGGTGCTGATGTTCGATCTCTCCCAGGCGTACGCCCGCGCGTTCCGCATGGAGGAGTTCGAATTGACCATGCAGCGTGCCCAGGCGCTCGGGCAGGAGACCGTCGCCGTGCTCTCGAGCTTCGGGGATCCGGATCTCGTCGCCGATCTCGTCGTTCCGATCGCACCGATCCGGGATCGCATGCTCACGGCGGCGGACGGGCAGGCGTTCGTCGATTCGGCAGTGGCGATACTCGCTCCCGGACGACTCGGCGAGACACCTTTCCATCTGGCCGGTGGCTTCATGCTGGTGCTCTTCGTCGGCAGCTTGCTGACCTCGCGATTCCAGCATGCGGGTGGATGCGCGCGCTGCGGTCGCCGGATCTGCGCCCGCTGCGACGACAGCATGTGGTCCGCCGATCTCTGCGATGCCTGCCATCATCTGTTCAACCGGCCGCAGGGAACCGATCCGCAGCTCCGGATGGCGCGCTTGCAGGCGCTGCGGAGTCGCGAGATCCGTATCGAGAAGGTCGCCACGACGGCCTCTGTGCTGGTACCCGGAGTCTCTGGCCTGTTGGCGAAGCGCCCCGATCTCTCTTTCGTGTCGCTGCTCTTCTTCGTGTCGGCAGTGGTTCTGTTCGTGTGGCGAAACGGTGCGGTCCCCGATCCGCTCGCGGTCGGCCACGCGGGAACGCTGGCCTTCGTGTTCGCGGGCTGTTTGATGATGCTTCTCTACCTGGCGGTGATGCTCTCGGGCATCCTGCTGCGACGGAGTCAGTGACAGTGGGCGTGGCACTCCACGGGAATCTCAAGGACTTCGGCATCGCCGAGGTCTTCCAGCTGATCGGTCAGCAGCGCAAGACGGGCCTGCTGGAGATCAACGGCGACTCGCAACGGGTCCAGCTGGCTTTCGACCAGGGTTCGGTCGTGTGGGCCGCTCCGGTCGGACGGACGGAGTTCGCCGTGCTCGGCGATAGGCTCGTCCGCTGCGGGCTGCTCACCCGGGCGACGCTCGAGGAGATGCTGCAGGAGAGTGCGACCTCGGCCCGGCCGCTGCCGGCGCTGTTGATCCACCACTCCGCGGTGGCGAAGGCCGATCTCGAGCAGATCTCCGAGTTGCTCTCGAAGGAGACGATCTTCGAAGTGATGCGCTGGACCGGCGGGTCGTTCCATTTCACCGCGCAACCCGTCCACCACGATGTGCCGGCCGAGAAGTTGCTCGCCGCCGAGCAGATCCTGATGGACGGGCTCCGGATGCTCGACGAGTGGCACACCTTCCAGAGCGCCGTACCCGGCGACGACGTGGTGTTCCGGCGCATCGGTCGTCTCGACGTCTACCGGCAGCAGGTCTCGGCAGGCGGCCGCGCGCATTCGCCCGCGATGGATCGCATCTTCCAGCTGGTGGATGGGCGACTGCCCGTGCGCCGCATAATCGATCTGTCGCGGCTCGGCACCTTCGAGGCCACCCGGATGCTCGCCGAACTCAGTCAGGCGAAGCTGATCGAGCCCACCGAAGCACGCAGCCGTCCGACGCTGCGATCCCGAAGCAGTCTCTCGGTCCCGATCGCGGAACGCCTGCGGGTCCTGGTCGCCGCGATCGTGCCGTTGATCCTGCTCGCGGCGGTGGCATGGTTCGCGGCCGCGCGGAATCCGATCGGCGAGCCGATGCGGGGCGAGCCGATCATCCATCGCCCACTGGTCGAAGCGTCGGCGCATTTCGAGCGACGTCGCATCCAGCATGCACTCGAGGCCTCGCGCTACCTGACGGGCCGCCCGCCGGAGGGCCCTGCCGACGCGGCCGCCTGGTCCGCGGTCGACTCCCTCGCGATGGCGCCCGAAAGCGCCGGCACTTATTATTTCGCTCGGCGTGACGGCGGAATGATCCTCCTCGCCCCCGAGCGCTGAAAGTCGGTTCATCGAACCCGCGAAAGCGCAGGAGTGGCTCACTGGGCGAAGCAGCAGCAGGCACCAGACGGATTCTCACCTTCGACGACAACCTGACCGCGGTGGAACTCTACGGCGAGAGTGAGTGCAATCTCCGGCTACTGCGTGACGAACTCGGAGTCGAGGCCCACGCCCGGGGCAACGAAGTCCGTCTCTCGGGGTCGGAAGCCTCGGTCGAGATCGCCCGCAACGTGCTCGAGCAGCTGTACGAAGTGCTGCGCTCCGGCGGGGCCGTCCATCCGCGGGACGTCCGTTCGGCGATCGCCATGGTGAACGAGAAGCCGGACGTCGATCTCAGCGAGGTGTACGAAGACGTCCTCAGCCATGTCGGCGCACGGCGGATGATCCGCGCGAAGAACCTCTCGCAGCACCGATACGTCGAGTTGATCCGGTCCTTCGACGTCGCAATCGCGGTCGGTCCGGCGGGCACCGGCAAGACCTATCTCGCCATGGCGATGGCGATCGCCGCCCTCAACCGCAAGGAAGTCAGCCGGCTGATCCTGACTCGTCCGGCCGTCGAAGCGGGCGAGCGGCTTGGCTTCCTGCCCGGCGATCTGGCAGAGAAGGTCGATCCGTACATGAGGCCCCTCTACGACGCGCTCCACGACATGATGGATTTCGAGAAGATCCAGCGTCTGATGGAGCGCGGTGTGATCGAAGTCGCCCCGCTGGCCTTCATGCGCGGCCGCACGCTGAACGACGCCTTCGTGATCCTCGACGAGGCGCAGAACACGACCGGCGAGCAGATGAAGATGTTCCTCACGCGGCTCGGGTTCGGATCCAAGGCGGTGATCACGGGGGACGTCACCCAGGTGGATCTGCCCGTGGACGTCGAGAGTGGTCTCGTCGAGGCGCAGCGCATCCTCGGCCACATCCCCGGCATCGGAATGATGGAGTTCAGCCGCAAGGACGTGGTCCGGCACCCGCTCGTGCAGTCGATCATCGAGGCCTACGAATCCGACCGCGAGAAAGAGCGCGCGAACCGCGCGGGAGCCTCGCCGGCCGCGGGTCCCAACGGGAAGCGGCGCCGGCGCTGATGAGCGTCCGGATCAGCGGACCGCCCGACGGGGTTCGCGGCGCCCGGGTCGACCTCGTCCTGCTGCGAAGACGCGCGACCCGGCTGCTTGCTGCGTTGCGCCAACGCGGATCCGAATTATCGCTCGCGCTCGTCGACGACGAGGCAATCCGTGCGTTGAACCGCGATTGGCGCGGGCGCGATCGCGCGACCGACGTTCTGTCCTTCTCGCTGCTCGAGGGCGAGGGGCGTGCGCACCGGGGCAGCCTGCTCGGCGATGTGATCATCAGCGTCGAGACGGCCGCCGCGCAGGCGGCTCACCGGCATCGCGGACTCGATGACGAGATCTCGCGGCTGCTGATCCATGGCCTGCTGCACGTGCTCGGTCACGATCACGAGGACGACGACGAGGCGCGGATCATGCTGGCCGAAGAGCGGCGACTCGCGCGACTGCTTCGAACGTGACCGGAGCAGCGGAAGCCACACGCCCGGCTTCGCGACGCATCGGTCATCCGGGATGGCTCGTCGGCTACGGGGCAGCGGCGGTCCTTGCGTTTCCGCAACGCGTCGGTGACTTCGTGATCGACGGCGGGCTGTGGCTCGGCCCGCTGTCGGTGACTTTTCTGCTCGTCGGCATCGCGGGGCTCGCTCCGGCTCGCGCAGCACGGCGCGCATTCCTCGCGAGCTGGCTCGCGAACGCAGCCATCCTGCACTGGATCTACGTGGTGACGGCGAGGTACGGGGGCGCGCCGCCGGCGATCGGCGTGCTCGCGGTCCTGGGGATCGCGTTGTATCCGGCGGCGGCGACGTCCGGAGTGGCTGCAGCCATCGCGCGGTTGGGACGCGGCGGGTTCGCGACACCTCTGGTGGCCGCTGCCGTGTGGACGCTGGGCGATCATCTCCGGAGCATCGTCGGCGGCGGGTTTCCCTGGGCGCTGCTCGGATACACGCAGCTCGCGAACCCGGGCCTGATGCCGTGGGCCGCGATCGGATCCGTCTTTCTGGTCGGCTTCGGTGCGGCACTCGGCGGGGCTCTGCTCGCGGCGCTGTTCACGCACTCGGATCCCGGGCCGCGGCGGCTTCGCGGTGTCGCCACGGGCACTCTCGTCTGGATCGCCCTGCACGCCTACGGGTTGTCGACTTCGGTGGATCGGGATGCGACGTCCGCCACCACGACTCGGATCGCGGTCCTGCAGGGCAACATCGAGCAGGGGGAAAAGTGGACGCCCGAGAATCGCGGTCGGACGTTTGCCCACTACGAGACGCTGACCCGCGCCGCCGCGGCCGCGGGCGCCGAGCTCATCGTCTGGCCCGAGACGGCGATACCGTCGCCGATCGAACTCGACATGCCGGTCTTCCACCGGCTGTCCGAGCTGGCGCGCGAGGTCGACGCTTCGCTGATCGTCGGCGCCGTCGGCGTCGATGTCTCGCCGATGTCCGGCTCGGTCACCGACTGGTACGACAGCGCATTCGCCATCGAGCCGGACGGCCGCTACGTGGCGCGTTACGACAAGACGAAGCTCGTACCCTTCGGGGAATATGTTCCGCTGCGCGCACTGCTCGGTCGATTCATCCATGCCCTCGCGCGCGGTTCGGCGGCACTCGATGTGAGCGCCGGACGCGCACCCGTCGCCCTCCAGTTGGCGGTCGCGGATCGCGACGGAGAGCGCGTGCGAAGCATCCGACTCGGCGTGCCGATCTGCTATGAACTGCTTTTTCCGGAACTGGTTCGACACTTCGTCGCCGATGGCGCCGAGTTGCTCGTCGCGATCACCAACGACGCCTGGTACGGTCGCACCGGCGCCCCCGATCAGTTTCTCGCCATCACCGCGATGCGGGCGGCCGAGAACCGGGTGGCCGTGGTGCGTGCTGCGAACACGGGCTTTTCGGGGATCATCGACGCGCGCGGACGGATCCGGGAGAAGAGCGGGCTGTTCGAAAGCGGCTATGTGATCGCCGACGTCGAACTGGGGGACGGACCGGGTGCATCGCGAGCGAGCTTCTTCGCTCGTCACGGCGGGATTTTCGTTCGTGGGTGCTGGCTGGGCGTCGCGGTGGTGGTGGTCATCGCGCTCCGGGCATCGCGCAGAATCGATCGCTAGCGGGAGAACGAAGTGACGGAGAAGAAGCAGACGGGCCACGACCCGAGCGAACTGTGGGAGCGTCTGCGCACTCTTCGCAGTCGATTCGCCGAGTTCCGGGGGCGTCTTTGACGTAGCGAGTCTGCGCGCCCGGCAGGAAGAACTCGAGGTCGAACTGGCCCGGCCCGATCTGTGGGACGATCGCGAGAACGCCCAGAAGCTGGCGCGCGAGAAGCGGGCGCTCGAAGTCGAGCTCGCGCTCTACGATCGGCTGCAGGGCGGCCTCGACGACATCGAGGTGATGCTCGAACTCGCCGACGAGGCCGACGACGCCGAGACACGGCGCGAGGCCACGGTGAAGTTCGCAGAGCTCGAGAGCGATCTCGAAGACGCCGAGCTGCGACAGCTGCTCGGGGGTGAGCACGACGCGTCGAACGTGATCCTCTCGATCACCGCCGGTGCGGGTGGCACCGATGCCGCCGACTGGGCGGAGATGCTGATGCGCATGTACATGCGCTGGGCCGAGCGACGCGGCTTCGCAACCGAGGTGATCGATCTGCAACACGCCGAGGAGGCCGGCATCCGCGGTGCGACGTTCTCGATCTCCGGACCGTACGCCTATGGCTACCTGCGTGCCGAGCAGGGAGTTCATCGCCTGGTCCGCATCTCGCCCTTCGACGCCAATGCGCGTCGCCAGACCGCCTTTGCGAGCGTGATGGCCCTGCCCGAGATCGATGATGCGGTCGAGATCGAACTCGATGAGAAGGATCTGCGCGTCGACACCTACCGCTCGAGCGGTGCGGGAGGCCAGCACGTCAACAAGACCGATTCGGCGATCCGGCTCACACACCTGCCCACGGGCATCGTCGTGGCGTGCCAGAACGAACGTTCGCAGCACAAGAACCGTGCGACCGCGATGAAGCTGATGCGCGCCCACCTGTGGGAACGGGCCCGACGCGAGCAGGAGGCGAAGATCGAGGCCCTGACCGGCGAGAAGCGCGAGATCGGGTTCGGCAGCCAGATCCGTTCCTACACCCTGCATCCGCAGCAGCGTGTGAAGGACCATCGTACGAATCTCGAAGTGGGCAACGCCGAGGCCGTGCTCGACGGGGAGATCGACGCCTTCATGCGTGCGACGTTGCTCCAGCAGTCCGTCGAACGGAGCCAGTCGCGGTGACGATCTGCCCCCGGATCTCCCGTCCATCGATCGCGCCCGTCGAGATCCGTCGGCCGATGCGATCGTTTCAGCGCCTCTGATGCGCGCGAAAGCCGACCCACCATGCAGCTGCTCGCCGACTTCTGGCAGGCCGCAACCTCGACCGGCGGTGGCGTGGCGCTCGCGTTCATCGTTGCGCTGACGCTCGGGATCGCGACGATGATGGTCGTCTACCTGGTGTCCGCGGTGATCGTGCTCGATCGCTTTGCGCGCGTCGCCCACGGTGTGGGCGTGCGCCTCTTCGCGGGCGTGGTCGTGGCTGTGATCGGCGCGTTGTTGGCGAGTCGTGCGCTGCACCCCGAGTTGATCGACGCTCCGTTCGCGGAGTGGGCGCTCGCCGCGGCCCGCGCACTCGTCGTCAGTGCGGCGCTGACGGCGTTCTCGATGGCGCTCGTGAAGGTCGTGTCGGACCGATTCGAGCCGGCCCGTGTGTATCGCGTGGTTTCGCGCACCGGCATCGTGGGCCTCGCGTTGGCCGCGGTGGGGACGCGCATCTCCTTCATCCCGGCCTTTCTGGTGATCCCGGCTGCGATCGGAGGTCTGTTGTGGGGTGTACGGCGGTGGCGCCGACCGAAGCAGAGGTCCACGATCGGCGCGCTCGATGGACTCGGCGCGATCCCCTTGTTCGCCGCCGCCACGCTGGCGGTCGCACTGCCCGGGCCGCTCGTCCATGCGCTCGGTCGGGTGGGCGACGCCGTCCTGCTCGGTGTCGCGGCACTCGTGCTGTGCGGACTCCTGCCCCATGCGGCCGCAGGTCTGTTCGCGATGCGAGGCAGCGCCGAGTGGTTCATTGCCTCTCGCTACCTGGTCGCCAAGCGGCGTCAGGTCTTCATTTCGGCGATCACCGGGATCTGCGTGGTCGGTATCGCGGCCGGGGTCTGGTTGATCATCGTCGTGCTGTCGGTGATGAACGGGTTCGAGCAGACCTGGCGTGACGAGATCCTGGGCGATCGTGCCCACTTCGTCGTGCTCCCCGTCGAGGGCGCGATCCGCGATTGGCCCGCCGTGCTCGAGCAGACCCGCCAGGTGGAGGGGGTGGTCGCCGCGTCTCCCTATCTCGACGTGGATGCGATGGTGCGCGGCCGGGGCGGTGAGATCCACAGTGTGCGGCTGCGCGGCATCGATCCGGTGGCTGTCGGCGGTGTGACACGGCTGCGCGACAACCTGATGACGGGCTCGCTGGACGATCTCGTCACCGGTGCGCGGCGCGAGGGCGGATCCGGATCCGACGATGATGAAACACCCTCGCCCGGGATCGTCATCGGCAACCAGCTGTCGTCCGCGCTGGCGATCGGGCTCGGCGATGATCTTCTCGTGATCTCGCCCTTCGGCGGGCCGCCGACTCCTCTCGGTCCCGCACCCCGTGTCGCGCGATTCGAGGTCGTCGGGATCTTTCCGTCGAGCTTCTATCAGTACGACGAGGTCTATGCGTACGTGAGCATCCCGACCGCGCAGGAGTTCCGCCGATCCGGTCCGGTGATCGATGGCATCGAAGCGGTCACCACCGACTACTACCGCTCACAGCAGGTGGGTGCCGCGGTGGTGGCTGCGCTCGGCGATTCGTTCCAGGCGCGCGACTGGAAGGCGTACTTCCCGGCCTTCTTCCAGGCGCTCAAGACCGAGCGGGTGATGATGGGCGTGCTGCTGACCATGATCATGGTGGTGGCGGCCTTCATCATCGTCGCGACGCTGGTGATGATGATCATGGAGAAGTCGGGCGACATCGCGATCCTGAAGGCCATGGGGGCCGAGGACGCGATGATCGAACGCATCTTCGCACTGGAGGGCACGTTGATCGGATTGCTCGGAACGGTTCTCGGAGTCCTGGCGGGACTGGCGGTGACCCATCGCCTGAGCTGGATCCAGGACCGCATCGAGGGCATGACCGGTGTCGACACGCTGCCATCGGCCGTGTATCAGCTTTCGAGTCTGCCCAGCCGCGTCGATCCGCTCCAGATCGCCGTCGTGGTGATGGTCGCCATGGTGTTGTCGCTCGGCGCCACGCTGCTGCCGAGCCGACAGGGTGCACGCATCGATCCGGCCGAGGGACTGCGACATGAATAGTGGAACCGCCGCGACACCGGCGCGCGTGCTGATCGAGATCGCCGACCTGCACAAGAGCTTCGGCGTCGGCGAGGGCCGGATCGAGGTCCTGCGCGGTCTCGACATGAGGCTCGCCGCGGGCGACCGCGTGGCGATCGTCGGGCAGTCCGGCGTCGGCAAGTCGACCTTCCTGCACATTCTCGGCACGCTCGATCGTCCGACCTCGGGCTCTGTCCGCTTCGACGGCGAAGAGGTGTTCGAGAAGACCTCCGAAGAACTCGCGCGGCTGCGCAATCGCTTCCTCGGCTTCGTGTTCCAGTTCCACCATCTGCTGCCGGAGTTCAGCGCCGCCGAGAACGTGATGATGCCCGGCCTGATCCAGGGAAGATCGCGGGACGAGATGCGCGAGCGGGCGCGTCGCATTCTCGTCGAGGTCGAACTCGGGCATCGCCTCGATCATCCGGTCGGGAAGCTCTCGGGCGGAGAACGACAGCGTGTCGCCGTGGCGCGCGCGCTGGTCCTCGAGCCGCCGGTCGTGCTCGCCGACGAGCCCACCGGCAATCTCGATCCCCAGACGGGCGAGCACGTCGCCGAGCTGTTGTTCGAGATGAATCGCGTCCATGGCACCACTTTGGTCGTGGTCACGCACAGCGCGCGGATGGCGGAGAAGCTCGGGACCACGCTGGCGCTGGTGGGCGGCCGACTGGTCGACGCCGGTGAGCTGCCGAAGGGTTTGTTCTAGAGCGCGGACGCGACGGCGGCGCAGCCCGCTGGGACACCGACTCCCCGCTTCCGGTTGCCTGCGCGCGAAGTCGTTCTCGTGTTGGATAACCTGTTGAGTTACAACATGAATCTGTCGATTCGTCCCCTTGCCCCGGTGGCGTCCCACGCCTAGACTGCCGCGCGTTCTGGCGCGGGAGGACCGCGCCGCGCCATCAGTTCCGGGCCCGGTCGCGGACTCCGCTCTGTGCCCCTGGCCAGCCGGATGCAGGGATGGGCTCGTTCCAGAGTCCGGAGGGAGCACGTCCGCGGTGAACGGTCCGGCGCCCGAATGGCGAGTGTGGCGGCCCGGGCACGGGCGGCGCGAGACGGCTTCCCGACTCGCCGCCGGGCTTTCGTACGGGTTGTCGTACGGGATTTTGTGCGGCTTGTTGATCCTGACTTCGGCTCCGACGCGAGCTCAGCCGGCTCTCGACGAAGCCGTCGCGGAGACGGCCGAAGCGGATCTCGGTGAAGCCGCACCCGCGGCCGGTCCGGATCTCGTCTCCGGCGTCGCGGTGGTCGTGATCCTGCCGTTCATGGTCCACAGCGCGCGGCCACTGCAGCATCTGTCGGAGTCGCTTCCGCAATTGCTCGCGGCGCGACTGGCTGCAACCGGCAAGGTGGCGGTGGTCGACGCGGATCAGGTCAAGAGCGCGCTCGCGAAACGCGGTGCCACCGATCTGTCCGACGCCGACCGGCGCGCGCTCGCCGAGGAACTCGGCGCCGTCGGGGTGCTCGGTGCGAGCGTCACCGAACTCGCGGGCCGCTACAGCCTCGATGCGCGGTTCACGCCCGCGGACCCGCGCCAACGCAGCCGTTCGACGTCGTATTCGGCGGACACGGATCGCGAGCTGGTCGCGCGTCTCGCCGATCTCACCGAGCAGGTGGTCGCCACCGCGAGCGGGGCCGATCCCGATCGCGTGATCTCCCTCAAGATCGTGGGCGCGGGCGATCTCGAGCCCTATCTGCGCGGCGTCGTCGAGTCCCAGGCTGGCACCCCCTACGACCCCGATCGCGTGCAGCTCGATCGAGACCTCCTCGAGTCGCAGCCGCAGATCGCGCGCGTGTCCGTCGATACCGAGCGGCGCGCCGGGGGCGTGCTCCTGACTTTCAACGTGGTGCGCGCCGAGGCGATCGTCGGCGGCGCCGTCGGTGGGGTCGCACAGCCGGGCGACGTGATCGCGGACATTCGCATCCGGGGCAATCGCCGCATCGAGGAGGATGCGATCCGTTCGCGCATCCGCAGCAAGGCGGGTGATCCGCTGAATCGCGCGCAGCTGGCCGAGGATCTGCGCGAGGTCCAGGCGCTCGGCTTCTTCCAGAACGTCTATGTGTTTGCCGACTCGACTCCGGAGGGGCTGACGGTCGTTTTCGAGGTCGAGGAGAACCCGGTGATCCGGCAGATCTCGATCATCGGCAATGAACACATCAACAGCGACGACATCACCGACATCCTCACGCTGACGACGGGTTCCACGCTCGATTATCCGCTGCTGCAGGAGAACGAGGAGCGCATCGTCCAGCTGTATCGGCAGAAGGGCTACTACCTCGCCGAGGTCGCGTTCTCGATCAGCGAAGAGAGCAACGGGGCCGTGAGCGTCGACTTCGAGGTCACCGAGAACGAGAAGCTCAAGCTCCGCAAGATCAAGTTCGAGGGCAACGAAGCGTTCAGCGCGAAGCAGCTCAGCAAGCCGTTCTCGACCAAGACCTACAAGTGGTACTCGTGGGCGACCAGCTGGTACGACAAGACAGGCACCTACTCGGAGCCGATCTTCTCCCGCGATCTGCGCGAGGTCGAGAAGAAGTACACCGATTCAGGCTACCTGCAGGTGGAGCTCGGCGAACCCCAGGTCGACGCAACCGAAGAGGGTCTGTTCGTGGTCGTCCCGATCACCGAGGGCCCCGAATTCCGGGTCGGCGTGATCGACGTCGTCGGCGACGAGACGATGGACATCGACGCGCTGCGCAAGGAGATCAGGCTCGAAGAGGGTGCTGTATTCAACCGCTCGTATCTCACCGCAGACGTCGAATCGCTCGAGCGCCACTACACGGATCGCGGGTTCTTCCTGGCCAGCGTCCAGCCTGGCACGCGACTGGTCCAGGAAACCAAGCTGGTCGACGTCCAGTTCGCCGTCCAGAAGGGCCCTTTGTACTTCGTCCGGAGCATCGACATCGCGGGCAACACGCGGACCATCGACCCGGTCATCCGTCGCGAGATGAAGGTGGTCGAAGGGCAGTTGTACTCGGCGAGAGGCATCCAGCTGAGCAACGAGCGGATCCGCCGACTCGGATTCTTCGAGGATGTGGCGTTCGACTCACAGCCGACCGACGACCCATCCCAGCTCGACCTGGACGTCAACGTGGTCGAACGGCCGACGGGTTCGTTCAGCTTCGGCGCGGGATTCTCTTCCCAGGATGGACTCGTCTTCACCGCGTCGCTCTCCCAGTCGAATCTCTTCGGGCGCGGCTACTTCGTCAACCTGAGCGTCGACGTGGGGGGAACCACCAATCGCTACTTCGCGTCGATCTCGGATCCGTACTTCCTGGGCACCGAGTTCAGTCTCTCGGGCTCGATTTTCGTCACCGACGTGCAGTTCGAGGACTTCCGGCAGTATCAGCAGGGCTTCACCGTTGCGCTCGGCCACGCGCTCTCCGAAGACAACTCGACGCGCGGTGCCATCAACTACACCTGGCGCAGTCGTGAGATCCAGCAACCGACCGGCGTCAACGCCGCCGCCCCGATCTTCCGCGAGATCCTGCAGGGCAACGAGAGTGCGAGCTTGATCGGCCTCTCGTTCACCCGCGACACCCGCGACGATCGCTTCACGGCCGTCAAGGGGACGAACCTCGCGGCCAACATCGAGTACGCGGGTCTCGGGGGCTTTGCGAACTTCCTCCGCTTCGAGGGGCGCGGCGCTTGGTATCTGGGGGCTCCGGACTGGCTGATCGACCGGTCCACGTTCGTGGTCAGCACCCGGATCGGCTACGCGATCCCGTTCAACCAGATCTCGGACTGGGTGCTCGCGGTCGACGATACGACGCTCTGCGACAATCCGAGTGACTGCGTGAACGTCGCCCCCCCTCGATCAGATCGATACCGATCTGCGCCTTCCCCTGACCGAGCGCTACTTCCTCGGCGGCATCGGGACGTTCCAGCTGCGCGGTTATCGGGCGAGGTCGCAGGGGCCTCGCCGCGCGATCCTGCAGCGAACCGGTGTGACGGGGGAGGGGAGCCTGTTCCATCCGGTGGGCACCGTGGTCGAGTTCGACCCGACCAATGGGCGCTACGTGGCCATCTGCCAGCCTGCAGGTGCCTTCGGCCAGGGCAATCTGAACGGATTGTGCAACACGCTGAACACGCAGAACATCAACGACTTCAACGATCTCGCCGAGACGGACGTCGTGGGTGGCAATTCATTCGTCTCGTCGAGCTTCGAATACCGGTTTCCGATCTCGCAGACCGTCGGTCTGCAGGGCGTGCTGTTCGTGGATGGAGGCAATGCCTTCTACGAGGGTCAGAACCTGTTCGACGTGACGGACTGGCGCTACGGTTATGGCGGAGGGGTGCTCTGGTTCTCCCCCTTCGGTCCACTCCAGCTGGTGCTCGGATTTCCCGTCGACCCAGACATTTTCGACGAGAGCCCGGTGTTCGAGTTCTCGGTCGGCGGATTCGGCCTCTAGTCGGCCGCGTCCCGAACCGGGCAATGCGGAGTGGCCTTCCATTTCCGCGCTTTCAGGGAGACAGTCAAGTGCGCGTGTACAGCTCGATCGTGATCGCAGTTTCATTGCTGGTGCTGGGCTTCGGATCTGCGGCGAGCGCCAAGGACATGAAGATCGGGATCGTCGATCTCGACATGGCGGTCGGTGCGACGACGGAAGGCAAGACCGCACGGGAGGAACTCGAGAAGAAGAAGCGCGAGGCCGAACTCGAGCTGCAACCGATGATCGAGCGATACCAGCAGCTCACCGACGAATATCAGAAGAAGCGCGTCGTGCTGAGCCCCGAGAAACTGAGGGAGATGGAGCTCGACATCACCGAACTGCAGAGCCGCCTCGAGGGAAAGCAGGCCGAAGTGCAGTCGCGGCTGCGAGTGGATTTCGAGCGCCTGGTGGGACCGCTGCGCGAGAAGCTGGCCCGGGTGGTCGACGAAATCGGACGCGAAGACGGCTATTCGATGATCCTGATGAAGAACACGCCCGGTGTGATGTTCTCGGACGAGTCGATGGACGTCACCGAGCTGGTCATCAAGAAGTTCAACGAAGCCAAGTGAGCATCGGTGGCATCGGTCCACCCGACGGCCACGGTTGAAGCGGGGGCGCGGCTCGCCCCGGATGCCACCGTCGGACCGTATGCATATGTCGGCCCCGCGGTGGAACTCGGGGCCGGGGTCGTGCTGGGCCCCCACGTAGTCGTCGTCGGTCGGACCCGTGTCGGGGCGCGCACGAAGATCCATGCGCACGCCTGTCTCGGTGGCGACCCCCAGCACGTCGATCACGCCGGCGAGTCGACACGGCTCGAGGTCGGCTGCGACAACGTGATCGGAGAGCACGTCTCGATCCATCTGGGCACGGTCGCTGGCGGGGGCTGCACCCGGATCGGCGACGCGAACTGGATCATGAACGCATCGCACGTCGCGCACGATTGCGTGGTCGGGTCATCGACCGTGATCGCCAGCTTCAGCGGTCTCGCGGGACACGTGGTGGTCGAGGATCACGCGGTGCTCGGTGCGTACACGGGTGTGCACCAGCATGCGCGGGTCGGCGAATCGGTGATGACCGCCTCGGGATCCAGGTTTTCCCTGGATGCACCTCCCTTCGCACTCGTGGCAGGAGATCGTGCGAGGGTCGTGGGCCTGAACGCCGTCGGGCTGAAACGGCGGGGTTTCCCGGCGCCGACGCTGGCGGCCATCAAGCGCGCCCATCATCTGGTCTTCCGCAGCCGATTGCGACTCGAGGACGCTCTGGCCCGCGTCGAGATCGAAATCGGCTCTGCGCCCGAGGTGGAGCGATTCGTCCGATTCCTGCGCGAATCCGTGCGCGGCTTCTGTCGCTGAACCGCTCCGTTCGGTGGCTTCTGGTCCGTTCGCCAGCGTCATTCGTGTAAGATCAGGCGCCGAGGGAGTGGGGCCAGACCCGGAGGGTCCCGGCTCGCCGCAACGGAACGGAGGGTCGGTGGCGGATCGCCTGGGTCTCATCGCGGGAGGCGGTGACCTGCCTCTCGAGATTGCCCGCGCCGCGCAGGGCAGGGCGGTCTTCGCCGTGGGATTTCCCGGCATCACCGATCCGGCTCTGTCGGATCGGGTCGAAGCGATGTCGTGGCAAACACTCGGTCGGGTCTCTTCGATTTTGACCACGCTTCGCGAAGCCGGCGTGGTCGACCTGGTGCTGGCTGGAAAGATCGAGAAGAACGATCTGATCGGCAGTCCCGGGAACCTGCGTCTCGATGATCTGGCCCGGACCTGGCTCGCGCGGTCGCACGACCTGCGCGATGGCCGACTGCTCTCGCTGGTGGGGCGACTGCTCGAGTCCGAGGGATTCTCCGTGCTGTCCCAGAGCGACCTGGTGCCGCATCTGCTTCCCGCCGCGGGTCAGCTCGGCAAGCTCGAGCCCACCCGCGAGCAGCTGCGGGACCTGGCATTCGGATGGCCGCTGGCCCGCCAGCTCGCGGATGCGGACATCGGTCAGTGCATCGCGGTCAAGCAGCGCGCGGTCGTGGCCGTCGAGGCGCTCGAGGGAACGGATGCCGCGATCGCCCGGGCGACCGCCCTCGTCGGTCACGGGCTCTGCGTCATCAAGCTCGCCGCGCGTGGCCACGATCCGCGCTTCGACCTGCCGACCGTCGGCCCGTCGACCCTCGCGCCGCTGGTCGCCGCCGGTGGCGGCGTGCTCGCCGTCGAGGCCGGCCGCACGCTGGTGCTCCACCGCGACGACATGATCGATCGCGCCGATCACGGCAACGTCGCGGTGCTCGCGATCGATCCGGCCGGACCGGGCCCGTGGGAGGACGGCCTGTGAAGAGCCTGCGGATCGGAGTCGTCGGCGCCGGCTACATGGGCCCGCTGCACGCCGACAAGCTCACCCAGCTCGCCGCGACGGACCCCGCACTCGCGCTCGCCGGGATCGTCGACATCAAGCCGCTCCGCGCGCTGGCGGCGGCCCGGCGCTTCGGTGTCCCCGCCTACGAAGACGTGTGCGAGATCCTCCCGCACGTCGATGCGCTGATCGTCGCCGTTCCGACCGTCGAGCACTACCGGGTCGTGCGCAGCGCGCTCGAAGCCGGCGTCGACGTGCTGGTCGAGAAGCCGATCGCCGCCTCGCTCGACGAAGCGGAGCGACTGCTCGAACTCTCACACAGGCACGGAAGGGTTCTGCAGGTCGGGCACCTCGAGTGGTTCAACGCGGCGATGGACGTGATCCGCGATCACTTCCGTCGCCCCCGCTACGCCGAGGCCTATCGGATCGGTCCCTTTCCGGATCGGGCGACCGACATCGACGTGGTGCGCGATCTCATGATCCACGATCTCGACATCCTGCAGCAGCTGCTCGGCGAGGAGCCGATGCAGATCGAGGCGGTCGGCGTGCCGGTGCTGACACCCAACATCGACATCGCGAACGCGCGCCTCGTCTATCCGGGTGGCTGCGTGGCCAACCTGACGGCGAGCCGGGTCTCGGCCTCGCCGATGCGCATGATCCGTTTCTTCCAGCCCGACGGTTATTTCTCGGTCGACTTCCTGAATCAAGCGGGAGTCGTCGCGCGCCGTTCCGCCGTTGTGCCGGGTGGATCGCCCCAGATCTCCGCCGCCAAGATCGACGTCACCCCGGGCGACGCGCTGCTCGGTCAGCTGCGCGCCTTCGTCCACGCGGTGCGAACCCGCGAACGACCCCGGGTCGACGGGCTGAACGGGCTCGGTGCGCTGCGCACGGCGGTTCGCGTCCACGACGCGATCCTGCTCGAAGCGACCCGAAGCGAGCGCGCCGAGGCGCGCTCGCCGGCGCGGATGCCGAGCCCGATCCGCGACGGCCGCATCGGGTCGGCTGGGCGCGAACCCGATCCGCGTTGATGCCGAAGGTGCTGATCTCGGCCGGTGACGCATCCGGTGATCTGCACGCCGCCGGCTTCGCCCGCGCGCTGCGCGCCCGCATGCCGGACGTCGAATTGCTGGGACTCGGTGGCCGGGCGATGCGCGACGCCGGTGTCGAACTCGTCGCCGATCAGTCGGATCTGGCGATCGGGGGTCTGCTCGAGGTGGTGACGAGCGTCGGCCGCATCCGCAGAGCCTGGCGCGCGATCGACGCCGCACTGCTCCACCACGACCCGAGCCTCGTGGTGCTGGTCGATTCGGGTGGCTTCAATCTGCCCCTCGCCCGTCGGGCGCGCCGGCAGTCGCGTGCGAGGATCCTCTACTACGTCGCGCCCCAGGTCTGGGCCTGGCGTCCGGGTCGTGTCCGCAAGCTGCTCGGACGGGTCGACCGCGTGGCGGTCATCCATCCGTTCGAACTGGCTTTCTATCGCGCGGCGCGAGTTCCCTCGCCGGTTCCGGTGGAGTTCGTCGGTCATCCCCTGGTCGACGACCTCGTGCGTTTTCGTGCGGACTGCGATCGCGCCGAGGCGTGCCGTCGGGTCGGCCTCGACGCCTCACGGCGCTGGATCGCGCTGCTGCCCGGAAGCCGGCGAAACGAGATCGATCATCATCTGCCGGTGATGCTCGAAGCGGCGCGTCGGCTCGCGCTGCGCGTCCCCGACATCGGCATCGCGGTGGCGGTGGCCCCGAGTCTCGAAACCGGCCTCGTCGAAGCGCGGATCCGCGCGCTGCAGCGTCCAGGCGATCCGGAGTTCGTGGCGGTACGGGAGCAGACGCGGGCACTCATCCGAGCCTCGGAAGTCGTGCTCCTCAAGCCGGGAACCGCCACCGTCGAAGCGATGCTGCTCGACCGGCCGATGGTCGTGATCGCCCGCGCGAATCCGGTGACGGCGGCGATCATCCGACGGCTGCTCCATGTGCCGTGGCTCGCGATGCCGAACCTCGTGGCCGGTCGCGCGATCGTGCCCGAGTTGTGGCAACGCGAAGCGCAGCCCGCCCGCATCGCCGACCTCGTGGCAGGACTGCTCGACGAAGAGGCGGCGACCCTGCAGCGGCGCGACCTCGCAGCGGCCGCTCTGCAGCTCGGCGCCGGCGGTGCGGCCGAGCGGGCGAGTCGGATCGCGGAGGAGATGCTTGTCGCTGCGGCGAAATAGTCTGGCCACCGCCTCGGCGATCCTGGCGGCTCCGGTCGCGGTCGCGGCGCTCGCATGGCGGAGCGACTGGCGCGAGGGTCTGCCCGAGCGGCTCGGTGCTCTGCCCGTCCAGCCATCGGGTGCTCTGTGGCTGCACGGCGCGAGCCTCGGCGAAGCGCGGCTGGTCGCGCAGATCGCACGGCCGTGTCTGCGCGATGGACGACGCGTCTTCGTCACGGTGCAGACGACGACGGCCCGTTCGCTGCTTCGCCGCGAGTTGCCCGAAGTACCGATAGCGCTCGCCCCTCTCGATCATCCCTGGTGCGTCGCGCGCGCTCTCGACCGCGTCGCCCCGGCGGCGATCGTGCTGTTCGAAACCGAGATCTGGCCGTGCTGGATCGCCGCGGCCGCCGAGCGAGACCTCGCCATCGGCATCCTCTCGGGTCGGATCTCCGATCGCTCGTGGCCCCGCTATCGACGGATCGCACCGTTGATCCGGGGCGCGCTGCGACGCCTGACTGCGATCGGCGCGCGCAGTCCCGTCGACGCGCAGCGATTCGTCGCGCTGGGCGCCGATCCGACACGCGTGAGCGTCACCGGCGACCTGAAGCTCGCGGCTCCGTCCGTCCCGCTCGAGCCCGCCCCCGATCTGCGGCGCGCACTGGCGGGCGAAGACGTGTTCGTCGCCGCCAGCACCCACGCGGGCGAGGAGCAGATCGTGCTCGACTCAGGCCGGATCCTGGCTGCGAGCGGGCTGTCTGTGCGTCTCGTGATCGCGCCGCGTCAGCTCGCACGGATCCCCGAGATCGAGCGTCTCGTGCGCGCGGCGGGACTGCGCTGTCGGCGGCGCTCGCACCTGGGCGGGGAAGCGCTCGAGCCCGACGACGTGCTGCTGCTCGACACGCTCGGCGAGCTGCGCGGCCTGCATGCACTGGCCCGGATCGCGTTCGTCGGGGGATCGCTCGTGCCGCTCGGTGGACACGACCCGATCGAGGTCGTCCATCAGCGCTGTGCGGTCGCGATCGGCCCGAACCACACGAACGTGTGTGGGACGGTCGAGCGGCTGGTGGCCGCCGGTGCCGCGGTCGTGGTCGACGACGCCGCAGGGCTCGCGCGAGCCGTGAGCGCCGCGGTGACGGGACCCGGCCCGGACCTGCGACGAGCCGCCGATGGCGTGATCGCCGAGGGGCGCGAGGTGCTCGAGCGATCTCTCGTCTGGATCGATCGACTCGCGGATCGCGGGGCCCCATGAGGCGTCCCGACTGGATCTGGAAACGCGAGTGCGGACGGCTCGAGCGTCTGGTGCTGTCCCCGCTGCATGCGCTGTCGTGGCTCTACGCGGCGGGCGCCTTCGCGCATCGTGCGAGCCACTCGCCGCGACTGCTCGGTGCGCGGCGGCTCGACTGTGTCGTGGTCTCCGTCGGCAGCCCGGTGGTCGGCGGTTCAGCCAAGACACCGACCGCGGCCTGGATCGCGGCCGGTCTCCGGGCCCGCGGACACTCGGTGGCGATCGCGACCCGTGGCTACGGGGGCAGGCGCGCCCGTCGACCGCGCGTGGTCTCCGACGGCGTCGACGTAAACGCGGAGGTCGCGGAGGTCGGCGACGAGGCGCTCGTGCTGTGCGGCCAGGCGAAGGGCGTGCCGGTCATCGTTGCCCGCGACCGGGGCGCGGCGGGCGCGCTGGCCATCGAGCGATTCGGGACTCGTGTGCTGGTGCTGGATGACGGGCTCGCCCATCACCGACTCGCGCGCGATGTCGAGATCGTGACCCTCGATGCGCAGTACGGACTCGGCAACGGCCTCGTGCTGCCCCGGGGCCCCCTTCGCGAACCGCTCGCCGCGCTCACAGAATTCGATGCGATCGGTGTGGTGGAGGGTCGGCTGTCGCGGACGGACGAGCGGCGTCTCGAATCCCATGGGCGCAAGGCCTTCCGCTACGCGGCGACGCGGCGAGCGGTTTCGATCCGCCCTCTCGCGGCGGGGCCGTTGCGCTCCCCTGCGTCACTGGACGGTGTCGAGATCGGAGCCCTGTCGGGGATCGCCCAACCCGATGGCTTCAGCCGGACCCTCGAGTCCCTCGGCGCGAAGGTCGTCGCGCGGCGCGAATACGCCGATCACCATGTGTACCGTCGCCGCGATCTGGCCGGTCTGGATCGCGAGGCCCGCATCTGGCTCACCACCGAGAAGGATGCCGTGAAGCTCGAGCCGTCGTGGATCCGGGGATTCGAGCTGCTGGTGCTGCGCATCGAACTCGAAGTCGAGCACGGAGAGGCGCTGCTCGACTGGCTGGAGGATCGCATCGCGACCGCGCGACCGGGTTGACTGCCCCGAGCCCGCACCGGATCAGTCGCCGACGGGCGCGCCCCGTTTCGTCAGGGCGCCGTATCCGCGCCGGAAGGCAGAGATCGCATCGTCGATCTGCCGCGTGTCGTTCGTGCGTTTCTTCAGCGAGCGCAGCAGGCGCTGCAGTTCGCGTGATCTTCGACGCGCGCCGAGCGACGCACCGAGTCGGGCTCGATCGAGATCGATCACCCAGGCCACGTAGCCGCCCCCCACGCATTCGCGCACGAGCAGATTGCCGACGTGGAGGTCTGCATGTCGCAGGCCGCGGTCGTGGAGATCGCGAACCGCCGCCCCGGCCGCAGCGGCCGCGGGAGAGAGCCGTCCGCCCTCGCCGCGCAACAGCCGGATTCCGTCGATCGCGCCCTCGATGTGGACGGTGCACAGGGCCGCGCGCCACAGCAGTCCGGATCGTCGGGCCAGCGCGAAGGCGGGCGCGGGAACCGGCGCCCCGGCCGCATGCAGGTGCGAGGTCACGAGAAGTTCGTGGCGGATCCTGGCGAGGCTGGCGATCCGACCGCGCCAGAGGGGTGCGATCCATCCGCCGCGCAACACGCGCCGCACGTGCAGCCGATGATCCGATCCGACGACCGGCTCGATCCGGGTGGCCGCTCGCCCGACCGGGCCCCCGGTGTGCGGTTCCACTGGCGCGAGCAACCGCGCGACCGCGGCGGGATCGGGCAGTCCGAGGGCGCGCCCGGCCTCTTCCCATTCGGCCGTCGTGAGCCAGATCGCCGCACCGCTTCGATGCTCGCGCAAATCAGGGCCCGTGCGCTCGAGCGCTGCGAGCCCGATCCCGGTCGGTTGCGGCTCGGCGATCACTCGGCGACGCCCCGCCCGGTGCGCGCGAGCAGGAACAGGGCGACGGACGCGAAGACCAGCGTCGGCGCCCACAGCCCGAACGCCGGCCCCACGACACCGCTGCGGGCCAGCACCTGCCCGCCCGCAATCAACGCGTAGTAGCTCCCGACGAGTGCGGCGCACAGCACGATGCCGGTCGATCGCCCGCCGCGCCGCACCCGCAGCCCGAGCGGGACCGCGGCGATCGAGAACAGCAGCGGCGCGAGCGGCAGTGCGAAGCGGCGCTGGATCTCGATCGCGTATTCGATCGGATCACGTTCATCGAGTCCGAACAGGGCGTCCCCTCGCTCGGCGCGCTCGAGTACCGCGCGCAGGTCGTCGAGACTCATCTGGCGCGGTCGCACGGGCGAGTAGGCGCGGCCGAGCAGGCCGCCGATGTCGAACGCGTAGGAGAGTTCTTCGAACGACATCCGCTGCTCGTCGCCCGGATCGGCGGCTTGCGGGACGATCTGGATGTCGCCTTCGGACAGCTCGAACCGCAGGACGTCGCCTGCGTCGTCGAACACCAGGCGGCCCCGTTCGGCGAAGATCCGCAGCAGCCGGGCCGGATTCGAGTAGTCGGCGATCATGACTCCCTCGAGCCCGCCCTTTCGATCCCGGCCATCGACGAAGACGAGTCGATCGCCGATCACGCGGAAGCGTCCCGGCTCGAGGATGCCGCCCTTCGTCGCGGTCCTCTCGAAGATCGCCACCATCTCGCTCCGCGCGCCGTGCTCGACCGAGATGATCAACCACGCGCTCAGCAGTGCGGCCAGGGCTCCGAGCGCGATGGCGGGGCCGAGCAGCGGACCGATCCCGATCCCGCAGCTCTGCATCGCGAGGATCTCACCGTCACCGGACATCCGCTGGAGGGCGAGCAGCAGTCCGAACACGAGGGCGATGGGAGTCGCATACGAAGCCAGCACGGGGATCAGCGACCAGAGGACGGCGGCGAAGTCGGCGGCCGTCATTCCGATCATCGTGAGATCGTCGAGTCGTGTGACGAGATTCTGGCTGGTCAGCAGCAGCACCACGGCCAGGAATCCCAGCGCGGTGTAGAGCGCGGTCTCACGGGTGAACTCGAGAGCGAGGATTCGCGGAACGCGCATGCCCGAGTATCCTACTCCCTCCCGCTTCGGACGTTCACCTCCACGCCCTGGATCACGATGTCACGCTGCCCGAACGTGCTGCGCGTTCCGCCGTTGGCCGAGCGGATCCTGGTGATCCGACTCGGCGCCCTCGGTGATGTCGTGCGCACGATTCCGGCAGTGGCTCGGCTGCGGGATCTGTATCCCGCGAGCCGGATCACCTGGCTGGTCGAGCCGGCGTCGGCGGGCCTGGTCGCGCTGGCGCCCGCGGTCGACGACGTGCTCGTGTTTCCGCGTGCCGAACTGGTCCGGCAGATCCGATCGGGTCGCATCGACCGACTGGCGAGCGTGCTGCACCACCTGAGCGGGGCGCTGAGGGCGCCGCGCTTCGATCTCGTGATCGACTTCCACGGAATCCTGAAGAGCGGCGTGCTCGCCTGGTCGACCGGTTCGCCGATCCGGGTCGGTGCCGCGCCGCCCCACGCACGCGAGGGCAGCTGGCTCCTGATGACGCATCGCGCCGACCTCGGTCCCCTCGAGCGGAGCCGATACGAACGCAATGCCGGGATCGTCGCCAGTCTCGCGGGCGAGACTTCCAATAAGCCCGACACTCTCAACAAGCCCGACACGATGAGCGCGTTCCTGGCGGTGCCCCGCGCGGCGAAAGAATCCGTGACCGCGCGTCTCGAAGGCGGGATTGCGGGGGTGGTGCTGCATCCCGGATCCAGCCCCGGGACCGACTACAAGCGCTGGGCGCCCGAGCGGTTCGCCGCGCTGGCCCGCCGGCTCGCCGGCGAGACAGGAGCTCGCTGTCTGGTGACGAGCGGTCCCGACGAAGCAGAGCATCGCCTGGCCCGCGAGATCGTGGCGGCTTCGCACGGAGCAGCCCGGCTCGCTCCGGCCAGCCGGGATCTGGCAGAACTCGCGGCCCTGCTCGAGATGTCACCGCTGTTCATCGGGAGCGACAGCGGGCCGCTGCATCTCGCCGCCCTGCTCGGCACGCCGGTCGTCCAGATCCTCGGCCCGACGGATCCCGTCGAGAACGCGCCGTTCGCCTCGACACCGAGTCGTGTCGTGCGCGTGCCGGTCCCGTGCAGTCCCTGCCGCCGCGGCTGCGGGACGCCGGTCTGCATGGATGCGGTGACGGTCGAGCCGGTCGTCGAAGCGGCGCGCGCTCTGCTCGCCGGATGCGCCGATGTCCGCACTTCGCTGCCGTGGCGTGCCGCGTGAGCGTCGGGCATGAAGTCGCGCAGCAGATCCTCGTGCGCGCACCGAACTGGCTCGGCGATCTGGTGATGGCGACGCCCGGGCTGCGGGCCCTGCGTGCGGCCTCTCCGGAGGCCACGATCAGCGTGCAGCTGCGCGAAGGGCTCGAGCCCGTGCTCGCCGGATCTCCCGATGTCGACCGCTGCATCGTGCTGCGCCGCTCCGCCTGGCGGTTGCGGGATCTGGTCGAAGGCGCCCGCGCGTCGCGCCGCTCCGGTGGATACGATCTCGGGCTCTGTCTGCCGGATTCGTTCTCATCGGCGCTCCTGCTGCGCGTGTCGGGCGCGCGACGGGTGGTCGGCTACCGGCGCGGTGGACGCGCTGCTCTGCTCGATCTCGCCGTGCCGCGTGACGAGCATCGGCGTTCCGGCGGGTTGATCGCACGCGAGCGTCATGTGCTCGGGCTGCTCGACGCGATCGGGATCCACAGCGAGGACGGTTCGCTGCGCCTCTGCACGACCGCCGCGGAGGAACGCGCGGCGACCGGCTGCTTCGAACGTCATGGCGTCGTCGAGGACGCGATGCCGATCGTCGCGCTGGCACCCGGTGCCGGTTACGGATCCTCCAAGTGCTGGCCCGCCGAGCGCTTCGCCGAACTCGGCCGCGCCCTCGTGCACGACGGAGCGCGCGTGATCCTGCTCGGCTCGCCGACCGAATCGGGTCTGTGCACCCGGGTCGCCGCTGCGATGCGCGCGCCGTCGATCGATCTGTCCGGGCAGCTCGATCTCGGCGTCCTCAAGGCGGTCATCCGACGTGCGTCGCTGCTGGTCTGCAACGATGCGGGCGCGCGTCATGTGGCCGTCGCCTTCGGTGTGCCCTGCATCGTGTTCTTCGGTCCGACGAGCGTGGCCAAGACTCCGCGCAACCTCGAACTCGTCGATGTGGTCGAGCGCGACGAATCCTGCCGGCCCTGCTATCTGCGCGAGTGTCCGATCGACCACCGCTGCATGACGGGAATCGCCGCAGCCCCGGTGATCGCGCTCGCACGGCGGCATCTCGAACGAGCGCGAAGCGCCCCGCTGTGGGCGATCCCGGATGCGGGCCGCTCCGCGTGAGCGGTCTTTCGATCGTCGTCGTCAGCTGGAACACGCGCGAGCTGACCCTCGCCTGCCTCGATGCCGCCGTCGCGGCGGCCTCGGAGTTCTGCACCGCAACCGCTGTTGCGAGCGAAGTGTGGCTGGTCGACAACGGCTCGCAGGACGGCACGGCGCAAGCCGTCCGGGCGCAGTACCCGAGCGTCGGGGTCGTCGTCCTGCCCGACAACGGTGGCTTCGCGGTCGGCGCGAATGCGGGCTTCGCGGCGGCCAGCGGCGACGTGTTTCTCTGGCTGAACAGCGATGCGCGGATCGACGCGAAGGCGCTCATCGTGTGCTGGCGCCACCTCGCCACGCATCCCCGGGTCGGCATCGTCGCACCGCAGCTCCTGCATGCAGATGGTCGTCCTCAGCACTCCGCGCATGCGTTCCCGTCGTTGCTCGACGAGTTCGTGCCGGGCTTCCTGCTCGACTGGATCCGACCGCGGCGAAGGCCGGCGAAGCGACTCGTCGGCGAGCGACCGATCGCCGTCGAGGCGGTCCAGGGAGCGGCGTTGTTCGCACGGCGAAGTGTGATCGAGCGGGTGGGTCCCTTCTGCGACGCGTACTTCTTCTATCTCGAGGAGACGGATCTCTGCTGGCGTGCGGCGCGCGCGGGCTTCGCGGTCGAGCTGGTCCCGGAGGCGCGGGTCGTGCACGCCGCGGGCTCGAGCAGCAAGCGGATCGCTCCGGCGGCCAGCCGGATCGAATACCACCGTTCGCTCTATCGCTTTCTCGCAGAGCGACGGGGAATCGCGGCGATGCGCATCGCGGTCGCGATCCGCAGCGTACGCGGTGCGCTCGTGCTCGGTTTCCTCGCGCTCGGCAGCACGGTCTCAGCTGGTCTGCGTCGCCGTTTCGTCGAGCGGCGGACGCTGCTGGCCTGGCATCTGGCCGGTCGCCCGGCCGGGCAGGGGTTGTCGGTGCCAAGTCGAACGACGCCCGGATCCCGCTCCGGAGCGTCTGCGGCTTGTGGGGTGGATTGATCGGCGCGACTCTTGGCGGCCGCGCCGCTGGATCCGATGGACGCGGCGGCGGATTGGACAGGAGAGCGTCGTCGATGTCGGGGCGCAGGCGGGGCAGGATCGACGTGGCTCGGCTCGAGTCACTGCTCGTCCGCATGGCGCGCCAGCAGGTGCTGGTGATCGGTGACGTGCTGCTCGACGCCTATCTATGGGGCGTCAGCGAGCGGATCAGTCCCGAGGCGCCGGTTCCGGTCGTCCGCGTGGAGCGCGAGTCCTTCGCGCTCGGAGGTGCGGGCAACGTGGCGCGCAATCTGGTGGCACTCGGCGCCCGCTGCAGCCTGGTCGGAGTCGTGGGCGATGACGCGGCCGGTCAGCGCATCGCCGAGCTGGCTCTCGCCGACGGGATCGAGATCGATCTGGTGATCGACCCGGCACGTCCCACCAGCGCGAAGTCGCGGGTCGTGGCGCGGGGACAGCAGATGTTGCGCATCGATCGCGAGACCGAGACACCGATCTCGTCGCAGACCCGCGCGGAGATCCTGGACGGGCTCGAACGCACCTCGGCGAAGGCTCGGGGCGTCGTCCTGGTCGACTACGGGAAGGGCATGCTGCCCCGGGCATTCTCGCGATCGCTGATCGGCCGCTTCACGAGGGCCGGGATCCCGGTGGCCGTCGACCCGAAGCACGACCTGATCGGCTATCGGGGCGCTGCCCTCGTCAAGCCGAACCGGGCCGAGGCGGCGAGGCTCGTCGGCGCGGCGGAGACGGCGATCGGCGATTCGCTGCACTTGATCGATCGGCTGCGCGCCCGCGTGCCGGGCGCGGATCTCGCGATCACCGAGGGTGCGGGCGGGATGACGATCGCAGAAGCCGGCGAGGCGCCGATCCATGTCCCCACCGCGGTGCGGGAGATCTTCGACGTCCAGGGTGCGGGCGACACCACGATGGCGGCTATCTGGCTCGCGCGACTCGCCGGCGGTTCGCTGCTCGAATCGGCGCTGATCGCGAATGCGGCGGCCGGGGTCGTGGTCGGTAAGATTGGAACCGCATCCGCGCATCGGGAGGAAGTCGGAGAACGCCTCTCCGAGATCATCGATGCCTTCCGGGAGAATGCATGATCCAGAGCATGACGGGCTTCGGACGGGCCGCGTTCGAAGTGGCGGGCCGAAGTTTCGACATCGAGATCCGCAGCGTCAATCACCGTCATCTGGACATCCGCGTGCGCGTGCCGCGTCCGCTGTCGGACCACGAGGGACTGGCCAAATCGCTCGTGCAGGAGCGGATCGGACGGGGCAAGGTCGACGTCACGCTCACCCCCTCGGATCCCGGCCGGTCGGACTCCGCGATCCGGATCGATGCGGACGTAGCGGGTCAGTACGTCGCCGCAGCCCGGCGACTGACCGATCAGCATGGGTTGTCGGGCGCGCTCGACGTCTCGACCCTGATGGGCCTGCCGGGGGTGATGCGCTTCGACGAAGCGGGGCTGCCCGCGGAAGAAATCGTCGTCGCCCTGCAGCGCGGCATGCGGACCGCGCTCGATGCGATGGTCGCGATGCGCTGCGAAGAGGGGCAGAACCTCGTCCGCGAACTCGAGGGGCGACTCGGCACGATCGTCTCCCTGGTCGAGTTCTTCGAGACCCGCTCGGCGCTGGTCGTGCAGGCGGTGCGCGAGCGGCTGCGCAAGCGGACCGAGCAGATCGCCAAGGACAGCGGGCTGTACGACGACGCGCGCCTGCATCAGGAAATCGTGATCGCCGCAGATCGGCTCGACATCACGGAGGAACTCGTGCGGCTGCGCAGTCACGTCGACCAGTTCCGCTCGATCCTCTCGGGCGGAGGCGGAGAAGGTCCGATCGGGCGTCGCCTCGATTTCCTGTTGCAGGAACTTGGTCGGGAAGCGAACACCGTCGGTTCGAAGGCCAACGATGCTCCGCTCGCCCATCAGGTCGTCGAACTGAAGACCGAGATCGAGCGGATCCGGGAACAGGTGCAGAACATTGAGTAGCGGGACGACGAAGGGCGGACGTCGACCGATTCGGGGCGCGCAGCCGGAGCCGCGCATTCCCGCGATTCCGACGCTGGTGAGCATCGGCTACGGCAATCTGGTGGCCGCGTCCCGGGTGGTGGCCATCGTCTCGCCCGGTTCTTCGCCGATGCGTCGGCTGCGCGAGCAGGCGTCCCAGAGCGGCAAGCTGATCGACGCCACCGAAGGCCGTCGCACGCGCTCGATCCTGGTCACCGACAGCGACCATGTGATCCTGTCCGCCATCAATCCCGAGACGATCGCGACCCGCCTCGAACACGGTGGCGAACCGGAGCTCGGCGAATGAGCGGGCCGGGCCGCGTCGGGATCCCGTTCGTGGTGGCGGCGCCCTCGGGCACGGGCAAGACCACGGTCTGTCGCGCCTGTCTCGCGCGGGATCCCCTGCTCGAGTTCTCGGTCTCCCACACCACCCGGAAGGCACGGGCCGGCGAGCGGGACGGCGTCGACTACCACTTCGTCTCGCCGGCCGGATTCCGGCAGCTCGTCGAGCGGGGCGGCTTCGTCGAGCACGCGGAGTACGGCGGTCAGAACTATGGAACGAGCCACGAGGCGCTGCGCGGGCCGACGGAGGATCGCGGTCGCGATGTGCTGCTCGAGATCGAGGTGCAGGGGGCGGCCCAGGTGAGGGAACGCCGTCCCGACGCGCGCTTCATCTTCCTGCTACCCCCGAGCATGAAGGTGCTCGAGCAGCGCCTGCGCGGACGCGGGACCGACAGCGAGGACGCGATCGAGCGGCGCCTCGGCGTCGCGGACCGCGAACTCGCAGCGATCCGCTTCTTCGACTATGCGGTGGTGAACGACGATCTCGAGCAGGCGATCAGGTCGGTGCTGGCGATCATCGCCGCCGAGCGGGACGGCCGCGCAGAAGCGCTGGCTGCGATCCGCGCCGCGCACGGCCGGGACGTCGTCCTGGCCGCCTGGCGGGAGGCCGGCGCGGAGGGGCGGAGCGACGCTCGCCCGGGGCTCGTGCGTGGCTCCGGATCGGCCGATGGGTGAGCCTGGGAGCCTGCCGATTTGCCGGCGCCCGACCGTCTGAGTAGACTCGATACAACTACCTGATCTGGAAGGAGAATCGGTCTCGCTTGCTGCGCTTCAACGACATCGTCGACCGGATCCTCGAGTACAGCCCGAACATGGATCTCGAGCTGCTGCAGCGCGCCTACGTGTTCTCCGCGAAGGTGCACGAGGGTCAGGAGCGTCTGTCCGGTGAGCCGTACCTGATCCACCCGCTCGAAGTCGCCGGACTCGTCGTCGACCTGCGCATGGACGAGGTCACCGTCGCGGCGGCCCTGCTCCACGACACCCTCGAGGACACGCTCACCACTCGCGAAGAGTTGACCCGGCTGTTCGGCGAACAGGTCGCGTTCCTCGTCGAAGGTCTGACCAAGATCGCGAAGATCGAATTCAAGAGCGCGCGCGAACGGCAGGCGGAGAACTTCCGCAAGATGCTCGTCGCGATGTCGACCGACATCCGCATCCTGCTGATCAAACTCGCCGACCGTCTCCACAACATGCGGACGCTCGGGTTCATGCAGGACGAGTCGCGTCATCGCATCGCGCAGGAGACCCTCGACATCTACGTGCCGCTCGCGCATCGCCTCGGAATCCGCTGGATGATGCAGGAACTCGAGGACCTCGCGTTCCGCACGCTGCATCCCGAAGTCGCGGAGGACCTCGAACGCCAGCTCACCGGCAATCGCAAGGAGCGCGAGAAGTACATCGAGGAGGTGATCGGAGTCGTCTCGTCGAAGCTCCTCGAGGCGGGTCTGCAGACCGAGGTCAAGGGACGTCTCAAGGAACTCGCCTCGATCTACAAGAAGATGCAGGCCCAGGACATCAGCCTCGACCAGATGTACGACCTGATCGCGTTCCGGGTCGTGATCGATGGCCCGCCCGAATCCTGCTACACGGCGCTCGGCATCATCCACGGCACCTGGCGCCCGGTGCCCTCGCGCTTCAAGGATTTTCTCGGCAATCCGAAACCGAACGGCTACCGGTCTCTCCACACCACGGTGATCGGCCCCTACGGCGAGCGCATGGAGGTGCAGATCCGCACGGACGAGATGGACATCGATGCCGAGTACGGCATCGCGGCACACTGGAAGTACAAGTCCGGGCACACCGAGGACCACCAGCACGACGAGCGCTTCAACTGGCTTCGCCAGCTGCTCGAATGGCAGAGCCAGCTCGCCGACCCCCACGAGTTCCTCGATGCGGTGAAGATGGATCTCTTCCCGGACGAGGTCTTCGTCTTCACGCCGCGGGGTGAGGTGATGAACCTGCCGCGCCGTTCGACGCCGATCGACTTCGCGTACGCGATCCACAGCGAGATCGGGGATCACTGCGCGGGCGCCAAGGTGAACGGCAAGCTGGTGCCGCTGCGCCACTTCCTGGTGGATGGCGACACGGTCGAGATCATCACCAGCGAACATCAGGTACCGCGCAAGGACTGGTTGGAGTTCGTGGCGTCCGGCAAGGCGCGGAACCACATCCGCCACGCGATCCGCGCCACCGATCGCAGCCGTGCGCGCGAACTCGGCCGCGAGATCCTCTCCAGCGAACTGCGTCGCGCCGGGTTGTCGCTCGGCCAGCTCGAGACCTCGGGTGAGCTCGCCACGGTGGCAAAGAGCGAGATCCGCGGCGGCAGCGTCGACGATCTCTTCGCGGCGATCAGCTACGGGAAGGTCGCCGCCGGGGCGGTCCTGCAGAAGCTCCGGGGCGAAGAGGTGGCGCCGAAGCAGCCCGACAGCAAGCCTCTGCCCGTCAGCGGACGCCTGCTCGGGCTTTTCAAGCGGACGCCCCGCGATGCCTCGCCGCAGAGCGGCATCCGGGTCAGCGGACAGGCTGACGTGCTCGTGCGATTCGGCGGCTGCTGCGATCCGCTGCCGGGTGACGACGTGGTCGGCTTCGTGACCCGCGGTCGCGGGGTGACGGTGCATTCCCGCAGCTGTCCCCGCATCTTCGAACTCGATCCGCAGCGTCGGATCGACGTCGAGTGGGACAGCGTGAGCACGGTGCCGCGGAAAGTGCGCGTCCTCGTCACGTCCCGCGATCGACCGGGGATCCTCGCCAAGGTCACGAATGCGATCTCCGCCGCCGGCATCAACATCGCCGGCGTGAAGGTGACCACCGACGACAAGAGCCACGCGCAGCAGAGCTACGAGCTGTGGGTCTCGAATACCCGGACCCTCGATGCGGTGCTCCGGGAGATCGCCCGCGTGAAGGGCGTCCTCTCGGTGGATCGCGTGCGCGGATGACGCCCTCGATCAGCGCCTGCGTGATCGCCTGCAACGAGGAGAGCGAGCTTCCCCGCTGCCTCGATTCGATCCGGTTCGCCGACGAACTGGTGATGGTCGTCGATGCCAGGAGTCGCGACGGCAGCGAGAAGATCGCCCTCGAACGGGCCGATCGCTGCGAGGTGCGTCCCTACGCGGGCGACATCGAGCAGAAGAGCCACTGCGTCGGGCTGGCGACCCACGACTGGGTGCTGATCGTCGATCCCGACGAGGTCATCCCGCCGGCACTCGCCGCCGAGTTGCAGGCTGCGATCCGCGATGCGTCGCCCGCGGTGGCGGGCATCGAGATCGACCGCCTCACCTACCACCTCGGGCGCTGGATCCGTCACGGCGATTTCCATCCCGACTGGACGCTGCGCGCCTTCCGTCGTTCCCGGGCGCGCTTCGTCGGGCGCAATCCGCATGGACGCATCGAAGTCGACGGCCAGCGGCTGCGCGTCGCCACCCCGCTCGAGCACTACAGCTACCGCGATCTCGCCGATCAGATCGACCGCATCCAGCACTTCAGCGACGAGGCGGCGCGCGCCCTCGATCGCGAGGGACGCCGCGTCCGCCTGGTCGATCTCGTGGCCCGACCGCCGGCACGGTTCGTGCGCGCCTATCTGCTGCGCCGGGGTTTCCTCGACGGCGTTCCGGGGCTCGTGATCGCGGTGGCGACCGCGTTCCACGTGTTCGTCAAGTACGCCAAGCTGTGGGAGAGGCAGCGGCTGCGCGGTCCCGACTCCTGAAGAGGGTCGATCGCCGCCCCCCGGCCCCCCGGCATTGCGGATCGAGCAGTTTGCAGTCATGCTCGGGCTCCACATACCGATGCGTATGTGATGGACCGATCGCCCTTTGATGCCGCTCAGGCCGGGGGAGGGGATCGACCGAATTTCCGGGCAGGCAGCCCGGGCAGGAGAGACAGATGGCCAGCGCGACGATCGGTGTACCGGCGGAGACGACACTCGCGCCGAGTGAGGTCTCCGCGATCTGGCTCGGGCATCTGATGTCATTCCTGATCCCCCTCGGCGCGCTCACGTATGTCTGGACCGGGCCCCATGCCTGGTATGTGGCGCCGCTCTTCATCGCGCCCTTCGCGATCTTCCACTGGCTGGACGTGCAGCCGCGCCACGAGCGCCGACAACCGGTCGAGACGTTGCCCGCGTGGCCCTTCGATCTGATCGTGTACGCGCTGGTCGGCATCCACTTCGCGATCCTCTACGGGCTCGTCGTGATGTTCAGTCAGCAGCAGTTCTTCTCGCTCGACATGGCGATGGTGTTCGTGATCGTCGGCGGGAATTCGGGCTTCTCGATCATCACCGCCCACGAACTGATCCACCGGAAGGGCAGGGCGGATCAACTGCTCGGGCGCCTGCTGCTCGCCTCGGTGCTGTACGAGCACTTCTACACCGAACATCTTCGCGGCCATCACGCGCGGGTGGGCACGCCCGAGGATCCGGCGACGGCACGCTTCGGCGAGACCTACCAGGGATTCTTCCGACGAACCGTTCCCGCGCAGTTCCGCAGCGCCTGGCGTCTCGAAGCGAAGCGCCTCGGCGACGAGGACATGAAGCTCCTCGACCCGCGCATGCTCCGCAACCGCATCGTCCACGGACTGATCGTGGGCTGGGGGATGGCGTTCACGGTGGGTTTCGTGTTCGGCCCGGTCGCGTTCTTCGCCTACGTGCTGCAGGCCTTCGTGGCGATCCGGCTCCTCGAGGCGGTCAACTACTTCGAACACTGGGGCCTCACGAGGACGGGCAGACGCGTCCGACCGGTCGATTCCTGGGACACACACTCGTGGTTCACCTACTACGGGCTGATCGGGTTGTCGCGGCACGCGGACCACCACGCGTATCCGAGCCGGCCGTATCAGCAACTCCGCGTCTGGGACGCCGCGCCGGTCCTGCCGATCGGCTACGTGGGCCTCGTGGATCTGGTGCTGACCCGCAACGACGAGTTCATCGACATCGCGACGCGGGAACTGCGCGCGCGGGGTCTCGGCCCGTTCGCCGACGGGGCAGAGCCCGCCGTCGCCGAGCCGCCGACCGGGCGCGGATCAGGCCTCGTGAAATCCTGGCGGAGCATTCCGGGCCCGCTGCGCGTCGTACTGCTGGTCGGTCTGGTGCTCGTGGGATCGGCGCTCGGTGTCGCGTTCGAGAGTGCCGGGGCGATCTCTCCGCTCGCAGCCGGACTGCACAGCGCAGCCATCATGGGAACGATCGCGTTCGTGTTGTTCTCGCGCGAGCGCATCGAGAAGAAGGTGCAGAACGGCTGGATCTCCTGGGGCGCTGCGTTCGCGATGCTCTACGTCATCGGCGCCTCGCTCAGCACCGTGATGCGCTGATCGGCGAGGGCGCAATGCGCCCTCGCAGACCTGGGTCCATGGACGCGCTGCTAGGCTGATCGAACCCGAAGACTCGAGAGGTTCCGGTTGGCGCGACTCACGAAACTCAGTCGATCGATCCGCGACAAAGTGGCGATCGTCACCGGTGCCGCGAGCGGGATGGGGCTCGCGACCGCCTGGCTGTTCGCCGACGAGGGAGCGCGCGTCGCGGTGGTCGATCTCAGCGCCGACGGCGTGGCGCCCGTCGTCGCGGCGATCCGCGGGGCAGGGGGTGACGCCGAGGGCTACGCGGTGGATGTGAGCGACGCGGAGGCGGTGCGCGACCTGGTGGCTGCCGTCGTGGCGCGCTTCGGCGGGCTCGACATCCTCGTCAACAACGCCGGGATCAGTCTGCCGACGCCCGTCGACTCGCCGGACTACGAGTCTTCATGGGAGCGGACGCTGGCGGTCAATCTCACCGCCCATCAGCGGCTGATCCGCGCCGCGCTGCCGCACCTCGAGAAGAGCGGTGCGGGCCGCGTGGTCAACATCGCATCGACCGAGGGTGTCGGCGCACAGCCCTTCGTCAGCGCCTACACGGCCAGCAAGCACGGCGTGATCGGCCTGACGCGCGCCTTCGCGGTGGAGCGCGCGCGCACGGGTGTCACGTTCAACTGCGTGTGCCCGGGGCCGATCCGGACCGGCATGACCCGCCCGATCCCCGACGAAGCCAAGAACAAGTTCGCGCGCCGGCGCGTCCCGATCGGCCGCTACGGGGATCCGGAGGAGGTCGCCCACGCGACGCTCGGTCTGGTGCTGCCCGCCGCTTCCTTCATCAACGGTGCGGTCCTGATGGCGGACGGCGGCCTGTCGATCCAGAACAACTGAGCCGCGGCCGGGGCTCAGCTCCGGGCGCCGCCTTGGGGCGCTGCCTCGACGACGCGGGTCACCGCCGATGCGGCGAGCCACGCGCTCCGTCCGTTCCACAGCTCGACCTGCAGCCAGTCGCCGCGATCCTCGAGGATGCGCAATTCAGTGCCTGCCGGCAGCGGCTCGCCGAAGAGACGCGGCGCGTTGATCGAGTCGGCGGCGCGCGGGATCGCATCGGGCACCGTCACGACAGCGGCATTCGTGCCATCCTCGTCCGGATCGAGCGCGATCGAGAGCATCAGCGCGCCCCAGGCCGCGAACAGGACGGCTGCGATCACGCGCAGCCCGGGAACCCGGCGGACGATCGTCACCGCGAACAGGCCCGCGGCCAGTGCGAAGCAGACGGCCGCCACGCTGTGCGCCCGGTCGAGCGAGATCCGGTCGTGCCAGAAGTAGAACGTGCTGGCGAGCCCGCCGTCACCCGGCTTCGGGATCCCGTCGGGCAGCAGTTCGCGTGCGTGGGTGAGGTTCCGGCGCGCGCGGTCGTGTGCCGGATCGAGCCACAGCGCACGGCGGTAGGCGAGGATCGCGTCGCCGAGCTGCTCGGCCTGCAGCGCCGCATTGCCCCGATTCGCCTCGAGATCGGCGCTGTGTGCGCCCGCGTCGGCGGCCGCCGCGAACAGCCTCTCGGCCTCGCCGAACAGCGCGATCCGCTCGTCGCGGCTCTCGCTCTCCATGGCCCGGGTGTAGCGCTCGATGGCCCGCTCGATCTGCGAGACCGTGGCGGCGTGGGGATCGACGGGACCTTCGGCGGCGCCGACGCCGGACGTCGCAGTGAAGAGCAGGCTGGCGAGCAGACTCGCGATCCACAGGCCATACGCGACGCTGCGCGATCGGCGGCTGTGCGTTCGGATGCCCGTGTGGTCGCAGCTCATCGGATCCGCTCCAACCACTCGTCGGCGAGCCACGCGGCCCGCGCGATCCGCGCGGATTCATCGGCTGCCAGACCGATCGTCGGTGCATACAGGACCTCGTCGCAGTCGCGCACGAAGGCCTCGATGGCGTCGCTGCGCAGGTCCGGATCGGCGGCCGAGAGTTCGCGCAGCGCACTCGCGATCTCGGCGAGGGCCTCGCGGCGCGGGCGCTTCGCAGCGGCGTCGATGCGGGCGCGTTGGCTGTGGTGGAGTTCGCGAAGTCGCCGCTCGCGCGGAGAGGCCTTCGTGCGGCGCTGCCAGAGCAGCGCACCCACCAGCAGAGCGACACCACCCCCGTAGAGCGAAGCCTGGACGAGGCGCGGCGACGCGGGTCGTACGTCGAGCCGCTCCAACCGGCGCTCGATCGAGAGGTCGACGCCGGCCAGGGACAGGCTGCCGGACGCGCCGGGCCCGTCGTCGCGGGCTGCCTCCCCGGCCTCGGGCTCGCGATCATCCTGCGCGGCCGGATCCGGTCTGGCCGCCACGACGTCGTCCGCCGAGATCACCTGTGCGGGGCGCACCGAGAGCGCGATCGGCTGCGAGTGCGTGGTCTGATACGTGCCGAGTTCCGGATCGAACCAGGCGAACTCGAGCGCCGGGATCTCGCGCACCGACGGGTCGAGGACGCGCACCGCCACCTCGAACTGCTTGCCGTCATCGACGATCTCGCCCGAGCCGTCTCCCTCGGCGATCCGGAACTGTTCCGGGGGCAGCGCATCGGGTCGATCCAGGGGCGGCAGCCCCACCATCGACAACTGGCCGTCACCGCGCACCCGCATGCGGAGCGTGATCGGATCGCCGAGTTGCACGACACTGCGGTCGGCGGTCACGTCGAGCGAGAAGCCGCGACCGATCGCGCCGCCGAAGCTGTCCGGGCGTCCTTCCGCGGGTGCGGCAGCGACCTCGAGGCCGATCGCCTCGTCGCGGTCGAACAGCCGTCGGGTGTCCGCCGGCCGCCGCGAACCGAACAGATCGCGTTGCCAGCGCGTGACTTCCTCGACCGTGACCGTCGCCGGCTCGAACTCGAAGTCGCCACTGCGCAGCGCCACCATGCGCCGTTCGGCAGACAGCACGAGATAGTTCCGTCCCGCCTCGCTTCGTCGCTCGAGATTCGCGCGCAGGGCCAGTTCGCCGGTCGGGGTGTGGATCTGCAGGCTCTGATCGCCGGTCATCGCGATCTGGTCATCGAGGAAGTGGAACGCATCCGCGTCGTCGAAGAGAGGACTGCGGATCGCGTACTGGAGGATCTTGTCCTGCAGCGATTCCTCGAGCCACCACTCGATCCGGATCGGAACCAGCTGGCCGATGTAGGTCGATTTCGTGGGCAACACGATCCGGATGCGGACCGAGGGGTCGAGGGGGACGTCTTCGACGAGGAGCACCTGGGGGTTCGACTGCAGGCGGGTGCCCGACTGCTCGGCGCGGAACGGAGCCAGGTGGAACTGGCCGGGACGCTGCGCGATGAACTGGAACTGGCACACGAAGGTGATGCTCTCAGTGCGCGTCATCTGTCCGTTGATGATCTGCACCGACGTGCTGAAGCTCGGCGCGATGGCGGTCAGCACGAGCGAGGCGCCATCCGGCGGATCGACCTCGCAGGTCGGCTCGGGTTCGCGCTGGATGCCGCTGAGCCGGAAGTGGATCTCGACGGGCTCGCCGACATAGTGCGGACCCCGCTCGAGCTGCAGCTGGGTCTCGATCGCGGCCGTGGCGGCGCCAGCCAGCGACCAGGCGAGCAGACCCGTCACCGAGGCGATGAGTGCGCGTCTTCGCTGGCTGACGGGTCGGATCATGGCGCGAGAACCTACCAGTCCCGCTCGACGGGTTCGTAGCCGCTCTGACCCCGGGTGCGGCGGCGGTGGCGTTCGGCTTCGCGGTCGCGCACGGATTGCAGCAACTGGCCCGGGTCGGCCGCCCGTTCGGCCTCGGCCTGCCGAGCCTGCTCGGCCGCGGCGGACTCGGCTTGCGACGGTTCGCCCTCTGGCTGACCGGTTTCGGATTCCTGGCCGGATTTCGGATCCTGGGATTCTCCTTCCTGTCCGTCCTGCTGCTCCGACTGTTGTTGCTGATCCTGTTGCTGCGGCTGCTCCTGTTGTTTCGGAGGCTCGAGGATCGCGATCGCCTCGGCGAGATGCTCGACCGAGTCGTCCTGCACGGCCCGGATCGCGTCCACGTCGGGCTCCGCTCCCTCCGGCGACAGACCGGCTGCCGCCGTGGTCATCTCGCCGCTCGCGCTCAGCACCAGTTCGGCGGCCCGGGTGAGTCGCTCGGCCGCTTGCTCGGCCCCTTGCTCGACCACGGCGGGATCGACGGGCTCGCCGCCGGTCGCCACGGGCGGCCCGGCAAGTGCCTGCTCGTGGAGTGCATCCGCGAGTCTGCGGGTCGACTCGGCGAGTTCGGACTGTCGCGAGGCGACGAGCTCGAACGCCGCGGCGCGTTGCTCGGGCGGTCTTCCTCCGGCCGACTCGGTCTCGTCGGCGATCTCGATCTCCCGCCGCGCGGCGTCGCGCAGGTGTTCGACGATCGTGAAGTAGAGACGGCGGAGACTCTCGAGACCCTTCACGGCGGTCGCCACGCGATCCCGGCTCTGCGCCGTGGCGGCCGGGTCTGTCGGGACCCGAGCGAGCGCCTCGGCGGTTCCGCGCATCGCCGACTCGGTGAGGGCCAGCAGACCGTCCGCCGCCTCGAGGCGCGCGCGCTCGGCGGCGAGCTGTTCCTGTGCGGCAGGATCGGCGGCCGTCGCTCCGGCCGCGGCCGCATCGATCTCCGGGACCGAATCGGCGAGCAGTCTGGCCAGCCGGGCCGCGCGCTCGAGATTGCGCTGCTGCAGGGCGACCAGGGCCGGCGCGATTTCTTCGAGCGGGATCGGCTCGGCGTCGGCTCCGGGATCAGAGGCCGAGCCGCTTGCCGCTTCGGTTGTCGTTTCGGGATCGACGAAGCCCTGGATCCGACGCTCGTCCATGTAGCTCAGCTCGATCAGTCCGCGCAGATCGAGAAGCTGCTCGCGGGCGAGGGACAGCGCCTCGAGTCCCGCGAGCTGGGACTCGACGGCGACGAGCCCGTCGTCGATCGCGAGCGCCTGGCCCGCTTCGCTGAATCGCTCGCCGGCGTCGTGCACATGGGGAGCCGCCGTCGTGATGGCTTCGATCGCGGCACGCTGCTCGGCGCTCAGCTCGTCGCTGGCTGCGCTGCGTGCGGCCGCAAATCGGGCATCGAGTTCGCGTGTCCGCTCGGTGATCGAAGTCTGGAGCTCTGCGAGATACTCGACATCGAGCCAGTCGGGCAGGACCGGAGCGGGCTCGCTCGCTCCGATCGGAGCGCCGGCTCCCGCGAGAGCCAGCGCCCGGGTCTCGGCGGCCAGCGCAGACGCATCGACCTGCAGCCCGTCGAGCAGGCGGACGGGGTCGAGGAGCTGCTCGCGGGCGCGCTTCAGATTCTCGAGAGCGGTCATGCCCCGGCGATGGGCGCGCTCGGCCTGGCGGCGTCGCAGCTGACTGCGGGTCTGGCCCATGCGCTCGCGGGCGCGGTGCTGGTGGTCGAGCAGGCTCTCGAGCTGCGCGATCCGCATGGCTTGTTCCGGGGTGCGATCGGACTCCGAGATCGCGTTCAGCTGCGTCAGTTCGTCGCCGGCAAGATCGGCGATCTCGCCCGCCTCGGAGAGCCGCTCGCGCTGCTCCACGGTGAGACGCTTGAAGTCGCCCCGCAGCGCGTCGCCGGCGCTCGGGTCGTCGCTCGCCTGCAGGATCTCGACCAGCGCACGGGCGCCCCGATTGAGTGCGCGCTGCCCCTCGATCAGCGCGTCGAGGCGCTGCTCGAGGGTCTTCGAGTCGCGCTCGGCGAGCGTGTCGGCGAGCGCGAGCGCCCGCGCCAGCACGATCTCGAGGTTGCGGCGCGGTGCCTCTTCGTCGGGCCGGATCGAGATCGCTTCACGGAACCACTCCGCGGCGCGCTCGAGGGATTGCAGAGCCTTCGCGGGCTCGTCGGCCCGCAGTGCTTCGGCGCGCGCGGCCTCTAGCCAGCCGAGGTCGTAGCTGGCGCGATAGCGCGTCTCGCCATCGCCGCGCGCGGTCTGACGGGCTGCGGCGAGCGCGCGCTCGGCATCGTCGAGGGCATTCGCTTCGAGTGCGGCGACGCCCACGTTGAACGCCTCGCGCGGGACCTCGGGAATCTCGATCGACTTCGTCGCCTGCGCGCCGGCGGTCCCGCTCGGGTCGGACGGACTCGTCCCCTGCACGGGTCGATCTTCGTCGGTGAGTCCCGACGTCGGCGCCTGCGCGAGTGCTGGACTCGAAGGTGTGATGGCGCACAGCGCGAGTGCGAGGCCGGCGAGCAGTGTGTGCCGGCCGCGGCCGGCGATCACCGCGCCGAGCAACGCGAGCCACGCCACGAGCAGCGGCCACTGAAAGGCGTCGTGACGGATCGTGCGCTCCGTCTCGGCGCCCTCGGCCCGCATCAGCGGGCGGATGTGGGCTTCGAAGATCGATTCGAGATCGAGCACCCCGGTACCCGCCGGCACGTAGGCACCCTCGGTCACGAGCGCGAGTTCGCGCAGCAGTTCGCCATCGAGGCGCGACCGCACGGGTCGACCGTCGGCATCGCTGATGGCGCGCCGCGCACCCGACGCCGGGTCCGTGATGAAGATCTCGCTGCCGGCTTCGTCGCCGAATCCGATCGCGAGGATGCGGATGCCCTGCTCGGCCGCTTCTCGCGCGGCATCGACGGGGAAGGAGTCGTGGTCTTCGCCGTCGGTGATCAGCAGGATCACCCGCGCCAGATCGCCCGCCGGCCCGAAACCCGCCATCGCCTTGCGGATCGGCTCTTCGAGGCGCGTACCGCCGCGGGCCACGCTGCCGCTGTCGACGTTGTCGAGCACGAGACGCAGGTATCCGAAGTCCGGGGTCAGGGGCGAGAGCACCGTGGCGCGTCCCGCGAAAGCGATCAACCCGACCTGGTCGCCCTGGAGATAAGGGAGCAGGTCGCGGATCTCGGCCTTGGCCCGTTCGAGGCGGTTCGGCACCACGTCCTCGGCCAGCATCGAGCGCGACACATCGAGGGCGATCATGATCTCGGCGCCGATCTGGCGCGAGCGGACGAACTCGACACCCCACTGCGGGCGCATCAGGGCGATCACGATCGCGACGAGCGCAACCGCGATCAGCCCGAGCCGGGTGCGGCGTCGCCACTCCGGTGTGCGGTCGACGATCCGCGACTGCATGGCCGGGCCGACGAAGTCGCCGAGCAGTCTCCCGCCTCGGGCCTCGAGCCAGACGAGCACAGCCAGCGCCAGCACGACGCCCCAGAGTGCGTGGATGTACTGCGGCTCGGCGAATTCAAGCCCGCTCACGGCAGCCTCCGCAGCAGGCTCTGCGCGAGCAGCGCCGCACCGACGATCAGGCCGGCTCCGGCGGCGGCGAACGACGCATAGTGGTCGTCGTACTGCATCGTTCGCAACTCGACGATCTCGCTGCGCTCGAGCTGATCGATCTCACGGTAGACCTCGGCGAGCGCGTCGACGTTCTCGGCGTGGAAATAGCGGCCGCCGGTCCGCTCGGCGATCTGCTGGAGGCTCTTCTCGTCGAGTTCGACGAAGGCCTGCCGCAGCACGGTCTGGCCGCGCCACTGCATCGGGAACGGAGCCTGTCCGGTGCGCCCCGCGCCGATCGTGTAGACCTTGATGTCGTGGGCGGCGGCGAGTTCGGCGGCCTGCCCCGGCGAGATGTCGCCGGTGTTGCTGACGCCATCGGTCAGCAGGATCGCCACGCGGCTCTTCGCGGGATGCCGCCGAAGACGCTCGACGGCGAGTGCCAGTCCTTCGCCGACCGCGGTTCCGTCTTCGTCCTGCTCGACGACGATCTGGATGTCGTCGAGGATCGAGACCAGGTTGGTGTGGTCGAGGGTGAGCGGCGCGACGCTGTCCGCAAAGCGGGCGAACGTGACGAGCCCGACCAGATCGTCGGGGCGACCGGCACCTCCATCGATGCCGAGGAACCGGTGCAACACCTGCTTCACGGCGGCCAGCCGATCGACGCTCTGATCGTCCTCGACGAAGTCGCGCGCATTCATCGATCCCGATCGGTCCACCACCAGCACCATCGCGATGCCCTCGCGATGCACGGTCGTGCTGGCGTCCCCGGTGCGCGGTCCCGCCAACGCGATCGCCAGCGCGATGGCGGCGGCGGCGAGCATCAGGGCGGGCAGGGGCAGCAGCCGGATCCGCCACGAACCGGGCGTGCCGGCCAGCAGCGACAGACTCGAATAGCGGACCACCGAACCGCTCGCGCGCGCCCACACGAAGATGACCGGGGCGAGCAGCGCCAGCAGCAGGAAGATCGGGTCGCGGAATTCGAGACCGCTCATCGCGCAGGCTCCGGGACCGCGACCGGGGCCGGCGTGCCGCCGACGGGCTCGCGCGTCTCCTCGACGAAGCGCACGGCCGCCGACAGCGCCTGCCCGATCGTCTCCTGGCTCGGGATCACGTGCGCGAATTTCACGAGATCGCACTCGCGCAGGAAGTCGCGCAACAGCGCGCGGTGGTCGTCGCCCAGATCCGGTGATGCGCTGACGAGGTCGAGAAAGCGCTCGGTGGTGAGTTCCGGGGATCGCAACGCGAAGCGACCCTCGAGGTAGCGCCGCACGATGCCGGAGAGATCGACGAAGTATGCGTCGATGCGATCCGGCGGCGGCTGCGGTGCAGCGAGCAGGGCATCGAGGGCCGCGCGTGCGATCTGGTAGGCGGATCGGACCGCCGCCCGCGCGCGCATGCGCTGCCAGGCACGCCACGCGAACGGGCCGATGCCCGCGCAGACGGCCGCGCTGATCGCGAGCAGCCAGAGCAGCAGCTTGCGCGAGTCGGACCCCAGCGGTTCGAGCCGGCCGAGCAGCGGGCTGAGCGGCGCCGTGTCGGCACCTTGCACCAGCGACGCCACTTCGAAGCGGATCGGTTCGGAGAGGATCTCGTAGGCGTCCTCGCCCTCGGGCGCGGGCTCGTGTCCGGGGCGTCGATCCACGAATTCGACGAGGATCGCGGGCACGCGATGCGGACCGGATGCCGGTGCCCGCAGTGTGTAGAGCTGCGACGCTCGCGTCTCGCCCGAAGGATCGATGCTCTCCCGGGGCACGAAGTCGATGATCGAGAATCGATCGAGCGCGTCACCGAAATCGGGCATCAGCAACTCGACCCCCGGCTCAGCCACGGCCTCGACGACCAGCTTCATCGGGTCGCCGATCGTGGGCGCGTCGGGTTCGAGCTGGACGCGCAGCTCGACCGGCCCGCTCCGACTCGTCGTCTCGAGGGACTGTGCGGCCTGTGGCCCGAAGGCGCAGAGGGAGAAGAAGAAGGACGCGAGCGACGCGACGATCACGCGGTCCGTCGTGTCTTGCGCGCGGGTCATCGTCGTGACCTCTGTTCGCGGGCACGGAAGAAGCGCACGAGCGGATCGACGACGGACCCACCCGCGTCGATGTGGATCAGATCGATGCCCGAGCCCGCCAGACGACCGCGCAGCCCGGCGATGCGCGCCTCGCCGCCGCGCGTCACGGCGTCGCGAAACGCAGCCGAGCCCGCGTCCACGACGCGCTGCTCGAAGGTCTCGGGATCTTCGAGCGCGATCAGCCCCACGTCATCGATCGCGAGTTCGCGGCGATCCGTCACGAGCACGGCGACCACGTCGTGCTTCCGGTTCGCGGTGCGCAGCGCCTGCTCGAATCCCTCGTCGATGAAGTCGCTCACCACGAAACAGACGCAGCGACGCTTGTGGACGGACAGGAAGAACTCGATCGCGCGCGCGATCCGCGTCGACTGTCGCGGTGTGCGCAGGCGGCGGGTGCGACCGACGGGCAGCCAGCGCCGCCAACCTGCGCGAGGGGGCGGAGCGGGGTCGTCGCCCGGGCGCTCGCCCACGCCGTGGCTCAGCACCTCGCGCACGACCCGCAGCGCGTGGCGCTGTCCCTTGCGGGCCGGGATGTACTGCTCGATGTCGCCGTGGAAGAGCAGCAGGCCGACCTTGTCGTCGTTGCGCGTCGCCGAGAAGGCGAGCAGCGCACACAGCTCGGCCGCACATTCACGCTTCGAGCGCGACGCCGAGCCGAAATCCTGCGAGGCCGAGACGTCGGCCATCAACATCAACGTGAGTTGACGCTCCTCGACGAAGCGCTTGACGAAGGGCTCGCCCATCCGCGCGGTCACGTTCCAGTCGATGCTGCGGATGTCGTCGCCCGGCGTGTAGGGGCGGACCTCGTCGAACTCGATCCCGCTGCCCTTGAAGACCGAGACATACTCGCCGGCCAGCACGTCGGCGACCTGTCGGCCGGTGCGGACCTGGATCTCGCGGACCCGCCGCATGATCTCCTTGGGGAGCATGGCTGCTTTCCGGATCGATTCAGGGGACCAGCAAGCTGTCCATGATCTTCTGGATCACATCGCCCGAGTTCATCCCCTCGGCCTCCGCCTCGTAGCTGACGGCGACCCGGTGTCGCAGCACGGGCAGCGCGAAGGTCTGGATGTCGTGGGGCGTCACATAACCGCGTCCCTGCAGAAACGCATGTGCCTTGGCGGCCTGCATCAGCGCGATGCTGGCCCGCGGGCTCGCGCCGTGCTCGATCAGCCCGTCGAGGCCGGAGACACCGAACGCAGCGGGGTTGCGTGTCGCGTGGACGAGATCGACGATGTAGTTGCGGGCCTTCTCGTCGACGAACAACTGTTCGACGTGCCGGCGCGCGGCGAGGATGTCACGCGCCGTCGCCACCGACGTCAGCTCGGGGATCGGCTTCCCACTGGCCATCCGGTCGAGGATCCGCCGCTCTTCTTCGACGCTCGGATAGCCGATCACGATCTTCAGCATGAAGCGATCGACCTGCGCCTCGGGCAGGGGGTAGGTGCCTTCCTGCTCGATCGGATTCTGGGTGGCGAGCACCAGGAAGGGCTCGGGCAGCTCGATCCGCTCGCCGCCGATCGTGACCTGCCTCTCCTGCATCGCCTCGAGCAGCGCGGCCTGCACTTTCGCCGGCGCGCGGTTGATCTCGTCGGCCAGTACGAGGTTCGAGAAGATCGGACCACGCTTCACGCTGAAGCTGCCGTCCCGTTGATTGTAGATCTGCGTGCCGATCACGTCGGCGGGCAGCATGTCGGGTGTGAACTGGATGCGCGAGAAGCCCGTATCGATCGCACGGGCCAGTGCCCGCACGGTCAGCGTCTTGGCGAGCCCGGGCAGACCCTCGAGCAGCACGTGGCCGCCGGTCAGCAGGCCGACGAGCAACCCGCGGATCATCTCGTCCTGACCGACGAGGACCTTGCCGACCTCGCTCTGGATCGCGGCACAGAGGCGCGCCGTCTGGGCGTCGACTGCGGTCGGGGGCACTTGATCCGCCATGATTCGATTGTTCTCCTGGACTTTGGTTGCGCTCGCGATTCGACCGGCTCGCTGGATCCGGTCGCGGGCGCCACGGGGGCTGTTGATCCGCAGCGGGATTCCGGAGTCGCGCGTGTGGACACTCGGACGCTGTTTCTGGTTCCCTGTCACGCTCTGCGGCGTCGCATGTTAATGAGGCTGTCCCCCGCCGACCAGCAAGATCGCCGCGGTCTCTGTTGCGAGCGGGTTATGCTGAGCCGGCCGAATCACGAGAAGGAGAGCAGAATGCGACCCGAGAAGCCCCGCGTCCAACCCCTTTCGATCGAGGAACTCGATCCCGAGACGCGCGAACGCTTCGGCAAGGGCCCCGTCCTCAACATCTTCCGGACTCTCGCGCGGCATCCCGATCTGATGAAACGCTGGCTGGTGTTCGGCAATCATGTGCTGTCGAAGTCGACGCTGCCGCCTCGCGAACGCGAGCTCGTGATCCTGCGCATCGGCTGGCTGTGCCGGGCGAAGTACGAATGGGGCCAGCACGTGCTGATCGGGAAGCAGTCGGGACTCAGCGACGCCGAGATCGAGCGGATCGCCGACGGACCGGACGCCCCGGGCTGGAGCGAATTCGATCGCACGCTGCTCCGCGCCACCGACGAACTCCACCACGATGCCTGCGTGGGGGATGCGACCTGGGCAGCGCTCGTCGCCCACTATTCGACTGAACAGTGCATGGATCTGGTCTTCACGGTGGGGCAATACAACCTGGTCTCGATGGCGCTCAACACGTTCGGCGTGCAGCCCGAGGCTGGATTGCCGGGACTGCCCACGAGATGAGCGGCCGACTCGCGGGCAAGATCGCGATCGTCGTGGGCGCGGGTCAGACCCCGGGTGACACGATCGGCAACGGGCGCGCCACGGCGATCCTGTTCGCACGAGAGGGCGCCGAGGTGGTCGCCGTCGATCGCCGGCTCGATTCTGCGCGCGAGACGGTCGCGATGATCGAGGCCGAAGGCGGCCGGGCGCTCGCCCATCAGGCCGACGCGACGAGCGAGCCGGATTGTCAGGCCTTGATGGCGGAGTGCCACTCCCGCTTCGGTCGAATCGACGTGCTCCACAACAACGTCGGGATCGGCGGCGCCGATGCTGGCCCGATGCACGTGGACCTCGATGCGTGGGATCGCATCCTCGGCGTCAACCTCAAGAGTGTGATCGTGCCGTGCAAGTATGTCCTGCCGATCATGCGCGAACAGCAGGCTGGGTCGATCGTCAACGTGTCGTCGATCGCCGCGGTGTGCTCGACGCCGATCGTCGCGTACAAGGCCTCGAAGGCAGGGGTCAACGCGTACACGCAGTCGCTTGCGGTCGGCAACGCGAAGTACGGGATCCGCGCCAACGTCATCATGCCGGGATTGATCGACACCCCGATGGCGATCGAGGGCATCGCGGCGGGAACCGGGATCGACAAGGCCGAGCTCATCCGTCGCCGCAACGCTTCGGTGCCGCTTCGCGCCCGGATGGGCACGGCGTGGGACGTCGCGTATGCGGCCCTCTATCTCGCTTCGGACGAGGCCTGCTTCGTGACCGGCGTGATGCTACCGGTGGACGGGGGGCAGAGCGCGCGGGTGGGTTGATGCACGGTCAGCCATGGACAATCACGTTCGAAACGGAGCCCAGTGATGAATTTGCACCGATGTCCGCCCCGCCTTCGCCCCGCTCGGGCGCTGTGGCAAATCGCCGCCTTCGCTTTGCTGACGATGCTCGCGAACGAGCCGGCGGCCGCGCAGGGATCGATCGTCGAGCGCGTCGCCACCGGAATTTCCCGGCCCGTGTTCCTGACCGCGCCGCCGGGCGATCGCCAGCGTGTCTTCCTCGTCGAGCAGCACACGGGCAGGATCCGGATCCTGCGGCTCTCCGATCAGGCTGTGCTCTCGCCGCCGTTTCTGACGGTGCCGGGTATCTCGACCGGCGACGAGCAAGGACTTCTCGGCCTCGCCTTCGATCCCGAGTACGCGACGAACGGCTTCTTCTACGTCTACTACACGAATCCGAATTCGCAGATCGTGCGGTACCAGGTCTCCGCCGTTGATCCCGATCTGGCCGACGGCGCGAGCGCGCAGCCGATCCTCTCGTTCAACCAGCCCCAGGCGAATCACAACGGGGGCTGGATCGGCTTCGGACCGAGCGACGGCCTGCTCTACATCGCCACGGGAGACGGCGGCGCCGGCCGCGATCAGGGCCCCGGGCACACCGAGCCCGGCGGCAACGCACAGGACACCACGTCGAACCTGCTCGGAAAGATCCTGCGTATCGACGTCGCGGGCGACGACTTCCCCGCCGATGCGGCGCGCAACTACGCGATCCCGCCCGGCAACCCGTTCTTCGGCACGGCGAACGACGCCGAGATCTGGGCGTTCGGCCTGCGAAACCCCTTTCGAGCCAGCTTCGATCGCCAGACGGGTGATCTGTACATCGGCGACGTCGGTCAGAACACCTGCGAAGAGCTGAACGTGCAACCCGCTGCGAGCGCGGGTGGCGAGAACTACGGCTGGCGACTGCGCGAGGGGACGATTGCGACGCCGCCCACGCAGGGGTCGTCGCCGGTCGGGGGCCCGAAACCCCCCGGCGCGATCGATCCGATCTTCGACTACCCGCACTCGAGTGTTCAGACCTGTCGGTTCTCGGGCGCCTCGACGGCCTTCCTCGGTTTCGCGATCACGGGTGGCTACGTGTATCGCGGCCCGGTCTCCGCGCTCATCGGTCGCTACTTCTTCGCCGACTACGGGACGGGGCGGCTCTGGTCGCTGCGCTGGGATGGCTCCGATCCGTCTACGTTCGACGGCACCAACTACACGCAACTCACCGACCACGGCAGCGATCCGCTGTATCTCCCCGACCAGGGCGAGATCGCTTCCGTCTCGTCGTTCGGCGAAGACGATGAGGGCAATCTGTACGTGCTCGACCTGTTCGGCGGCGAGATCTTCCGCGTGCCCGAGCCGGCACCCGAGCCCCTGTTCGCCACGGCGGTCGTGACACTCGCTGCTGTCGCCGCGATGGCACGCGCGCGTCGACCCGTCGGGCGCGGTTGCGGTCGCTGACCCGGATCCGAGGCGCCGGCACGACGCCCGGCTAGGGACGTCCGCGAATCCCGGCCTGCTGCAGGGCGCGCCGACGCGTCGCTTCGAGCTGGCTTCCCGTGCGACCGTCTCCGCGCGGGAAGAGCAGTTCGGCCTCGTCGAGCACGACCATCGCATCGTCCGGCTTCGAGATCCCGAGCAGGCTTCGCGCCAGGCCGATGTGCGCACGCGCATCCGGGACGTCGCGCTGCAGCGCCTCGCGGAAGTCGGCGATCCCGCGGTCGAACTCTCCCCGGGTCGAGTGGACGCGCCCCGACAGCACGAAGGCCTCGTAGCGCAGATCCTGCGCGTCGTAGAGGCCCGTCGTCATCGTCAGACCGCTTGCGAGCAGACTTTCGACGGCGAGTGCTGCGTCGTCGAGCCGACCCAGGTCGAGATGCTCGAGAGCCACATTGTGCCAGCAGACCGCGCAGCGCGGATGCGTCCGGGAATACGCTTCGAGTCGGGTCCGGGCCGCATCGCGTTCGCCTTTCGCCCTCTCGACTCCGTACAACGCCAGAGCGGCGGCGTCCCAGTCGCCGTCCAGTTCGAGGGCTCTCCGGTACGCGGCCTCGGCGGCGTCGCTTCGACCGACCTGCTGGTAGGCGACGCCGAGCCGGACCTGCGAGGCGACGTAGTCGGGATTGCGCTCGACGTGCGCCTCCCAGTAGGCGACTTCCTCGGCCGGCGTCCGCTCGGCGACCTGTCGGGCGAGTACGCCCCTCTCCAGCCAGAACAACAGCAACATCAGACCCGGAAAGGCCAGCAGCGTCCAGATCCGGCGGTCGCCCGGCAGTCGATTCATTGCAGGTGCTCGCGGAACTCCGCACGCCGCACGCGCCAGATGAAGGAATCGAAGTAGTAGTGGAGCAGGCCCGTCGTCGTGTTCAGCGCCAGGACCGGAACGAGCCAGAGGGTCTTGCCGAGGCTCGAGAGCAGCCCGTACGCGAGGATCAATGTGACGAAGAGCCACAGCTGTCGCGACTCGTGGACGAACCGGAAGACGCGATTGGATCGATTCGGCGGAAGCGAGAGCGCCTTCTTGCGGTTGTAGTACCACGCGAAGGCGTCGTACTGGAGGCAGTGGAAGAAACTCGAGATCGCATAGCTGAGAAATCCGTGGGCGAGGGTCACATAGGCGAAGTACCAGACGCCGAACGTCGTGGCGAACAGCACGAGCTTGAGCCACGCGATCGGAAGCCCGTTCGCGATCCGCCACTGCAGCCGCGCGAGGAACAGCAGCCCGACGACTCCCGCGACAGCCAGGGAACCGTCTTCGAAGACCCGGACCAGCCAGTCCGGGAACACGATCCCGAGCGCATAGAAGGAGTCTGCGTACATGTACCCGTAGAACCCGCTGTGGGCGATGATGGCGATGAACGCCGAGAAGCTCAGCCACTGATCGAGCCTGGCGTCGAACTTGCTGCTCGCCCCGGCCTTGACGTCGTAGATGCGCATGAAGCCGTAGTGCTGGCGCACGAAGTGGTACTGATCCCACACGAAGATCAAGGTCAAGAGACGCGCATCGACGAGCACCATCCCGACCACCAGCGGAATCACGCAGAGGGGCAGCACGATCAACTGGAAGCGGTTGCGCGTGTACTCGTCGGCGTCGCCGTAGGCGCGCAGGAAGGTCGGGACGTGATGCCCGATCGCCATGTAGGCGAGCACGTAGTACTCGACACGATCGGCGGCCATCAGCCGGCTCGCCCCCAACACGACGACCACGGCGAGAAGCGGGCTGCCGATCAGGAAGAGCCAGTCGAAGGCGGGTGACGCGATGTAGTGGTCGCGCGTGGGGAACAGCGAAGCGACGCGTTGCTCCAGCGATCTCCCATTCGTTGCCGCGCCCATGCGCCCTCCCCGTCCGGCGTTACGAGTCTACCGGACACCCCCGCCGGCTCCTGCCGCGCGCGTGCGCGTCGAGGTCGGAGCGGATCGCGTTCAGCGGGCCCAGGGCGGATTGTGGATCGGATCCTTGATCAGGTGCCGGGCCACCACCATGCGGTGGACTTCGTCGGGGCCGTCGTAGATGCGTGCGTAGCGCGCCTCGCGATACATCTGTTCGAGAGGCGTGTCCGACGTGACCCCCATCGCACCGTGGACCTGGATCGCACGGTCGATCACGTTGTGCAGCATGCGGGCGCCCCAGAACTTGATGAGCGAGATCTCGACCCTCGCTTCGTCGCCCCGATCGAGACTGCGCGCCGCATCGAAGGTCATGAGGCGCGCCGCCTGGATCTCGGCCGCGGATTCGGCGACATAGCGCTGGATCTCGCCCTTTTCGGCGAGCACCGAGCCGTGCGCGTAGCGGACCTTGGCCCACTCGCACATCAACTCGAAGGCGCGCTCCGCCTGTCCGAGCCAGCGCATGCAGTGGAAGATTCGTCCCGGACCGAGGCGCTTCTGCGCGATCACGAAGCCGGCGCCGCGCTTTCCGAGCAGGTTCTCCTTCGGCACCCGCACGTCGCGCAGCCAGATCTCGCAGTGTCCGCCGTGGGTCGTGCCCATCGTGGGCACCACCCGCGCGATCTCGTAACCGGGTGTGTCGGTGGGGACGATGATCGAGGAGAACTTCGCGTGCTTCACGGCGCCCGGCTCGGTGTCGCAGAAGACCGTCGTGAAGGCGGCTCGGTCGGCCCCGGTCGTGAACCACTTGTGGCCGTTGATCACCCACTCGTCCCCCTCGAGACGCGCAGTCGTCTTCATCAGGGTCGGATCCGAGCCCGCGACTTCGGGCTCGGTCAAGCCGACGGACGGATAGATCTCGCCCGCCACGAGGGGCTTCAACCAGCGTGCCTTCTGGGCGTCGTTGCCGTACAGGTGCAGCATGATCGAGTCCTGCATCGACACCGAGCCCACCGCCACCTGCCCGAAGTGCGAGCGGCCGATGACTTCGTTCATCTCGGCGAAGGCCAGAAACGGGAGTCCGCCGCCGCCGATCTCCTCGGGATGTCCGAGGGCCCAGAGCCCGATCTCCTTCGCCCGGGTCTTCAGTTCATCGAGCTTGCGTTGCGACGACTCGTCGTGGCGATTCAACACGCCTTCGGCGGGGATCACCTCCTGATCGATGAAGCGCTTGAACTGGGCTTTGATGGAGGTGACTTCTTCGGAGCCGATCTCACGAGTCGTCGATTCGGACATGCTGGCTTCTCCTGGGGTGTGCCGGGGCGGGCCGGGTGACGAGGTGGTTCGTGGCGGCGGTGCGGAAGGAGGCACCCGTTCTTCCTGCTCTTCCGGGAATCGTGTGCGCCGGATCATGGCACGAAGTCGGCCATCGAGGCGATGCGCGAGCGGGGTCGTGCCGGAGGCTGGGCGGGGACGCGGCTCCGAGTGTCGTCCGCATCCCCGCCCGATTCCACCTGATCAGAAATTCAAGGCCACGTAGGCGCCAGAACGGGTCCCGGGTCCAGTCGAGGTGGCTTCCTGGTCATGACGTCGTGTATGCGGCGCTCCGGTTCACCTCGGACGAGGGCCGCAGCAGGCGTCCACCGTGCTGCCGTCAGCGGGTGGCGTGCGCAGCTCGCTGCGGACTTCTCGATCTGCCGTGCAGGCAGTCTTCACCCACGCCGAATCACAGGTTCGATCACGGGCGGTCACTGGAAGGAGCGAGGGCGGTCCGCTCCAGCGGTACTCCGCGCAGGATCACCGCGCGGATCTCGGCCAGCGCATCGAGCGACTCGAGCGGGTTGCCTTCGACGAGCAGCAGATCGGCGCGCTTTCCGATCGCGACCTCGCCGAAGTCGGGATCGTCGCTGTTCGCCAGGAAGCGGGCCGGTGACAGCGTCGCGGCGCGGATCGCGTCGGCGCGGGTGAGCCCCGCTGCGTGCAGCAAGCCGATCTCGCGATGCAGGCCCGCGCCGGGAAAGACGCCCGGTTGTGTATCGCTACCCGCAAACATCGTCACACCGGCCGCGTGCAGCCGCTGCACGTTGTCCGCCCAGCTGCCCCGGTTCTGCTGGAGTCGCTCGAGATACGGACCGAATTCGCTGATCAGGGCACTGTCCTGCGGTGGCTGATCGAAGCTCGCGAGGACTTCGGCCGGGACCATCTCCCGTTCGAGCTTCGTCGACGCGCGCGGGCCGGGCCGCAGATCTGCATAGCTGTGCCAGACGACGAGGGTGGGCACCATCGGAATCCCGAATCCCGCGAGCGCGTCGATCAGGTCGTCGGGGATGCGTTCCTTGTAGACGACGTGCACCCAGGCATCGATGCCGGCCCGACCGGTGTCGAGGGCATCCCGCACGTCGCCGATGTGGGCGATCGCGCGGAGCTGTCGCTGATGGGCGGCGGTGACGGCGGCGTCCAGCGTCGCGACATCCATGCGCGGCGCGGACGCGGGGATGGAATCCACTACCAGCTTCAGGAAGTCGACTCCCGAATCGGCGCGGGCTTCGACGAGCGCGCGCGCCTCGGCGGGCGAAGCGATCGGATCAGCGGCCCGCGGTACCACGTACCAGCGAAGCCACCATGGCAGGCTCGCCTCGAGCAATGCGATCGGATGCCCGCCGGGCGTCGTGGTGATGCGGCCCGCCGTGTAGATCGTGGGACCGAGCCGCTCGCCGCGGGCGATCTCGTCGCGCCGCGTGATCGCCTCGGGCGACGCGTCGCCCGGATCGAGCACGCTGGTGACGCCGGCATAGAGATAGGCGCGCAGGTTCGCGTCGACATCGGGCAGGCCGAGTTCCCAGGCAGGACGCGAATCGAGGCTGACGTGCCCGTGCGAATCGATCAGACCCGGCAGCAGCGTGGCCCCGCGGCCGTCGATCTCGACAGCCGGAACGGGAGACGCCAACTCGCCGCCGAGTCCGATGGCGGCAATCCGCTCGCCCCGAAGCAGCACGTCGCGATCGTGCGTGATGCGTCCCGCCGCGACATCGAGCACGTCGACATGCCGGATCAACACCGCTTCGGGGATCACCACGGGGCGTTCGACGAGGCCGGGCCGATCCGGCGCGCAGGCGAGGGCGATCAGCGAAGCGACGAGTGTGATGCAGAGCGCCGACGGTCGCGAGCGCTGCGGCAGCGGGTGGTGGTTCGGCATGGAGTCTTCCGAGGTGCGGTTCCCCGGGACGGATCGGCTCGGGGGAACGGGCTGAAGTCGAACCGATCCGCCCGACACGGGCTGCACGAATCGGCTGCGCGAACCAGCGTGGATGCTCTGGTGCGACTCGTCAACACAGCGGATCCGCATGTTCCTCGGCTTCGGGGCGCGCCGACGTCTTGTACGCTCCGGACGTGACGCTCTTCCGACCGTGCATCGATCTCCACGAGGGTCGCGTCAAACAGATCGTGGGCGGGTCGTTGCGCGACGACGGCGCCGCGCCGCGCACGAACTTCGTCTCGCCGCGCGACGCCAGCTGGTTCGCCGGGCGATACCGCGATGACGGCCTCGTGGGCGGCCATGTGATCTGCCTCGGCCCCGGCAACGACGAGGCCGCGAGATCGGCGCTGCTCACCTGGCCGGGCGGGCTGCAGATCGGCGGGGGGATCGACGCTCGCAACGCAGCCGCGTGGCTCGACTGCGGGGCGAGTGCGGTGATCGTGACGAGCTGGTTGTTCGTCGACGATGCGCTGTCGCTCTCGCGGGTCCGCGAGATCTCGGCGCTCGTGGGCCGGGATCGACTGGTGATCGATCTCTCGTGCCGGCGTCGCGGGGACGGCTACCGGGTCGCGACGAATCGCTGGCAGACCGTCACGGACACCGCGGTCGACCGCGACACCCTGCATCGGCTGGCCGAGTTCTGCGGCGAGTTCCTGGTGCACGCCGCCGACGTCGAGGGACTCTGCGAGGGCATCGACGAGGATCTGGTTGCGCTGCTTGCCGCAGGCTCACCGATCCGCTGCACGTACGCGGGCGGCGGAAGTCGGATCGAAGATCTCGCACGCGTCGCCGAGCTGAGCGATGGTCGCGTCGATCTGACCTTCGGGAGCGCACTCGATCTGTTCGGGGGCAGCGGTGTGAGGTACGCGGACTGCGTGCAATGGAATCGCCGGCACGCGCCGGAGGATCGCTGAAGTTGCAGCCTGTGGCGTGGACGACGGGCGTCGCAGTCAAGCCCGGTTGAGTTCGCGATAGACGTCGACCTCGGCCATCAGGTCGACGTGGCTGCCGATCCCGACGATCCGGCCGGCCTCGATCACCACGATGCGATCGACGTCGCGCACGGTGGCAAGCCGATGGGAGACGATCACGATCAGCCGATCCCCGCGCAGCCGGTCGATCGCGTCGCGCACCGTGCGCTCGGTCTTCGGGTCGAGGGCGCTGGTCGCCTCGTCGAAGATCAGCACGTCGGGCATCCGCAGCAGCGCCCGGGCGATCGCGATGCGCTGACGCTGACCTCCGGACAGCCGCAGCCCGAACTCACCCACCTCGGTCTCGAGGCCCTCGGGCAGCAGGTCGGAGAACTCGTCCACATGGGCGGCGCGGGCTGCCTCGGCCACATCGCCGTCGCTCGCGCCCGCGCGCCCGTAGCGGATGTTCTCCGCGATGCTCGTATCGAACAGGAAGGCGTCCTGGGTCACCACCGCCATGCGGGCGCGCAGCCGAGCCGGATCGATGTCCTCGATCGCGTGCCCATCGACGCGCACACGTCCCGAACTCGGCCGATACAGGCCGAGCATCAGATCGACGAGGCTGGTCTTGCCCGCGCCGCTCCGGCCCACGAGCGCCACCACCTCGCCCCGTTCGAGGCTCAGGTCGATGTCGTGCAGGACCGTCTGGCGGACGCCGCGCTCGTCCTCGTGGACGAGTCCGACCCGTTCGAACGTGATGCCCTTCGCGATGCGGTCGAGCGGCACGGCAGCGGCGTTCGGCCGGGGTTCCTCGTCGCTGTCGAGCACCGCGAAGAGCCGCTCGCCCGAGGCGAGTTGCTCCATCAGTCGCCCGTAGCCCTTGGCCATGTCTTTGACGGGCTTGTACGTGGTGGCCAGCACCGTCGCGAAGGCGGCGACGTCGCCGGTCGTCAGGCCGAAGCGTCCCTGCAGCACGAGGATCGCGCCGCCCGCCAGCATCGCGATGCCCGCCAGTGAATTGAGGGCTTCGACGCTCGCTCGCGACAGCACGCGGCCCTGCACGACGCGCATGTCGGCGCGGAATACCCGACCGGCCTGTCGCGCGAAGGCGTCGGCCTCGGCCTGCTCGCCGCCGAAGGCCTTGATGATCTTGATTCCCGACAGGATGCCGACGAGGCGCCCGGTGAGTTCGCCGAGACGGACCTGTCGATTGCGGGCGCGGCGGCGGATGCTGCGCCCGAAGGCGATCAGCACGAAGGCGATCGGTGGCGCGGCGACCAGCGACACCAGGGTCAGCGGAAGCGAGATGTAGAGCAGCGTCCCGACACCGATCAGAAGCATGCTGGCGGTGACCAGGAATTCTTCGAGCAGGATGCGCAGGGCTTCGCGCACACCCTGCGCGTCGAGTTGCAGGCGCGCGAGCAGGTCACCGCTGCGCTGCTCGATGTGACGCGAGAGGGGCAGGGCGAGCAGTTTTTCGGCGAGTCGGCGTTGCACGTCGAGGTGGATCCGACCGAGCACCCACTCGCTTCCGAACGCGCGGGCAAACAGGGCGAGGGGTGTCACCACGACGATCGCCAGCGCGGCCAGCAGGATCTGCGCGAGTGTTCCGCGGATGGCGCCGGCCCGCGCGCCGTCCCGGATCCCGGGCGTGCCCTCGACGTCGCGCGCTTCGAGCAGCGCATCGGGAATCCAGCGGGCGAGCGCATCGGCGAGCCGGTTCCCGCCCGCGCGGACGTCTTCGGCCGACGGGTGTCTGCCGGCCGGATCGTCGGCCGCCACCGGCACGAGGACTCCGTCGATCAACGGCTTCAGCAGATAGGCGCGCCCGAAGCGCCCGGCCGAGAAGATCAGCGTGCACACGCCGATCAACGCGATGATCACGACGTAGGGCCGCGCGAACTCGAGCATCCGACGCAGGATTCCGAGCGGCTCGCCGCTCTCGTCCACGCGCTGATCCGCAGCGGGTTGCGGCCGATCCGAGTCCAGCAACGGAGTGCCCCCGTGATCGCGTGCGGGCCGCTCGGATCTCGGATCAGCCGAGTTCGGCGGCGATCGCGTCCCCGGCCCGCCAGCCGAGCAGGAGATCTCCCTCGAGACCGAGGCAGGCTACGCCGGACCGATCGAGACGATACACGGGCACCCGACCCGAAACGGACAGGTCGATCTCGGAGGGCCATCCGGCTCCGCGATCCGGATCCTCGAGCCAGCCGTCATCGTCCCACAGCGGTCGACGCTGTTCGCGCAGGCTGATGCGACCTTCGGAGAACGGCATCAGAGCCTGGATGCGCCGCAGCACCTCGGCCTCGGCCAGGGCGATGTCCTCGTTGTCGCCCACCCGGATGCGGCCGACCAGATCGATCTCGGCACCGCCCTGGGAATTGGCGTACGCGGTGGCGCTGATGACCCGAGCGCCGAGGCTCCCGACCGGTCCCTCGCCCGTTAGGATCAGGCGCGCGCACATGCCATGCGGCACCACATCGCGGTGGACGCGCAGATGGACGTGCAGGCGGCGCTGGCGGGTGCGGCCCGTAGCGAGGAAGTCCGGCACGGGGTTCTGGATCTGGACGGAGGCCACGGCGCTCGGCGCCGCCGCGATCAACAGTGCGCGACCGATCCACAGATCGCTGCTGCCCTCGGCCGTGATGCCGGGCTGGTTGTCGAAATTCACCAGATCGAAGCGCCCGGAAAGAGTCCGGAACTCGCCATAGACGGCTTCGACCCGGCGTCGCAACAGACCCGAGAGCCAGGGCGGGCCGTCCCCGAATCCGACGCCACCGGCCAGCGGCGCGCCGAGCAGTCGCGACCGCGCCTCGGGACCCGGCTCGGCACTCGCGAGATTCGAGAGCGCGCTCACCTGGGCGTTCAGGATCGCGGCCAGTTCCGGGGGAGGGGCCGCCGCCTCGGCGGGCAGCCCGCGCACGTGCGAGCCGGGGGTCATGGTGCGCGGCAGCCCGAGTCGGCGGCCGGTCCGGACCAGCGGCGACGCGAGCATCACCTTCCGCTCGGCCTCGGTGGCGTCGACGATCGCGCGCACCAGTGCACCCGCTTCCTCGGCCGTGCACAGCCCCCAGTTGGCGAGTTCTTCGATCGTGACGCCGGGCCCGCTGATGTCGACCCGGCTCTTCGGGGTGACGATCTGGTAGGCGAGACGTTCGGCGGCGAGACGTCGCTGATCGATCAGTGGAATGTTGAGCGCCCGCAGACAGGCATCCAGCACGCCGGAATCTCGCGCGCCGGCCATGAAGAACGGCTCGCGCAGGGCGGGGTGCTGGATGCGTGCCGCATCCTCCTCGACCACCAGCACGCGATGGCCTGCCGCGCCGAGTCGCGCCGCGGCCACGAGACCCGAGATGCCCGTGCCGAGCACGATGGCATCCCAGCGCCGGGCACGCAGGCGCTGAGTATCGGTGACGGGCCGCAGCCCGCTCATCAGCTCCGATTCCGCGTCGCCGGCTTGCTGTGCGCGAGGAAGCCAGGGTCGAAGACGATGGGCTCATCACCGGGAGCCTTGCGTTCGATGATGCCGATCGGATAGGCGCGCTCGCCGAGTCCCTCGAGCCGATGGATGATGTCGTCCGCCTGCTCGTGCGGGACCACCACGATCATTCCGACCCCGCAGTTGAAGACCCGCAGCAGTTCATCCTCGGGCAACTCGGCCTGGCTCTGGATCCAGGCGTAGACGCCGGGCCGCGGCCAGGCGAGGGTATCGATGCGCGCCCGCACGCCCTTCGGAAGGACTCGGGGCACGTTGCCCGTGAAGCCGCCGCCGGTGACGTGGCAGAGGCCATGGATCGTGAAGTCCCGCATCACGTTGAGCAGGGGTTTGACATAGATGCGGGTCGGCGCGAGCAGTTCGCTGGCGAGGCTGCTCTTCAGCATCGGGTACTCACCGAAGAGTTCGAGCCGGCCGGCGCGGATGCCTTCATCGAGCACGTGGCGCACCAGCGAGTAGCCGTTGCTGTGGAAGCCGCTCGACGCGATGCCGATCAACGTGTCGCCCTCGCTGATCGTCGAGCCGTCGATGATGCCGTCTCGCTCCACCACACCGACCGCGAATCCGACCATCTCGAGATCGCCGTCCGCGTAGGTGCCCGGCATCGTTGCCGTCTCGCCGCCGAGCAGCGCGCAGCCCGCACGCCGGCAGCCCTCGGCGATCCCGCGGAGAGCATCACCGGCGATCTTCTTGTCGAGCTTTCCCATTGCCAGGTAGTCGAGGAACACCACGGGCTCGGCGCCCTGGACGACCAGATCGTTGACCACCATGGCCACGCAGTCGATGCCGACGGTGTCGAAGCGACCGATCTGCGCGGCGAGCGTCAGTTTGGTGCCGACGCCATCGGTCGCCGCCACCATCACCGGATCCTTGTAGCGATCGGGTGCCTTGAACAGACCCGCGAAGCCACCGATCGACGACAGCACCTCGGGGCGGAACGTGCTCTTCACGATCTCCTTGACCTCGTCGATGAACGATTCGTCGTGATCGAGGTCGACGCCCGCACGTGCGTAGGTCGGTGCGGTCTGCAGCCCGGGCTGCTTCGGCTGCGGCGTTGAATCGTCGGGAGGCGGAGGCACGCGCGTTGAATAGGCGACGGGGCACCGGCCTGTCAATTCTCGGAGGCCCCTTGGCGCGGACCTGCTCGGGCGATCGCCCGATGCGGCTCGCCGACCCGGATTGCAGCACTCATCGTGCTAGGGTCCCCCGGGTGGAGATCGCGGTGGTGATTCCCGCACTCGACGAGGCCGACCGGATCGAGGACGCGGTTCGGGAAGTGCGTCGGTCGGGATCGTCGATGCCGCCGAGCCCGATCGGTTCTCGGACCGAGGACAGCGCTGCACCGGGCAGCACGCGTTCGGAACGGCAGTCGATCGAGATCATCGTCGTCGACGGGGGCAGCTCGGACGACACCGCCGCCTGCGCGGGGCGCGCCGGTGCCCGGGTTCTCCGGACGGAACGCGGGCGGGCGCGCCAGCTCGAGGCGGGCTGGCGGGCGAGCAGCGGCGAAGTGATCGTCTTCCTGCACGCGGATACCCGGCTCGAGGATCACTGGCCCATGTCGATGCAAGCAGCGCTGGCCGATCCGGAAGTCGTCGGAGGCGCATTCCGACTCCGGTTCGACCGGGACACGCCGGCCTTTCGCGCGATCGCGGCCCTGACGGCGCTGCGGGTCCGCGTCTTCGGGCTTCCCTACGGTGATCAGGCGATCTTCGTCCGGCGTCGAACCCTCGATTCCATCGGTGGCATCCCAGATGTTCCGTTGATGGAAGATCTCGACCTGGTCGTGGCGATGAAGGCGCGTGGACGTCTCGTGGTGCTCCGGACTGCGGCGACCACGTCTTCGCGACGCTATCAGGAGCAGGGCGTCATGAACACGCTGATCCGGCACCTGCTCGGCCTGACGGCCTGGCGGATCGGTGTGGACCGGGCGCGCATCGCGCGCTGGGTCGGTCGATGAGCGCAGCGCCCGTCGTCTCGGCTGCCCAGACCGGTGACAGCCCGGTTCGCCATGCGCTGCGGCGTCTCTCGGTCTATCTGCGCCGCAACGCCGTCTATTACAGCGTCTGGGCATTCCTGACTCTCGCCTATGTGGCGTCCTTCATCGCGTTCCCGATCCTGGTCGGTCGCGCCATCGAGACGGGTGTGGAGCAGGGAGCCACGAGCGACGTCTTCCTGTGGAACTGCGTGCTCCTGTTCGGCGTGGCGCTGGTGCGCTCTGTGCTGCGATTCGCATCGCGCCTGCTGGTCTTCAACGCGGCGCGCGAAGTCGAGTACGAGATGCGGAACGATCTGTTCGCGCATCTTCAACGGCTCCCCCAGTCGTTCTACTTCGACTGGCGGACCGGCGACCTGATGAGTCGCTGCGTCAACGACCTGAACGCCGTGCGGTTGATGCTCGGGCCGGGGCTCCTGTCCTTCGTGCAGTCTCCCGTGTTGTTCGCCGGCGTCCTGGTCGCGATGTTCGTGATGAATCCACTGCTCGCGTTCCTCGTGCTCCTCCCCTATCCGCTGTTCATCCTGATCGCGCGTGCCTTCGGTCAGCAGATGCACTTCCGCAGCCTCGAATTCCAGGAGGGGCTCGCCGACATGTCGAACCAGGTGCAGGAGGTCGTCTCAGGCATTTCGGTCGTCAAGGCCTATGCGATGGAGGGCGAGCAGGCGTCGCGCTTCGATCGCATCAACGCCGAGCTCTACCGGCGCGCACTCGGGCTGGTCCGCATCAACGGCGCGATGCCGGCAATCACGGGCATGCTGCCGACCATCGCGATGGCGATCGTGCTGCTCGTCGGTGGCATCGCGATCGGCAACGGAAGCATGTCGAAGGGGCAGTTCTTCACGTTCGCGATGTTCATCTGGGAGCTCACCTTTCCCACGTTCATCATGGGTTGGGTGTTCGCGATCGTGCAGCGCGGTGCCGCGGCGATGCAGCGCATCGACGAGATCCTGTCGGTCGAACCGTCGATCCGGGACGACGTGGACGTCGCGCCGGCCGCCGCCCTCACCGGCGAGATCGAATTCCGCCACCTGACTTTCCGCTACCACGACGTCGATCGCGAGCCCGCCCTGGTGGATCTGGTTCTGCACGTGCCCGCCGGCTCGACGCTCGGTGTCGTGGGTCCGGTCGGATCGGGCAAGAGCACGCTGGCTTCGGTGATTCCGCGGATCTTCGAGGTAGACGATGGCCAGCTGTTCCTCGACGGCGTCGACATCAATCGACTGCCCCTCGGCGTGTTGCGCGCCGGCATCGCCATGGTGCCCCAGGACTCGTTCCTGTTCTCGATGTCGCTGGCGGACAACATCGCCTATGGGTTGCCCGAGGACGCGCCCCGCAGCGAAATCGAGGAAGCCGCCCGGCGTGCCCAGCTCGCGAAGGACGTCGTGGACCTGCCGGATGGCTACGACACGCTGGTCGGCGAACGCGGCGTGATGCTGTCGGGCGGTCAGCGACAACGCACCGCGCTGGCGCGGGCGCTCGCGCTTCGACCGAGCATCCTGATCCTCGACGACACACTGTCGGCGGTGGATGCCGAGACCGAATCGGCGATCCAGGCCGAACTCGCCCGGGTCTTCGACGGTCGGACCGTGGTGGTCGTCGCATCGCGCGTCAGCACGGTGCGCGACTGCGATCAGATCGCCGTGCTCGACGACGGCCGGCTGGTCGAACTCGGCGATCACGACTCGCTGATGGCAGCAGGCGGACTGTACGCGCGACTCAACGACGAGCAGGTCGAGAGAGAGCGACGGGCCCGCGTGGCGAGCGAACTCGCGGCCGAGAACGCCCGCGCGGTGGACGCGCGCGCATGAGCGAAGCCCTCCATGAAGAAGAGAGTCTCGGCAAGGTCTATGACGGCCGCCTGATCCGCTTGCTCTGGCGCTACGTCGCTCCGTATCGCTGGCAGGTCGTCCTCACGCTCGCGATGGTGCTGCCGCTGCTCGTGCTCGAACTGCTGCCGGCCTTCGTGGTCAAGGTCGCGCTCGACTATCTCGCGCCAGGGGGAGACTCCGTCGCGCCCTCGCGGCCGTTCGTCGCCGACCCGAGCGCCGGTGTGATCGCCCGGGCGGTGGCGGGCAGCGCAGCGGCGATCGACGCTTCCGTCGAGGGAATTCGCGCGTGGCTGCTCACGCCGCCGTTCGGGATGCCGGGGATCGCGTGGATCGCCTTCGTCTTCCTCACGATCGCGTCCCTCGGCGCGGTGCTCGGCTTCTACCACATGGTCCTGATGTCGATCACCGGTCAATCCGCGATGCGGGACCTGCGGCGGGTGGTCTTCGATCGGATCCAGCAGCTGCATCTCGGATTCTTCGACCGCTATCCCGTCGGACGACTGGTGACGCGGGCGACCAACGATGTCGAGAACGTCTCGGAGATGTTCTCCGCCGGGGTCGTGGCGCTCGTCACGGACCTGCTGAAGATGGTGGTGCTGGCCGCGGTGCTCTTCTCGGTGAATCCGAGGCTGGCGGGCGTGACGTTCGTGGTGATCCCCGCGATGGCTCTCGCGGCGATCGTGTTCCGCCTCAAGGTGCGCGATGCATTCCGCGACGTCCGCGTGCGGATCGCGCGCATCAACGCGCACATCCAGGAGACCATCAGCGGGATGAAGGTGGTCCAGCTCTTCACCCGGGAAGCCCGCAACCTGCGCGACTTCGACGAGATGAACGCGGGGCATCGAGACGCCTGGAATCTCTCGATCCGCTACGACTCGCTGCTGTTCTCGGCAGTCGAGATGGCGAGCGGCGTCAGCTTCGCGGTCATCATCTGGTACGGGACCGGATTGGTGGAGGCGGGCACCCTCTATCTGTTCATGGACTACATGCGGAGATTCTTCATGCCGCTGCGGGATCTGTCTGCCAAGTACTCCGTCATGCAGTCCTCGATGGCGAGCAGCGAGCGGATCTTCCAGCTGCTGCAGACGCCGATCGGCGTGCGTGATCCCGAGCGGCCGCGGCAATTGCCGGATCCCGGGGCGGGGCGGGGCTCGATCCGTTTCGAGCACGTCTGGTTCCGCTACGGGGCGGGCGACTGGGTGATCCGCGACCTGTCGTTCGAGGTGTCGCCGGGCGAACGCGTGGCCTTCGTCGGGGCGACCGGCGCTGGCAAGACGACGATCATAAAACTGTTGTCGCGCTTCTATGAAGCGACGAAAGGCCGGATCCTGGTCGACGGGGTCGACATCCGGGAGGTCGCCCAGGCGGATCTGCGAAGGCGCGTCGCCACGGTGCTGCAGGACGTCTTCCTCTTCAGCGGCAGCGTGGCCGACAACATCGCGCTCGGCCGCGCGGATCTCACGCGCGCGGACATCGAGCGCGCAGCCCGGGCCGTCGAGGCGCATGGCTTCATCCAGAAGCTGCCCCACGGCTACGAGACGGTCGTGCGCGAGCGCGGCAGCAACTTCTCGGCCGGTCAGCGACAACTGCTGTCTTTTGCGCGCGCACTCGCCCACGGAGCCGACGTGCTCGTGCTCGACGAGGCGACGAGCTCGATCGACACCGAGACCGAGGCGCTGATCCAGCGCGGCATCCACGCGCTGATGCAGGGCCGGACCGCGATCGCGATCGCGCACCGCTTGTCGACGATCCGCGACGTCGATCGCATCTACGTCATGCACCGCGGCGAACTCGTCGAGTCGGGCGACCACGACGAACTGATTTCCCAGAGGGGCGCGTATCATCGCCTCTATCAATTGCAGTCCGAACTGGATCAAGGGCTGGAGTCGGTCGCAGCCGGGGGCTGAATCCGACGCCGGAGGGTGCGATCGCGATTGCGTTCACCCCCCGGGAGTGTTACCCATGGCGCACCCCCCAGCGCCGTTCGAAGACACCCAATCCATCACGTCGATCCCCTCCGGATCGACGGGTACGGGGCTCCGGTGCGCATCAAGTCACTCCAGGTCCACGGCTTCAAATCCTTCGTCGACCGGACAGTCTTCACGTTCAAGGACGGGGTGACGGCCGTCGTCGGGCCGAACGGTTGCGGCAAGTCGAATGTCGTCGACGCCGTGCGTTGGGTGATGGGCGAGCAGTCCGCCAAGCGACTCCGCGGCAAGGGGATGGATGACGTCATCTTCGCCGGCTCCGAGACCCGGCCGCCGATCGGCATGGCGGAGGTCGTACTCAGCTTCGACAACGCCGACGGCACCGCGCCTCCCGAATACGCGGTCTACAGCGAGATCCAGATCTGCCGCCGCCTCTACCGCTCCGGCGAATCCGAGTATCTGATCAACAAGTCGCCGGCGCGTCTGAAGGACGTGCAGGATTTCTTCCGCGATACCGGCATCGGCGCCAAGGGCTACACGATCGTCGAGCAGGGCAGGGTCGCCGAGATCGTCTCGGCCAAGGCCGAAGAGCGACGCCTGTTGATCGAAGAGGCCGCCGGGATCACCAAGTACAAGGCCCGCCGTCGTGAGGCCGAGGGCAAGATCAAGTCCACCGAGCAGAACCTTCAGCGCGTGAACGACGTGCTCGGCGAGATCAAGCGGCAGATCGGCACCCTCGAGCGGCAGGCCCGCAAGGCGGCGCGCTACAAGCGGCTGCGCGAGACCCAGCGGATCCTCGAACTGTCGCTCGCATCGGATGAACGGCGCGACCAGTTGGCGTCGGTCGCAGAGGCCCGCGGCCACCTGATCGGACTGCGCGACACCGTCACCGCGCTGTCCACGCGGCTCGCCGAACGCGAACTCGCCGTCGAGGAGCAGCGCATCGCGTTGACCGAGGCCGAGAAGGAAGTGAGCCGCGGCGCCGAGCGGCTCTATGCGCTGAGGAGCGACATCAAGAACCTCGAGGGTCAGATCGAGCTGTCCCGGCGCGAGTGCGAGAACATCGACCAGAGCAACGCGGGTCGGCAGCAGGAACTCGGACAGCTGCGCGCGCAGCTCAGCCACGTCGAGAACGAGGCCGTACAGGCCCGACAGGAACTGGATCAGCTCGAACTGGCGGTCGCCGGCCAGCAGGGGACCGTGGATCGCGCGGAAGCCGAGGCCAACGCGGCCCGTGAGCAGCTGAGGATCCAGGAACGCGAACGCAACGTCGCGAATGACGCGCTCGTCCAGGTGCTGACGTCGATCGCGCGAACCGAGGACCGGATCGCCGCGGTCGCCGATCGTCACGCCGAGATCGACCAGCGCCTGCGGGCAGCGGATCGCGACTTCGAAGAGCGGCAGACCGCGGCTACGGCGGCGGATCGCGAGCAGACGCAGCTCGAGGAGGGGCTGCGCAATCTGCTGGCCGATCGCGATCGATTGCAGGAGCAGCTCCTGACCGCGATCCGGACCCACGAACGCGCGAACGAATCACTGCGCGAAGCGGCCGGTTCGCTGCGCGAGGTTCGCGAGCGTCTCGAGGCTCGACGGGCGCGCTTCGATTCGCTGCGCGAGGTGCTCGAGCGCAACGAGGACGTGGGAGCGGGAACACGCCATCTGCTCGCGAAGGGCCCGGAGGTCGCGGCTCGATCCGGTCTGCTGGGGCTGGTCCGCGACCTGCTCGACGTGGATCGCGAAGTCGAGAAGGCCGTCGAATCCGTGCTGGCCGAGCGCGCGGATGCGCTCGTCGTCGCGGGCTCGGGCCACGTCATGGACGCACTCGGCGTTCTGCGGGCAGAACGCGGCGGCCGCGGACTGTTCATCGTCGAGCCCTCGTCCGAGACGCCGGCCACGGGTTTCGTGCCGCTCGGCGAGCCGCTGCTCGCGCGCGTACGGGCCCGGGCCGGGCAGGAGAAGCTGGCGCGCAGCCTGCTTGGCGACGTGTACCTCGTCGGATCGCTGTCGGAAGCCTTCGATGTCTACGGCCGCGGCAGCCTGCCGGCGACCTTCGTGACCCTCGACGGCGACGTGGCGAGTGCAGACGGCGTCGTTCGCGGGGGCGGCGAGGCGCAGGGCGGAGGTTCGCTCGCCCGAGTGCGCGAGGTGCGCGAACTCGAGGACGAGGTCGCGAAGGCGATCGCCGAGGCGGCGCGCCTCGAATCGGCTCATGCGGCGGCCGATCGCGCCCTCGTGACGGCCACCGAGGAACTCGAGAACCTGCGCAACCGCCACCACACCGCGGCACTGGCCGTGGCGAACCACGAAAAGGATCTCGAGCGGACCGCGGAGCGTGTCAAGACGATCGGCGAGGCGCAGCAGACTCGGGTGTCCGAGCGCGAGGATCTGGTGGCCGAATCGGAGTCGCTCGCCGACGAGCAGGCCAGGCTCGAGGAGCGGCTCGCGACGGGTCGTGACGATCGCAGCCAGCGGCAGTCCGACCTCGACGCACTGGTCCTTCGGATCGGCTCGTCGACCCGCGAAGTGTCACGCCTGGATACGCGTCTCACCGAACTCCGCGTGGCGCACGGTTCCCGGGTCGAGACTCGCGACCGTCTGCGCGAAACGGTCTCTCGCGCCGACTCGTCGACGCGTGAAACCACGGAATGGATCACGCGCCGCGAGCAGGAGATCGAGGCCGGCCGCAATCGGCGCATGACCCTGATCGCCCAGCGCGAAGAATCCGAACAGTCGATGACGGTCAGACTCGAGGCCGAGGAAGTGGCGCGGGCGCACACGGATGCCCGTCGCGATGAATACGAGCGCGAGGCCGCCGCAGTGCGACAGGTCGAGGACACGGTTCGCGCCGTGAGGCTCGAGCTGACTGCCCGGCAGGAGGAGGCGACCCACGCCGAACTGAACCTGCGCGAGAGCGAAATGCGACTCACGCACCAGGTCGAGAACATCCGCGAGCGCTGGCAGGTCGACCTCGCCAGCTGGCAGCCGCCCGAACTCATCGACGAGACCGGCGAAGGCGAAGCTTTCGATGCCCGACGGAGCGCTGCAGACGACGCCGAGGCGGCGGTCGCGGCACGCTTGCGCATCCTCGCAGAGGGCGGGGATCCCGACGCCGATGTGTCCGACGGAGAAGAAGCCGACGGGTCCTTCGCCGAGTCGCGCACCGGTGGCGAAGCCGCGAGCGAGCGCCGCGAGGCGAGGCGCAACGCCCTGCTTGCCCGGGCACCGCGTGACGAGCGTGAGCGCGAACTCGAGTCGCTCCGCGGCGCACTGCAGTCGATGGGCGACGTGAATCTCGGCGCGATCGAAGAGCACGAGGAACTCGCCGAGAGGTTCCGCTTCCTGTCCGAGCAGAAGGGCGATCTGCAGGAGACGATCGAGTCGCTGCGCGAGGCCATCGCACGCATCAATCGCACGAGCCGTCGGCGCTTCCGCGAAACCTTCGAGGCGGTGAGCAAGCGCTTCTCGGAGAACTTCCCGAGGCTGTTCGGGGGTGGCAAAGCGAGTCTGCTGCTCACCGAGTCCGACGACATCCTCGAGGCCGGCATCGACATCATGGCGATGCCCCCCGGCAAGCGCCTGCAGAACGTGAACCTGCTGTCCGGCGGCGAGAAGACGATGACCGCCCTCGCGTTGCTGGTGGCCGTCTTCCAGGTGCGTCCCTCGCCCTTCTTCCTGCTCGACGAAGTCGATGCCGCCCTCGATGACGCGAACGTCGGGCGCTTCAATCAGCTGATCACCGAGATCGCCGCGCACTCGCAATTCCTGGTCATCACCCACAACAAGCGCACCATAGAAGTGGCCGATGTGTTGTATGGCGTGACGATGGAGCAGAAGGGTGTGAGCAAGCTGGTTGCCGTGGAGCTGACGTAGGCGGGTCGCGGGGAGGGGGTCCGGCTCCGCGCCCTGGGCTTCAGGTGAGCGGGGGGTTCGCGGCGCGTGGCTCGAACTGGTCGCTGTGCTCGTCGCGGGTGTGCGCCGCCGGTTGAAGTCTGGACGTGTGTGTGGCGCGTCTGCGCAGTTGGGGACGGCGGGCGCTGCGCCGGACCCCCTCCCCGCGACTCGGGGCGTTGTTGATTGGGGGACATGCGTCGTTTGGTGATGGAGTTGGCTGGCGGTTGATCGGGTGGTGGTGGGGCGGGGGGGCTCTTATGCTCCGCGCGCCATGGATTCTTTCGATCTCTCGCTGATACGGGGCGCAGCTGTCTGGGCGGAGGACAACCTTGCGCTGGTCCTGGCGGCGAGCGTTCTGCTGCTTGCGGTCATAGCGCTCATCGCACTGCGTCCGCGCCGACCGAAGGCGATCGTGGCGGAGTCGGTCGAATCCGGGGCGGGCCTCGAAGAGCCGCCGACCGGGCAGATCGAGCCTGCGCGACCGCGCGAGTCGGTCGAAGTCGAGGCGACCGAGCTTGCGACCGCGGAGCCAGCGTCGATCGAGAAACAGGTCGCGGTCGTCGTAGAAGACGCGCGAGCCGCCCTCACGCCGCCTGCTGCGGTTGTTCCGGTCTCGGCGCCCGAGCCGATTCCTTCTCCTGAACCCGAGCGGGTTGCACGCGTTTCGCTGCGCGACCGATTGTCGCGCACGAGCGAGTCGTTCTTCGGACGGGTCGGCGGGTTGCTGGGTGGCCGCAAGGTCGATGCGGAACTGCTCGACGAGCTCGAAGCCATGATGTTCGGTGCCGATCTCGGGGTTGCGACGGCCGAGTCGCTGCTCGCGGTCGTGAGGCAGAAGGCATCGGGCGCGGGGGGTGAAGCGGTCAAACAGGTGCTTCATCAGGAGGTGCTCGAAAGACTCGAGCGAGTCGAACCCCGCGGTGAGCGCCTGGGGCTCGTCGGCAAGCCCCACGTCATCCTCGTGCTCGGGGTCAACGGCACGGGCAAGACCACCACGATCGGCAAGCTGGCCGCCCGCTACGCGCGAGCCGGTCGCACGGTCGTGCTCGGGGCCGGGGATACGTTTCGGGCAGCGGCGATCGAGCAGCTGCAGGTGTGGGGCGAGCGGGTGGGTTGCGAGGTGGTGGCCGGCAAACAGGGGGGCGATCCCGCCTCGGTCGCGTTCGACGCCGTCAAGACAGCGATCGCGCGCAGCGCCGACGTGTGCATCGTCGACACTGCGGGACGTCTGCAGACCAAGAAGCCGCTGATGGACGAGTTGGGAAAGATCGTGCGCGTGCTCTCGCGCGATCTGCCCGGTGCGCCGCACGAGACGCTGCTGGTGCTCGATTCCAATACCGGACAGAATGCGATCTCGCAGGCCGAGCTGTTCACCGAAGTCGCCAACGTGACGGGTCTCGTCCTGACGAAGCTCGACGGCAGTGCGAAGGGAGGTGTGATCGTCGGTCTCGCCGATCGCTTCGGCATCCCGGTCCGCTACGTGGGCGTGGGGGAGAGCATCGACGATCTGCGGGACTTCGAAGCGAAGGAGTTCGTCGACGCGCTGTTCGGGATCGGCGGATAGCGCAACGTCGCGCCCGACCCGTTCCCGGGGCCCGCGCTCGCGATACGCGGAGGTGGACGATGGCGAAGTACGTGCTGGCCCTCGATCAGGGAACGACCTCGTCGCGCGCCCTCGTGTTCGACCACGCGGGCGCCGTTGTGGCGGTCGACCAGCATGAATTCGCCCAGCACTACCGGCAACCCGGCTGGGTCGAGCACGATCCCCTCGAGATCTGGGACAGCCAGCTGCGGGCCGCTCGCGGCGCTCTCGAGCGGGCGGGCGTCGGGGCCAGCGACCTCGCGGCGGTCGGCATCACGAACCAACGCGAGACGACGGTGGTGTGGGAGCGGGAGACCGGTGAACCGATCCATCCCGCGATCGTCTGGCAGAGCCGCCAGACCGCGCCGATCTGCGCCGATCTGCGGACGCGCGGCTTCGAGCAGGCGGTGCGCGAGCGGACGGGACTGGTCGTCGATTCGTACTTCTCGGGCACCAAGGTGCGCTTCATCCTCGACGCCGTGGTCGGCGCACAGAAACGCGCCGAGGCGGGCGAGCTGTGTTTCGGGACGGTGGACAGCTGGCTGCTCTTCAAGCTGACGGGTGGCCGGGTGCACGCCAGCGAACCGTCGAATGCGTCGCGCACCCTGCTCTACAACATCCACGATCTGCGCTGGGACGACACGCTGCTCGCCGCACTCGACATTCCGCGCGCGATGTTGCCGGAGGTGCGTGACAGCAGCGGTGTGTTCGGCGTGGTCGAATCCCGCTGGCTCGGGGCCGAGGTGCCGATCGCCGGCATCGCGGGCGATCAGCAGTCCGCCTTGTTCGGTCAGGGATGTTTCGAATCGGGGATGCTGAAGAACACGTACGGGACGGGCTGCTTCCTGCTGATGCACACGGGTCGGGAGGCTGCGATCTCGCAGAGTGGAATGCTCACCACTGTGGCCTGGGGGCTCGACGGGCAGGTCGAGTATGCACTCGAGGGCAGCGTCTTCGTTGCCGGTGCGACGATCCAGTGGCTGCGGGACGGGCTGTCGTTGATCGACGCCGCATCCGAGAGCGAGGCGGCGGCACGCGCGGTCGACGACACGGGCGGCGTCTACTTCGTACCGGCCTTCACCGGACTGGGCGCACCGTACTGGGACGAGCACGCGAGGGGGGTGATCGTCGGGCTGACCCGGGGCACCACCCGTCAGCACCTGATCCGGGCGGGCCTCGAGTCGATCGCCTACAGCACCCGCGACGTCGTCGATTGCATGAAGGCGGACACGGATCTCGATCTCGCGACGCTGCGGGTCGACGGAGGTGCGTGCCAGAACGATTTCCTGATGCAGTTCCAGGCGGACGTGCTCGGCTGCGTGGTCGAGCGACCGAGCGTGCTCGAGGTGACGGCCCTCGGCGCTGCGGCCCTCGCCGGGCTCGGCGTCGGATTCTGGCGCGACCGCAGCGAACTCGAGCGCGCCAGAGGTGAGAACAGACGCTTCGAGCCACGCATGGATGCCGCCACCCGAGACCGGCTGTATAGCGGTTGGCGCCGCGCGGTGGAGCGGTCGCGGGGCTGGGCCGAATAGCCGGGCGAGCCGGCCCCGTGGTCCACACGCGAACCGATACTCACTCTTCCCGCGGCTCGTCCGGTGCCTCGACGACCTCGAATCCGCTGCACGCCCGCACCGGCAGCGGCGGATAGTCGCGGAACGCGGGGTCCGATCGCGCTCGGACACAGCGATAGAAGCTGCTGCCCTTGGCGCTGGTCAGCTTCTGCGCGCTCCGGCAGTCGAAGCAGAGCCCCACGCGCCGCCGGTTGCCGTCGTCCGGGTCGATCACGTGCCCGCGCCGCCGTTCAAGTTCTCGAAAGCCACAGAAGCGAGATCCATCCGGCGATCAGCAGCAGGCCACCGATCGGCGTGACCGGGCCGAGCCAGCGCTGTCCGGTCAGCACGAGCAGGTAGATCGAACCTGCGAACAACAAGACGCCGGCTGAGAACAGCGATCCCTGCAGCCGGATCGACGCCCCGCTTCGTGCAGCGTAGAGCGCGATCGCGAGCAGGACGACGCTGTGCAGCAGGTGATACTGGCTCGCGGTCGCCCAGGCGGAGAGCTGCTCGGGCGAGACACGTGCACGCAGTCCGTGCGCGCCGAACGCGCCAGCCACGACGGCCGTCGCACCGGACAGTGCGGCGATGATGATCCACATGGCGATTCTCCGTTCGATGCAGGCCGGGTGAGTCGAACCGCCGCCCGGCGGCTTCAGTGGATGTGTCGGACGCGCGCGCCGAGCTCTCGACGCAACGCGGTAACCGCCTGGGCGGTCGGGTGCGCAGGCAGCGCGCTGAGGAAGTGGTCGAGGTCGTCGAGGGCCGGTCCGAAGCACTCGAGTTCGCGATAGATCAATCCGCGGTCGCGTCTCTCGATCGGGTCTTCGGGCGCCAGCATGAGGATCCTGTCACAGCAACGCAGCGCGGCGTCGAACTCGGATCTCGATACATGGATGTGCTTCAGGTTCCCGAGGATCCGGCGCAGGATCGCAGCCTGCGTGGTGCTCTCGAGCATGCCGGGATCGAGCGACGCCTCGGGACCCGCGACCTGCCGCAGTCGCACCTCGCATTCGTCCTCGTCGAGCACGACCCCGTAGAAGGGATCGACCACGATCTCCCCATCCGCTGCCGCGACCTTGACGAGGAAGTGGCCGGGGAATCCGATGCCGTCTGCGGCGAGGCCGATGCGGCGGGCCACTTCGAGATACACGACCGACAGGGTGATCGGGATGCCGATACGCCGTGCGAGCACGACGTCCAGAAAGCTGTTGCGCGGATCGTCGTACTGCTGACGATTGCCCGTGAACCGCTCGTCGATGAACAGGCAATGATTCAGCCGCACGACCTGTTCGGGCAAGCCGCGCGCTTCGCCGAGCCGGACGGCCGCGCTCTCCGTCAGCCGATCGAGTTCTCCGAGCGCAGCGGGCACGTCGACTTCGGGACGTCCCTCTGCGGCGATCCACAGCGCGGCCTCGGCGAGCGGGATCGCGGCGTCGGGCAAGTCGATCAAGCGGGCAAAGTGTGCGCGGGCATCCATCCGCACCAAGAGTGGCGGATCGCTTCGGGGTCGGCGAGTCGCGGCGCGCGTCCCGAGCGGATTCCGTTTCGCGCACGAGCCGGGCGATTGCTCGCCCTCGCAACGCCTCGAGGTCCGACGGCGATCGGTTCAGAGCTCGGTCTCGTAGTTGTTCGCGATCCGCTCGTCGATCTGTCGCGCCGCGCCGTCGTCCGCCCCGAGCTTCTCGGCGATGATCCGTCCGAACGAGACGCGGTGCCGCTCGCCCCACGACTCCGGCTGCCAGAGCTTCGATCGGATGAAGGCCTTGGCACAGTGGAAGAAGCACTCCTCCACTTCGACCCGGATCGCGAGCACGGCCGGCCGACCCCGCGCAGCCAGGCGTTCGAGCAGGGCGGGATCCCTGGACAACTCGGCGCGGCCGTTGATCCGGAGTGTCTCGTCGGTGCCCGGGATCATGAAGAGCACGCCGACGTGGGGGTTCGAAACGAGATTCTCGAGGCTCATGGCGAGCTTGTTGCCCGGACGATCGGGGATTACGAGAGTCCGTTCGTCCTCGATCCACACGAAGCCGGGCGCGTCGCCTTTGGGAGACGCATCCGCTCGACCTTCGGCGCTCGCGGTGCTGAGGACGAGAAACGGCGAGCGGGCGATGAACTCCGTCGCGTAACGATCGAGGCGATCCGAGATCTTGATCCGGCTCGCTGGGTTCTCCACCACGACTTCGCGCAGCGCTTCGAGGCTCGAGATCCGATGTTCGGGCGAAGCGGGCATCGTGTTCAGATCTCCGTCGGAGCGGGCAGACCAAGCCCCGTCACCGGGTTGAACGAATACAGGGTGGGGGTGCGTTTCGGCAGACACAGCCAGAGTCCCCCGGTTCGCGGGGAATTCACGGCCTCGACGACCGCGGCCGCGATCTCCTCCGGCGCCATCACCTCGATACCTCGGGCCCGCGCCTGATCGGCGAAGCCACCGGCCAGGATGTTCGTATCCACGATGCCGGGCAGGATGGCGTGACACGAGATGCCCTTGGTCTCGAGGATCGGTGCGATCGATCGGACGAAGCCGACGACAGCGTGTTTGGTCGCGGTGTAGATCGGATCTGGCGGGAAGGCGATCACGCCCGCAGCCGACGCGGTCGCAACGATCGAACCCCCGCCGCTGGCCTCGATGGCGGGAACGCACGCCCGCGTACCGAGAATGACGCCATCGACGTTCGCACCCATGATGCGTCGGTACTGGGCGTCGGACATGGCCGTGATGTCGAAGGTGGTGGTGAGACCGCGCGGATCGGCGCGAAACGTGGTCACGCCCGCGTTCAGGTAGGCGAGGTGCAGTCCCCCGCGCCGCGATACGACGCCCTCCACGACCTCCGTCCAGGCATGCGGATCGGACACGTCGAGGCGTACGAAGTCGCCCCGGATCTCGCGGGCGACTGCTTTGCCGCCCGACTCGTCGAGGTCTGCGACCACGACCAGCGCACCCTCGCTCGCGAGTCGACGGCAGGTCGCACGCCCGATCCCCGAGGCGCCTCCGGTGACCAGCGCCACCGTTCCGTCGAATCCAGCATCGAATCGCCCCATCTGGCTGCTTCCTCCCGAGGATTTCGAGCCCCGTCGCAAGAACGAACGATGATACCCTGCGGCCGGATCGGAACACCTGACAGGAGGCTCCATGTCGCGTCGACCGCTCGTCATTGCCCACCGCGGAGCGTCGGCGTACCGGCCCGAGAACACACTCGGCGCCTATGCGCTGGCCGTCGAGCAGCGCGCCGACATGATCGAGATCGATCTCCACCTCACGCGCGACGACGCCATCGTGATCGCCCATGACGCGGATCTCGCCCACTTCGGGTCGCAGGGGGCGATCCGAGATCGGACGCTGGCCGAGATCCGCACGCTCGATGCCGGTCACGGCTGGGACGAGCGCGCGAGCGTGCCGACCCTCGATGAGGTGCTCGACGGGTTCGGGCAGAAGATCCCGTTCAACCTCGAGATCAAGTGGGCTGAATCGGGGGACTATCCCGGTCTCGAAGCGGCCTCCCTCGAGGCCCTGGACGCGCGGGGTCTGTCCGACTCGATCCTGTTCTCATCGTTTCGTGACTCGGTGCTCGCGCGTCTCCGCGAACTTCGACCCTCGGTCCGGCTGGCCGCATTGGTCGATCCGCGGGAGCCGCAGCGGATGCTGGAGCGCGCCGAAGCCTGCCGGGCCGAAGCCCTCAATCCGCACTACGGCCTCGTCGGACCCGAGTTGATCCGGGATGCCCATCGCGCCGGCCTCGCCGTGTACCCGTACACGGTCGACGATCGGGACCAGATGAAGCGACTGCTCGACCTCGGGGTGGACGGTCTGTTCACGAATCGACCCGATCGCATGCGCGAATTGGTCGACGGATGACGGGCGGAACGTGCATTCCCCACGGGTTCAGCGGTTCGGGGACACGGGTCGGCCAATGAGCAGGATTCGACACAGCTTGCAGGCGTTGACACGGAGGAGTCGCTGTAATAGCCTCGTTCGTCCCGAAAAACGTAGTGGCTGCGAACACTTAGAGCCAGGTCAGTGCGTCGACCGCCGGCGGTTCCGGAACTTCCGGCGGCACCGTCTTCACGAGGCAGGTTTCGCGGTCCTGCCAGAACACCCCCCAAAACGACAGCCGGATTGCGCACTCATGACTCATTTCGGATTCCCGCCGAAACAGGGCCTCTACGACCCCGCGCTCGAACACGATGCGTGTGGGATCGGATTCGTTGCCGACCTGCGTCGCGGTGCTTCGCACGACATCGTGCAGATGGGCACGGACATTCTGTGTCGCCTGACGCATCGCGGTGGCGCCGGTGCGGATGCGAGGACGGGGGACGGTGCGGGTCTGCTTCTGCAGACACCGGATCGCTTCCTGAGACGTGTCGCCGACGAGGTCGGCTTCGCACTCCCGCCGCTCGGCCAGTACGCATCGTCGGTGTTGTTCCTCGCGCCCGATCCGAAGAAGCGCGCATGGCAGAAGCAGATCTTCGCCGAGGCGATCGCCGCCGAGGGCCAGCGCCTGCTCGGATGGCGCCAGGTTCCGATCGATCCGGACGCCATCGGGCGCACCGCTCGCGACGCCATGCCGGCGTTCGAGCAGATCTTCGTCGGTGCGGCGGATGGTCTCGATCAGGACGCGTTCGATCGCAAGCTCTATGTGATCCGGCGGCTCGTCGAGAAGCAGAATCTCGCAAGGGGCGCGTACTTCCACGTACCGAGCCTCGCTTCTCGCACGCTGCTCTTCAAAGGCATGTTCCTCGCGCACCAGACTCCCGAGTTCTTTCCCGATCTTCGTGCGCCGGACATCGAGTCGCGGTTCGCTCTCGTGCATCAGCGCTACAGCACGAACACCTTTCCCACGTGGGACCTCGCGCAACCCTTCCGATACCTGGCCCACAACGGCGAGATCAACACGCTGAAGGGCAATTTCAACTGGATGCACGCCCGAGAGGGGACGCTCCGGTCGCCGCTCTTCGGCGACGATCTGAAGAAGCTCTTTCCGGTGATGACGGCGGGTGCGAGCGATTCGGCGCAGTTCGACAATGCGCTCGAGTTCATGCACCTCGCCGGCCGCGATCTGTGCCACGCCATGATGATGATGATCCCCGAGGCCTGGGAGAACCAGCCCGAAATGGATCCGGATCGACGTGCCTTCTACGAGTACTCCTCGTGCATGATGGAGCCCTGGGACGGTCCCGCGTCGATGACGTTCTCGGATGGTCGCGGGATCGGTGCCGTGCTCGATCGCAACGGACTGCGTCCGTCGCGATACATCGTCACGAAAGATGGCCGCGTGGTGATGGGCTCCGAGGTGGGCACGCTGCCCATCGAACCGCAGGACATCGAACGAAAGGGTCGGCTCGAACCCGGCCGCACCTTCTTCATCGATCTCGAAGAGGGGCGGATCATCGAAGACGCCGAGCTGAAGGACCGCTACGTGCGGCGCCAGCCCTATCGCAAGTGGGTAGAAACCCATCGGATCACGCTGGAGTCACTGCCGCGCGCCGAGAGCCCGTATCGCCGGAATCCCGAGACCCTGATGCAGCGACAGCAGGTGTTCGGTTACACGAACGAGGATCTCAAGCTGCTGATGGCGCCGATGTTCGCCAATGGCAAAGAGACGCTCGGATCGATGGGTGACGACACTGCGCTGGCGTGCGTGTCCGATCGCGCCCGTCCACTGTTCCACTATTTCAAGCAGCACTTCGCCCAGGTGACCAATCCCGCAATCGACTCGATCCGCGAGCGACCGGTGATGACCCTGCATTCGACGATCGGGTCCGAGCTGAACCTGCTCGACGAGACACCCGAACACGCGCGATTGCTGCGCCTGTACCACCCGGTGATCACCGACGACGAGCTCGAATCGATCCGACGTTCGCAGAAGCTGGGCCTCCAACCGGCGACGCTCTCGATGGTCTTCAAGGTGGCCGACGGCGGCGCCGGGCTACGCGCAGCCCTCGACAAGCTGTGCAGCGAGGCGTCGAGGGCAGTGGCCGATGGCGCGAACGTCCTGATCCTCTCGGACCGGGGTATCTCGCCCGATCTCGCTCCGATTCCGTCGCTGCTGGCGACCGGAGCGGTCCACCATCACCTGATCCGAGAAGAGTCGCGCAGCCGCTGTGGCCTGATCGTCGAGACCGGCGAAGCACGCGAGGTTGCCCATTTCGCGATGTTGATCGGGTACGGGGCGGGCGCCGTCAACCCCTATCTCGCCTTCGAGACCGGACTCGACCTGATCGAGGACGGCGCCTACGTGCCCGAGCCCGTCAGCGCCGAGGAAATGGTCGACCACTACCTGAAGGCCATCGATCTCGGACTGCTCAAGATCTTCGCCAAGATGGGTATCTCGACGCTGGCCAGCTATCGCGGAGCGCAGATCTACGAGGCGATAGGTCTGGCCGATGAAGTCATAGATCGTGCTTTCGCGGGAACGCATTCCCGCGTGCAGGGAGTCGGTTTCGATGTGCTCGCGCAGGAAGCGGCGATGCGTCACGCAACCGGCTTCCCCGGTGACGAGTACCAGTACCCGGAGCTCGACTGCGGTGGCCTGTATCAGTGGAGGCTCCGCGGAGAGCAGCACACGTTCAATCCCGACTCGATCGCGAAACTGCAACATGCGACGCGCACAGGCAGTGCCGCGACGTTCAAGGAATACACGGCTGCGGCGAACGACGATGCCGTGCGACTGCGGACCCTCCGCGGGCTGCTGGACTTCGAGTACGACGCCGCGCCGGTACCGATCGAAGAAGTCGAGCCCGCCACCGAGATCGTCCGGAGGTTCTGCACCGGTGCGATGTCGTACGGTTCGATCTCCGCGGAGGCTCACGAGACGCTCGCCATCGCGATGAACCGCATCGGCGGACGCAGCAACACGGGCGAAGGGGGCGAGGACCCGGCGCGCTGGACGAAAGACGCCAACGGCGACTCGCGGCGCAGTGCGATCAAGCAGGTGGCATCCGGTCGATTCGGTGTCACGAGCGCGTATCTCGTCAACTCGGACGAGATGCAGATCAAGATCGCCCAGGGCGCCAAGCCTGGAGAGGGCGGAGAGCTGCCGGGTCACAAGGTGGACGCGATCATCGCACGGACGCGATATGCGACACCGGGAGTCGGTCTGACGTCGCCTCCGCCGCATCACGACATCTACTCGATCGAGGACCTTGCCCAGCTGATCCACGATCTGAAGAATGCGAATCGCCATGCCAAGGTCAGCGTGAAGCTCGTTTCGGAGTCGGGCGTCGGGACGATTGCGGCGGGTGTCGCCAAAGGAAAGTCCGACCTCGTGCTGATCTCGGGACACGACGGCGGCACCGGCGCATCCGCGCAGACTTCGCTCAAGTACGCGGGTTGCCCCTGGGAGATCGGGCTTGCCGAGACCCAGCAGACCCTCGTGCTCAACGACCTGCGTGGTCGCATCCGCGTGCAGGTCGACGGTGGGCTGAAGACCGGGCGGGACGTCGTGATCGGCGCATTGCTCGGGGCCGACGAGTTCGGTTTCTCGACTGCGCCGCTGGTGTCACTCGGCTGCCTGCTGATGCGCGTCTGCCACCTCAATACCTGCCCGGTGGGTATCGCGACGCAGGACCCGGTCCTGCGCGCGCGCTTCACTGGGACGCCCGAGCACGTGATCCGCTTCTTCATGTTCGTCGCCGAGGACGTCCGTGAGTGGATGGCGAAACTCGGCTACCGCCGCCTCGACGAGATGATCGGTCAGTCCCAGCGGCTCAAGATGCGCGACGGGATCGCACACTGGAAGGCCAGGCACCTCGATCTATCCGATCTCTTCCATCGACCGAACGTCGACCATGACGTGAGACACACGGGTTCGCAGGATCATGGACTCGAGAATGCGCTGGACATGCGACTGCTCGAGTTGGCCGCGCCGGCCCTCGAACGCGGCGAGAGCGTCCGCATCGATCTGCCGATCCAGAACGTGAACCGCACGGTCGGAACGATCCTTGGCTCGGAAGTCAGCCGGAAGTACGGGCTCGAGGGACTGCCCGACGACACGATCCAGATCAACCTCACCGGCTCGGCGGGTCAGAGCCTCGCGGCGTGGCTGCCGAAGGGCATCACGATCACGGTCGAGGGCGACACGAACGACTACGCGGGAAAGGGGCTTTCCGGGGGTCGTTTGGTGGTCAGGGCGCCTCAGAAGGCCGGTTACGATCCGGGCAAGGCCATCGTCGCCGGCAACGTGCTCCTCTACGGAGCGACCGGTGGCGAGGCCTACTTCCACGGCATGGTGGGAGAACGCTTCTGTGTGCGAAACAGCGGTGCGCACGCGGTCGTCGAGGGTGTGGGCGATCACGGTTGCGAGTACATGACCGGTGGGCGTTCCATCATCCTGGGACCGACCGGTCGGAACTTCGCGGCGGGAATGAGTGGCGGCATCGCCTATGTGCTCGACGAGACGGGTGGCTTCCCCGATCGGATCAACAACAAACTGGTCGACCTCGATCCGCTCGACGCGACCGACGTCGAGTTCATCCAGCGCATGCTGCGGCGACATTTCCAGTACACGCGAAGCAAACGGGCCGACGACGTTCTGCGGAAGTGGGACAAGTTCGCACCCATGATCGTCAAGGTGTTTCCGCGTGAGTACAAGCGGGCTCTGGCGGGACTGGCACAGGACGCGGAGCAGAGCGATGGGTAAGCCGACCGGTTTCCTCGATTTCAAGAGACGCGGCCTCCGCTATCGAGACGCCAAGGCACGGGTCGGTGACTGGAATCAGGTCGCCGAGGAAGTTCCCGAGGCGGAACTCGCGGAGCAAGCGTCACGCTGCATGGACTGCGGCGTGCCGTTCTGCACGAATCCGAATTTCGGCCGCGGTGGATGTCCGCTCGGCAACATCATTCCCGATTGGAATGATCTGATCTATCGCGGCAAGTGGGAAGATGCTCTGGCGCGACTCCACTCGACGAACAATTTTCCCGAGTTCACGGGGACGGTCTGCCCCGCACCGTGCGAAGAAGCGTGCTGCGTCGCGTACAACTCGACTGCGGTCACGATCAAGAACGTCGAGAACGGGATCATCGAGCGGGGCTTCAGCGAGGGTTGGGTGAGGCCCGTGGTTCCGCGGCGTCGCACCGGCCGCTCCGTGGCGGTGGTCGGGTCCGGTCCCGCCGGTCTCGCGGCCGCCCAGCAACTTTGTCGCGCTGGCCACAGCGTGACGGTGTTCGAGAAGAGCGATCGGATCGGCGGACTGCTCCGTTACGGGATCCCGGAATTCAAGCTCGAGAAGTGGGTGATCGACCGGCGACTGGAACAGATGAAATCCGAAGGGGTGTCGTTCCAGACCGGTGTGAATGTCGGCAAGGATCTGTCGGTTGCCGAGCTTCGCCGCAGCTTCGACGCCGTCCTGCTGAGTACCGGAGCCGAAGACGGCCGGGATCTTCCGGTCGAGGGCCGCGAGTTGTCCGGGATCCACTTCGCGATGGACTTCCTCCCGCAGCAGAACAAGCGGTGTCACGGGGACGAGATCGATCCGGAAGTCGCGATCGACGCCAAGGGCAAACACGTGGTCGTGCTGGGCGGAGGCGACACCGGATCGGACTGCGTCGGGACGTGTCACCGGCAGGGAGCCGCATCGGTGACCTCGATCGAGCTGCTCGAGCGTCCGCCGGATCAGCCGGCCAGTTCGGCGCCCTGGCCGATGTGGCGTGCGATGTATCGCAGTTCGAGTTCGCATGATGAGGGCGGCACGCGTCGATTCGCGATGCTGACCAAGAGATTCGAGGGTGCAAACGGCCGGGTCGAGCGGATCCATGGCGTGGAGGTCCGGTTCGGAAAGCCCGACGCTTCGGGGCGATCGGCGCTGGAAGAAGTGCCCGGAAGCGAGTTCGAGATGCGCGCTGACCTGGTTCTGCTCGCGATGGGCTTCGTCGGCCCGGTCCGCGCCGGATTGCTCGATGGTCTGGGTGTGGAGTATGACGCACGCGGGAACGTCCAGGCGAACAGCACCGACTACACGACCAGCGAACCCGGTGTCTTCGCTGCAGGGGACTGTCGAAGAGGTCAGTCGCTGGTGGTTTGGGCGATCTCCGAGGGTCGCGAGGCGGCTCGTTCGATCGATGCGTATCTCATGACCAGGAGCCGTCTGCAGACTCGAAGCACGGCCGGCAACCGCATCGCCTGATCGAGAGACCGGGATACCGATCCTGCGAATCGGGCGGTTTTGATCGGGAGCGCATGACGGGCCGACCTCGATCCATCCCGCAGCGTCAGCGTCACGCGCATGTTCGACGACAAAAAAAGTCGTCCACATCGACGGATCCGCGACGCGGCCGAGCGAGGATCGTGGTAGGTTGTCCGCAGCAAGTGACCTCGGAGGCCGGATGAAGTCGGGAACTTCACGCCATTCGGCCGGCCATGATCCGTCGGTGCAGACTCCCGATCAGCGTCGGAATCCAACAGAGGCCGACAGCTCCGAAGCGACCGAATCCGGGGCCCGATACGAACTCGTGGATGCGTCGCGATACGATCTCGATCGTCTCGAGCGCGCGGTCCGCGGGCTGGTTGCCCAGCAACAGATTCTCGAGCGCGAGAACGAGCGGTTCCGTGCCGAGGTCACCGAGCGCGACGCGTTGATTTCACGCCTCGCGAGTGAGCTCGACTCGTCGGAAAACCGGCGGCGATTCGCCATCGCAAGGGTAGAAGCACTGATCGATGAAATGGACCGACTCGACGCGGCTCTGGACCGCTCGATGACCGATTCGCTCGGTCCGATCGGCGATCTGGACATCCCACGGGTCACGCCTGGGGTGACCGGCTAGCCATCAGTACGTGCGCGACGCGGGCGGCGCCCTCGCGTCGCTAGGCGATCGAGCGGGACGGCAGCGACGGGTAGATGTCGAAAGGGGGCAGCGTGACGAAACGCGCCGTGTCGGTCAGGATCTCGGGGCAGGAGTATCGGATCCGCAGCGATGCAGACGAATCATCGCTGCAGCGCGTCGCCAGGAGCGTCGATGCGGCGATGGATCAGATTCGCAAGCGAACGGGGACGGTCGATACGCTGGACGTTGCGATCCTGACGTCGCTCAACCTCGCCCGCGAGGTCCTGTCGCTTCGCGAGCGCAACAGCACTTTCGACGACGAGCCTTCCGAATCCGAGCGACTCCGCGAGTTGATCGAGTTGGCCGAATCGGCCCTCCTCACAGAGTCGAGAATCCACGGCGACACTCCTCTGCTGACGCTTCCAACCGGCGAGGAACTCGACGAACCGCAAACCGATCTGCTCGACCCGTTGATCGAAGAGATGGCGGTCGAGTCGGAGTCGCTCCCAGTCTGATCGGAGCATTGACCGGCTTTGGCCGGTCACTCGACCGCGATGGCCAAGCGTGCGGAGGACCAGTACTCGCCGTCCATCGAGGAGCGCAAGCGAGCGCTGCGTCTAGCGATGCTATCCCGACGCGAATCGATCTCACCAGAGGCCGCCAGGTCGGTCGGAGATCGCATTTCGGAGGCCCTCGCGGGAGACGATCGCTATCGCCGCGCCCGATCGCTGGCCCTCTATGCGGCGAGTGGTGGCGAGCCGGACGTTCAGAGCCTGTTTGCCCTCGCCACCGGATCCGGGAGGAAGGTTCTGTTGCCACGATGCCGAGACGACCGAGTGCTCTCGTTCCACGCGATCAATCGGTGGAGCGACCTCGAGGTCGGCCGCTTCGGCGTGCTCGAACCACACCGGGACAATCCATGGGTCGATGTCGCGACGATCGACTTGATCGTCGTGCCCTGTGTCGCGGTGGACCGATACGGCGGGCGCCTCGGTCGGGGCGGTGGTTGGTACGACCGGAGCCTTCCCGGGATCGAGGACGGCGTGGCCTGTGTGGTTGCGGCCGTTCACGCATTTCAGGTCGTTGACCGCGTCCCTTGCGGTCCGGAAGATCGTTTCGTCGACGGGATCGTGACCGAGTCCGGGTTCGATCCGATCACACGTTGAGGCATTGCCGTTGCGCCCCCTCGGCAGGGCGGCCAAAGTCGCGCCGATCGAGGATGATCGAAATCCGGAAGGAGCGTGGCGATGAAGTCGAAGTGGGCAGCCGAAGTCGACCGTCAGATCGCGATCATGAGGGACGGGTCGGCCGATTTCTACGGCGAAGAAGAGCTTCGCGAGCGCCTCGCCGCCGGGCTGGCGCAGAATCGACCACTCCGGGTCAAACTCGGCATGGACCCGTCGTCTCCGGACCTCCATCTTGGCCACACGGTGGTGCTCCAGAAGCTGAAGCGCTTTCTCGAACTCGGCCACACGCCGATCTTCCTGATCGGAGACTTCACGGCACGCATCGGAGACCCGTCAGGAAAGAAGAAGACGCGTCCGCCGCTGGGCGAGGAAGAGGTGCGTCGCAACGCGGCGACCTATGTGGAGCAGGTAGCGAAGGTATTGGACGTCAGTCGCATCGAGGTCAGGTTCAACAACGAGTGGATGAGCCGGATGTCGCCCAGTGATTTCATACGACTGTGTTCTCATTACACCGTTGCGCGTCTTCTCGAGAGAGATGATTTCTCGAATCGTCATGCGGCGGGAACGCCGATCTACGCTCATGAATTACTGTATCCATTCGTCCAGGCGTACGATTCGGTGGCCCTCGAGGCTGATGTGGAGCTGGGAGGGAGCGATCAGACCTTCAATCTTCTCATGGGCCGTGAAATCCAGAGGGCATACGGTCAGCAACCGCAGGCGGTGATCACCCACCCGTTGTTGGTCGGCACGGATGGAGTCGAGAAGATGTCGAAGAGCCTCGGCAACAGTATCGGGATCACGGACAGTGCCGAAGACATGTACGGCAAGGTGATGAGCCTGCCCGACACACAGATGGCCGGGTACTTCGCGCTTCTCGGATCAGGCGAGTGGGACACGGATCGAAGCGATTTCGATGAATTCAAGAGTGGAGCCGGTGATCCGATGGCTCTGAAGCATCGCCTCGCTGAATTGATCGTGACACGGATTCACGGCAGCGATGCAGCGCGTGAAGGCAAGGCGCACTTCCGGAACGTCGTACAGGACAAAGGAATCCCGGATGACGTGCCGGAGTGTGTTGTGTCTGCTCAGATGGGAGCAGGCATTCCGATTCTCGATGCCTTGGTTCACGCGAATCTGATCAAGAGCAGGAGTGAAGGCCGTCGGCTGGTCGAGCAGGGTGCGGTCACGGTCGATGGCGTTCGCCTGGACGACGCTCTGCGTGCGTTGCCTCCGGGCAGGCACCTGGTCCGAGTCGGTAGAAGGAGATTCGTCCGATTCGACGTGCGCCCGCAGTAGCTGCGGGTCCGCTCGTGGAGGTGACTGGGGAATCAGCTTCCGTCGATCGACACCGAGTCCCCCCGGCCCCTTGGGAATAACTTCACTAATGTGAGTTTGTGCGTGCAAATGCCCTTGACCGTCCTGTGCGCTTCTCGTACGTTCCGCCGCCCACTGAGAGCAGGTACAGCGCGCTCCAAGTGGATCCAGCAACAACGAAAACAATCATAAGAATGCAGCTGGCGGCTCGAGACAGGCCGCGCAGGGCTTCGGATGATCTTTGAAAACTGAATAGCGTGCGGTCCTGCCGAGTGACATGGAAAGCTCGGTAAGACTGAAGCGAGTTTATTATTTCCTGCTCGCAAGCGGCATCGCGGCGGATCAACCTTCGGGAGGTCCGACGTGGTGGCGCTGCATCAAGCAAGAGGGAATGGGCCTTTTGGGCTGCCGCGCCAACAGAGGAGCCCGGCTTCTGCGGCGTGAGCGCAACCTTGAGGGCGTCAATCACGTCGCCCCCCAGCGAGTCGGCCTGTCCCAGCACCAACTCGAT
>JANOFF010000032.1:0-7282 GCA_031413515.1 bacterium
AGCGCATCGAGATTCGGAAGCGGCAGAATGGCATCGGCGGTCGTGCCCGGATCGGCCTCGATGACCTCGAGCCAGAGCCGAAGCTCGGTCAGCCGGACCGCATTCGGATTGAGATCGACGCCAAACAGATTCCGGGCCACGACCGACCGGGTTGCCGCCCCGCGCGGTTCGCCGCCCCGCACCCGGATCGCCACCAACTGCCGGAGCGCCCCGAGCAAAAACGCCCCGCTCCCCACGGCCGGATCGAGCACCGTGACGTTCCGGACCCGTTCCAGCAACGTCGCCGTCGGCACCGCGATCAGTCCCGGAACCTCGTCCGCCGAACACTGGAGGGCGGTCGCAACCCAAGCCGCCAGACTGGCGGCAACCACTTCGTCCACCAGATCGCTTGGGGTGTAGAACGCTCCGGTGGTCCGTCGGAGGTCGGGGTCCATCACCCCTTCGAACACCCGGCCGAGCATGTCGGGGCCCACTGAGGCCCGGGCGCCGATTCGAATACGCGGGTCGGCGGTGAAGTGCTGTGATCGACGAGCGCCGGGATCTTCGAGTTCGGGTTGATGGCCACGAACCCGCTGCCGAACTGGGCGCCGTCGCCGATGTTGATCAGATAGGCGTCGTACTCGGCTTCCTTCCGTCCGAGCGCCAGCAACTCCTCGAGCAGCACCGTCACCTTCACGCCGTTGGGCGTCGCGAGCGAGTAGAGCTGCAGCGCGTGTTCGCCGACCGGCAACTCCTTCTCGTGCGTGGCTCCGGCGATCGGACGGTTGATCTTGGCGAAACGCCCGCCGCTCTCGGAATCCCAGGTCCAGACTTTCGGCGGCACGTAGGCAGGGGAGTCGGTCATGGCGGATGGTTCCTCTCGAATCGGGATCGGGCGGCGCTTCGGCCGGATCGCACGGGGCTGGAACGGAAGGCCGACTCTAGATCAGCGGGTCGGCTGCCGGCTCGCCCTGGTCTGTCGGCTCCGCGCACTCGCCTGTTAGTATGCCGTCCGGGGCGCGCGTCGCCCGCTGGAGGTCACTCGCATGGCGAAGTCGTCGTCCACCGCCGGTCTCGAAGTCACCCGTCTCTCCGGTTCGCTCGGCGCCGAGGTTCGCGGCCTGTCCCTCGAGCAGGTCGGTCGCGCCGAGGCGGACGAAATCCTCGGGCTGCTCTTCGAGCATCTCGTGCTGTTCTTTCCCGATCAGCATCTCACGCCCGACTCCCACATCGCCTTCGGTCGGAACTTCGGCAAGCTCGAGTCCCACCCGAACATCGCCGTCACCTCCGAGCGCCCCGAGTTCTTCGAGCTGCGCGCCTCGAAGGGCGCGATCGCCGACGAGTGGCACAGCGATCTCACCTGCATGGCCGAGCCGTCCGTCTACGCGATCCTCAACATGGTGAAGTGCCCCGCGGTGGGCGGCGACACGCTCTGGGCGAATCAGTACAAGGCCTACGACGAACTGTCCGAGCCGATGAAGGAACTCTGCGAGGGGCTCAGCGCGCTGCACGACGCGCAGCCCCACGGCCGACCCGATCAGATGGCCATCCACCCGGTGGTGCGCGTGCATCCCGTGACGCGCCGCAAGTCGCTCTTCGTCAACGAGCACTTCACCCGCCGGATCGTCGAGATGAGCCACCGCGAGAGCGAGATGCTGCTCGCCCACCTCACGCGCTGGGCGCAGAACCCGCGCTTCACCGTCCGCTACCACTGGCACGAGGGCACCCTCGCGATGTGGGACAACCGCTGCACGCAGCACTTCGTGATGGACGACTTCGATGAAGAGCGGATCATCCAGCGCGTGACCGTGATGGGCGACAAGGTCGAGGCCGCGAGACCGTCGCGCTTCGAGCCCTTCATCCGAAGCGGTGCACCGGGCAGCGGCGGCCGCCATGACCGCCAGCTGAAGGCCCATCTCGGCAAGGCGTGGAGCTGAGCGCGGAGGCCTGACGAGCGACCTCGGGCGCCCCGTCCTCACGCGCCCGGCAGTCGCCGCGGGTCACCGGGTGCCTGCACCAGTTCGATCCGGGTGCCATCCGGGTCGACCACGAAGGCGGCCGCCATCCCGTGGCGGGGATTCGCGATACGCGTCTGCTCGAGGATCCGCACGCCGGCCGAGCGCAGCCCGTCGAGGCAGGCGTCGAGATCGTCGACGCGCAGCGACAGATGCGTGAGACCGAGTGCGTTCATCGGGCGCACCACGCCCTCGCCGCGATGTCCGGGTTCGCGGTAGTGGAGCAGTTCGATGTGCACGCCGTCGCGTTCGAGATACACGGCCTGCAGATCGAGTCCCGGCAGTTCGAGCAGCTTCTCGGCCTCGTCGCCACTGACGTCGAGGCGGTGGACGACCCGGAAGCCGAGCTGCTCGCAATAGAAGCGCTCTGAAACGCCGAGGTCGGACACGCACAGACCGATGTGGCTCAGGTGCTGGATCGTCATGCCGGGCTCCGTCGCGGACTCGCTGTCAGATTATCGGAACGTCCCGGCTCGCGGGCGTCTATCTTCCGCGCATGGCGAATGTGACGCATCGCGCGAAACGATCGATCGGTCTGGTCTCGGTCCTGTTCACGTCCACGCTGCTCTCGTGTGCGGGGAATGGGAATCAGAGCCATCCCGCCTTCTTCGATGCGCCGGATCACGCCGTCCACCCGGCCCGCATGTGGGAGGGCAGCTTCGAGAGCGAGGGCGCGCAGATGAATGCGATCGCCTACGAGGCGGCGGGCGAGGGCCCGCATCCGACCGCGATCCTGCTGCACGGATTTCCCGGCAACGAGCGCAATCTCGACCTCGCGCACGTGCTGCGCCGCGGCGGCTGGAACGTCGTGTTCTTCCACTACCGCGGGGCCTGGGGGAGTGGCGGGGATTTCGGATTCAACAATGCGCTCGAGGATGTGCGGGCGGTGATCGAGCAGGTGCGCGCGCCCGAGTGGGCCCGTGCGCACCGCGTCGATGCGGGACGGATCGGTCTGGTGGGACACAGCATGGGGGCGTTCCTCGCGATCAGTGCGGCCGCGCAGGAGCCCGAGGTCGACTGCGTGGTGGCGATCGCGGCCGCCGACCTGGGTCGGTATGCATCGGGAGGCGACGACGAAGCGGCCGATCATGCGGCGGCGGAGCGCTTCGACAGCATGCTGGACGGCCGACTCGCCGGCACCAGCGGCGACGACCTGGTCGGCGAAATCAACGCCAACCCAGACCAGTTCGATCTGAAGCAGAAGGCACCGGCCGTGGCGGATCGCCCGGTGCTGCTGGTCGCGGGCGCGCGCGACGAAGTGGCACCGGTCGCCGATCAGCAGGCGCTCAGCGAGGCGATCACGGCGGAAGGCGGCGACGCCCGCGTGGTGGTGCTCGACGCCGACCACGGGTTTTCATCGACGCGGGTGGCGCTCGCGAAGAACGTGCTGGAGTTCCTCGACCGGAAGTGCCGGTGAGATCGGTCTGCGCCGAGATGTGGGGCGCAGCGATCCCGCGGCCGCGGCGCCGATTCCCGCAACGGGGAAACAGTTTTCCCAATAGAGGCCGGATGATTCCTGTCCGGCGGCCGCCGGGGATCTGCAACCCCCTGGAATCGCTTGCTTCCGGCACACGCGAGGCCCCGGCACAGGGATTGCGTCGCCAGAAGGCGGGAAGGGGAGCCGCGACAGCTGTGTCGGGCCCCTGGTTCGGTCTATTCAGGAGGTTCGGCGTGGCATCGATCCGCTGGCGCAGGCTGTCTTGTTCACTGGCATCACTTTCATCGTTGTTGTTCCTGGTCGGGATGTTGGTCAGCCAATCGGCGCTGGCCCTCACGATTTTCGGCGCAGGCCCCCGGCCCGAGACGGCGGACATCCCGATCATCGATACGACCGACTACGAGCTCGGCACCTTCTTCTCGTCTTCTGTCGCGGGTCAGGTCACCGCGTTGCGGGTGTACCTGGGTCCCGTCGAGGCCGCTTCGCCCGGCACGATCACCGGCACGCTCTGGGACGCCTACGGGAGCGTGCTCGGGTCGGCGGTGTTCAGCGGCATCGTGGCGGGCTGGAATGAAGTGACTCTGACCACCCCGATCGGCATCGCGGCTAGCACGACCTATGTCGTCTCGGCCAACACGAATGCGGGAACGAACGGAACCGGGTCCTACGCGTTCGACAGTGCGGGCGGAGTGGGATTCTTCGGCGGAGGGGGCTACGTCAACGCGCCGCTGACCGCGACCAGCGGCGTCTTCAATACGACTCCTGGCGCATTCCCGACGAACAACTTCCCGGTTTCGAACGGGGGATCGAGCTACTTCCGAGACGTGCAGTTCACGCCGATTCCCGAGCCGTCGACGGCGCTGCTTGTGGGTGTCGGGATCGTCGTGCTGTCGCTCCGCCCGGGCCGGCGGGCCGCGTGAGTCGAACTCGACGGGCTGCGACGGACGCAATCGCGCGTCCGTAGCGCCGAGTCGGTCGAACACGACGCTGCGGTCGTGGGACCGTGTCAGGCGCTCCGGCTTCGTCGGGTGAGCGTTCTGAATCCGCCCATCGCGAGCAGCATTGCAAGTCCCATCAGCCCGATCGCACCGGCGCCGGGTACTGCCGGTGGGAAGCTGGCCGGATCGAGCGGGTCGCTGCCGGCGGCGACTTCCTGGCCATCGAGATAGCCATCGTCATCGCTGTCCGGATCGAGCGGGTCCGTGCCTCGTGCCAGTTCGTCGGAGTTCGTGAGCCCGTCGTGGTCCGCATCCGGACCCTCGTAGGCACAGACCGCCGAGCAGCCGTCGCCCGCTGCGATGTTCCCGTCGTCGCAGGCCTCGACGAGTTCGCGCACGCCGTTGCCGCAGAGTGACGCGGGCCCGCAGGCGAGACTCACGCTCGCGAGCGTCGGCGAGACGCTCGGGTCCGTGGTGGCGAGTTCGGCCCGAACCTGCGCATAACGACCCGCAACGCCAGCCGGGCTGCCCGAGGCAGCAAGCGGCGCAAAGGCGGTCCAGGTGCCGTCCGGCGAAGGTGTGCTGCCCGCGCGAACGGAGACCGCGACGCTGGAGCCGGCGGGCTGCGTGGCCGACCAGGTGACGGCGTCCCACGTGGACAGTCCGCCGGCGTCGTAGATCCGTGACTCGAACTGCCCCGACGGCGCGAACGGGCTCATCGTCAGCCAGTCGACGGAAAGGACCGGGCCACCCGCGAACAGGTCGCTTGCCAGCGGACGCATGTTCGTGGCGATCGCGGCCGCGTGCGTCGCCACCAGGGCATCGTCGACGAAGAACCGCACGCTCGTCGCCTCCCACTCGATGCGGTAGCGGTGGGCGCTGCCGAGCAGGCCCGCGCCGAGGGGAGTGTCGATCCCGCTGCTGCCGTAGCTGCGCGCATACAGCGAAGTGCCCGTGGTGCCGGTGCTGAACATCGCCCAGGTCGTTTCGTTGTACGTGATGCCGAAGCCGACATGCTGGTACGGGATCGCGCCGAAGCGGGCCGAGAACTCGAGCGAGCGACCGGGACCGAATGCGGCATCGGTGCCGCTGCGCGCCCCGTCGACGACCAGCGAACCCGCGCTCACCGCCGCGCTGCCGGTCGGCTCCCAGATCGACGTTGACCAGCCGGCGGGCAGGCCCGGTCCGTCGAACTCTGTCGCTTCGGTGGCCGCGAGGATGATCTCGCCATCGCCCGCGTGCAGCACGACGAGACTGCCCGCGTCGGTCGTTCCGGCCGCGAAGTCGGCGGCCGTGGAATCGCCGGCGCAGACGGGGCTCGGGGTCACGAAACTGGCCGGGGCAAGCGCGAGCGGGGGATCTTGGGCGACGTTCGATCCGGCATCGGCCGAGGAGACGCGATAGAAGTACGTGGTGGCCGGCGCGAGACCCGTCAGGCCGACGCTGTGGAGCGACGTGAGCGTCGCCAGCGAGACCTGCGACGAAAGCAGCCCGGGATCGGTCCCAAAGGAGACGACCGAACTCGCGGGTTCGTCGGTCGTCCACTGGATCGTCGCCTCGGTCGACGAAGTCGGCGTAGCCACGCGCCCGCTGATCACCGGTGCCGTCGTGTCGGCGCCGTAGCTCGCGATGTAGTCGCCGGTCAGGGCCTCGAAGGCCGCGTACTGCACACCCTTCACGGTCTCGAGCGTGTAGGGGATGCTGCTCGCATCCCGCGAAAGCGAAACGAGCGCGCCAGAGGGCCCTTGTGCGGGGAGCATGCCGCGCAGGTTTCGCGCCGCCGAATAGCGCGTCACGCTGAACTGGAGCGTCGAGCCGTTCCACTGCAGATCGGCGAACGACGACGCGTTGCGCCCATCGAGCCATTCGAGCATCTGGCGGCCCGACACGACCGGCACACCGCGCGCCTGTGCGGAGGCCACGATGGCCGCCGAAGCGGCGATCGAACCGGGGTTGCCGTCGGTATGCATGTTCGCCGTGAACGCGCCGAAGTACTCCTCGATGCCGAGCGCGCGATCGAGCAGCGTGTCGATGGTGAACGGATAGGTCTGGCCCGACTCGTCGGTCATCTGCGTCGTGGCCTGATAGACGTCGATCAGCGAACCGTCGAGATCGGCGAAGCGCATGAGCATTCCCGAGCCCGTGAAGAAGCCCGGCGCGTCGGCGACCCAGCCCGGCGGCCAGTAGTAGTAGTTGGTATCGAGCCGGACCCCGTTCGCGAGTTCGACCTTCGCAGCGGTCGCCCAATCGCTCCACGCGATGCAGTGCGTCCGGTGGCTGTCCATCTGGGGAAGACTCGGGAACTGTGCGGCGAAGCCCGCCATCTGGCTGGCGAAGAAGGCGTCGAGCTGGGGCTCCGTCCAATCCGCGCAGCCCGTGTTGACGTGAACGCCGAGTTCGAACCCCTGCGCGTGATACGCGCTGGCTTCGGCATCGCTCATGTTCGAGCTGGGATACACGTAGGAGCTGCTGCGCACGCACTCCCAATCGTCGACCGAGCAGCCGGGCGGATCCGCGGCAAGGTTCGCGTCGAAGCGGTCGCGCGTGCCGCCGCAGCAGCCGTGTTGATCAGCGGTCAGCAGCACCACCGCCCGGTGACCGCTCGGGAAGTACCAGAAGCGGGGCAGCGGGTAGGCGGAGAGATCGCGGATCAGCTGGCCGAGCAGGCGCTGCTGTTCGTCGGCCTGGGGGATCGCGACCTTCGCGAGATCGATCCAGTCGGGCTGCGGGTCGCCGGCGGCCGCGCCGAAGAACAGGTCGTCCGAGCGCCGCGGCGCGACGCCATCGCGCTCCTGTCCATCCCACGCCGGATTGCCCTGGCGGGTGTAGACGACCGAGCGCGCGAGATCGAAGGTGAATGCGGCCGCGCGGCCTCCGTTCGTACCCACCTCGTGCAGCGAGACGGCCGGGTG
>JANOFF010000033.1:0-61265 GCA_031413515.1 bacterium
TATCTCAACACGCTGCTTTCGCATCGCTGAGACCGGACAGCTTCAGGAAGTGCTGACATGAACGTCGAGACCACGGATCTCAAGGGCGTGTTGTTAGTTTCGCCGAAGAAGCATGGCGACGAACGCGGCTTCTTCTCCGAGACATTCAAGCATAGCGTGCTGGCGACCCAAGGCTTCGATCATTCTTGGCAGCAGGACAACCATTCCTTCTCGGCGCAGCGCGGTGTGGTGCGCGGCCTGCACTTCCAGTCGCCGCCCTACGCACAGGCTAAGCTGCTCCGCGTCACGCGTGGCGCCATCCTGGATGTGGTTGTCGATATCCGGCGCGGCTCGCCCACCTATGGGCGTCATGTCGCCGCGGAGCTGAGCGCCGCCAACTGGCGCCAGCTCTATGCGCCGGTTGGCGTGGCGCATGGCTTCTGCACGCTGACGACTGATGCCGAAGTGCTCTACAAGACCAGCGAGGAATATGCGCCGTCGGCCGAAGGCGGCCTTAACTGGCTGGACCCGGCGCTGGGCATCCTCTGGCCGGTGACGGCCGCCGAAGCGACGGTGAACGCACGCGACCAGAAATGGCCCAACCTGGCGGACCTCGCGTCTCCCTTCAACTACTGGGGCTGAGCGCTGGACGGGCGTTCGCAGGCCTCTCACAGCGCGTGGCGGAACCTAGCCAGCGAGCAGGGGTTATCCGCTGGCTGCACTTGTCACATTCTCGCCAATTTCGACGGCGACGTTTGGGTGGTGGGGCGTGCAGGTATCTGGAGTCCGCCTCATGTTATACATTTCTCACCTCGACCCGGTCGAAGCGCTGACGACGGCCGGCGGGCCGGTGTTGTTCAACACCGTCGGCACGGACGCCGCCGTCCGGATCCTCGGCGGCGCTGGCACGCCGGTCACGATCCGCACCAACGGCGGACGCTTCGAGAGTTTCGGAGACGGCACCTTCCGCCTGCAGGGTGGCGAAATCGACACCCGCATGTCGGCCCCCCCGGCGACCCGACCCGCGGACTTCGTGTCGGATGCCTCGATCCGGATCCAACACGACGAGGGCGTGACGATCCTCTCCAGCGCGACGGATGCGTCCCTGCTGGCCGCGGAAACCGGGCTCACGATCCTCTCCGGGCAGGGCTCGGGGGTGGGCGACCTGATCTTCGACTCCGCAGCAGCCGTGAGCCTGATCGCCGACGACATCGTGTTGATCGCGGGCGATGGCGAAGCCACTGGCGGCGCGGGCACCCAGGCGCGGGTCGACTTCGGTGCGAGTGTGCTCGCGGGATACACCCGCGCGAGCCCGGACACGTTCACACTGCAACAGGACGCGGACCTTCTCACCGGCGACATCCTGCCGAATCTCCTGCCCCACCTGCCCGCCCTCGAACGCGTCACGCTCTCGGCCTGGGACGGATTCATCGAGCTCAGCGAGGCCGATCTGCTGCAGGCCAACGGACTCGAACTCGATCTGAATGCGGGACTCGGCATCAAGGTGCCTGCGACACCCCCGACGACACCGGTGACTCCGGCGCTCGCTTCACTCGACATCTCGATCGTCCGCGAGTTCGTCCTGGACTCGACGCTGACCGACTGGATCGACAACGTCGCAGAGGTGCTCACGATCGGCGCCGGCTCGAGTGAGAACACCAGCATCCCGAGCCTCACAGTCGGCAACGGAGTCGATCCGCTGACGCTGCGCGCCGGTCGCAGCCTGACCCTCCAGGCGGGCCAGCGGGGTGAGGGCGATCTCGCGTTCGCGGGTCCCGTCCGGCTCGGTGCGCCTACGATCAGCCTGCGAGCGGGCAACGGAGATGTCGGCGGAACGTCCCGGGTTCGCAGCAACGGCCTCGGCGGCGTCCTGTTCGACGATGGCTCGACTGCGGATCACGCCACGAGCGGGCGACTCTCGGCCTTCACGCTGCGACAGGACGCGGCGATCGATGGCACGGCGGCCCTCGACCCGGGCCAGTTCACCGGTGGTCTCGCCGGTGTCGACTATACGCTGCGCACCGATGCGGAGGGATCGGGCATCACACTCGACCCCTCCGCGGCAAGTCGACTGCTCGACACGGATCTGCGCTTGTTCGCAAACGGTCCGATCGACCTCAGTGGCCTCGCCGACGGCGGTCTGCAGGTCCGTTCGCTCGAGATCGGGGGGCTCGCCAACTTCGAGTACACCGCGGCGCTGAACGACAAGCTCGCCTTCACGAACAATGCGCCGCTGCGCAGCCTCGTCCTGCGCGCCGCGCTCGGCGGCGATTCGGGCGTGCTGAGCTTCGAGGGGAACCTCGTGATCAGCGCCGACGACATCCGGCTCGTCGCGGGTGATGGCGTGGGGGGCGGCGGCACCGGGACTCGACCGGGCGGCTCGATCGACCTGACTCCGTTCGACGGCGGCGCCGGCCCGATCTTCCAGCAGGATCCGAACACCGGGCCGTCGCGGTTCGTGTTCCAGCAGGACGCAGCGATCCTCCAGAATGCCCTGCCCGACCTGCAGACGAACTTCGCGGGACACGCGCCCGATCGCCTCGCGATCCGTTCCGACGACCAGAGCATCGAACTGACCGACTTCCGGTCTGGTCCGATCTTCGAGGCCCGGAGCCAGGTCGTGCTGTCGGCGCCAGCGCTCGAGATCGATCGCACCGACGGACTCGATCTCGTGCTCGATGATCTCTACGGAAACGGCTCGGGAGGGTTGCCGACGTCGATCGAGCAACGCGCCACGCTGATCACCTGGACCGCGACCGATTCGACCGGCATCACCAGCAACGACGCCGCCGTGATCCCGGGCAGCCGCGTCCGCCTGACCGGCTTCGACCAGTTCGACTCTGACGGCGACTTTGCGAGTCCGCCGCTGCCCTTCGACTTCGACGCGCTTCCCGACACGGCCCCCGCCTCGCTCGTGCTGACGCAGGACGGCAGCATCGGCGCCGACAACCTGATCGGGCTGTCCCAGCTCGGCAACGGCGTGTTGGCCCTCAATCCGAACGTCTATCGGCTCACCAGCAATTTCGGCAGCATCACGATCCGGCCCGGCGACGTCGACAACGCCAACGTCACGAATCCGCTTGCGCCGAAAACCGACCTGGTGCTGGTGCTCGCGGGCACCGACGCGCCCGCCGGGCCGCGCTCGGTGTTCTTCGACGACGCAGCGGCCAGCGGGTACTTCGTGCAGTCTCTGCGCGTCGAGAACGCATTCGCCTGGCGGGTCCGGAACCTCGTCGACGGAGCACCTCTGCTGATCGATGCCGTCGACACCCTGGATCTGTTCGGCTCGCTCGCCAATCAGGGCGACCTTTCGTTCGGCCAGCTGGATCTGTCGGGCCTGCCCGTTCCAAGCGGCCGGGTGACACTGCGAAGCCGCGCCATCGCGCTGCAGGCCGGCGACGATCCCGCGAACCCGCTGCGGGATTCGGAGCCGGCCACCGATCCGCTCTCGGTCGTCGACACGGACAATCTGAGTCTCGTCCTGCAGGATCGGAGCGGCCTGGCTCTCGACACCATCCTCCAGATCATCCAGCTCGGCGGGTTCACGGATGCAATCGATCCGCTGCCCGGCTTCAGCCGGATCATCGAAGCAAACCGGATCAGCAATCCGCTCGATCCCCTCGATCGGACACCGCTCGACCAGCTGCAGCTGACATCGATCCTCTCCGACATCGTGATCGAGCGATTCGGCGACGGGGTTTCGGTGCTTCCGGCGACCTCCGTCTCGCTGGTCGCTGGCTCCGGTCGGGACACCGGAGGTCTGATCCGACTGGCCCAGGTCGACGGCGGTGACCTGAATCTGTCCGTCGATGCCGCCGGGCAGGACGTCTTCGAGGACCTGACGGTCTTCGCCCGCACGATCGAACTCGAAGCCGTGCCCGAGGACCCGATGGACACGAGCCCGACGGTGATCCGGGCCGAGGGGACGAACGTCTTCTTCCTCGGACCGGTGCTGTCGATCGACGACTCCGGGGGCCTCGTCGCCAGTTCGCCCGAGTCGATCCGCTTCGACCAGAACGGCATCGTCCGGGACTTGAACGGCGACTGCACCGACGGCTGCCTGCCGGATCCCTTCCAGCTCGGACCCACCCTGTCGCAACAGGTCTTCTACTCGATTCGCAGCCGACTGGACCAGCTGATCGTCAACGACTCCATGGCGATCAAGGTCTGGGGCTCGAACCTGACCCTCGACGGCAACTCTCCGGCGAGCGCGTACGACGTCGAGTTCGCGCTCGAGACGACCCGGGACGTCGATCTCTTCGTTTCGTCCCTCACCGTCGGATCCGGGACCGGCTCGCCGTCCCGCACCTTGCTGCAGGCACGAGACGATGACGCGTTCGACGACCTCACGATCGTGAGCGTGCTGACGCAGACCTACAACGGACCGGTCGAGATCGACGGCTTCGTCGAGTTGACCGGCAACATCATCGACTTCGAGTCGACGATCGACGAAGCCGCGACGGCCAGCCTCTCCGACCTGGTCGTCGACGTGGTCTCCCAGGGCATCTTCGCCGGCGACATCGGCGGCGTCGGTCGCCTCGATCGCTTCCGCGTCAACTTCAATCCCGGCGCTTCGCCCTTCGGCGTGGTGCGCTTCGGTTCGGCGAACGGTGGCCAGGACAGCTTCGTGAACGCGGATTCAATCCAGTTCCTGGCCGTCAGCAACCTGGCCGATCCCGATTCGACGATCGTCGCGCGCTCTCCGACCACTTCGACGATCTACAAGCGGGGCGGCAACCTCACCTTCGATGCCCGCACGTTCCAGATGGGCGTCGGCGAGAAGGTCAGCGTGCAGGGCAACCTCGACATCCGGGTGAGCGACTCGGCCACGCTGGGAGATCTCTCGGCATTGAACATCCACGTGTTCAATCCCGATCCGCTCGGCGCGTCTCCCACCATCGCCCTGCAGCTGCGTCCGGCGGGGAGCTACCTCGCGGTCAATGGCGTCGCGATGCCGGACTCGGGGCTCGACTTCGTCGCCAACACGATCGCCTTCGACGGCGATATCGTGCGGGTCGGAAACGGTCGCAATCCGATCTTCGGACTCGCCGTCCCGAGAGCGGCACCCCAATTCATGAGTCCCTACTCGGTACTGTCCGCGCAGCAGTCGGGCCTCGCGTTGACGCCCAGCAGCTTCGACTGGTCGCTCACCGATGCACTGCCCGATCTGCATCCCGATGGCGCCAGTCGCGACGACATCACACAGATGTTCATTCCGGCTTCCCTGGTCCCGATTCCACGGGCCTGGGACGCAGACGCCTGGATGCCCTGGGAGCGCTCGGAACTCACGAACCTGTTCGTGTATGCCCGCCCTCTCGAACAGTCCGAAATCGAGAGCCGGCTCTCGGGGGCCGCTGTGATCGACGACGTCGGTCGGGACCTGCAGGCCTGGGACGGTCGGCCGTTGCCCGTCGCCGGGGAGCGTCTCGATGGCAAGGAGGCGAAGCTCGCGGTCGATCTCTTCGAGCAGATCTTCGGCGCGGACGGCGGCAATGTCGACTACCTGCGCCGGATCCTGCAGCGCGCGGTCGACGAGTACAAGCGCAACACGGGCTCACAGCGGGTCGTAGGCTTCGAACTCCGCCGCTATGTGAAGAACCGACCGAGTTCGCTGTATCAGGCCTATCAACTGCTCGAGGACCTCGACACGCTGTTCGCGTACCACCGCGGGCTCGGCCTGACACCGGGCGAATACCGGCCGATCCAGGCGCGCTGGCTGGCTGCGATCCGCCCCGATGGCATCACGACGCGTGAACTGGCCGAAGCCGTCCAGCCCTCGCGCTATGTCCGCGGGAGCGACGTGCTCGACATCTTCGGGGACTGACGGCGCAGCCGCTTTCGGGGACTGACGGCGCAGCCGCTTTCGGGGACTGACGGCGCAGCCGCTTCGGGGACTGACGGTGCGGCCGCTTCGGGGACTGACGGTGCGGCCGCCTCCGGAGCGTCGCCGCTCAGGGGCTTACGACGATCACGTTGCCGAGTCCCTTCATCTGGGGCGCCAGTGCGTCGGCGGGACCGAGCAGGACGATCGCGGCGCGCGCGGGATGCAGGAGATCTCGCGCGATCCCGGCGGTTTCTTCGACCGTCACGGCATCGACACGCTCGCGGTAGCGGTCGAGTGTATCCTCGGGCAGTTCGTGCACCTCGAGATCGACGAGCGACTGCATGACCGCTTCCGAGGTCTCGAGCCCGAGCCCGAACTGCCCGACGAGATAGCTTTTCGCTTCGGCGAGTTCGCTTGCGGTCTGGGGTTCCGAGCTGCGGATCTCTTCGAGTTCCCCGAGCAGGATGTCGACTGCACGCCGGGTTTCGGGAACCCGTGTGAAGCTCGCGACCACGAAGGGCCCCGGCTTGCGACGCAGGGAGAAGCCCGAGCCGACGCTGTACGTCAGGCCCTCGTCGGAGCGCAGGGTCTGCATCATACGTGACGAGAACCCGCTGCCCCCGAGCGTCGCATTCAGCACACTGGCCTGGATCCGCCGATCATCGGACCGCGCCAGCCCTTCGTGCGCGATGATGATACGAGCCTGCACCAGGTCGGGCTTGTCGGCGATCACGATCTGACGCTCGGTCGGTGTCGGATTTGGCGGTGCGGGCGTCTGCGCGGGTTCGGTTCCGCGCGGCCAATCACCGAACACCGTGCGCAGGCTCGCGAGCACGGATTCGGCATCGACGTCGCCAGTGACCGACACGATCGCATTGGCGGCCACGAAGTAGCGATCGTGCAAGGCGCGGGCGTCCGCGGCATCGAGCCCCTGCACCGTCTCGGTCGTGCCCTCGAGTGGAACCCCGTAGCGATGTCCCGGATAGAGGACCCGCATCGCGACCCACTGCGCGAGCATCGCCGGATTGTCGCGAGCGGCTTCGAGGCCGGCCAGATGTTCGGCGCGTGCCTTCTCGGCCTCGGCAGGTTCGAAGCGGGGCGATCGCGCGACGTCGCGCAGGATGCCGAGCAGCGCATCGAAGTCACCCGAGAGACCGCTGACCGCGACCCCCATCGAGTCCCAGTCCGCACCGACGGACAGACTCGCCCCCATGTCGTCCACGGCCTCGGCCAGCGCGAACGCGTCGCGATCGCCTGCACCGCGATTCATCATCTCGGCGGTGTACTCGGCGAGACCCGCCTGGGCGGGATCGACTGCTCCGGCGCCGCGACGCACGGTGACAGCGAGACTCACCCGCGGCAGACGGTGATCTTCGAGGATCAGGACCGTCAGGCCGTTGTCGAGGCCGGCGCGCGTCAGTGCCCCGGGCTGGACGACGGGAGCGTGCTTGACCGGCGGCGGCGGTTCGAGCCACGCCGGTTGTCTTCCGAGCCCGAGTGCCGCACAGCCCCCGAGCCCGAGGGCCAGCGAGATCAGCACGCCCGCCGTGTACGGGACGGAGAGCCTCGAACGGCGCGCGGTCTCCGGTTCATCCAGCCTGCGGCGCGCAATCATCTGCTTTCCTTCGGTGCGGCGCTCGCTGCAGGCGGCGCAGCGACGGTGGGTTCTGGGACCGGCGCAACGACATGCACGACGCTGCGTTCCTTCTCGGTCAGGTAGGTGCGGACGACCCGCTGCACGTCGGCGGCCGTCACGGCACGGATCGCTTCGAGTCGCTCGGACAGGCCGCGTACGCGTCCGAGAGTGACCATGTCGTCACCGATCCGCGAGGCGAGCGCGTGGCCGGTCGACAAGCCGTCGACGAACGCGACCTCGATCTGCCGTTTCGCTTTGGCGACTTCCTCATCGGTCACGCCCGTGTCGCGGATCCGATCGATCTCGGCGAAGAACGCCTTCTCGACAGTTGCGACGTCGACCCCCGGACGCACTCCAGCCACCGCATAGAACAGGCCGGCGTCCTGCAACGCCCAGTAGCCACCCTCGGCGTACAGAGCTTGCTCGTTCTCGTACACGAGCGTGCGATAGAGCCGGCTCGAACGGCCCGCCGACAGGATCTGGCTGGTCAGGTCGAGAGCATCCGAATCCGGGTGCCCCGAGGCGGGCGCGTGCCACGCGGCAAACATCAGCGGGATGCGGACGTCGAAGTGGATCAGCGCCCGTCGCTCGCCGAGCTGGTCGACCACCTTGCCTGGATTGCGCGGGATCGACGCGGCGGGCTCGAGATCGCCGAAGGCGGCCTCGATCCGGGCCAGCGTCTCGGCGGTCTCGAAGTCGCCGACCAGCACGAGCACGATGTTGTTCGGCGCATAGTAGGTATCGAAGAACTCCCGGCAGGCCGCGATGGTGACCGCCTCGACATCGGCCCGCCAGCCGATCACCGGCCAGTGGTACGGGTGCGCCATGAAGATCAGTGCGGCGAGAGCCTCGAATGCGAGACCACCGGGGTTGTCCTCGACCCGCATGCGGCGTTCTTCGAGGACGACCTGGCGCTCGCTGTCCAGAGTCGGCTGGCTGATGTCGAGATTGGCCAGTCGCTCGGCCTCGAGATCGATCACCAGGGGAAGCGATTCCGCCGTGACATCCTCGTGGTAGACCGTGACATCCTGTGTCGTGAATGCGTTGATGGTGCCGCCGCGCGCACCGATCAACTGGGCATGCTCCTCGGGACCCAGGTTCTTCGATCCCTTGAACATCATGTGTTCGAAGAGATGCGCGATGCCGGTGTAGAAGGACTCGTCCTTCGACCCTGCCTTCACCCACATCTGGAACGCCGCGACCGGAGTGGTGTGATCCTCGAGGGTGAGGATCGTCAGCCCGTTCGCGAGTCGCGTCTCCTGCAGACGCGAGATCGGATCGTCGATCGTCAACGCACCGGGGCCATCCGCAGAAACCGCGGACGCGATCCCGACGACCGGAGCGGCACCCAGAGCAAGCAATACGGACAGGAGTCGGATCTTGCCCGACCCGAGAAAGCACGGACGCGCGCGGCAGCTGTCTGACATGGCCCGGAAACCTATCCGCGATGCCGGCGAGTGTCGACGACGAAACGGTCCACGACGCCTTCCCCGCTCCCGCGGAGAGGGTTAGGATGAACGATCGTGTTCGGATCGCGATGCGTCGCGAGGTCGTTCGAGGTGCGTCGTTTCGAGGTGCGTCGTTCGAGGTGGGAAGACGACGACGAGCGGACCGCGAGCAGCCACCAGGGGGACGCACCCGCTCGTAACGGGCGGAGCGGGCGTCCGGAGCGTGTCATGGTCGACGGCAGGCAGAGCGAAGCCGAACTCGAGGAGATCCTCCGCGGTTCACAGACGATCGCGGTCGTGGGCATCAAGGCGGGAGAAACCGACGACGCCTACCGGGTTCCGAAGTACATGCAGGATCATCATTACAAGATCGTTCCCGTCAATCCGAAGCTCGATCGGGTGCTCGGCGAGACGGTCTTCGCCGACCTGCGGGCCGTGCAGGCAGCAGGACTCGGGATCGACATCGTCAATCTCTTCCGCGCCCCGGACAAGATCCCCGACCACGTCGACGAGATCCTCGCGATGTCTCCGCTTCCGAACTGTGTCTGGATGCAGCTCGGGATCCAGCACGGCGCTGCCGCGGCGCGCCTGCGGGCGGCCGGGATCCGGGTCGTACAGGACCGCTGCATCATGGTCGACCATCGCCGGCTGTTCGGAGCCGACGCGTCGAGTCACGGCGACCGATAGCGGGCGCGCGGCGGGGGACTTCATCTGCTCGGCACGTGCGAGCTAGGCTTCGCGACATGGCCCGGAGCGAACGTCCTGCAACCGTCTATTCGTCCGGGCAGGGACGCATGTGCCCTCACTGCGGACTGCCGACCGCGCGCTGTGCCTGTCGCGCGAATCCGCGACGTCAGGTCAGCAACGCCGACGGGGACGGCATCGCAAGGGTCGGGCGCACCAGCAAGGGGCGCGGAGGCAAGACCGTGACTCTGCTCACGGGTCTCCGGTGGATGCCCGACGAGCTGGAAGCACTCGGTCGCGACCTGCGACGACGCTGCGGCAGCGGGGGTTCGGTGAAGGACGGAGTGATCGAGATCCAGGGCGACCATCGCGACGAAGTGATGGCCGAACTCGAACGCCGCGGTATCCAGGCCAAGCGAACGGGCGGCTGACGGACGCGTGGACGCGCCGCCGACCCGCACCCTTCACGCAGACCAGGCCGCCGACGCACAGGCAACGAGGCGCGATGTCGCGATCGTCGCGATGCTCGCCGCTTCGCTGCTGCTGTCGCAGCTGGATGCGATCGACCTGTGGGCGCCGGACGAACCCCGCTATGCCCAGGTCGCCGACGAAGTCGGACGCTCTCGCACCGGCGGGCCGTTGGATCTCGTCCTGCTGCGACTGAATGGCGAGGTCTACACCCAGAAGCCGCCTCTCTACTTCTGGCTTGCGGCGATCGCCGGATCCAGCGGCGATCGGGTGGACGAGGTCGCTGCCCGGCTGCCATCGGCTCTGTCGGGCGTGGCGGTCGCGATCCTCACCGCCGTGTTCGGGCGCCTCCTCTCGGGACGCTGGACGACCGGGCTGCTGGCCGCACTCGTGCTGCTCACGTTGCCGCGCTTCGCCCACCACGCCAGACGTGCCCAGCTCGACGTGCTGTTGACGCTGTTCGAACTCGTCGCCCTGATCGCGTACTGGAGGATCGATTCGAGCCCGCAGCGTGCCGGTCCGCCCGCGACTCGATGGCTGTTCGCGCTGCACGGTGCCGTCGCGCTGGCACTGCTCACCAAGGGACCCGTCGGCGCCCTGCCCTGGCTGGTCATCCTGGTCCACCGGGCGATCACTGGCCGTCTTTCGTCCGTGCGTGCGCTGTTCCCCATCTGGGGTGTCGCGCTCGCGCTCGCTCCCGCGTTGGCCTGGGCGGGCGCGGCCATCGCACTCGCGGCACCCGGTTACTGGCACGAGGCCATCGTCGACAACCTGATCACGAGGTTCTTCCTCGGCACGGACCACGCCCGTCCGTTCTACTACTTCGCGGTCCAGCTTCCTGTCGACGTCCTGCCGTGGACGCCCGTGATGATCCTCGCTGCGGTCGCACTCTGGCGCGAGCGACCGCGCTCCAAGGCCGATTCCCGGATGGCTGCGCTGCTGCTGGCGTGGACGCTCGTGTTCGTGATCTTCTTCTCGCTCTCGGCCGGCAAGCGCGGGCTCTACCTGCTGCCGCTGTTTCCCGGCCTGGCAGTGCTCGCCGCACTGCCTCTCACGCGCTGGCTCGACGCGGGTCGCGTGCCCCTCGCCTTCACGCTGTGTGCCGTCGGAGTGCTGACCACGGTCTCCGCATTCGGCGTCTGGTCCGGACTCGGCGCGCCCGGATCCGATCTGGCCGAAGCCATCCCGGACTGGCCGCGCTCGGCGGCCTGGAGCGTCGCGTTCGTGGGGCTCGCCGGGGCGCTGGCAGTCGGCTGTGGGCATCGATCCCGGTACTCTGCGGCACTGGGCATCGCCGCGTGCCTTGCGTCGATGATGCTGCTCGAAAGCATCCTCTTCCGGCAGATCTATCCTGCGATCGATCCGCAGAAGTCTCCGCGTCCGATCGCACAGCTCGTCCATCGGGTGACCGCGCCGGCGGAGCGGGTCGGCGTGTTCCGGCACAGTGCCTTCGCCGGCGGTCTCGAGTACTACGCGCAGCGACGCGTCGTTGTGCTGGAGTCGGCACGCGATGTCGAGCAGTTCCGTGATTCGGGCGCGCGCATCGTCGTCGTCCGCGAATCCGATCTCGACGCTCTGACGTCTGCAGTTCCCCACCGGGTCGTCGGCGCCGGTCGGAACGGACGAAGGCGCCTGCTCGTCATCGAGGTGCTCGCGCCGGCTTCGCTCGCGCATCCCTCCACGCTGTGAGCGCGCGGGGCGTCCCTCACCGGATCACCCCCATGCGCCAACCGCAGTGCTGCAGCGCGTCATCGCGATCCCGGCGTGCATCGAATCCGCCAAGGGGTATGAAGCACAGGAGATTTCGGCTAGCTTCGCGATTGCCCTGCGATCTGTGGGTCTCCAGCCTGTCGGCACGCGCCCCGCTGGAAGATTCCGATGCGGGAAGCCCGGGTGCGTGCTGACCCGATGGGATCGGGCCGGACTCGCCGGGGCTGGACATACGCGCGCCCACACGACGAGCATCGACACCGAACCGCCGGTTCGAGAGAGCGAGGATCCATGTCCGAATTCGCAGAGCTCCGCCTGGGTGACCAGACCATCAAGCTGCCGATCATCGTGGGCAGCGAGGGTGAACGCGCCATCGACATCTCCCGACTGCGCGGCCAGACGGGCTACATCACCCTGGATCCCGGCTACGCCAACACGGGGTCCTGCCGCAGCGCAATCACCTTCATCGACGGTGAGAAGGGGATCCTCCGATATCGCGGAATCCCGATCGAAGAGTTGGCCGAGAAGTCGACGTTCCTCGAGGTCGCCTATCTCCTGATGTACGGCGAGCTCCCGAACCGCGATCGCATCGAGTACTTCCGCAACTCGATCGAGCGGCACACCATGCTGCACGAGGATTTCAAGAAGCTCTACGCCGCACTGCCGAAGGACGCCCATCCGATGGCGGCCTGTGCGGCGACGGTGGGTGCCCTGGCGACCTTCTATCCCGACTCCCTCGACCCGCGGAATCCGCGCGAGGTCGAGATCTCGGTCCATCGCCTGATCGCGAAGTTCCCGACGATGGCCGCCTACGCGTACAAGCACTCGATCGGTCAGCCGTTCATGTTCCCGAACAATCGACACGACTACGTGGGCAACTTCCTGTGGATGATGTTCGGGAACCCGTGTGAGGATTTCGAGGTCGACGAGACGGTCCGCAAGGCCCTCGACCTGTTGTTCATCCTGCACGCCGATCACGAGCAGAACTGCTCGACCTCGACGGCGCGGCTCGTCGGCTCGTCGATGGTCAACTTGTTCTCCGTCGTGTCCGCCTCGATCAACGCGCTGTGGGGCCCCCTCCACGGCGGCGCCAATCAGCAGGTGATCGAGATGCTCGAGGCGATCCGCGATGAGGGCATGACGGCAAGGCAGTTCGTCGACCGCGCGAAGACCAAGGACGACACTTCGCGGCTGATGGGCTTCGGACACCGCGTCTACAAGAACTTCGATCCGCGAGCCCGGATCATCAAGAAGGCCTGCTTCGACGTGTTGAACAAGCTCGGCATCCACAGCAAGCTGCTCGAGATCGCCGTCGAACTCGAGGAGATCGCGCTGAAGGACGACTACTTCGTCGACCGCAAGCTGTACCCGAACGTCGATTTCTACTCGGGCGTCATCTACAACGCGATCGGTACTCCCTCCAACATGTTCACCGCGCTGTTCGCGATCGGACGTCTGCCGGGCTGGATCGCGCAGTGGATCGAACTCCATGGCGATGCGGATTTCAAGATCGGACGACCGCGACAGATCTACACCGGGCCGACCGAGACCGCCTATACCCCGGTCGATCAGCGCTGAGCGATCCTGGCGGTGCCTCTCCGCGGCTGATCTGGATCGACGATCGCGTGGTCGACGGTCGCGAGGGGGTCGAGGCCCGGGTCGACCTCGCGCTGCCCGGGTGTCAGACCACGGCGCGGGTACGAGACGGCGTAGCCGACTTCGTCGAGCGCCACATCGCGCGGTTGCACCGCGACTGCGCGCGGGTCGGGCTGACTGCACCCGATGCAGATCGAGTCGTCGAGGTCTTCCGCACACTCGGTCGCGCAGCCTTCGCGGCTGGCGAGGGAGTCATCCGGCTCGAACTGCGTCCGCGACCGGCAGGCGACACCGTGTCGATCGCGATCCCGCGCCCTCTCGGCGACGACGCTCCGATCTGGCGCGCCACGCTTGCGCCGTTCAACCATCCGGGGCCAGGCCAGCATCCGGGCGTGAAGCTCACCGATCATGCGATCTGGGCACGCGCGCGAGCGCATGCTCTCGATCGCGCACTCGACGAGGCCCTGCTCGGTGACGAGGGAGGCCAGCTGGTCGAGGGGGCGCGCAGCGCGACGCTCGTCGTGCGAAGCGACGGATCCCTCGCGTTTCCGGATCCCGACCTCGGCGGTGTGGCGAGCATCGGCCTCGCGGTCCTGAGCGACCACGCGCAGGGACTCGAAGCGCGCCGGATCGCCGTGGGATCACTGCGGGGCGCCCGCGAAGTGATCGCCGTCAACTCCGTGCGAGGTGTACGACCGATCGTCTCGATCGATGGATTCGCGGTCGGAGATGGACGCCCCGGACCGGTCGCGCGCCGGCTCGCCGCGGTCTTCGACGCCGCGGTTCAGGAGGAGTCGCGCTCGTCGAGATAGCGACCGATCAGGCGAGTCGTCGACGCGTCGTGGGCGGACTCGATACCGGCACCCGATTCGATCTCCGCCAGGATCCGGCCCGCGAGCAGCTTGCCGAGTTCGACCCCCCACTGATCGAACGAGTTGATGCCCCAGATGACGCCCTGCACGAAGACCTTGTGCTCATACAGGGCGACGAGTCTGCCGAGCAGATCGGGCGTGAGCAGCGGAGCGCGCAGCATGTTGCTCGGCCGATTGCCCGGAAACGTACGATGCGGGACCTGGCGTTCCGCGATGCCCTCGGCCGCCACCTCCCCGCTCGTACGACCGAAGGCCAGCGCTTCGGCCTGGGCGAAGCAGTTGGCGGTCAGCAGGTCCTGGTGCCGTCCCACCCGGGCGTGACTGCGCGCGAACCCGATGAAGTCACAGGGCACCGGACGCGTTCCCTGATGCAACAGCTGGAAGAACGCGTGCTGCGCATTCGTGCCCGCCTCGCCCCAGACGATCGGCGCCGTGCCGTGATCGATGATCCGTCCCAGACGGTCGACCCGCTTGCCATTGCTTTCCATGTCGAGTTGCTGGAGATGCGCGGGGAAGCGCCTCAAATCGAAGCTGTACGGCACCACGCAGTGGCTCGGCCAGTCGAAGAACGACGCGTACCAGACACCGAGCAACGCCATCACGACCGGCATGTTGTTGCGGAACGGTGCGCTGCGGAAGTGCTCGTCCATCGCGTGCGCGCCCGCGAGCATCTCGCGGAAGCGCTCGGGTCCGATCGCGATCATCAAGGATAGACCCACTGCCGATGTCAGCGAAAATCGACCGCCCACCCAGTCCCAGAAGCCGAACATGTTGCCCGGGTCGATGCCGAATCCCTCGACGCCGGCGCGATGGGTCGAGACCGCGACGAAGTGTCTCGCCACGGCGGCACGATCCCCCAGCGCCGACAGGCACCACTCCCGGGCCGCGTGGGCGTTGGCCAGGGTCTCCTGGGTGGTGAAGGTCTTGGAACAGACGATGAAAAGAGTCTCTGCGGGGTCGAGCCCCGCCAACGCCGACGCCAGGTCGCGCCCGTCCACGTTGGACACGTAGGCGACGCGCAGTTCGGGATGGGCGTACGGCCGCAGCGCTTCATGGGCCATCAACGGCCCGAGGTCGGAGCCGCCGATCCCGATGTTGATCACGTTGCGGATCCGCCGACCGGTGTGACCCGTCCACAGGCCGTCGCGCACGCGCACCGCGAACTCGGACATACGGGCCAGCACCGCGTGGACTTCGGGGGCCACGCGCTTGCCGTCGATCGCGAGCCGCGAATCCAGTGGCGCACGCAGAGCGACGTGGAAGGCCGGGCGATCCTCCGTCTCATTGATGTGCGCGCCGGCGAACATCGCATCGATCCGCGCTTGCAGACCGCACTCCTCGGCAAGCGCTTCGAGCAATCGCAGCGTCTCGTCATCGACGCGGTTCTTCGAGTAGTCGAGCCACAGCGGGCCCACCTCGACGCTCATCCGCTCGGCGCGCTCGGGATCTTCCGCGAACCAATCGCGGAGGTGACGCGTACCGATACGCGCGTGGTGGGCCTCGAGGGATCGCCACGCCGTGCGGAGCGTCAGTCTCTGCGGCTGCGTGTCCATGGCTTCGATCTGTCTCCGTGTCGGATGTCGGGGCACTCGGATCGGCGGTCGGCGAGCGTACAGGAGCGGAGCGTCGAGCGAGTTCGGGACGCCATCAATCCGGCCTTCCGGCGAGGCCTCGCACGTAGCGTTCGAGCAGCTGCGGGCCGGGTGTGCTCGCCACTTCTCCGTCGGGTCGGCTCGCCACCCACGCGAGCGACGACACGAGCAGGAGCGGCTTCGACACTGCGCCGATTCCATCACTCGTCATGCGGAACAGCGTCACGGACGGACGGATCGGAATCGGGACCAGATCGATTCGGTCGGGCCCGGGATCCCCGCACTCCGTCGCCTCCGAGGTGACGAGGTACTCGCGACACGAGATCGGTCGCTCCGAGTGGATCGAGCAGGACTCGTCCTCGAGAAACGGGCAGGCGAGACCCAGCGCGAAGTAATCCCGCCCGATCGATTGCCGCTCGTCGTCGTCCTCGATCTCGTTGAGAGCGCGCAGTCGATCCAGCAATCCGGTGCCTGCGAGCGCCGCGAGAACGTCTTGAAAGCGCGCTTCGACCCGGCGCCGACGCGCTTCGGGCCACGTTCGGATCAGCGCGGCGAGTGCAAACGCCTCGCTCTCCGAGATCGGAACCGGCTGACGACAGCAGGCGCCACAGCCCGCCCGGCACGACACCGAGAGCCCCTTCGCTGCGACGTCGCGACACGCCTGCGCGACGACCGAATCGGCGATCGCGCGTACGGCCGGCAGCAGAGCGGAGACGGGACTTGCCTGCTCGGGAACCCGGACGTGCTGAGGAGCCGGATGCCCTCCGATCCGGAGTTCGAATCGCACCTCGATCTCGGATTCACCGCTGCGCTCGGCCATCTTCGAGACCCTAGCCCGACACACGACCTGCACATCCGCCGCCCGCGCACGCGCGGGCAGAGAGTCGGCAATCTGTCGTGCGCGTGCGTGAACCGATTGGCAAAGCCGATCGGTGCCGGTCGCAGTGCCCTCGGTCCGGGATCCGACCGCACACCGGTCGCGAATCCAGGGTGGAAGTCCCCTCATCGATCGATCGCTTCGAAACCTCGCTTGCCGGGTCTCGAACGATGCCAGTCGAGTCGACGAGTCCGGCGATCCGGCCGCGTGTCGAGCCAAAGATCACGCCAGGACCGATCCGAAGCCCGAAATCGACCGATTCGGACGCCGGCCCACGGTGTAAGATGGGCCGGTCCCGATCCCGTCCCGACCGTCGCCGGTCCCGTCGCGAGGGGGACTCTGTGTGCAGGGCCTCGCAATCGATGCTCCCGCGTTTTCGAATCCACCGGGCCGCGCCATCTTCGTAGTTTCATGACTCCAGTGCGAACTCCGCGGAACACCGCAAAGGGACCATGTTCGAGATCGAAGACCTGATCGAACCGATCGAGGGCGAGAACCCCGCGGGCCGAGACCTTCGGCTGGATGCGGGCGATCTGACGTTCCAGACGCTGAAGGACTACTCGACAATCGTCGACGCCGCGGTGGCGGAGAGCGAGAGCGAGGTGCGCGAAGCGAACTGGAGCGGTGTCGAATCGCTCTGCATCTCGGCGCTGCGCGAAAAGTCGAAGGATCTCGAGCTGATGGCCTCGCTCGCACAGGCCTGGGCACACACGAACGGCGTCGCGGGCGTCCGACACGGTCTCGAGCTGATCCACCAGCTGCTGCTGCGCTACTGGGATTCGATCCATCCCGGTGTCGATCCCGACGACGGAGAGATCTCGCTGCCGCTGCGCGCGAGATGGCTGAATTGGCTCGACGCTCCGAACGGCTTCATCAAGGCCATCAAGCAGGGCCCCCTGCTCGGCGCGCGGGGCGGCGCCGCATTGAGCTGGCAGGATCACGAGAACAGTGCCCTGCTCGATGACGCCACGTTGACACCCGAGCGTCGCCAGGAACTCGTCGACGCAGGTATCGTGGGCGGCGGCGCCTGGGCGGCGGCCCTCGCGGGCACCGGCAAGGCGGCGCTAGGAGAGATCATCGACGCGCTCGATGCCTCGCTCGAGCGTACGCGCGAGATCGCTTCATTCTGTGGGGAACGATTCGGTGACGAGGAGGCCCCGGACTTCTACAACCTCCGCAATCTCCTCGAGGAGATTCGTGACTACCTGCGGCCCCATGCCGGCAGCGAGTCGGCTGCGGAAGCCAACGAAAGCTTTTCGACACCGCCGGGAGAAGTCAGCGTGACGATCGGCGGTCCGATCCGCTCGCGTGCCCAGGCGCTTCGAGCCCTGCAGGACGTCGGCGAGTACTTCCGCCGCGCCGAGCCGCACAGTCCGATCTCGTACCTGATCTCCCGCGCTGTGCGCTGGGGGAGCATGCCGCTCGACCAGCTGCTGCGCGACGTCATCCGCAATGACGACGTGATCGGCCAGATCTGGGAGACTCTCGGCTTGGACGGTCGACCGGCAGCTTCCGCCGCGGACGAAGGCGGTGAAGAGTAGTGAGACCCGGCGCGTGTCCACACCCGGAAGCTGAACGATCGGACCGCAGCCACCTTTTCCCCCCGCCGCACCACTGAGTGGAAAGCGGGAAGATCGAGGAGACCCGATGCCCGAGAGTGTTTTCGACAAGAAGAAGCGGATCCGTCCGCCGCGCGTGAACATCACCTACGAGGTGGAACTCGGCGGCGCGATGGTGATGAAGGAGTTGCCTTTCGTCGTCGGCATCGTGTCCGACCTCTCCGGCAATCCCAAGAAGTCGCTGGGACGGCTCAAAGACAGGAAGTTCGTCGAGATCGATCGCGACAACTTCGACGACGTCCTGAGCAGCATGTCGCCCCGCGTACAGATGCGAGTCGACAACACCCTGACCGGTGAGGGCGAACTCTCGGTCGAGCTCGAGTTCAACAAGCTCTCCGACTTCGAGCCCGAGTCGATCGTGAACCAGGTGGCACCGCTCAAGAAGCTGCTCGAGGTGCGGGGCAAGCTCAAGGATCTCCAGAGCCGCGCGGAAGGCAACGACCGCCTCGAGGAGATGTTGAACGCGGTGATCACGAACGAAGCGATCCGCGACAAGCTCAAGGATGCGACCGGAGCCGGTGCTTCGGCGACCGATGATGGGGCCGAAGAATCTCGGACCGAGGGAGGCGAATAGCCATGGCAGCCAAAGCGAAGGCAGTCAAAGTCGAACAACTCGGGGAACTCGAGGGCAGCGACATCCTGAACCAGATGATCGAAACGGGCATCAAGCCCCGAGGCGATCAGGCGATCGAGCGCGCCCAGGATCTCATCAAGACGTTCGTGGGCGAGCTGATCGACCCGTCGATGATCGTCGAAGCGGGCTTCACGCGAACCGTGAATGCGCGAATCGCCGCGATCGACGAGGTGCTCTCGCGCCAGGTGAACCAGATCCTCCACCACCCCGACTTCCAGCGGCTCGAGGGTTCGTGGCGGAGCCTTCACAAGCTCGTGATGGGCAGCGAAACCGGCGAGAACCTGAAGCTCCGCGTCCTGAACACGAGCAAGAAGGAGTTGCTGAAGGACTTCCAGGCCGCTCCCGAATTCACCGAGAGCACTCTGTGGAAGAAGGTCTACGAGTACGAGTTCGGTCTCTACGGCGGCGACCCGTACGGTGCGCTGGTCGGTGATTTCGAGTTCGACAAGGGGCCTCAGGACATCCAGCTGCTGAGCGAGATCTCGCAGGTGGCGGCGGCCGCCCACGCGCCGTTCGTGTCGGCCGCGGCACCGCAGATGTTCGCGATGGAATCGTTCACCCAGATGCCCGATCCCCGGGACCTCGCCAAGATCTTCGACAAGAACAACCCGGAGAACACCAAGTGGCTCTCGTTCCGGGACTCGGAGGATTCGCGCTTCACGGCGCTCGTCCTGCCGCATACGCTCCGGCGGCTTCCGTACTCGCCGAAGGACAACCCGGTCGAGGCCTTCAACTTCCTCGAGACCACGGACGGTCACGATGATTATCTCTGGGGCAATGCGGCGTTCGACTATGCGGGTCGCCTGACCGCGGCCTTCGCGAAGCACCACTGGTGCGTGGCGATCCGGGGTCCGGAGGGCGGCGGCCTCGTCGAGGACCTGCCGATCCACACGTTCAAGACCGCAGATGGCGATGTCGCGTCGAAGTGTCCGACCGAGGTGCAGATCCCGGACACACGGGAGAAGGAGCTTTCGGACCTCGGGTTCATCGGCCTGCTGAACTGCAAGAACACCGACTACGCGGCGTTCTTCGGTGGCCAGTCGACCCAGCGGGCCAAGAAGTACGACAAGAAGGAGGCGACCGCGAACGCCAAGCTCTCGAGCCAGATCCCCTATCTGCTCGCGTCGTCGCGAATCGCCCACTACCTGAAGGCGATCTGCCGCGACAAGACGGGATCCTTCATGTCCCGATCCGAGTGCGAGAACCTGCTCAACACCTGGATCAGCAATTATGTGCTCGATCTCGACGACGCCACCCAGGACGCCAAGGCGGCGCGTCCGCTCAAGGAGGCGCGGGTCGACGTCGTCGAGGACAAGGCGAGCCCGGGTGCCTACCAGGCGATCGCCTACCTGAAGCCGCACTTCCAGCTGGACGAGCTCGGTGTATCGCTTCGGTTGGTTGCCAGCCTGCCGGCGCCGGCCGGCGGCTGAGCGGAGATCCGATCCACGTGAGACCGGGGAGCCACGAGTGGCTCCCCGGTCAGCATGCCAGTCCTAGAACGGTCCACCCGAAGGAGCGCCCGCGTGGCCACACGGATCTTCCTGAAGCTCGGTGACATCAAGGGTTCTGCCAAGGACGACAAGAACCACGCGGACTGGATCGACGTGACGTCGTTCGGGTTCGGGATCTCCAACAACATCAACTCCGTCGAGAAGGCCAAGGGCAACCCGGGCGGTGAGGCCTGTCACCACTCCGACGTCAACCTGACGAAGGTGATCGACAAGACGTCGCCGCTGCTGCTCGCGTACTGCTCGTCAGGGAAGGTCTTCAGCAAGGCCGAGATCGAATGCAACGAAGAGGCCGAGCTGCTGATGAAGATGACTCTCACCAACGCCGCGATCTCGAACGTCAGTCTCGGGGGCTCGACCGGTGGCGTGCCGAGCGAGAACATCTCCCTCTCGTTCTCGAAGATCGCGTGGAAGTACAAGAGCGATGCCGAGCAACACTGGGATCAAGTGACGAACACCGGATCGCTCAAGAAGAAGTAGAGATCGAGGCTCGACGGCCGGTGGCGTCACCGGGCAGAACGGGGGACCCATGTCGGAATCTGCCGAATCGGCAGAAGCACTCTTCAAGTCGGGCCGACTGCGTGACGCGATCGAGACGCAGACCGCCGTCGTCCGGAAGAGTCCGCTCGACCAGGATGCGCGGTATCTGCTGTTCGTCTTCCTCTGCTACGCGGGCGAACTCGAGCGGGCAGAGAAACAGCTCACGGCGCTCGCCGATCAGGACGAGCGCACCCGCTCGGGATCGTTGGTCTATCAGGGCTTGCTGTCGGCCGAATGGGAGCGCCGCAAGGTGTTCGAGCGAGAGGGGCGCCCCACCCTGCCTCCCGACTCGCCGGATTTCCTCGAGAGGAGGGTCGAAGCCCTCGAGCGGCTTCGCGCCGGCGACGAGGCGGGCGCAGCCGAACGCATCGACCAGGCGATCGAGACCACACCGAGCTGTCCGGGCAAGCTGAACGGCGAGTCGTTCCAGGATCTGCGCGACTACGACGACGTCCTCGGCAGCGTGATCGAGATCTACGCCGGCGGACGCTACATCTGGATGCCCTTGACGAAGATCCGGCGCCTCACGTTCCAGGAACCGAAGACCGCTCTCGACACCCTCTGGCGACCCGCAAAGCTCGCGGACACGAGCGATCAGACCGCCGACATCCACGTGCCCGTCCTGTATCAGCCCTCGTATGCCCAGGACCACGATGCGATCCGTCTCGGTCACATGACGGATTGGCTCGAGCGCGGCGATCTGTACACCGGCATCGGCCAGCACCTCTGGCTGGCAGTCCGGGGCGACGAGCGATTCGAACAGTCGCTGATGGATGTGCGTCAGCTCGAACTCGACGCGGCCGGCTGACCCGATGGCCCGCCCGGACTCGCTGCGGATCCTGCGTCCCTCGATCATCGACCGGCTGGTGACACGACCGGGCGAGCGATCGGAGAGCAGCTACTTCGACGGCGTGACGGCGCGAGAATTGAAAGCCTCTGTGGCGCGCGATCTTGCCTGGCTGCTGAACACCCGCGTCTGGGCGCCCGACGACGATGCGAGCTTCGCGGGACTCGACGAGGCCAGGCGGTCGATCACCGCCTACGGGATTCCCGACCTCTCGAGCTTCTCGTGGGTCAACCCGCAGGATTGTCGCGAGATCGCCGCGCTCGTCGAGAAGGCGATCCGCACCTTCGAACCCAGATTGCTCCCGCGCAGCGTCCGCGTCGAGATCCTCCCGAGCGAGGACATCTCGGACTTCAGCGTCAAGCTGCGCATCGAGGCGATCCTGTACGTGGATCCGATCAACGAGCACGTCGCCTTCGATTCCACCGCCGACTTCGACGGGGGTGGCATCCGGATCGAGAGCTTCGAATGAAACGCGACCAGCTGCTCGTCTACTACGAGCGCGAACTGCGCTTCATCCGGAAGCTCGCGGGCGAGTTCGCGGGCAAGTATCCCGAGATCGCGAGCCGGCTCCAGCTCGAGCCGACCAAGTGCGAGGATCCGCACGTCGAACGGCTGATCGAATCCTTCGCCATGCTGACGGCCCGGATCCACCAGCGTCTCGACGACGACTTCTCCGAGGTGTCGGATGCGCTGATGGGCATCCTGTACCCCCACTACCTCCGTCCGATCCCGTCGATGACGATCGTCCAGCTCCAGGTCGATCCGGACGTCGCAGCCGTGACGGGGGGCTTCGAGGTCGAGGCGCACTCGATCCTCCACTCGGCTCCGGCGAGTGGCGTGCGGTGCCAGTTCCGCACCTGTTATCCGCTCTCCCTCTATCCCCTCGAAGTAGAAGAAGTCGAGATCTCGAGCACGACCGCGCTGCGTGGCCAGCCGATTCCCGCGAGCGCCCGATCGTCGCTGCGGATCCGGCTGCGCACGCTCGGCGGCGTCCCCTTCTCCGGCATCGCGCCGGATCGTCTGCGCTTCTTCCTCGATGCGACCAGCGGCAACATCCACGGTCTGTACGAACTGTTCCTGCGTGATCCACAGGGCATGCTGCTCAGCCGCCCGGACGTCCCCGCGCAGCCCGCGGCCCCGGGCAAGGGACCCGCCGTCGCGCCGCCACGCGGACACTTTCTGCCGGCGTCCTGCATCAGGCCAGTCGGATTCTCGCCCGACGAGGGACTGCTCGAGTACCCGCCGGAGTCGTTCATCGGCTATCGGCTGCTGCAGGAGTACTTCAGCTTCCCCGACAAGTTCCTGTTCGTCGATCTGACCAGACTCGGGGCCGTCACACGCAGCCACACGGGCCACGTGCTCGATATCCACATCCTGCTGTCCCAGACCCCCGCCCAGCTCGACACCCGTGTCGAAGTCGCCAATCTCAAGCTCGGCTGCACGCCGGCCGTGAACCTCTTCTCGCGCAGCGTCGATCCGATCCGGCTGAGCCACAACACCGTCGAGTATCCGCTGATCCCCGACTCGCGGGCACAGGACTCGTTCGAGGTCCACTCGATCCAGCGCGTCACCAGCGTGACACCCGGCACCGGTCGGACCGTCGACTACGAGCCGTTCTACGGCGTGCGACACGGCCAGGGGCGCAGCACCGCGAACGCCGCCTACTGGCACAGCATGCGCCGACCGTCGATGCGCAAGGGCGACTCGGGGAGCGACGTGTTCATCAGTCTCGTCGATCCGGGATTCCAGTTTCTTTCCGCGCCCGTGGATGTGCTGCACGTCGAGGCGCTCTGCACCAATCGCTCGCTGCCGGCGCGTCTGCCAATCGGCGGCGCCGCGGGCGACTTCCGGCTCGAGGGCCGGCCGGGCATCCAGAAGATCGTGGCGCTGCGCAAGCCGACCGATCCCGTCCCCGCCCCGATTGCGAACGCGAATCGCTGGCGACTCGTCTCGCATCTGTCACTCAACTACGTGTCGATTCTCGACTCGGGCAGGACGGTGGACGGGGACGGTCGCGCCCTCGAGGCGCTGCGCGAACTGCTCGCACTGTACGACTTCTCCGATTCACCGGTCACGCGCCAGCGCATCGCAGGCATCGTCGGAATGCATTGCACGCGGATCGTGCGGCGGGTCGGACGCGGTGCGGGCGCGGGCTTCGCGCGGGGGCTGCTCGCCGAACTCGAGTTCGACTCCAGCCAGTACACCGGCGCCGGCGTCTTCCTGTTCGCCTCGGTGCTCGAACACTTCCTCGGTCTCTACACCTCGGTCAATTCCTTCACACAGGTCGTGGCGCGTGTGCGTCAGCATCAAGGGGTTCTCAAGCGATGGGCGCCACGCGCAGGGGAAGCGACTCTTCTCTGAGTGAGGAGCTGTATCGCAGACCCCATCGATTCCAATTCATCCAGCTCGTGCGGCTGCTCCGCAAGTGGAAGCCCGGCCGCGCGGGCGTGGGCCGCGATGCGGACCCGCGCGACGAACTCGTGCGGTTCCGATCCGATACCGGATACGGCTTCGCGACGGGCGACGTGCGATCGCTTTCGGCCCCGGATCCCGAAACCGACGACGAGCGGAGCCTGCTGGTCCCGGACGAGATGACGATCAACTTCCTCGGGATCGCGACGCCCAACAGCTTCGGCTCGCTGCCGACCCCCTACGTCGAGGAGATCCGCGACCGCAATCGCGACAAGAACTTCGCGCTGCGCGATTTCGTCGATCTCTTCAACCACCGCCTCGTGTCGCTCTTCTATCGCGCCTGGGAACGCTCGCGGCCCGAGGTGTTGCACGACCTCGGCGAACGCAGCGCCTACGAGTCCGTCCTGCACGCGCTGATCGGGCTCGAGGGAGAGGTGCACCGTCACCGACTGCCCTGCGACAGCCGCGATCTCCTCGGGCGGGCGGGTTTGCTGTCGATGCGTCCGGCCGGACAGAGTGCGATCGAGGGTCTGGTCGAAAGCCTGATCGGGATCCCGGCCCGCGTCGAACAGTTCCTGCCCACCTGGTACGCGATGGACGCCGACGATCGCACCCGACTCGGCATGCAGAACAGCACCCTCGGATCCGATCTGAGCCTCGGCTCGGAGGTCTGTCTGGCCCAGTGGCGGTTTCGCGTGCGCATCGGTCCGATGGACTTCCCGACGTACCGATCGCTGCTTCCGGGCAACCAGGCCTGTGACACGCTGGCCTCGGCGATCCGGATCGCGGTGGGACCGGAGTTCGACTTCGAGCTCAATCTCGTGCTCGATGCGGCCGCCGTACCGCCGCTGCGTCTCGGAACATCCCACGAAGCCGAGCCGGCTTGTCGCCTTGGCTGGTCGAGCTGGCTCGATCGGGGCCGGGTCGAGTGCGACGCCGATGACGCGATCTTCACCCCGGACCTCGCGCGCGAGGAAGACCGGGAGAGACCGGAGATGACAGCATGAGCCTGGACTTGCGATCCCTGATCGGAAAACTGGACGAGACGAGCCGCCGCGCCCTCGAGGGAGCCGCCGGTCTCGCCGTGTCACGAACCCACTTCGACGTCGAATTCGAGCACTGGCTCTTCAAACTGCTCGAGGACGGCGACTCGGATATCCCGCGCATCCTGCGGCACTTCGAGATCGATCCCGACCGCTTCATGCAGCGACTCGATGGCACGCTCGAGCAGCTGAAGAGCGGCAACGCGCGCCGGCCGGATCTCGCGGAGGGCATCGCGCAGCTGTCCCGCGACGGCTGGGTGTGGTCGTCGGTCCACTTCGGGCAGAGCAAGGTGCGCTCGGGCGCCCTGCTGATCGCCGCCCTCGACGACAAGCGCTTCAACCGGCGGCTCCTCGCGATCTCGCCGAACGTCTCGCAGATCAATCTCGGGACCCTGCAGAGCGAGCTTCTCGACATCGTGGCGGGCTCGAAGGAGGACCGCGAGGTCTCGGCCGTTTCCGAGTCCACGCGGCGCGAACTCGGCCACGCCGGACCCGCCGGCGCCGCGCGCACACCTTCGCTCGACCGCTACACCCGCGATCTCACCGCCGAGGCGCGCGAGGGTCGCAAGGATCCGGTGCTGGCCCGCGAAGCGGAGGTGCGGCAGATCATCGACATCCTCGGCCGCAGGAGACAGAACAATCCCATTCTCACGGGCGAAGCCGGAGTCGGCAAGACGGCGGTCGTGGAGGGTCTCGCGCAGCGGATCGCGGCCGGCGACGTTCCCGAATCGCTTCAGGACGTCACACTTCGTGAACTCGACATGGGTCTGCTGCAGGCGGGTGCGGGCGTCAAAGGCGAGTTCGAGAATCGCCTGAAGCAGGTGATCGAAGAGGTCCAGAGTTCGCCGACTCCGATCATCCTGTTCATCGATGAGATCCACAGCATGGTGGGAGCCGGAGGCGCCGAGGGACAGAACGACGCCGCGAACCTGCTGAAGCCCGCGCTGGCGCGCGGCGAACTGCGCACGATCGGTGCCACCACCTGGGCGGAGTACAAGAAGTACTTCGAGAAGGATCCCGCTCTCACCCGGCGCTTCCAGGTCGTGAAGGTCGAGGAGCCGAGCGAGGAGATGGCGATCCGCATGATGCGCGGCGCGGCTCCGCACTTCGAACTGCATCACGGCGTGCAGATCATGGACGAAGCGATCGTCGAGGCGGTGCGCCTGTCGCACCGCTACATCCCCGCCCGTCAGCTGCCCGACAAGTGCTTCAGCGTGCTCGACACCGCCTGCGCGAAGGTCGCCACCGGGCTCGGAGCGATTCCGGCCGCCATCGAGGACCGCCGCGCCCGACTCCTGGCCCTCGGCGCCGAGGAGCAGCGACTGGCGCGCGAACAGCTGGCCGGAGCCGACCACGCGCGGCGCCTGGCCGCGATCGGCGTCGAGCAGACCGCCCTGCGGGACGAGCTGGCGGGCCTGGAGGCGCGCTGGGAGAAAGAAAAGATCTTGGTCGGACAGATTCATGAAACCCGCCGAAGACTCGCCGGCACACAGAATCAGGCCGGGGAGACGGGCGGCGAAGAGGCCTCCTCTCCCGACGAACTGCGCACCGGGCTGGACCGGCTCCGCACGGAGCTGCGCACGGTGCAGGGCGAGGATCCGCTGGTGCTCGTAGACGTCGACGGACAGGCGATCGCAGAGGTCATCTCGAACTCGACCGGCATTCCGGTCGGCAAGATGATGGCCGACGAGATCCTCGCGGTGCTCGGACTCGCCGACACGCTGAAGCGTCGCGTGATCGGCCAGGACCACGGCCTCGCGGCGATCGCGAAACGCATCCACACGTCCCGCGCGAACCTCGACAACCCGAAGAAGCCGATCGGCGTCTTCATGCTGCTCGGACCGAGCGGCGTCGGCAAGACCGAGACCGCGCTTGCCCTTGCCGAGGCGATGTACGGGGGTGAGCAGAACGCCATCACGATCAACATGTCCGAATACCAGGAGGCGCACACCGTCTCGAGCCTGAAGGGATCCCCTCCTGGCTATGTCGGGTATGGCGAGGGCGGCGTGCTGACCGAGGCGGTGCGTCGACGGCCCTATTCGATCGTGCTGCTCGACGAAGTCGAGAAGGCGCACCCCGACGTGATGGAGCTGTTCTTCCAGGTGTTCGACAAGGGCGTGCTCGAGGACGGCGAGGGTCGCGAGATCGATTTCAAGAACACCGTGATGATCCTGACCTCGAACGTGGGCTCGGACAAGATCATGAGCCTGTGCGCCGATCCCGACACCGCGCCCGAGTCGGACGCGCTGCTCGAAGCGGTGCGGCCCGACCTGCTCGAAGCGTTTCCCGCCGCGCTGCTCGGCCGACTCGTGCAGATCCCCTACTACCCGGTCGGGGGCGATGTGCTCCGGCAGATCATCGAGCTGAAGCTCGCCGCGATCGTGCGTCGCACGAAGGCCAACCACGATGCCGAACTCGTCTACGGGGCGGATCTGGTCGACGCGGTCGAACAGCGCTGCAACGAATCGGAGAGCGGCGCGCGTGTGATCGACAACATCCTGACCAATGCCATGCTGCCGCAGATGGCCGTCGAGGTGCTCGGTCGCATGGCCGAGGGCAGACCCTTCTCCCGGATCGATGTCGGGCTCGACGAGTCCGGGGAGTTCAGCTTCAGCGTTTCATGAGTACCGGGACGGCGGGCCTCACGCCAACCGTCCCGGCCCGGTGGGATCGACCGCCGGATCGTGCGACCGACTCCTCATCGGAGTCGGACGAGAGGAGTGACCGCCATGGCTACTCAGGACAATCGCCGGTTCGCCGTCACCGCCCCGAACGGAGAGAAGAACCTGCTCCTGATGCGGGAGATGACCGTCCACGAATCAGTCTCGGGAATGTTCGTCATAAAGCTCTCGTGCCTGTCCGAGACCTCCGACATCAAGTTCGCGGACATGATCGGCGGAGTCGTCTCGCTCAGCATGACGCTGCCCCAGGGCAGCGATTCGGGGGATCGCTACTTCCACGGCGTGGTGTCGCGCTTCTCCCAGGGTCCGCCCGTCGGTCGCTTCGTCAGCTATCACGCCGAAGTCGTGCCGTGGCTCTGGTTCCTCACCCGGGGCTCGGACTGCCGGATCTTCCAGAACAAGTCCGTGCCCGAGATCATCAAGCAGGTCTTCGACGATCTCGGCATGAGCGACTACAAGGATTCGCTGAAGGGCAAGTACGAGGCGCGCGAGTACGTGGTCCAGTACCGCGAGAGCCACTTCGACTTCGTCTCGCGCTTGATGGAGGAAGCCGGAATCGGCTACTACCACGAGCACGACGAAAAGAACCACACACTGGTCCTGTTCGATGATCCGGCGTCGCACCCGTACGTGATCCAGGACAAGCACGCGAACTGCGCGATGCTGATCGACGGCGACGGGCCTCCCGGCGAGATTCTCGACTGGGTGGTCGAGCAGGTGCTGCCCAGTGGCAAGTACGCGGCTACCGACTTCAACATGCGGGATCCCGGGACGAGCCTGCTCGCCGACACCAAGAGCCACATCGACATCGGCGGCAACGACCGCTTCGAGCTCTACGACTATCCCGGTGAGTACGAGTCCCTCGACGCGGGAAAGAGCCTGGTCAAGCTGCGAATGGAGGCCGAAGAAGCCGCCTCCTACGCGATCAGCGGGCACAGCAGCCGTGGTGACTTCATGGCCGGCGCGAAGTTCGACCTCAAGGGCCACTACCGTGCGGACTTCGACAAGACGTACGTGATCACTTCGGTCGTCCACCAGGCGACCCAGGGCTATGGCGCGAACGACGCCGAACTCAGCTATTCGAACACCTTCACCTGCATCCCGTTCGACGTTCCGTTCCGCCCGCTACAGCGCACCGCCAGGCCGCGGATCAGCGGTGCCCAGACGGCGACGGTCGTGGGTGCCAAGGGCGAAGAGATCGACGTCGACGAGTACGGTCGCGTGATCGTGAAGTTCCACTGGGACCGCGCGGAGCAGCGTGACGAAACCAGTTCCTGTCGCGTGCGCGTCTCGCAGGCCTGGGCGGGCAAGATGTGGGGCGCGGTCTTCCATCCCCGAATCGGCCAGGAGGTGATCGTCGAGTTCCTCGAGGGCGATCCGGACCGGCCGATCATCACTGGGCGGGTCTACAATGGCGAGCAGAAGATCCCGTTCGACCTGCCGGCGGAGAAGACCCAGAGCGGCATCCAGTCGCGCAGCACGAAGAGCGGTGGCAATGACAACTTCAACCAAATCCGCTTCGAGGACAAGAAGGGCAGCGAGCTACTAGCAATCCAGGCGGAGAAGGACCTGAGCAGGTTGGTGAAACACGACCACGACGACGAGATCGGCAACGACTCAAAGGAGACCGTCGGCCACGATCGGACCACAGGCGTGGGCAACGACTCGACGCTGACGATCGGCCACAACCAGAAGGAGACTGTCGACAACGACAAGACGATCACCGTCGACGGCCGGCACACCGAGACGATCGGAAAGGCGGAGTCGCTTACGGTGAAGGCCGACCGCACGCGCAAGGTCGGCGGCCTCGAGACCGTCACGATCGAGAAGGATCAGGAGATCGCGATCAAAGGCGCTCGCAAGATCACGGTACAAAAGGACTTGACCCATGACGTCAAGCGCACCGCGACCTACAAGGCGGGCGGCCAGGTCGTGATCGACGGCGGCGACGAGGTGGTGATCCAGAGTGGGAAGGCGCGGATCCAGCTCAAGCAGAACGGCGACATCGTCATCTCGGGCAACAAGATCCAGATCGATGCAACCGGCGACATCGTGATGAAGGGCCAGACGATCAAGCAGAACTGAAGCTCCGGGGAGAGACGCAATGCAGAAGAAGACGCTCACCAGGCGAGTCGAGTCGGTACAGGAAGCGGGCGATCTCTTTGCCCTGATCGAGCCGACACCGGGCCATTCCTTCAGCGTTCCCGTGGTGGGCACCCTGGTGTCCGCCTCCGCGGGCTCGGAGCCGCTGGTCGACTTCCCCGGCAATCCCTTCGCGGGGCCGGTGCGCGCGCGCAGCACCGTGAGCGTCGAAGCAATGGAGCCGGGCCGCGAGCTGTTGCTCGTCTTCGAGAGCGGCGATCCGCGGCTCCCGGTGGTGATCGGAGCAATGCGCGCGTCCGCGGTTGTCTCCGTCTCCGGCGCGGCTGACTCGGAAGGGCGGGAAGTCCGGATCGACGGGCGACGCCTGGTCTTCGAGGCAGATCAGGAGATCGAGCTGCGTTGCGGCGATTCGAGTCTGACATTGCGACGCGATGGCAAGGTCGTGATCCGCGGCCGCGAGTTGTTGAGCCGTTCGAGCGGAAGGAACCGGATCAAAGGTGCCGCGGTACAGATCAACTGAGCGACGCCAGTCCGAGCTGCGTGCGCGCACGGGCTTCGAGCTCGAGGAGCGGCGTCGCGGGATCTGAGAAGCGGGCTCCAAGGTAGAGGTCGAAACGTATGGCGAGCGGAAGGTCGTCGAAGCCGAAAGCAAGGGCGTCTCTCGAGACGTCGCGACCGGCTTGCCATCTCCGCGCCGAGCGGAATCGCTCGCCCTCAGCGGACCAGAACACGGTCGCTTTGCCGAGATCCGGCAGCGGCGAGTCGTCGAAGTCGTCGAGTTCCGCCTCTCCAGCACCCTTCCGCGGTCGCGTTGGCTCGTCGGCCAGGATGTTCGCTCCGGTGATCCGCGTGAAGGCTGCGCCGGCGGCCCGCCGCAGCGCCGTCACGCTCATCCCTCGGAGCAGCACCTCGATCGCTCGCGCGGTACCCAGAGCCGCGAGCCCCATCAAAGCCGACTCGGCCAGACCCTCGTCGCCGAGCGCCCGCTCGAGCAGCGGCAGCTCTGCGTCGCCGCCGATCACGCCGAGGAAGCGGACCGCCTCGGGGCTCTGGATCTCCCGACAGCGCGCGAGCAGCTCGCTATGTCGGCCCACTGCCGCCGCCCGCAGCGTGGCGCCACGCACAGCCGCGCTCGCCGACGACAAGCCTCGGACGACGAACTCGGGCTCGAGCGCGCGAGCGGTCCGCACGGCGGCGGCCAGGGCGGTACAGAGCACGAGAGGATCCTCGCTCCGGAGGGCCTCACCGAGCGAGTGGCGTTCCGGAAGCCGACGATGGAAGGCGAGCACGTCGCCCACCACCGCGCGGATCAGTGGGGCTGCGCCGGCCAGCAGCTCGAGGAGATCGTCGGCAACACCGTCGATGGCTGAGTGGCAGAGGCCGAGTCGTGCTCCCAGCGCCGCTTCCGGTCCGAACCGAGGAAGCAGACGCACGAACCCACGAGCGCTGTCGCACGACAGCGCCATCAGCACCAGGGAGGCGGCCGCGGCCAGTGCGACGCGGCCCTCGCCAATGGCCTTCAGCGCGAGTTCCTCGGAGTGCCCCTGCCCCACGAGCAGCCCGTCGAGGTGCGCCTGCATCCGTGACTCGAGCTGCGCGAGATCGATCAGATTCCAGTCGGGATCGAAGATCACGTGTTCCCGCTGCTCACACAGGAAGTCGAGCTCTTCGAGATGCTCCTCGAGAACGTCGATCAGCACGTCCGGTCGATTGAGCGGTGCCATCCATCTCCTCTGCGAGCGCCCAGTCCGAACACAGGAGACCGAGCACAGACCGTATCGTACCGGCTGCGTCCCTGGACGGGCACGTCCTTGCGAGCACGCGGGGCACTGGGGGGCGATGCGATGGAGCTGCTGAATCAGACGCCGTATGCGGGCCGAGTCCTGGTCGCCCCCGACATCGAGGGCGCCGAGTCCGCCGTGGTGGTGCTGAAGGCTACGTTCGAGCTCGCACCGGGGGAGCCGCCGATGATCGCGCGCGAGCAGACCGCTGTCGCTCTCGCCGACGTCTACGCGGGCGAACCCGGAGCCTCCAGCGTCGTGCAGCCCAGCGACCTTTGCGTCGGCAAGCCGGGTACGGACCTGCTGCTGGTGGCCTGCGCGCGCCCCGAGCGCGAAGCCACACAGGTCGACGTCGAGTTCCGAGTCGGTCGCCATCGCAAGCTGCTGCGGGTCTTCGGCGAGCGCCACTGGGAGCGCGTGCTCGGCTGCACCCGCATGTCGCGGCCGAAGCCCTTCGAGAGCATCCCGCTTGTCTGGGAGAACGCCTTCGGCGGCGCCGACGGGACGCCGCGCCGCGAGAAGCACCATGCCTATGAGGCCCGCAATCCGATCGGTCGGGGATTCCGCGCCAAGCGCTCGAGGCGGGACGTCGAAGCCGAGCCGCTCCCGAACGTCGAGGATCCTGCCGCACTGATCCGCCGGCCGCGCCACCGGCCCCCGCCCGCTGGCTGCGGCCCGGTCGCGCCTGGCTGGCAGCCGCGTGCGGCCTTTGCCGGCACTTACGACGAGGCGTGGCTGCGCGACAGATCTCCCCTGCTCCCGAGCGACTTCAATCCTCGCTTCTTCGATCGCGCTCCGGCCGGACTGGTCGCCTCCCAACCCCCGCGTGCCGGCGAGCCGGTGCTCGTGCGAGGCGTCGGCGGCGCTGCGGCGCTCGCTTTCGCCGTGCCGGACGTCGCTCCACGCGCCCGCCTCGTGCTGCGCGACGCGGTCGCGGACCTGCCGCTCCATCTCGACACGTTTCTCGTCGACGCGGAGCGACTGCGTCTCGAGCTGACCTTCTCGGGGCATCAGCGCATCCAGGGACGCCTGCGTCATGTGGTCGGCGTCGAGGTGACGGTGCCGGTGACGGGGATCGCATGACGACCGCGAACCTCACGACTCCGATTGCCATCACCGGAATCGGACTGCGCACGGCGGTCGGCACGAACGCCGCGCAGACCCTGACTTCTGTGCTCGCCGGCTTGAACCGCTTCCGAAGCTGGCCGCGGCTCGGAGTCGACTTCGGCTCCGACTCGCCGGGTCTGCCCACCGCTTCGCCGATCGCCGGCTTCGACGACGTGACATGGGTCGCGAAGGCGCAGGATCTCGCCACACCGCCCCTCCAGGAGGCGATCTTCTCCGCCGGGCTCTACTCGACCCGAGAGATCACCGCCGCCTACGGTCGTGAGAAGGTCACTGCCTTCGTGGCGACGCCCTACACCGATCGCTCCGGCGTCGAGCCGGCTGCGCTGCGGGCGTTCCTCGCCGATGCGGCGGAGCACTGCATCGTGGACCTCCGTACGATTCGCGTTTCGTTCGAGCACCGCGGCCACGCCGGCGGCCTGCTGGCTCTCGCGAGCGCGGTCGAGGAACTCGGCTCGCTCGAAGCCGACATCTGCGTCGTCGGTGGCATCGATTCACTGCTCGAGACCCGCTTCCTCGAGGCGGAGATCGCGCGAGAACGGATCAAGCTCGACTCGACGGCCGACGGACTGATCCCCGGCGAGGGCGCCTGCTTTCTGGTACTCGAGCGCCTCGCCGACGCGCGTCGCCGCGGCGCTGTGATCCACGGCGGCGTGGCGGCCGTCGCCAGCGCCGTCGAGCCGATCGCATACGACGGCGAACAGGCCCTCCACGCGAGCGGGCTGAGCGCGGCCATGCTTGCGATTCTCGAAGCCCGCGATCCGCACGCGCCCGCGATCGCCGACGTCTTCGTTGATCTGAACGGCGAGCGGGGCCGCTTCCAGGAGTGGGCGCTCGCCGAAGGGCGGGTTCTGCACCGGCTGCCCTACGGCTGGCGGCTACACCATCCGGCGAGCTCTGTCGGCGACATCGGCGCCGCCGCAGGACCACTGCTCGCAGGTCTGGCCGCGGGAATGCTGAAGCTGCGCCGCGCGCGCGGCGAGGCGGCCCTGGTATGCGCGACTTCCGAGCGCGGCGAACGGGCCTGCGCGCTGATCACCGGGCCGTCGCCCGCCGTCCACTGACCGATCGAGAGGAGAACCCCATGCCCGCATCCGTGATCGTCAACAATATGACGGTGGTACACAAGAAGAGTGCCGGCCTCGCGACGAACTTCCCGGACGTCTGCAAGACACCGACGCCGGTGGGTCCCGTGCCGATCCCCTATCCCAATATCGCGATGTCGAGCGACACCGATCAGGGCAGCAAGAAGGTGACGATGGACCAGGAACCCATCATGCTCGAGAGCTCGAATTTCAAGATGAGCACGGGCGACGAGGCCGGCGCGGCGATGGGCGTGGTGTCCAACAAGATCAAGGGCAAGGCCTACCCCAAGTCCTACTCGATGGACGTGAAGGTCGAGGGCAAGGCGGTCTTCCGGCAGTTCGACATGATGCTGCAGAACGGCGGGTCGCCGACCAACACCGTCCCGATGGCGGTGCTCCAGCCGCCGCTCGTCGCGCTGATGGACTTCCAGTTGCCCGAGCTGAACTCCGTCGAATGGAGCAAGGCGCGCCGGAAGTGCGGGGACGAGGTCAAGATCAAGGTCGCCACGAGCAACCACCCCGACGGCGTGCCGGTGGGCATCACCGCGCTTCGTGGCGCGCTGCCCGTCGGGCTGTTCGTCGAGCCCGTTCGCGGCGACAAGGCAGAGATCGACTGGATCACGCGCACGGGCGCGAATCCGAAGGGCAACGTGAAGCTCGACCTGCATGCGTTCGGGATCGGCGGACAGGCGAAGTCGAGCGATCCGCTGGAGGTCCAGTGCCCCGCCGAGAAAACCAAGACGAATCCCACGATGCGGCGGAGCGTGCCGAAGATCGTGGAGGCGCCGGTGCCCGGCGGCGGCTCGACCTGGGTCAAGAATCCCGCCGGTGGCACGTGGGGTTGGGACTACGGATTCGACTTCGAGATCAAGGACGGCGCCTTCACGGTCACCTGCAAGCTGAAGCTGGAGGCCAAACCCGGCGCGCGCGTCACGGCCAAACTCAAGCGTCAGTGGAAGCGATCGATCGAGAGCATCTGGAGCCGCAAGTGGAGATTGCACCGCGACGCATGCAAGCGGGGCGACACCTGCAACTGCTGGGGCGGCTGCTGCTCGTTCCCGATCGTGTTCGTCTGCGAGTTCGTGAGCGGTGGAGAGCACGCCGCGGTCGACGTCTGGCCCGGTTCCCCCGACACCTATCGGGACGCCGACGGGAAGCCGCACGGCACGCTGCCGAACGGCAAGAAGGCGTGGTGGACGTCCAAGACGTGGTTCATCAACCGCTGCGGCCACGAGGGCAACGGCAACGGCGTGCGTGCGCACGAGTACGGCCACACGATCGGCCAGTACGACGAGTACGCGAAAGGCGCCATCCATGTGCCGCACGACGCCACGACGGGCGCGCTCAGCGGGCAGCCGCCCTTCGCGGACGTCGCCGACAGCCTGATGGGGAAGGGACTGAAGATCAAGCACAACCACCTCGACGACTATCACAAGTGGTTCGAGTCCGAGGCCGGTGAGACCTACAAGCGACTGGAACTTTGAGCGTTGTCAGGTGCGATCCTGCGCGCGCTATGTCTGGTGCTCGTCGCGGCCACTGCCGACTCGAGTAGCAAGGAGATGGGAGCGACGATGACCCCCTATGCGTTCCTGATGGAGACCACGACGGCCGGCGACAGCCTGATCGTCATGGTGCAGCCCGAAGAAGCCGAGGTCACGGTGCCTCTCGCCGTCGCGGGGCCGCGACAGGAGATAGGCTGGTACCAGACACGGCGACCCGAATCGGCCTATCGCGCGCTGCACGCCGCGCTGCTGCGTTCCGACCCATCGAGCGCGCCCGATGAGCCGCTGGATGCCGGCATGCTGACGGGTGCGATTGCGCTCATGGAGGACGGGCAGCCCCGCGTCATGCACACCTATCCGCTGGACCGGCATCCGGAGCGCATCTCATCGCTTCGCGAGATGTTCCTCGAGGTGATGCGCGAAGTACTGGAGCATCCGCGCCGCGTCGTCCGCGCGCGGGCGAACTGGACCGCGCCGTCGTTCTCTCACGAAGACGATCTGCGCTTCACGCTCGCCCTCGAGAACGCCGGCAGCGATCCGATCCGCATCGGAGCGCCTGGATCCCCACACGGAGCGCTGACATTGGTCTTGTTCCGCGCCGGGGCGGACGGCGTGCCCGCGCTGTTCCGGGATGTGAAGCTCGCTTCCGCCGACGTGCGTCGGGTGACAGAGGACGCCGAGCCGGTGTCCGTCAGCCCAGTCTCGTGTGCGCTGCGACCCGGCGAGCGGATCGTGCTGCAGGTCAGTCGCGATCTGCACCTGCCACCCGCGGAGTACACCGCGTTCGTCCGATACGAGAGTGTCGGCGGCGAGACCGCGGAGGGCTTCGTCAATGGAACCCTCGAGGCGGGACTCGGGACTGTCCGGATCACGGCCGCCGCGCGATAGAAGCGCACTCGCGCGCGACGGATGCATCTCAGGACTCGTGGGTCACTCGCGTGGACCGGCCGACGGAATCCGGCCGCGCGCTACTTGCGGTAGATCAACTGGACGTCTCCGAATCGGAGCTTGTCTCCCACGCCGAGCGGACTGCGGGTGCGGATCGCGACGCCGTTGATGAACGTCCCGTTCTTCGAGCCGAGATCTTCGACCTCGATCTTGCCCCCGCGCACGTGGAGCTGGGCGTGGAAGCGCGACACCGTCGACAGATTGAGGACGAGGTCGTTCTCGTCGAGCGCTCCGACGCGCAGCTTGCCCGACTTCAGTACCACCTCGCGTCCACTCTGCGGGCCGCCTTCGAAGATCAGGCGACCGGCTCGGCGCAGGCGACGCGCCAGGACGAACACCGCGAGCAGCATCGCGAGACCCGCACCGACGGCAGCGAAGGGCCAGAGTGGGCGACGGATCTCCGGATAGTCGGCCTCTCGCGACTCGGTCTGGCCGCCGACGCTGATCTGGATCGCGTGTCGCTGGCCGTCCATGTCGCCGGCATATGTGGCGACGAAACTTCCCACCATGCGCTTCCAGATCTCGTCGAAGAAGCGCGGTAGATCTTCGGCCGAGGTCGCCTGGAACGAGGCCGCTCCCGTTCCGTGCGCCAGTCCATCGAGGTTCTCGAGCCCGGCGCCGCCGAAGCGCGAGTAGCCCACCGTGAAGACCGGTGTCCGCCCCTGCCCCGCCCGTCCCTGCGCCAGCTCGATGACTTCCTGCAGCCCGCTCACACTGCTCGAGTCGCGGCCATCCGAGAACACGATCACGAAACCGCGACGAGGAAGCGTGGCGGGGCGTGATCTCAGCAGCTCGACGGCCCGGATCGCGCCGTCCCACACCTTCTTCGAGAGTGTCTTCGGTTCGACCTCGAGCTGTTCCAGTGCAAGGCGGGTCTCGTTGCGGGGCGCGCCGAAGTCGGTCACCACCCTCACGTCGTCGGCGAAGCTCACGATCGCGACGTGATCGAATTCACCCATGCGCTCGAGGAACTCGAGGGCTGCGGCCTTCGCCTGATCGAAGGGGTCGCCCTTCATGGTGCGGCTGGTATCCAGCACCAGGACCGAGGACGTGCCCTCGCCGAGCTCTGCGAGTCGTTCGAGCCGGATGCCAGCGGGATCGACGAGACTCTCGTCATCGCGGATCGAGACGGCGTCGGCCGTGAGTTGATCGACGGGTTCGCCGATCAACGTCTCGACCCGGAGGTAGAGTTCGACGTTCCGACCGCCATCCGGGGAGACCACGACGTCATCGAGATAGACGCGCCCGGGACGGCGGAGCTGCAGATCCTCCTGGGCCGACAGCACGGACGCGCAGCAGAGGACGATCGCGAACGCACCGCCCAGGACACGCACAAGAGCCATCTGGATCACTGGCCTTCGATCGTCCGGAAACGGAACACGCTGGCTCCGGGGTTGCCGAGCTGCAGCTTGTCGCCATCCGAGAGTTGCTCGGCCTCTTCGACGACATGCTCGTTCACGTACACGGGGTTCTTGTCCGTCATCGGCACGATCATCAGGTCGCCGTCGACCGAGACGATCTTCGCGTGCTCACGCGAGACCTTCGGATCGAGCAGCTTGATGTCGCTGGTGTCGGCCCGTCCCACCCGCATGTCCCGCTCGAAGACCTTGTGGATCTCGCCTTCGAGCTGGCCGCTGATTCCGACCAGTACGCCGGCCAGTCTGCCCTGCGCGATCCTGGGCGCCGCGACGTACTGCGTGGCCTCGCCGCTATCGGCGCGCGCACGGGCGGGCGGTTGCTGGGCCTGTTGTACGTGCGGGGCGTGCGGGGCGTGTGAAGAGGCGGTGTACGGGGACGGCGACGCGATCGGAATCGGTGCCGGTCGGGAGGCCGGCGGCGCAGCGGAGGCCGGGACCGAGGCCGGCGGTGTGTGCGGAGCGGGCGTGGCGGAGAGAGGAGGTGTGGAGGGGGGGCGTCCAGCGACCGGCGACTGCAGCTGGACCGTGGATTCATCCCGGCGACGCTTCGAGTCGGGTGACCGACGCGAGCCGAGCTTCTTGGTCTGCTTTCGACCCGCCACCCAATCGACGACGTCCTTCAATCCCACTTGGCCGCTCCCGATTTCGCAGCCTGCCGCCAGACTTCGCCGCGGCTGCCATCGCAACGATCCGATCTCCGTGCTGCCGATCGGCGAGACACTAGCGAAGCGACCGCGGGCTGTCGGACGCGGCATCGACCCGCTCTGCACCTGCCCGCGCATGCTCTGAGTCCACCGGCCCTACTTCGCGAGTCGAGCCCGGGTGTCGAGCGTGATCGGCGAACTCAATCCGCCGACGATCCTCGCCCGACTGCCCGCCGAATACACGTCGACCACCTCGATCCGACCGATCACCTGCCCGGACTCGATCAACTCGCCCGACTGGCCCGGCTGGACGCCTTGACTGGTTCCGGCCTCGAGCAGGATCGCAATCGGCTCGCCTCCGGCGCGCTCGACTTCGAGCACTTCACTCTCGAGATAGACGGGCTTCGGCGGGGGGGGCGGCGGCCGAGGCGCGGGCGCCTTCTTCCGGGGGGGCGGCTTCGGAGTCGGCCGGCTCGGCTGGACGACCTTCGGGACCTCGGGACGGAATCTCACCTTGAAACTCAGCTGGTCATCCTTCTTGGTCGCGGCCTCGATCCGCACGAAGTAGAGGCCCGGCTCGAGTCGGCGCGCAAAACGACGCGGGCGCTGCTGCGCGACGCGATCATCGGCAATCACGCGTCCTTCCGGATCCTCGAGCACGAGGAAGAAATCCGGAAGCAGCGGATCCGCCGGCGCATCGGCCTCGACGACGACGGTCGCCGGTTTCGCCACCACCAGCCGGTAGAGGATCACGCAGTGGCCACGATCACAGTGCAGGGCGTCCTCGCGCCACTGGCCGAGCACGAGATCACTCGCCTCGTCGCGCAGACGGGCGTCCTTGGATGCGCACGACATCGACGAAGCGAGCAGCGTGAGTGCGAGCATTCCGAGGATCAGACGGTGCATTTCGACTCGTCCCCTCTCCGCGTGGATCGATCGAACCACGGTCATCGGGCCATCGAACTCGGAGGGGGCGAGACCGTCCCACCCTCGCCCGTACCCGCCAGCCCTGTGAGTTCCTCGGGATTCATCTCGAAACTCACTTCGACACTCACTTCGCGCTCAGGGTAGTTCAGCTGCCATTGATACGCGTTGCCGTTCCGCGTTGCCTGCCGGATGAAGCTGTCGAACGCGTCGGGCCCCTTCCACTCTTTCGCCGGCGTCAGCTCCGTCTGGCTCCCTGCTCCCAGCACCGTCACGTGTAGAGAGAGATCGTCGCAATCGGGCGACCAGCGCAGTGTGAAGGCACGCGATCCCATCCGGTAATCGAAGGACTGCGTTCCGTCGTCGCAGCGAAGCCGGAGCTCCACCCCCGAAACGCTCAGGTTCCGACCGACGCGGACACGGGCGGGCAATCCCTTCATGCGAATCACCTTCCGTCGATCCTCCGCCGGCGCGCCGCCTCCCCCCGCACCCAGGCGACGGGGGGACTGGATCCAACGCAGGAAGTTCGGACCGAACGGCATCACACGATCCTCGATAAGCGTCACCGGAAGCCCGCCGCGCAGAAACGGCGCCAGCGGTCCTTTGACGATCTCATCGACGGCCCCACCGGGGCCGTAGAGACTGCTCAGCTGATCCGGCGTGAGCTGTTCACGCGAGGGTCCGACGACCTTCATCTGCCAGAGCGCGTCGAACTCCTCGAACGCCCGCGCGATCACCGCCGAACTCGCATCGAGAACGGGCGCCTGCAGCAGTGCCTCGAGTTTTTTCGTGGCGGCGACGTCAGCGCCGTCGGGCACGATCGCGGCCGCCAGTCGATAGGCCTTGTCGAAACTCGTGCTCTTGCGCTGCGCCATCTGGGTAGTGAGCGCGATCGCAATCTCGCCATCCTGGATCGCCACCTCGGTATCCGCCGCCACCAGTTCGAGTGCAGCCTGGTAGGCGAGCCACGGCGGTGGCGGCGGTGGCGGCGATTCGCCTCCGGGAGGCGGATCGGCCGGCGGCAAAGGCACCTCGCGTCTCGCCTCGCGCAGCGCGAGGACCCACTCGGGAACGGGATCACGACGTGGGATCTCGGTGCCGGTGTTGAAGTAGAGCGCTTCGATGAAATCGAGGTACGGCGAACTCTTGACGTCCGCATGCCGGGAGATCGGAATCGGCGTGTCGATCAGCAGCTGACGCCATTGCTCGTCGTAGCGGATCACGTAGGTGTCCCTGAATGTCCGGGCCCTGTCGCTGGCTTTGCCCGAGGACTCGATCGCGTCGAGCAATCGGAGCACGAGACCTTCCCACGCCTTCCGGCTGAAGGCGCCAGACACCGAAGTGTTCGATGCGTCGGCACCCGGCAGACCGAAGAACGCGTAGCCGATGGAGGGATGCGCTCGGCTCGCACGCGCCCAGGCTTCGAGCCTCTGCAATTCGAGCAGTCGCGAAGCCGCGTTGGCGACCGCATCGCTCTCGCGGTCGATCGCGGATTGCAGATCGGCGATCGGACTCCACTTCACGAACGCTTCGTAGCCCCGATCGAATGCCTCGACGTCGGTGGCATTGCCCGTGATCGGCGCATGGCGTGCCAGGTCGGGTCGCGCCGCTGCATCGGGATCGCCCCGTGCCGCGAGCCACGTCACGTCGGTCGCGAGTTGCGCGAGTGCCTCGAAGGCCCCGTCGTCGAACCCCGTCACGACGCTCGTGATCTTCCGCTTCGTCAGGGCCTCGAACTCGCGGCCGAAGGCCCAGACGTAGGTCTCGCGGCCCCGCTCGAGCGCCGTCTCCATCGGCGCCGCCAACCCGCCGCGTCGGACCACCCGGATGTCGGCCGACTCTTCTTCGATGCTGCCCCGCAAGGCATCGAGGGCCCCGAGCGACGTGGAGCCACCGATCACAGCGGCCGCCTCCGAGCCGATCCGGCGGATCCCCATCAAGTTGCTCGCGAAGGAGATCGTCCACCACAGGATCAAGAGCGCCGCGAGTCCGCCCATCGCGAAGTTGAGCGCGAGCCGCGCGCGTTGCCCGAAGCGGTCCATCGGAAGCGCCAGATCGCGGTCGCCAACGATGATTTCGAGCAGCAGATCGTGAAGGAACAGGCCACCGGGATTCAGGCTGCCCTGCAGCGGATGCCGCGCCCAGTCCTGTCCCAGCCGATGGAGCTGGGGCGAGACGGTGTGGCCCTCGCGACGGGCACTCGAGAGATACACACCACGCAGGAAGGGCGGTGCGTCGTACGGTGTCTGTCCGAACGCGCGGCCGACGAACCGCGCGAGCGCGGCAACCACATGCTCGAGTTCGTGGGGCAGAGCGAAGATCCGGCGTCGCCGCACGAGATCGGGCTCGCGGATCAGCAGCTCGGGCATCACGCCCTCGAGGCGCCCGATCACACCGGCGAGACCGTCGATGACGGGCTGCTCGGGATCCGGCAGCACGCGCTGGTCGTTCGTCCAGCCGAATGCGCTGTCGGGACGGATCACGGGCGACGCAGCGATCGCCTCCACGAAGCCCTCGATCTGGTCGGTCTTCGTGACGAGCACGTAGATCGGCAGGTCGACACCGAGTTCATCCGTGGCCTCGTTGAGACGCCGGCGGAGCGAACGCGCGAGATCCTCGAGCTCACTGCCCGACTGGGTCAGCAGGCTCTCGACGGAGATCGCGAAGATCATCCCGTTCGCGGCCACACCCGAGCGGCTGCGGCGCATCAGGCGCAGCAGTGCACGCCACTCGGCCTGGCTCGCCTCGTCTTCCTGCTCGAGATAGCGACCCGCCAGGTCCAGCACGATGGCGTGATTCGTCAGCCACCAGTCACAGGCAGACGTCGGCCCGCCTGCGACGCGCGTCGCGTACTCGGCCGGCATCGCGAGCTGCGATTCGCGCAGCGCCGCGGTCTTTCCCGCTCCGGGCTCGCCGAGCACGAGGATCCACGGCAGCGCATCGAGGCCGCCGGCTCCGAGCCGTGAGCTCCGGATCTCCTCGATGGCGCGACGGAACCCGAGCTCGACGGATTCCTCCGGCTGGCCGGACGCGGCTGGCGCAGCCGTGCCCGCGTCGACTCCCCGCGTCAGCCGATCCTCCCGTTCCATCGCGAGGAACGAACGCAGGACCAGCAGCAGCACGGCGATCAGGCCGAGGGCCACGGCGATCAGGATCGCATCCAGCCAGCGGCCGAAGATGAAGAACATCAGCACGGCCACGATCACGGATCCCAGGACGATCAGGATCGTCCAGTAGACCGGTGGTCGTTTGAACACGCCTGCGATCTTCGAGAAGAATCCGGCCACGCTTCAGTTCCCGGGCGGAAGCGGGACGCGCTGGGCCATCAGCCACAGCCCGCCCCAGTAGAGCGCGAAGAAGGTCGCGGCCAGTGCGGTCCATCCGAACAGGATGCGTCGCGCTGCGCCGCTCGAAGGAGGCTCGAGATGGACCTCGAGCTCATAGGCCTCGGGCGACAGCCGATCGCTCGTGACCAGGTCGCGCGCCACCCCGGCTGCACGCAGCATGTCGAAGTGCTGATGGATCAACGCGCGCCGCGACGCCTCGTCCCCGACCAGCTGCCCCTCGAATCCGAAGACCAGGCACAGGAAGTACACCAGCCGCGCTTGATTCTCGCCGGGTCGCAGGCGTGAGAGCCTCTCGTAGAATTCGTCGCCGCCGCGATTGGTGCGGAAGAGCTGCATCTGCAGCATCTCGTGTCCCCAGGCCTCGCGTCCGGACCACGACGACTCGAGCAGCTGTTCATCGGCCCATACCGCCAGCGCGAACCGCGCGTGGTCGAGTTCCTGGGCATCGAGAGGCTGGGCACTCGGATGTTTCTCGAGCGCCGCGAGATCCGCGAGCAGCTGGGCACGCAGCCGCGAAGCGTCGAAGCCCGACTGCGCGGGCGACTCGGCGACGAGCAGGACACGCGCGATGAAGTCGTCCGCTGCACGGGCCAGTGTGCTCGGCGCCACCGGTCAGCGCGCCTCTTCGACGATGTAGAGCCGCACGTCGGCGCTCTCGACCTTCGGCAGGGCCAGCGCGAAGTCGTACTCCTCCTGCACCTTCTTCCACTTGCTGTGGTGTGGATCGAGTCGGAAGTACTGAAACCCCGCCCGCGCCTGGATCTCGGTGGGCGCACCGGGAAGATGTTCGAGGGGCACGCCTGCGATGTTCGCCCGGATCGCGAGCTTGACCGTGCTCTTCGCCCCGGCCCTCGCCTCCTTGACCACCCGGCGGGAGAGTTCCCCGGCTTCGATGTCCGCCTTGACGGCGAGGTAGTAGTGCTTGTGTGGATCGACGCTGTCGGTGTTCAGCCGATCGGTCGCGTAGTACTTCGATTCCGGGTCGTACTGCAGCACGACCTCGAGGAAGCGCTCCGGCACGGCCTCTGCGAGCTGGATATCGAGGAACTCGATCAGCGCACCGAAGCACCCGATCAGATCCGCGTGGTCGTAGATCGGCAGATCGGCAGGCTCTTGCAGATTGAAGGCCGCAAGCGATCCCGCCGCGTCCACCAGCTCGGTGTAGAGGGGAAAGGGCGCGGTGGCGCCGGTCGACAGCAGGTGCCGCAGCATCGGAGTGATCCGCTGGAGCGTGTACCGCATCCAGTACCTGGGCAGATCGGCGATCGCCAGCGTGGTCGAAGTGCGGCCCGCCACAACGCGGACCTTCGCGGCGATCTGGGCCACGATCTGATCGATCCGGTCGGCCAGCGGGGGGAATGCCTGCAGGGTGAGCAGCGGCGGGCAGTAGTCTCGCGCCAGCACGAACGGGGGCTGCGCGCCGGTCGCGACGACTTCGGCGAGCTTGAACCACTCGTAGAGTTCGAGCTCCTGTTCTTCGCCACTGAAGAAGATCCGCAGGTTCGGGAAGGCGAGATCGACCGGAGCGATCGCGCCGCTGCGCGTGCGGTCCGGCAACTCCTTCTCGACGATCGTGTAGCGGGCGTCGTCGCCCTCGCCGTGTTCGGCCGTGACACCCGCCTCGGCCTCGCTCACGTGCCGCATCGCGACATAGACGGAGAAGCGCTCGGTGGCCGGATCGAAGCGACGCGGCTGGACGACCGAGTTCACGCCGGCCTTCACCACGGTGCCACCGGGCATCACGGCTTCGAGTTGCTGGATCTCGAAGCGGTGATCCGCCAGCGCATCCTCGTTGATCGAAAGCTCGCGGATTCCGTAGTGGTGCGGATTCAGGATGTTCAGGTGGTAGCGGAGTCGCTCGTCGAGATAGATGTCGTGCTGCTGGAAGTGCTGCGGTCGAAGGAACATCCCCTCGGTCCACGCCACCGGATTGAACCGACCGCTCGACATCACGCTCCCCTGTATCCGTTCGATGGGCGGTGCTGCGCGGGTAAGCCGGGGCTGCCAGAACCCCTCATCCGCGAGGCCACGATCTATTTTCGGTATGCGTCTCTCGGCGAGAGGATCACGCCGGGCTTTCTCATGCCGCAACGCGCCGGCAGAACTACGGTGCGAGTGCCTTCTGGATCGTTCGGCGCACGATAATAGTCGGCCAGTATGCCGAGTTGCTGAGTCTCTGCCGGGAACATCTCACGGAACATCCGCTTCTCGCCGGGCGCCACGGTGATCGGGACCGGGGGCGCGACCACCCCCTGCGGCACGACGTCTTCGAGCAACTCGCCGACGGACGTCTGTTCGAAGGCCGATGAACTCGAGAGGGGGTACACGTAGACGGTGATCGGATGTGAGGTCGAGTCGTATAGATTCAGGCGCTCGCTGGCTTCCAAATTCACGCAGACCTCCCGTGGCTTGCTGCGCGACGCACATCCGAGCAGAGGAAGCAGCGCGATCGCGCACGACAGCGCGGTCGCCATCACCGGCAGCGCGAGCCTTCGACCCTGCGGCCCACCGCCGTCGCGCTGCTCGGATGCTCTCGCCAATCCCCCGCCCTCCATACACACCGGATCCAGCCCCGAGCTCCCGCACTCTCGGCGGGAGGCTGGTCGGCCGCAGTCGTTCGATCGCGAATTCCTCGTGGGGAAGGACGCTCAACCATCACCGCCCCGCGAGCGCCACGATACCACGCGATGCCCGCGGGTCATCGACGGTTCGTGCGCGATCGCGCTCATCCGGACCGGCGGGGTGCGAGGTGTGGGTGCCGACCCGGGTGATGCCGGTGGGGCAATTTCGGTGGTGTTGCGCTTGGAAGTGGATCGCGTGTTCTTCCCATGGGGGCCGAAGCCGCCCCCATCCCTCCGCCGCGGGTTCACGCGACGCGTTGCGGCGCGCGCCCTGGAGCGGGAATCTCCGGCACCCGTTGCTCGATCGAATCACCGAACCTCCATGTCCCGATTCACAGCGATCCCTCATTGGCGTGCGCCGATCGGCTGTCTGCTCGTCGCTCTGCTCGGCAGCTCGAGCGGCTGCCTCGGCGGACCGGATTTCGAGCCGTATCCGGCGCGGGTCGCTCGACCCCGGCCGGACGAGATCGTGCGGGTCGAGGACAGCATCCTGGTCGTCGACGCCTCCGGGTCGATCGATCGGAAGCTCGACTTCCCCTTCGAGAAGGCCGTGCTGCGATCCTTTATCGACGGGATGCCGCCGGGAACCTATTGGTCCGCACTGCGGGTGCTCGGCGGTCGCGCGGATGATCAGCTCGAGTTGGAGACCTTCGATCGCTTCGAGTTGCAGCGTCGGGCCATCGAACTCGACTGGACGGGACGTGAAACCCCACTCGGCGAGATCCTCTACGAGTACCGCGAACGCCTCGCCAACCGCACCGGACGCGCCGCCTTCGTGATCTTCTCCGACGGCGTGCCCACGCGCTACGGCCGCTACGCGGGCGGCGACGAGACCCTCGAATCCGCCCGTCAGGTCATCGCTCGCCATCCCGGCGAAGTCTGCTTCCACACCGTTCTGGTCGGACGTGACTCCCGCGGCCCGGATCTGCTCGCGGCGCTCGCGGCCCTCTCCGACTGCGGATCCTTCCGCCACATCGACACACTCGACGGCAACGATCCACTGCTGGCGTTCCAACGTCAGATCTACCTGGATTCGCCCCTGCCCGTCGCACCGTCTGCCACCCGCTCCATCACCGATCTCGATCGCGACCACGTCGACGACCGGCTCGATCGTTGCCCGAAGACGCCCCACGGCGCGCAGGTCGATCCGCGCGGCTGCTGGGTGATCGAGGACTACGTGTTCGAGACCGGCAGTGCGCGCATCGTCTCGGAGCAGGTGTCGGCGCTCGATGCCATCGGGACCGTCCTGCTCTCGAACCCTGGACTGCGCATCCGGCTGGACGGACACACCGACAACACGGGCGCGAACGATCAGAACTTCCAGCTGGCAGAACGGCGCGCCGCCGCGGTCCGGGACTTCCTCGCTGCGGGCGGCGTGGACGTCTTGCGCATCGAGATCCGCGGTTTCGGACCGACCCGACCGATCGACACCAACGACACCGAGGACGGACGACGACGGAATCGCCGGGTCGAGATCTCGGTGCTCGATCGCTGACCCCGCTTCCCTGCTCAGTCAGATCAGTCAGAGCTGACCGAGCACCTTGCCGACGGCGCTCTTGATGATCGCCGTCTGATCGTCGTTGATCCCGATCTGCTCGACCGCCCAGCCGTGCCACAGCAGATCACCGGACGTCGGATCGACGAAGTCGATCAGCAGCGTACCGTCCTGGTAGCTGGTGGGAGCGAGGCCGCCGAGTCCCCAGGCGGTGTAGTAGTAGCCGTACGGCTGCACGAGGACCGGCATCACGGGACTCCACCAGAGCGTGCTCTGCTTTCCGACACCGATCGCCACCAGGAACTGCGCCTGGTCGACCGCGACCTGCCGGAGCCCCTGGTTCATGAACACGTAGCGGGCTTCGCGCTGGATCTCGCGCAGCACGAACACGTTGCCCTGGATCGATCCCGGTTTGCCCTTCAGCATGGCGGCCGGATCCTGGGCGAACGCGTACGTCTGGACCTTCGTGATGTCGAACTGGGGATTCGCGATGTAGTCGGCTCCGTCCGACAGATCGCCGCGCGCCTTCCGGGGCAAGGGCACGACGGTCTGCGTGACGGGAGCGATGAAGGGGCCCTTGCGTTTCGGTAGCGGGTCCGGCGTCGCGAGATCGGTGCCCGCTTCGCTGACCTGCTGAGTCTCGGCTGTGAACTGCGAAGCCACCTCGTACTGCACCGTTCCACCGAGGGCCTGGATGAGCACCGAGTGGATGCCGCCCTGGACGCTGCTCTGCACCACGAACGGAGGTGGCCCATCCACACGCCTGCGCGTGGCGATCGGCTGTTGCGCGACACCCTCGAGCACCACACGGGCGAGCCGCGGGCCCGTGTCTCCCTCATCGCCGCTTCCCGCCGGTCCATTCACGGTGACGACGAGTTTCCCCGATCCGGGCACGATGATCCGGTAGCGGATCTGGCAGCGATCCTGTTTGCAATCGAGTTCGCCCGTCGCCTGTTCGCCGAGCGCGAGATCGAGCACCGTCGCATCGCTCTCGGTGAGAGGCTTCGGCGGCGCCTCCGGCGGGACGTAGCCACCGAAGGTGCATGCCGCGAGCACCAGACCCGCGCCGGCGACCGCGATCACACCGCGCGCTTCGGCGATCCGTGAGACGCGGGCGGTGCCCGGGCGAGTCGACGACGCGTGCATGAAGGGTTCCCCGATCGAGTTGGAGACGCAGCGCCTGTCCGGCGCGCGCCGAGCATAGCCCCATCCAACCGACGGACGCGTCGCGAAAGCGCTCGGCTATTCTGCGCGCCACCCGAAATTCGACACGCACGCAGACGCGCACCACGGCATGCGTCGCCGGGCGGGAGTGATCCAGTGAAGTTCGGCATCGCGCTCGGCGCCCTGCATCCGGACCTCTTCGAGCCAGCCACCCTCGAAGCCGAACGACTGGGGTTCGAATCGGTCTGGCTGCCTGAGCACCTCGTGTTCACGGAGCAGATGAGCGGATCTCCTCATCCCGGAAGTGCCCATCCTCCGGTGCCCCCGACGACGCCGGTCTTCGATGCCTTCGCGATGCTCTCGTATCTCGCCGGCCGGACCGAGCGCATCCGACTCGGCACCGATGTGTACCTGCTCGCCCTGCGCCATCCGTTCGTCGCGGCCCGCGCGATCCAGACCCTCGACATCGTCTCGCAGGGGCGCGCCGAAGTCGGCGTCGGCGCGGGCTGGTTGCGCGAGGAGTGGATCGCCGCCGGACTCGATCCGGCAACGCGCGGGAGGCGTCTCGACGAAGCCCTCGCCGTGTGTCGGCGCCTCTGGACCGAAGCACGGATCTCCCACGCCGGTGAGTTCTACTCGTTCGCCACGGTCGGCTTCGAGCCGAAGCCCGTCCAGAAACCGCATCCGCCGATCCATGTCGGGGGTGAATCCGATGCAGCGCTGAGACGCGCGGCCGGGCTGGCCGAGGGCTGGCTCGGCCTGACGCATACACCCGACAGCGTACGGATGCCGGTCTCCCGGCTGCGCGAACTGCGGCGCCAGGCGGGACGTGATCATCTGCCCTTCGAGATCAGCGTCGCGGGTTCCCCGGAGATCGAGGCGGACGTCGAGGCATTCGCTCGCGCAGGCGTGACCCGCTTGATCGTCGCGCCCTGGCGCCGCTCGCGTGAAGCCCTCGACGGAATGCGTCGCTTCGCAGCACGCCTGTTCTGAGCAGATCACACGGGCCTGCATCCGCAAGGGGTCCGACGCCCACCCATCGCATCCCGGTATCGGCACCGCCGGCTGTTCGGGCGGTCAGCGGACCGCGGGGCGATCCACGATCTGCACCTGCCACTCCTCGCGCAACTCACCGCCTCGGCCATCATCCACCGTCACGGCGATCACCGCATCGCGTTCGAGTCGTCGCTTCATCGTCGCCCCCTCGACGTCGTCGAGGATCTGGTCGTCGAGCGTCCAGCGATAGTGGAGCAGGTCACCATTGGGATCGTTGGCCTCGACCCCGAAGCTGAAGATCTGACGCGGGCTCGCTTCGACGATCGCCCGCTGCGGCACGCGCCGCACGAGCATCGGCGGACGCGGACGCGTTGCCTGCCAGAGTTCCTGGGCGGACCTGGCCCGCGCATAGGACTCCTTGGCGAGCGAGAAGTGGCGAAGCGCGGCGGGCGCGTCGAGATCGGCGATGGCCGCATCGCCGGCCGCCAGAGCCGCCTCCGCATTCGTGCAGTCTTCGCGACCGGCCTCGACCTCGAGATCCGCGCAGCGGCCGGCACCGAGCAGATCTTCGCCGGCAGCGATCACGGCGGCGCCCGTCAGGGTCGCGTCGCGCAAAGCCTGGATGGCGCGCTTGCGGGCCGTCCCGAACTCGTCGCGGGCCGTCGCATACCCGAGTTCGGCCTGCTTCGAATCCTCGGCTTCGAGCGCGCGGTGCGCACCGGTCAACGACGCTTCGGCCTGCGCGAAGTCGGTGGGCGCGGAAGTCTGCGCTCCGGATTCGATCGCTTTCGTGCGGGCGATCGACGCCGACTCGCGGGCGCCGACCGCAGCCCGCCGCCACTCGGTCGACTGCCGAAGGTCCTTCAGCGCCGCGATTGCCTGCGCGAACTGCGCCTCGGCGTGTTCCCAACGCTGCGACGTGTAGGCGGCCTCACCCTCTTCGAGGAACTGGCCGATCTCGCCGACTCCCTCACCGTTGTCCTTCGAGATCTGTTGCGCGAGTGCGGCGGCCGCTGCACGACTCTCTGCAGCGGGCGCGATCCTGGCGGCGACCTGGAAGCCGAGTTCGGCCTGTCGATAGGCGTTGCGGGCGGCCTGGGGCTCGTCGAGCCGGCGATGTCGCGAGCCCTGCAACAGGAATCGCTTCGCCTCGCGAATCGCCAGTCGGTACTCGGAAGCCTCCGAGGGCACTGCGACCGCAACCATCCGCGCCGTCGACGCCTGCTCGTAGGCGGCGTCGATCACGCGCGGCCACTCGGCGGCGAGTTCCCGGGAGACGGTCTCGACGAGCGGTCCTGCCTCCTCGGCGGCTCGCAGCCGCAGGAGATCGTTGCGGGCGAGCGAGCAGGCCGAACCCGCGACCGCCGGATCTTCGATCGGCCGAAGCGCGGCTGCCAGGGCATTCCACGAGGTCGGGACCACCTCTTCGACGCCGCGATTCGTCAACTGGGCAACGCGATCGCGGAGTGCGCCGACCGCGCTGTCCACGCGCTTCTCGAGGACTTCGTCGCTGACGATCTGGCAGGCCGACAGATACTGCTCGCGACCCCGTTCGAGGTTGCGCAGGGCGATCTCGAAGCCACCGGACTGCACGTCGTTCTCGACGTCTTCGAGGTAGCGATCACCGCGATCGACGTGCTCATCCACGCGTTCGAGCAACTCGGCGGAGGGGGACGGTTGCAGATCCCGCACTCCGCTGGCCACGGCCAGCGCGGCCTCGGCGAGCGCGGCCGTTTCCACCAGGCCAGCCTCGGCGCGGCTTGCGTTCTCGGCGGCCTCCTGCCGTGGCGCCCAGTAGAAGAAGTAGAGACCCAGCACGAGCGACAGGGCAGCGATCCCTGCACCGATCCGCAGCATGGATCGCGAATGCGGCGGTGCCTGGCCACTGCGCGGCGTCGGGCCGGCGCGCAGCTCCGACACGGCGTCGCGCAACACGTCGCGCATCTCGCGCGCGTTCGCGTAGCGATCGACAGGATTCAGACGCAGGCTCTTCAGGATGATCGCGCGCACCGGTTCGGGAATCGCGGGTTCGCTGTCGAAGCGGATGTCGAACTCGCGATGCGTGTGGACCAGGCTGCCGATGTAGAGCAGCACGTCCATGCCGCTCGATGAATCGATCGAGTCGACGTGGTCGTAGATCACCTGACCCGTCAGACATTGATAGAGGGTGAGGCCGATCGAGAAGAGATCGCTTCGGGCATCCACGTCCCGGCCGCGCGCCTGCTCGGGAGACATGTACAGCGCGGTTCCGACCGCGATTCCCGTGCCGGTCTGACTGCGCTCGTGCTGGACGCGCGCGATCCCGAGATCCGCCAATCGCGGGCGACCGTCCTGCCCGAGCAGCACGTTGGCGGGTTTGATGTCCCGGTGGACGATTCCGTTGTCGTGGATCCGGGCCAGGCCGTCGAGCAGGTCCACGAACAGCGGGAGCGCGTCGTCCACCGACATCGGGCCCTGCTTCAGGTGCGACTTGAGAGTCGGTCCCTGGACGAACGTCATCACGTAGTAGTAGTTGCCCGTGACGTCGTCGCGACCGAAGTCGAAGATCGTGACCACATTGGGATGGTCGATCTGCGCCAGCAGGCGCGCCTCGGCCTCGAAGCGCCGCAGTTCGATGCCCTCGGCGGCCGACGGCATCAGCATCTTCAGGGCGAGCCGACGGCCCACGAACTTCGGGTCGCGGACCTCGAAAACCCAAGCGAAGGCGCCAGCGTCGACGAAACGCTCGACCAGATACGGGCCGACCTGCGAGAGGGATTTGACGTCCATGGGGGGCTTCGAGAAGCCCGCGCAGCATAACACCGAGCTGACTGTTCGGGATCACTTCCCGAGCAAGTACCCAGGGTTGACCATGAAACGTCCAGTACGGTCGCAATCGTCGAAGCAGCCGGATCCGACCCAAGCGAGGCGCTGCCGGCCCGGGCCCTCCGATTCCGATCGCTGCGACCGAGTCGGGCTACTACCGGTAGATCTCCGCCACCGTGTCGATCCCCACCTCGCGGGTCAGATCGCCGTCGATCCGGGCGCGGCAACCATCCTCGTAGACCTCAACGATCTCGAATCGACCGATCGAATCCCCGTCGTCCAGCAAGGCGCCGCGCATCTTCTCGCGCAACCCGCTGGGCAGCCCTTTGTCGAGCAACACGAATCGGGCGCCTCCCGCCTCGGATTCGACGTCGAGCACTTCGGCCCGGACGAACACCGTCGTCGAGCTCGGGTCCGCCGGGACGGAGGTGGTAGTCGCCGGCTTCGAACCAGACTCGATCGGTGCGGGCCGAACGACGGGCTGCACGGGCGGCGGCACCCGGCGACCCGGTCCCGGTCCCGGTGTGAAGAACGCGACCACCTCGTAGCGCAGCAGGTCCTCGTTGCTGCCCCGGGACGTCACGTGCAGCGTGTAGGTGCCGACGTTGGCCTCGAACACGACCCGACGCGGTCGCGCGTCGTCGTCGACCGGGCGGGCGATCTCGTCTCCCGATTCGTCGACGACCGTCAGCGCGAAGTCCGGCCCGCCGGAATCGAGCGGTGCGTAGATCTCGACCCTGACCCGACCGGGTTCGCTCACGCGGAGCGGATACTCGGTCGCACACAATTGGACCGCACAATGGAGCGATCCCTTGACCCACTCGTCGAACTCGAGTCCGCTCGGCTCGCTGGTTTCGGCTACCTCGGTCGAAGTCGAACTCTGATCCGACCAGGGCTTCGCGCACGCGAAGAGTCCGAGCAATCCGACAGCCAGCGCGAGCGTGCAGAGTCGCTCGGTGGGTCGCCCGGAATCGCCGCGCCCTGCGCCCGTGGCTCGTCGGATCTCGTCGGACATCTCCGGTCGCTCGGACATCGGGCTCTCCTCCTGCTCGCGCCCGATCGGTCTGCCGACGGACGCGGCGGAGCATATCGTCGACGGGCTTCGGCTCCAGCGCACGAGACCAGAAGTCATGGAAAACCCGCTGGCACTCCGTCTCCCGGAGCCGGGCCCGCGTTCAGCGCACGGTCACTGGAGCGCACAGGATCTTCTCTCGAGCGACGTCGATGCCGGTCATGAAGAACCTCGGCACGTTCGCCCCTTCGAGCTCGTCGCAGACCTGCAATCCGAGATTCCCGGTCTCGTCCTGGATCGATTCCGTGCCGACCGAAGCGTCGAGGCGCGCGCACAGGAGTGTGAGTCGATCCTCGCTCACGCCCCGAACCAACATGCCGGCAGGGCAAGCGAGCAGGCCCTGACGTCGCGCCGTCGTCTCGACCCGGGACTCGCGCACCGGCTTCGGAAACTCCTGGCAGACGAGATTGTTGCCCTCGCCCGATACGCCCACGACCAGGTAACCGAACGGGCAGGCATGGGTTCCGCTCTGCTGATCGCCCGGGGCATGCGAGACGAAGCGATTGCAGTCCGTATCGAAGCAGGTGCGGGTCTTCGCGGGTTGCGACTGCAGGGTCATGCCGGGCGGAGCGGGCGGCTTGTTCGGATCCATTCGCCCACGGCATTCGATGCGGCCGTAGACGCTGCAGTAGATCGTCTGTTGCTCGCACTTGAAGTCGCGCTTGACGCCTCCGGTGAGCGGCCCGCCCTCCTCATTGCAGAACTGCTCCGCATGACTGACGGCATTGCGAAGCATCCGCGGACAGCCCTGCGCGTACGCGCAGCGGGTGCTCTCCTGCACCCGGTACTCCTTGACGGGCATCGCTGTCGCCGTTGCTCCCGCTGCCGCCACGAACAGACCGACTGCGAGCAGGATCCGGCGGGTGATCGTAGTTCTCATGGGATCGAGGCAGCGTAGCGGAGCAGAAGTCCGTGCTCTCGCGATTCGTAGGCCCGACACCCGCGCAAGATTCCGCTCACCGGGCATCGCGGAGGACGAAGCGGATCGGATTGCTGAGGGCGACGGGTTCGCCGGCTTCGGTCACCTCGATGCGAACGAACGTCGGCCCGCCGATCTCGATCTCGTGGCTGACCCGCAATGTCGTCTCGCCCGTCGCGTGCACGGCCATCTCTTCGCCGTCCCGGATCACGCGGACCGACTGACCGGCGCGCAGACCCTCCGCGCTGATCTCGATACGCTGCGGGCCGGCATCTACCCGCTGCAGATCGCCCATGCGACCGCCGGACTCGCTGGACAGGTCGAGTCGGCCGTCGAACAGCGTCGGGTCGCCGAAGAACGCCCGACCCGCCCGCAGACCGGCGAGCAGATCGGGCTCGGCCACCGAATCGGCGTAGATCCAGGTGATGAAATTGTTCGGCCCCTCCGTCCACCCGGTCTCGGCGTCGTGCGAGTCGCTCACCCCGATGCCGACCAGCGCGATGCCGGCCCTCGACAAGCCGTCCCACAATTCGAGGAAGGCGGCGAGCCCATGACCGCGGGACCGATACCCGACTTCGATCAGGTCCACCCCGTACGCACGCTGCTCGATCAGTCTCTCGATCGATGCGTCGAGGGCCGCCTGCGAGCGCGGGAATCGATGCGAGATCATCGTGTACTGGGTGCCGAAGAAGTGGTTGAGCGACACCAGACCCGAGTGCGCGTGGGCCCATTCGACGGCCTCGGTGGGCGAGAGCCCATGCGGGAAGCGGTTCTGGTCGGCGAGCGGGACGTCGGTCCCGAAGGCGTTCAGGTGGGCCGCGTACGAGATCTCCTGTCCGACATGATGGGTGAGTGCGGGCGTGGTCAACTCGCGGGCCATCCCGCGCTCGATCTCGAGCAGCGGCTCGCCGAGCACGGCCCGATCGATGCCGAGCGCATCCACGTACGCATCGAAGCGGCCGCCATCCGCGACTTCGACGGCGAGCGACAGGTCGACCAGCGAGTTGTCGATGCCCCCGAGCCCGTGGCGGGTGGCCAGCTCGCTGAGGTCGAGCTGCCAGTCGTTCCAGACGCCCGGCTCGGTCGGCACGGGAATCGTCGCCACCTGCACACGCGCCGCGTCGCCGGCTGCCGACCTCGATCCGATCGTCGCATCGCCCGGCAGACGCGAAGCGACTGCGGGCTGCAACACGAATTCCATCGCGTTGCGTTCACCCGGCGCGGTCTGGGAGAGCGCGACGGTCACCACCAGCCGCACGTCTCCGGTCATCGTCACCGGCAGGATCGAGAGTCGAAGCGTCACGCCCGACGCCAGGCTCGCGATGTGGCGCCGACGCGTCGATTCGAAACCGAGCACGAGCGCGTCGCGGCCTTTCGGTGGCCCTTCCAGTGAAAGATGCAGGCTGCGTCGACCGTCGCGGGCCTCGCGCCGACTGACCTGCATCGTCACACGGGTGTCCGACGAGGGCATGTGGCGGACGCTGAAGCCTTTGCGAACGGACTCGACACCCGAGCCGGCGATCCGATCCGTGTCGCGATCCGGCTTCGCCCATGCGGGCATCGGCTCACGCCCATCGAACTGCGCCATCCGCAGCGGTGCGGGCACCGGCTCGAACTCGCTGAGTCCCTGTTCGAAATCGAAACCGGTCACGTACGTGTGGCCGGCGATCCGCCAGTCGTGATCGGTCCACCAGATCGCGTCGACTGCGCCGCCGAGTTCGCCGGCCGCCCGCGCGTGCGCCTGCATCGAAGCCGGCCCCTCGCTCAGCGAGCCGTGCAGGTGCAACTGCACCCCGTAGGCGCGCTGCGTGGCTGGAACCGGATCGCGCGAACAGCCGATCAACGCGAGCACGCTGAGCCACGCGACGGCGCCCGCATGGGACGATCCCGCTCGTCGTTCGAAATTCATCGACCCGTCGACTCCAGGACCGCACGATAGTCGAGCGCTGCGAGCCCGAGCAGCAGCGCAGCGCAGATACAGGCCGCGATCCGGCGGCCCGGGGTCGCGGCCCGCCAATCCCGGCCGCCGTCGACGCAGGCCGATGCTGCCCCCACCAGCAGGAACGCCATGCTGGCGAGTCTGAAACGCGACATCGCGAAGGTCGGGATCGACGGCGCGATCTGGCTGGCGATGAAGAGCACGAACAGCAGCGAGAGATCCGTGCGCCGCGCGAGCACCAGTCCCGCTGCCCCGAGACCGAGGGCGAGCAGGTAGGCGAGCACCACGACGGCGACCGCCAGACCGCGCGCCGCCGGACGATCGAGCAGCGGAAGCGACATCCGGTATCCCCAACCTCCCGGCGCGTCCGGGGGCAGCAGCAGCCGGCGGATCGCGAAGGACGTCGGCGTGAAGAAACGCGGCACCTCGCTCGCGATCTTCTCGAGGGGCCAGAGCGGCATCCGACGAGCGATCTCTGCGAAGGCGCGGTCCCTCGCCACCTGCTCCGCCGCGAGGCGGGTCGGGGCCAGCTCCGGATACTCGAGCATCGCCACCCCGTGGCCCTGCGGATGGTTGCCGATGAAGAGATTCATGTAGCCGGTCCGCGTCACCAGGGCGAAGGGCTGATCGGCCCGCTGCATCCCGATCACCCACGGCAGCAGCACAAGTGCCGCCGCGAGGGCGACGAGAGCGGCAGAACGCAGCGCCTGGCGCCGATCGGCGCGGAGTCTCCAGAAGATCCAGAGCGCAGCCACCGGCGGAAACAGCAGACCCGACTCCTTGACGAGTGCACTCGCGCCGAGCAACCCGCCGGCCAGCGCGAGCGCGAGTGCGGCGCGGCAATCGCGACGATCCACGAACCCGCAGATCAGCGCGACCGCGCTCGTGAGCAGCAGGATGTAGAGAGGCTCGGGCCAGAGATAGTGGCTGAACGCGATGTAGTTCGGATATAGGGCGACGCCGATCGCGGACGCCAGCGAGACGCGATTGCCCCCGAAGCTCTGGCCGATGCGGGCGATCGGAATCACCGTCAGCGCCGAGACGACACAGTTCGCGCACTTCGCGATCGCCACGTGCACACCGAACGTGCGGAAGACCGCTTCGTAGAAGAAGAGCAGGCCCGGAGCCCGTGCACCGTCGTCCTCGATCGGAGGCCCGAGCACGGCGCGCGCCGCGCGAACGAACAGTTCCACCTCGTCGCCCGCCGGCCGCGTGCGATGGGTCAGCGCGAAGGCGACGAGACGGATGACCAACGCAGCGGCGAACACCCATACGATCGCGGCGCGGGGATGCGCATCCGCCCAGTCGAGTATCCGCCGTCGCGCCTGCACCCGCGCGCCTCCCCCATGCGTTGGGTCCGCGGGATCGCTCTCGCAGGCCAGCCGGACGCCGTGAGAAGTCCAACATAGTCGAACCGACGCCGACCCGGCCCCTCGCTTGGAGTCCGATCAGCCCCGCGGAGCCACTTCGGCCACTCGCCTGTCGTGTTCGCCCGGATGCGGTGATGCGTCCTTCGGAGCCAGCCGCCAGGCACTTCGCGTGCGCGGTGCCACATCGATCGTGCCGATCCGGACGAAGGCGCGATCATCCAGAGTCGGCACCAGTTCACCGTCGCGCGTCAGTGCGGCGAACAGCGAAGTCGATCCCTCCGGAGTGTCCCGCGGCAGCACGAGGGCGACGGACTCGAGCCAGGGTGTACGGCTCGCGTCCGGCGCCGCGGAAACTCCCTGGCCGAGAGGATGCGTGTGATCCAGCAGCGGCACGCCCCGCTCATCCTCGAGCATGCGACCCTCAGCATCCCCCGCCACCACCCAGACGGTCCAATCCTCTGGCTCGCCCTCCCCCGTCCACGCCCACTCGAGTTGCAGCGAAGTCGCGTCACCCGGCTCGATTCGTCCGCGACCGACACGCGCGGCGAGCAGGACCGGACCGTTCTCGAAGCGTGCCACTTCGCCTTCCGGCAACGAGCCGATCGGCAGTCGACCCGAACCCAGCGCGATCAGTTGATCGACTACACCGCGGCGAACCCGCACCAGACCGAGTTCCTCCCAGTCGACATCGGGAGACGTGGCCAGCATGAAGAGCGGGCGGCCCAGCGCGGCCGCCGTGGCGGTGACCGTCGGAACGATGCGTTCGGCAGGCAGGCCCTGCAGGTACCGGATGCGTTCGAGCTCGGGCCCATAGCCACCCCCATCGCCGCGAATCCGGAGGTAGCAGTCCACGACGAGGACGTCGGGACGAAGTCCCGCGATCAGCGACGCATACACGACCGGATAACCCTCGTGACCCTCGACGAGCAGCAGTGCGTCCGGCGGCAACGTCTGCATCAGGGCGACCGCACGATCGTGGGCCGCGAAATCGTGTGAGCGATCGTGCCCGCTCCAGCCGAGCCAGAGCGGGAGCACGGGCAATAGCGCGGCCAGCAGCGTGACGGTGGAAACCGCCGATGCGCGGAGCCGCCGGGTCCAATCGAGCAGCAGCGCGACACCGACTCCGGCCAGGAGGGAAGTGGCGAATACCGCGTTGATGAAAAACGACTCGCGATCCACCACCTGGTAGAACGAACCGAATCCGAATCCCACTGCGAGCAGCGCGACCAACACGACTCCGCCGATCCGCAGCGGGTCACGAGTGGTCTCCGCATCCGCGTCGGCAAGCCGGCGCCGATCCACGAAAGGCCACAGCACGCCGAGCACGGTCAGCGCGAACACCAGCGGCGTCGGACCGGCGGTCGTCCGGCGCAGCAGATCGAGGGACGTCTGCCAGCCCGTGATGCTCGCTTCGCCCGCCAGGTTGCCGTGATACTGACGCCCCGTCACGTGGGACCAGAAGCGGAGCGACGTCGAGGGATCGCCCCAGTTCACGCTCGGATCCGCGAGCGCGGCGAGCGGGAGATAGACGAACAGGCCCAGCGGCAGCACGAACAGAACCCCGAGACGTGCAAGCTCCGCGGCCGATGAAAAGACCCGCGCATGCCTCAGGACGGCGATCGCGAGGATCGGGAGGAGCAGACCTATCATCAAGTGATGCGTGAGCGACAGTCCGGCCATGAAGGCGAGCAGACGCAGTCGAGACGGAACGGGATCCTGCTCGAAGCGCAGCCAGACGAACAACAGCGCGGCGACGAAGAGCACGTGCAGTCCGTAGACCTCGAACAACGTGGCGTTCGACCAGAAGACGGGCGCGAATGCGAGCAGCAGCCCCGCCACCCAGCCGGCGACCGCGCGGCCGGTCAGGCGTTGGACGAATGCCGCGGAGAACCCGACGGCGGCGCTCGCCAACAACGCGCCGAGCAGATTCAGCCGCCAGGCCGGGTCGCCCGTCGCCAACAGCGAACTGAACCCGTATCCGAGCAGCATCAACAGCGGATATCCGGTCGGGTGCGGAACACCGAGCGACAGCGCAGCCGCCGAGAGCTCGGGGCTGTCTCCGAAACCGATCGTCGGGGCGACCGTCGCGCCATAGACGGCGAACGCGAGGGCGCTCGAAATCCACGGGCATGCGGTCGCACGGCGGACCGCGACGGAAGCGCCCGGCGAGTGGGCCGCAGGGGCCCGGGACGGATCGATCATGATTCCAGGATCGGGTGGAACGACCGGGATCTTGATCGGAGTCTGCGTGTCGCCGAGGGTCCGGGCGGGCGACGAACCGGTGGCCGCCTGGGCTAGTTCTTCGACTCGGCGCGTTTCGCCGTCATCGCGGTCACGGACGCGATCAGCTTGTCGATCCCGCCCTGCTTGAGGACCGCCCCGTACTCGGACCGGCGCAGCGCGATCTCGCTGACGGAGCCGCCGGAATAGATGTCGACCACCCGCCAGCCGGACTCGGTCTCGCGCATCCGGTAGTTGAGCTCGACCGAGTCGTCGCCGGGGCGGTGGATCTGCGTCAGCACCACGCGCGTGTCATGGGAGGCGGGCTTTTCGCCCACGACCTCGAGGGTCTGCCCCGAATAGTCGTCGAAGCGATCAGCGAAGTTCGAGACCATGTAGCCCTCGAACGTCTCGATCCAGCGCTTCCGCTGCTCGGCGTCGAGCTTGCTCCACGTGGTCCCCACGCTCTTCGCGGCCATGAAGGGCACATCGAAGGTCGTGCGTACCGCCGGCTCGACCTTGGCATATCGACCTTGATATCCGAGCTGTGCGCCGCCCTTCATGATCTCGAGCAGCGTGGCGTTGAAGCGCTCGATCTGCGCCGGAGCACCCGCTGCGGCAGCCGGCTCGGCGACGGCGACGGCATCCTCGGCTCGGGCTTGCCCGGCGAACGGCACGCTGACGAGCACGAAAGCCGTGGCCAGCGATCGGACGAACGGTCGGAGGTCCATGAGGGCGCCGAGCCTAGCAGCCCTCGTGCAGCTCGGTGAGTTCGAACCGGTCGCGGCCAAACTGTCCCGTCCGATCGCCCTCGCCTAGACTGGGCCTGCAGCGAGGACCGACGACCCAGGCCGACGAAGCGGGAGACGGGCTGATGCGATTGCGATTCGACGCCGCGCGCTGTTCCGGTCATGGTCGCTGCTATGCGCTCTGCCCCGAACTCTTCCAGGAAGACGACGCGGGCCACGCGAGCCTGTTCTCTGCCGATGTACCGGCGAGGCTCGAGGGCCGGGCCCGCGCTGCGGTCGAGAACTGTCCCGAGTCGGCCATCGCGCTCGAACCCTGATCCCCTCCACACGACCGGACCCGGATCGCTTCGGGCAGCACCCGCCTTCGGGCCCACGACGGAGAAACAGCGCCGATGAGCCGGACCATCCGCTACGGAATCATCGGGACGGGCATGATGGGCTGCGAGCACATCCGCAACATCGCAGCGATCCCCGACGCGCAGGTGGTGGCCATCGCCGATCCCCACGAGCCGTCCCGGGATCTCGCGCTGCTCGCGTGCGGCGAACAGACCGGGGTCTCGGTGCACGAGAACGCGGCCTCGATGCTCGCCGAGGCCGAGCTCGATGCCGTCGTGGTCGCCACGCCGAACCACACCCACGCCGATCTGCTCGATCCGATCTTCGATCGAGGTCTCCACGTGCTGGTCGAGAAGCCGATGTGCACGACGCTCGAGGACTGCGCGCGCGTCGCCGAGCGCGCGGAGCGCCATCCCGGTGTGTTCCAGGTCGGACTCGAGTACCGCTATATGGCGCCGGTCGCCGCCTTCCTGTCGGCGATCCGCGACGGTGCGGTCGGTCGTCTGCGCATGCTGTTCATCCGCGAGCACCGGTTTCCCTTCCTGCCGAAGGTCGGTCACTGGAATCGATTCAATCGCAACACGGGAGGCACCCTGGTCGAGAAGTGCTGCCACTTCTTCGATCTGATGAATCTCGCGATCGACTCGCAGCCGGTTCGTGTGATGGCCTCGGGCGCGCAGGACGTCAACCACCTCGACGAGCGATATGACGCCGGGGTACCCGACGTACTCG
>JANOFF010000034.1:0-58946 GCA_031413515.1 bacterium
GGGGGGGGCGGGGGGGGGGGGGGTGGGTTCCGTCTCCCCCCCCGCCTCCCCCCCCCCCCCCCCGGCGGCCCGACGGGCTGCGTCGCTTTGCGTTCGGGCGGGCTCGGGAGATGGGCGGAGGGGCGAGGCCCGGCCTCGGGAATGTGGGATGGGTGGGGGTCAGGCGGTGCCGGTCTGGTCGAAGGCGGGGTGGTAGACGACTTCGCCGGTGAGGTTGGCGAGGGCGCCGGGGGTGAGTTCGATGGCTTGGAGGGCGGGATCGAACTGGCGGTGCTTGTAGAAGAAGCCGTGCGCGGCAACCGGTTCGAAGCCGAAGCGTCGATAGTAGGCGGGGTTGCCGACGAGGAAGGCGGCGTGCCAGCCGAGTGCCGGACAACGCGCGAGACCGGCGCGGATCAACGCCGAGCCCGCACCCGAACGCTGGAACTCGGGCCACACGCCGATGGGCGCGAGCCCGCCGAATTCGGGGGCGTCGGGACCGCGGCCGATGTGCACGGGCGAGAAGATGACGTGACCGATCACGCGTCCTGCCCGCTCGGCGACGAGCGAGATCTGCGGCTGTGCGGCGCGGCGCAGCGCCACGACGAGGTCGGCTTCGCCCCGTTGTCCGAAGGCCGCCGCCTGCAGGTCGTACACGCTGGCGTGATCGGCCGGCCGTTCGTCGCGGATCACGATGGGGCTCATCTCGATTCTCCTGATCACTGTTCGATCGTCGTCACGCCGGCGTCCGCTCCAGCGCTTCGATCTCGTCGACGAGCCGATCGAGGCCGTCGGTCAGGCAGGCGGGTCCGGGCTGCAGGATGATCTCGGCCGGGATCTCGGCGATCCGCCGCGTGCGGATCGCGGGCACGCTCTGCATGCCGGGTCGTGCCAGCAGCGCTTCGAGATCGAACGCCTTGCCGCACCAGCTCGCGAGCAGCAGTTCCGGCGCGGCGGCGGTGACGAGCGCTGCATCCACGATCCGTTCGCGCGCGAGCTTGCCGCGCGAGCGATCGGCGAACACGTCGATGCCGCCGGCGATTTCGATCAGCTCGCTCACCCAGCGGATGCCGCAGATCATCGGGTCGTCCCACTCCTCGAAGTAGACCCGCGGCCGCAGGCTGCGCCGCGCCGCGCGCGCCGCGACTTCTTCGATCCGGGTCAGATAGCCCGCGACGAGATCCTGCGCGCGCTCGCGGGCGCCGACGAGACTGCCGAGATCGACGATCACGCCGAGGATCTCCTGCACGCTGCGCTGATTGAAGATCAGCACCGGCAGGTTCGCGGCGATCAGCTCCCGGGCGAGATCGGCCTGGATGTCCGAGAAGCCGATCACGAGATCGGGCTCGAGGGCCGCGATTTTCTTGACGCTCCCGCCGATGAAGGCCGACACCACCGGCTTGTCGCGCTTTGCTTCCGGAGGACGCACCGTGTAGGCGCTGATCCCCACCACGCGGTCTCCCTCGCCGAGTCGATACAGGATCTCGGTCGGCTCCTCGGTGAGGCACACGATTCGACGCGGTCCGCCCGGAACGTGATGCCGAACGGTGCGGGGCGCCGACACCGCTACCAGCCTGCCGGGAAACGCTCGAAGCGGCTCGGGATGCGGCGCATGTCCTGGATCAGATCGAGACGCTGCTCGACGCCGGTGTCCGCGTCGAAGTCGAGCGCGATCGAATCCACGATGCCACCGAAGCGTTCCTCGACCGCCTTCTTCAGGCCATCGTGGGTCGCGATCGCGGCAAACGTGTGCAGCACTTCATCCGGCACCTCGGCGGCCATCTCGGTCCAGCGGCCCTGCTTCGACATGGCGTGGAGCTTGAGCCCGAGGTCCTCCCAGCCGTGCACTTCGAACACCGTGTGATAGCTGCGCGTCGAGCCGTAGAAGGCGACGCGGTAGCGGATCCGTTCGACCTGCTCGGCCAGCGCCTCTTCGGTGGCGGCCGTCGCCACGAAGCCACCGCCCCAGACCTCGAACGTCTTGCGATCGCGTCCGCTCTGTTCGAGACCGTCGTACAGGTTCGGCAGCGCGACCTGCTCGAGATACTTGCGCGTCGCGAAGCCGTGCAGCCGCACGCCGTCGCAGATGCGTCCCGCGAGCTTGATCATCGCCGGCCCGACGGCCGCCAGGGTGATCGGCACGCGCGGCAGTCCCGTCGGTCGCGGGGCAAACTCGGGAGTCATCAGCGTGAAGCGATAGTGGTCGCCCTCATACTCGAGCTTGTCGCCCTTCTCCCAGCAGGCCCAGATCGCGCGTAGCGACTCGATGTACTCGCGCACCCGCGGCACCGGCGCGGTCCACGGCACGCTGAAGCGTCGCTCGTTGTGCCCTTTCACCTGCACGCCGAGTCCGAGCGTGAAACGCCCCCGCGACTGTGCCTGCAAGTCCCACGCGGTATTGGCCATCACCATCGGACTGCGCGGAAAGCAGACCGCGATCGCGGTGCCGAGCCGCACGCGTTCGGTCGCGAGTGCCGCGAATGCGAGCGGCACGAAAGGGTCGTGGGCGATCTCGGCGGACAGGATGCCGTCGAAGCCCGCCTGCTCGGCGCGCTTCGCGAGTTCGGGAACGCGCCGCCAGTCGTCCAGGGGAATGCCGGTCTCGATCAACATCGTAGAAGTCTCCGGTGCAGCGTTCGGTCGCCAGGGGGATCGAACGATCGGAAGAAGGCTGGAAGGGATCGGAAGTGGCGAGAGTAGGGGCCAGAGTGCGCGATCGGCAACGACCGGGAGCGCGCGCGGTCTTGCTGCGATGGGGTCACGCTGGCTAGGGTGCTCCCATGTCCTCACCGATCCGCGCGGTCTTCTTCGATCTCGGCGGCACTCTGTTCAGCTATCGCGAGATCCCCCGCGTCAGCGTCCCGCTGCTCCGCGAGGCCGCGCGGCGGCTCGGGGTCGACGACGGACTCGGTCACGTCGGCCCCGCATACGCGGCCGCAGCCCGCAGCGCCAACGAGCACTATCTCGAGCGCGCCTACTACCTGCATCGCGATCTGTTCCTCGACACCTACCGGCTGTTCGCCGAGCGGCTCGGTGCGAAGGCGCCGGACGACTTCTACGAATGGCTCTACGACGCTCAGCGCGAGATCATGATCACACAGGTGGCGCTCCGCGCGGATTGCCTCGACACGCTGAAGACGCTTCGCGACCGCGGCCTGTATGTGTCGGTCGTCTCGAACATCGACGACGACTACCTGCATCCGATGGTGGCCAACTATGGCTTGACGCCCTTCCTCGATCACTGGTCGAGCTCCGAGGAAGCGAGGTCCTGCAAGCCGGATCGCGGCATCTTCGATCTCGCACTGCAGAAGGCGGATTGCCGGCCCGGAGAAGTCGCTTTCGTCGGCGACTCGCTGCATCACGACGTGCGCGGTGCGCGCGCGATGGGGATGCAGACCGTGCTGATCGACGAGGGGCGGGGCAGGGGGCTGCTCGACAAGGACGTCGAAGCGACGGATGCCGCTCCGGATCTCGTCATCAGTGAACTGCGCGACCTCCTGACCGGGCTCGGTGGCCTCGCCCCGGGCTCCGACTGAGCGCGCGAACCCGCGTGGCCGACATCGACACGAGCGACACGACCGACACGGCATTCATCCCCACTCGCCTCGACGAGCTGACGCCCGAATGGCTGACTGCCGCGTTGCAGGGCGCGGCGTTGCAGGGCGCGGTTATGCAGAGCGGCGCCACGTGCCCGACGCCGCGGGTGCGGACCGCCGAGGTCGAACGGATCGGTGAGGGAGAAGGCTTTCTCGGCGAGATCGCACGCGTCCGGCTCGAATACGAGGACGCCGACAGCGCTGCACCGCGCAGTCTGATCGCGAAGCTGCCGACCGCCGTCTGCGAGAATCGCGCGATCGGCGAACTGCTCGGCCTCTACTGGCGCGAGATCCTCTTCTATCGCGAACTCGCAGCCGCCGCTCCGCTTCGCACCCCGATCGTCCATCACAGCGCTCTCACCCCGGATCCGATGCGTGTGCGAAGGAACGCGATCGTCGGCGTGATGGACCGCCTGCCCGGCTCGCTCGTCGATGCGATGATGAAGCATGCGCGCGCCAATGTGGCGGCGAGCGAACATCGCTACGTGCTGCTGCTCGAGGATCTCGCCGGGTTCCGGGTCGGAGATCAGCTGCGCGCCGAGACAGCGTCGGATTGCGCGCTCGTTCTCGGTCAGATCGCCCGGCTGCACGCGCGCTTCTGGCAGCAGAGCCGCGAGCTGGCCCGCCATCGCTGGCTGGCGGATCCCTCCACGACTCCGCGGATCCGTCACCGCATGTATCTCGAGTCCCGCGAGAGTCTGATGAGGCGCCATGGCGAGGCACTCGGTCGCGAGGGCCTGCGTTGGGTGGAGTTCCTCGATCGCCACGGCATCGCGATCGCGAGGCAGATCCGCCGCGATGGGCCACAGACACTCGTGCACGGCGATCTGCGTCTCGACAACGTGTTCTTCGGTGATGCACGAAGCGATTCGCCGCTGGTGGTCGCGGACTGGCAACTCGTCGGCCGCGGTGTCGGAGCCCACGATGTCGCCTATCTGCTCAGCGGAGCACTCGATGTCGGGACTGCGCCGGATTTCGAGGCGGAACTGCTGCGGCACTACCACGCGTCGCTCTGCGCTGCGGGCGTGAGTGGATACTCGTTCGAAGCCCTCGTACGCGACTATCGCCGTGGACTGTTGTGTGCCCTGCAGGTGCTGTGTTCACCCGGCGACATGGAACTCGGCGGCGCGCGCGGCCAGGATCTGATGCGACTGTGGATCGAGCGCGCCGTCGCGCGTCTGCGGGACGTTCCGGCGGACGCGTTCAGTTGATCCGCGAACTGCGTCCCGCCCACTCGCGCTCACGCAGCTTGAATTTCTGGATCTTGCCGGTGGCGGTCTTCGGGATCTCGCCGAACTCGACCGACTTCGGGCACTTGAAGTGCGCGAGTCGCTCCCGTGCGAAGTCGATCAGGCTCTGCGGACTCGCGGTTCGACCGGGCTGCAGCGTGACGAACGCCTTCGGGACCTCGCCCCATTTCTGATGCGGGACGCCGATCACGGCGACTTCGAGCACCGCGGGATGCTGGTAGAGGACGTTCTCGACTTCGATGGTCGAGATGTTCTCGCCGCCCGAAATGATGATGTCCTTGCTGCGGTCGCGCAGTTCGATGTAGCTGTCGGGATGCAGCACGCCGATGTCACCCGAGTGGAACCAGCCGCCGGAAAACGCCCTTGCGGTCGCCTCGGGATCCTCGAAGTAGCCGAGCATCACGTTGTTGCCGCGCATCACGACCTCGCCCATCGTGGTGGCGTCGGCTGGGACATCGTCCATCGCTTCGTCGACCACGCGAAGATGCGCGGCGAACACGAACGGCACGCCCTGGCGAGACATCATGCGGGCGCGCTCACCTGAGTCGAGTTCGCGCCATGCGTCCTGCTTCTCGCACACGACGTGCGGCCCGTAGGTTTCAGTCAATCCGTACAGGTGCGTGATCGAGACGCCGAGATCCTCCATCTGCTCCAGCAGGGTCGGTGAAGGCGGTGCGCCCCCGGTGCAGACACGGATCATCGGATCGAAGCGGCGCCCCTTCGCGGACGGATCCGCGGCCAGCATCAGCAGCACGGTCGGCGCGGCGTTGAAGTGCGTCACGCCGTGGACGTCGATCAAGCGCAGCACTTCGGGGGGATCGATGGCGCGCAGGCACACGTGCGTCCCGCCCGCACCGGTCACCGCCCAGGGCATGCACCAGCCGTTGCAGTGGAACATCGGCAACGTCCACAAGAAGGTCGTGTCGGTGCCGAGACGGTGACTGCCCATCTGGCCGAGCGCGTTCAGATACGCGCCGCGGTGGCTGTACATCACGCCCTTCGGCCGGCCGGTGGTGCCGGACGTGTAGTTGATCGAGAGCAGCCGATTCTCGTCCTCGACCGCCGAGTGGATCGGCAGCACCACTGCGCCGGCCACAAAGTCGACATAGCTCCGCGCTCCGTCGCGAACCGCGACGTCGCGATGCGGCACCTCGATGACGTGCTCGAGCTGCGCGAGCGAATCGAGCTGACCGTCGAGAGCCGGGGCCAGCGCGGGATCGACGAGCAGCACGCGCGCCCCCGAGTGCTCGAGGATGTGCGCGATCTCGGCCGGGGCGAGGCGGGTGTTGATCGAGACGAGCGGAACCTCGAGGAGCGGCATCGCGAAGGTCGCCGCGAGATGGATCTGCGTGTTGGGCAGCAGCACCGCGACGCGGTCGCCGCGGCGGATGCCCGCCCGGTGCAGCGCGCCCGCGAGCCGGCCGACCTCTGCTGCGAAGCGCCGATATGTCCAGCGCTCGTCACCGTCGATCACCGCGATCCGTTCGGGGAAGACGCGCAGCGAGCGTTCGAGCAGCACGATCGGGGTCAGCGGATCGAGGCAGACGTCGGCGTGCGCGAGCTCGTTCATCCTGTCTCCTGGCGCGACGGTAGCGCCGGGGCCGCGGGTCGGGCAGCGGAAGTCGGTCGTCGCGGGCTCATGTTCGCGCAAGCGCGGCCTTGCGAAGTCTGCGTCGCTCTGCGTTCATGGGGTCTCGCCCGCAAGGAGGAGAACCAAGATGAGGACCGACCGTGTCGTGACGGCTGGCTGGACGATCGTCTGCGGTCTCGCACTCGCGGCCGCTGCAATTGCCGACCCGTCGAATCTCCCCGCGCCCGCGCCTACACCGGTGCCCGCCGCCGTCATCCCGATCACCGGACCGCCCGAGCTTCTCGCGCGCGGCGCGGACGCACAGCGCGCCCTCGCACCGCTCAAGCAGGGTCTCTCGTCGACATTGAAAACTGCGCTCGCCGAGAGCCCCGAAGCAGCGGTCGTCGCCTGTCAGCTCGCCGCGCCCGGCATCGCGGCCAACGCGAGCGGTGATGTCTACACGGTCGGTCGCACCAGCGATCGACTGCGCAATCCGAAGAATGCACCGGCTCCGTGGATGCAGGCCCTGCTCGCCCAGTACGCGCAGTCGTCGCCGGAAGAAGTCACGGGCGCCGTCGTCGCGCTCGACGACGGGGCGATCGGCTACGTGGAGCCGATCCGCATCCAGCCTCTCTGCGAGACTTGTCACGGTGCGGCCGTCGACCCGGCGCTGCTCTCGACGATCCGTGCGCGCTATCCCGAAGATCGGGCGATCGGCTACGCGAACGGCGACTTCCGTGGGCTGTTCTGGGTGGTGGCGAAACCGACGCAGTGACGACGTGCGGCTCGTGATCACGGCCAGCCCCTGTTCACGCGGAGCCGGCTGCGGGCGAGCCGTCACGCCAACCCGACCAGCTCGGCGCTGCGCTGCCAGAGCCGTCTCGCCGTCTCGTCGTTCCGGGCATTCGAGGTCGGCTTCGTCTCCTTGCGGTCGACGAAGTACGCGCCGGTGGTGGTTGCCAGCTCGGGGGTCGTCGCGATGTGGATCGTCGTGTCGGCGCCACGCGCCGGCGAGCGGAAGAACGGCTTCAGGAGCTTGATGACCGTGCGGGCGAACAGTCCGTTCTGGGCACCGAGACCCGTCGCGACGGCACCCGGATGCACGCAGTTCACCGTGACCCCGCTGCCCGCGATGCGCTGGGCCAGCTCGCGGGTGAACAGGATGTTGGCGAGCTTCGATTCGCCGTAGACCCGGAACGCCTTGTACTCGCGCTCGTTCTGCAGATCGTCGAAGTCGAGCCCGCGCCTCGCGAACTTGTGCGCGTCGGAGGCGAGGTTGATGATCCGCGACGGCGCGCTGTCGAGGATGCGGGGCAGCACCAGGTTGGTCAGCAGGAACGGGCCGAGATGATTGGTGGCGAGAGTTGTCTCGAAGCCATCGACGGTGGTCGTCCGTTCGAGACCGATCAGGCCCGCATTGTTGACGAAGACGTGCAGCGCATCGAAGCGCTCGAGGATCGCGTCGGCGGCATGGCGCACCGAATCGAGGGAGGCCAGATCGCCTTCGATGATCTCGATCTTGCAGCCGGTCTCCGCTGCGATACGCGCCTTCGTGTTCGTAGCGCGCGCTGCGCTCCGCGCCAGGATGCCGACTCGTGCGCCCATGCGCGCGAAGGCGAGCGCCGTCTCTTCGCCGATCCCGGACGTCGCGCCCGTGACGAAACAAGTGCGTCCGCTGAGGTCGATCTTCGTCATGTCCCTCCTGCCTCCTGCTGCGATCGGCCATTATGCAGGTTGAAGGTCGCGCGCGCCCGTGTGCGCGACACTCGCCCTCGGATAGTGTTGCTCGATGCTGGATTCGTTCGCAGCGTGAAGACCCGGATCGTTCTCCTGTGCGCCGTCGCCTGTGTGCTCATCGCGCTGTATGCCGCCGGTTTCTTCGATCTGATCAGCGACCGTGAGCGCCTGCGCGCGTTGATCGAGTCTCTCGGCGCGTGGGGTCCGGTGGTATTCATCCTGGCCTTCGCGCTCCTCGAGCCGTTCTTCGTCCCCGGATTCGCCTTCATGGCTCCCGGTGCCCTGGTGTGGAGCGTTCCGGAGCTGTTCGTCTACTCGCTTCTCGGCTCGACCGGCGCAGGCATCGTGGGCTTTTCGTTCGCGCGCTATCTCGGCCGAGACTACGTGGCGTCGCGTCTGCCGCCGCGGCTGCTGGTCTGGAACGAGCGCCTCGAGCGCTCGGGCCTTCGCACCGTGATCGTGATCCGCGTCGTGTTCTTCCTCGCGCCTCCCGCCCACTGGCTGCTCGGCCTGTCGTCGGTCTCGTTCCCCGTGCACGCGCTCGGCAGCGTGATGGGGTTCGCTCCGGGGATGTTGCTGATGTCGTGGATGCTGGTCGAAGTCGGGGGCACGTTGTTCGACTGGTTCGCCGTGCACCCGACCGCGGCGTGGGCGCTGCTGGCGGCAGGCATCGTCGCGTTCGGGGTACTCCGTCGAGTGTCTCAGGTGCGTCGTCGTCGTGCGCTTCTCGAGGCGGGCGTCGAAGAGATCGAGTAGCTCGGATTGACGCATCGACCCCTGTCGTCGTCGGCAGAAACGGCCGCTACGCGCGACGCCGCTCGCGATCCGATAGTGTGTTGGCCGCGCACGGAGGCGAAACGCTTGCATCCGGCATCCACCCGCCGGCTCGGCCCGTGGACAGGTTGGCGACCGATTGGAGTCCTCGATGAACCGCTTCGACAAATCAATGCCCATCTTGCTTGTCCTCTTCGCCCTTCTCGTGACGTGGCTCGCTGCGGGCCCGGTTCGCGCGCAGGTCGTGGTGGCGCGGCAGGGTGACGTGGCGCCGAGAACCAGCGGAGGAACCTTCAACATCTTCTCGTCGCGGCCGGCCATCAACGATCTCGGCCACGTCGCCTTCCAATCGAGCATCAGCGGCGGAACGTCGACCCAGGGTGTCTTCCTCGATCGAGGAACCGGACTCGTCGCGATTGCGCTGGTCGGCGACGTTGCACCGGGAAGCGGCGGCGGGACATTCGTGCTGATGTCTGAGCCCGCGTTGAACGCTTCGGGGGACCTTGTCTTCGCGGCCAGCGTCTCGGGTGGCAGTTTCGGGCCCGCGATCTTCTTGTATACGGGCGGTCAACTCTCGGCGATTGCGACATCACTGGACACGGCTCCGGGTACGATCACCGGTACATACAGCTCCTTCGGACCGCGACTCTCGATGAATGCATCGCGCGAGGTCGCCTTCCACGCAAACGTCAGCGGGGCCGGCAGCACCAGCTCGGGCATCTTCGTCGAAGCGAGCCAGACTTCTCGTGCGGTCCTTCTGAGGGGCGAGGCGTCTCCGGCGGCGCTGCCGGGCATCTACACGAGCTTCAGCGAACCGACCATCAATGCCGCGGGGGATGTCGTGGCGATCGCCTCGATCGATCCGACGGTGGGCGGCTTCAAGAACGGCATCATCGTCGAGTCGGGAGGGGTGGACGAGATCGTGGCGCTGGTCGGTGATCCGGCGCCGGGCACGGGGATGGGCGTCTTTTTTGAGTTGAGCTTCGCGGCGGCGCCTGCCATCAACGCTTCCCGACAAGTCTTCTTCTACGGGAAGGTCTCCGGAGGGACCGTATCGCACGGACTGTTCGTCGATGACGGCGTGACGCAATCCGCCGTTGCGTTGCCGGGACAACCCGCGCCCGGCTCAGGAGGAGCGAACTACTTTGCGTTCTCCTTGTCGAGGCTCACGGCAAACGACTCGGGTGCTGTCGGCTTTGCGACGACGCTGAACTCGGCAATTCAAGCCGTTTTCGTCGGGCCGACCGGCTCGACCGCACAATCGGTCGCCAAGTCGGGCGACCCGGTCGCCGGCACGGGAGGCGGGACGATAGTACTCCTCATCAGCAATCCCGCGATCAATTCGTCCGGCAGGGCCGCCTTCGTCGCGCAACTGACCGGCGGGTCCAGCGCGAGTGCGATCATCGCGGTCCCGGAACCCGGAGCGTTCGAGTCGGCGCTGGTCGCCGTCGCTCTGCTCGCGTATGCGGCGCGGCGATCGAAGCGACATCGAACCCACGCCGAGGCCTGAGTCGCACCGGACGAGAGTGGGTCGGCGCGGTGCGACGGACTGTGCGCAATGCCGGCTCGCCGATCTCAGCGCTGCGCAGCGAGTTTGCGTCCACCCATGAGTACGACGACCGCTCCTCCGAACACCAGCCAACCGAGCGCACTGAGCCCCGCGCCCAACCGCACGCTACTCGGCCGATAGCGGAAGACGATCTCGTGCTCGCCCGCCGGCACCACGACGCCGCGGAAGAGATGGTTGGTGGGCAGGATCTCCACCGGCTCGCCGTCGACTTCGACCTGCCAGCCCGGGTGGTAGGTGTCGGCGAGCACCACGAGGCCCGGCTCGACGAGCCGCGCGAACAGGGCGACACGCTCGGTTCCGTCCTCCACGATCTCGACGCGGTCACGCGCATCAGCGGCACCGAGCAAGGGCAGGGCGTCGTCGTCGGTCTCGATGTAGCTCAGCCGTCGCGGGTCGAAGTCGGGCTGGGCCAGGGCGGTGAGCAGCGTGGGTGAATCGGGGGCCCGCGCGACGGCGTGGCTCACATAGACGCGGGGCAGGGCTCGCGGCTGATCGAACACGACGAACTGTCGATCCTGCACGTCCACCGCCGTCAGGCGATTGCCGCGCAGGAATGCCTGCATGTTCGGTCTTGCGATCGCGCTGCGTGGAACGAGCACCGAACGCGCGGCAGCGAGATCCAGCAATCGGCTGCGTGCCACCAGGCCGGCGGGGTCGATGCCCTGTGCGAGCAGGTTGTAGTAGCCATAGAAGACGCGCTGGCTGTGACCCCTGGCGTTCAATGCGGTCGGTTCGAGTTCCCCCCAGTAGAGCCAGGTGAAGTATTCGCGTTGGCGGCGCAGGGTGAGGATCTCGATGTCGGCGATCGATCGCACTCCGAACACGCTCGCGAACTTCTCCGACATATCCGCGGCGTCGCCCGCCAGCACCGCGTAGACACGGTCGGGCCGGGCGGCCAGGGCTTCGAGCACCGGCCGCGGCTCGTGGTACATCGCGAGCAGTGCATGGTCGGCGTCGTAGGGGAGACGCGTGGAGTTGCCCGGCGCGAGCAGCGACTCGGCGATCACGGCGAGCAGCGCCACACCCGCGATGATCGCGCCGACGCGCAGCGCCGCGCGCGGATCTGCGCTGCGCTCCGCAACGCGCGCGCGCAGGGCCGTCAGTCCGACCGCAGCGGCGACCGCGAGCGCAAAGTCCGCCACGAACAGCACACGCCAGGGATTGCGGAAGCTGCCGAGTTCGGGCAGTCGCAGCAGCGGCTCGAACAGCGGAGTGCCCGGCCCGATCGCGAAGACCAGGGATGCGATCGCGAGGGCCGTCATCACGACACCGAGCCGCCGCAGCCGTCCCGCGAACGTGATCGCCGGCACCAGCACGAGGCCCGCGAGCCCGAACGTCCAGGTGAGTGCGGGCAGCGCGGGTCGGCTGCCCAGTGCGGTCGCCAGCGCGCGCATCGGTGTCTCGAAACCGGCGAGACCGAAGGGGAGCATCACGTCGAGGGGTAGCGTGCCGCGCTCGCGGCCACCGATCGCGGCGAGTTCGAGGGCCGGCCAGAGCACGACCGCCGCCATCAGCGCACCGAGGGCGACGCCCACGCCGAGCATCGCGCAGATCCGGGCCACCCGCGGCGCGCTGCGCGGCCCACCGAGCGAGAGCCCGAGCGCGACGAACGCCCACGCATACGCGGAGTAGAGCGAGAGCTGTGGGAAGCCCGCGAGCAGACTCATTCCGGTGGCCAGCGCGATCACGCTCCCGCCCGCCAGCCAGCGATCACGCACCAGTTCCTGCACGCCGATGAAGCCGAGCGCCAGCCACGCGCCGGCCTCCTGCATGCTCGGGTTGATGATGTGCCCGGGTTGTGCGCCACGGGTTGCGACGAGCAACGCCGCGAACAGCGCGGGCAGGGGACCGAGGCCGGCGCGCAGGCAGAACACATAGGTGGTCGCTGCGATCCACAGCAGATGCAGCAGGCCGCTGGTCGCCATCGCGAGATCGGTCGGCAGAACGAGATACAGAAGGTGCGGTGGATACAGGGCGCCGACCTGCAACGTGTCGACGGTCGGAATTCCGCAAAGCTGGTACGGGTTCCAGAGCGGCAGATGCCCGTGCGCGAGTTCACCGTACAGCCACAGATAGCTGGGATAGTGGTACTCGAAGGCATCGAGCGACTTGTCGCCTCTGCCCCCGAGCAGTTGCACCGACCAGAACAAGACCACCAGCGCGACGAGTCCGAGCCCTGCACCGGACGGCGACGAAAGACGCGCAACCAGACCGCCCCGGTGCTCCGCACTTCCGACCCTCATCAGCCTCTCCGCCCGGCGGTGTCCAGCCCTGAACTCGCGCACAGCATCGATCTTCGTCCCCCCGAAATCCATTCTGGATCGCGAGCCCGCTCGAGATCCCGTGATCGGTGGGAGATGGGTCGGTGAAGCAGTGGGCTTCGACTGAACCGACCCATCTCCCACCGATCCCACCTCGACGCTCGCAATCCACTCCCTGGCTGTGGATCACCGACGCCTGCAGTCGCGGCTATCCTGCCGGGTCGGCCGTCCCGAAGCGGATCGCGCGACGAGATAGGCGACATTCCCGTTCGAAAGGAGTCACCCGGCATGAAGGCGATTCGCAGAGTCATGCTCGTACTCGTGTTCCTCGTGATCGTCGGTGTCGGGGTGGGCCACCATCTGCTCGGGCGTGAAGAGGTTCCGACGACTTCCGATTTCGTGCTCGATCGTGCCGCGCTGGCCGAACTCGCGAAGTCGCTGCCCGGTGCGCTTCCGCTGCGGGTCAACCACGAGGTCGTCGCGCTGGCCAGTCTGCCGAGGGGTGCGGTCTTCGCGGGCGAACCGATGGATCCACACCGCATGGTGCACGGCGTCTATCAGGTCGTGTACCCCGATGGCTTCCTGCTGATCGACTCGGCGTTCGGCCAGGAGTTCTTCGAGCAGAGCATGGCCGGCGAGGGCAATTCGTACGACGCAGTGGCGTTCGAACGCGTGCTCCTCGCCCTGGCGTCCGCCCGCGCGATCGTCCCGACCCACGAACACGGTGATCACATCGATGGGCTCGGACGCACCGACGATCCGGCCGGGATCGCCGCACGCCTCGTGATGAACCGCGCGCAACTCGAGAATCCGGAGACCGCGGTGCTGTTGCCCGCCGACCTGCTCCGGGCCGTCGAGCCGATCCCCGGTGACGCGCCGCGGGCGATCGCGCCCGGAGTCGTCGTCGTGCCCGCCGCCGGCCACACGCCGGGCAGCCAGATCGTCTACGTGCTGCAGCAGGACGGGCGCGAGCTGTTCTTCATCGGGGACGTCGCGTGGCATCTCGATGCCCTCCGCAATCTCCACTACCGGCCGCGTCTCGTCACGGACTGGTTCCTCGACGAGAATCGTGCTCAGGTGCTCGCGCAGTTCCGCACGCTGAACGGACTGCTCGACGTGCCGGGCGTGCAGGTCGTCGTGTCGCACGACGCCGAGCAGCGCCGCGAGCTGGTGCGCGAGGGTGTGCTCGGCGATGGCATCGAGTAGCGCGAGACCGATCTGCTCGCGGATCGTGGGCGACCGAGCGCTCAGGCGATCTTCAGCCTCTTCTCTGGCTCGTCGATCCGCTCGGAGATCCTGAGCCAGTAGCCGCGGATGCGACCGCGCCGTCCGCGCAACGCACTGGCGTTCATGTGCAGCCGACGCGGTCGATCGCCGTCCAGCCGGAACGGTACGCCGTGCAGACCGGCGAGTGCGTTCCACCAGCTCTGCTCCGAGGCCCGCTCGAGATCGAGCGGCGTCTCGGGGTGCAGTCGTGCGTCCCGCAGCAGCGCGGCGAAGGGCACGTCCTGCCGAAGACCGATCGGATCGAGCAGTTCACGCGCTCGGGCGTTCGCGAAGCGCATGCGGCCATCCGCGCCCGTGATCACGAGCCCGTCCGGGTGCTCGTTGGCGATCTCGGGTAATGCGGCGGGCAGCACGCCGAACAGCCCCTCCCGCGCGATCCCGAACGTGATCAGCGCGCCCGAGACGGCGAGCACCGTGGGCGTGGGATCGACGGGCAACAGCCCGCTCGCGTATGCGAAGCCGGCGACCAGCGTCACGCAGCTCGCGGCGATCAGGTGTGCGGCCTGGCGGCGCACGTCGCCGTGCGGCATCCGGCGTGACACGAGGATCTCGACACCCAAGGCCGCCAGGATCAACAGACAAGCGGGCAGTGCGATCGCGAACCAGTGCGGCCCGTGGATCACTTCACCGCCGGCTCGCGTCGACCAGAGGACAGGCTGCGTCGGGTGAGTGAGCATCGCGAGCCAGAGAACAGCGGACCAGAGCAGGGGTGCGTGGCTCCAGATCCGTCCACGCAAGGGGAAGTCCGGATCGACTTGCCGCGCCCAGACGAGTGACACGAGAAAGCGCAGGGTCGGCAGTGTGATCACGCCCGTATGCAGGACTGCGACGCCGATCTCGCGCCCGAAGGTCCCTCCCGTCGCGCAGCGGGAGATCAGATCTCCGACCAGCCAGAGGACGCCCGCTGCGATCAGGCCGTACAGCGGCGCGCGGACGCGACCTCCAGGCACGCGCGTCAGCGCCATCCCGATCAATCCCGCGCACACTCCAGCGACGACGCTCGTCAGCGCCGCCCAGACTTCGACCACAGCCGATCTCCCGCATCCGAAGCACCGGCCCGTCCATTCAATCAGAAAGCGATGCAGACGGGAACCACGTCGCGCGGCAGAGTCCGCGAAATCTCGGCGACGGATTGGCGACGACCGAGGTGAAACCCGCGGTGGCCGCTCCAGAAGCCCGCGGCGTGGACGATCGTCGTGTGTCATCGCGTCGGAATCCACTTCGCCCGATCGCTGCCACGGATTGGCCGAGCGAGATTCGGCTGTGCAGTTCTCGCGCAACTTCCTCCGCCCTGTCGGGGGCTGATCGAAGCGTCTCGCAGGGGTCTGCGCGTCGCGTGGATGCGCGCGTTCCGGTGCCCAGCGAACGGGCAGCCATCCGGTCGATCCGCCCGAATCGTGCTCAGCCCATGCGCGGACATCGGCTCAGCCGAGCCAGCGCAGACCCCATTTCGGCTGGCACGGCGATTGAAATGGATTGTCCCGACCGTCGCGCAGAACACGCGATCCGCATCCGTGAAGTGGGCGGTCCGAGGAGCGAAGAGGCAAGGGCGCCTCTTCCACGCGTCGGGCGGCGCGTTGGAAGTGGCGCCCTTTTCATTTGGGCGACGCGGTTCGAGCACGAGGCACGAGAAGGCCCGCAGCCGCAGCGGCCGGGATGGACGGGAATCGAACGTGACGGAGCAAGCACGGAGCGGCGGTCGGGATCGCGAGCGCGTGGTCGTGATCGGTCACGGAATGGTGGGTCACCGCTTCTGCGAGCGGCTGATCGAACTCGATGTCGATCGGCGATTCGAGATCAGCGTGCTCTGCGAAGAGCCGCGCCCCGCGTACGACCGCGTGCACCTGAGCGAGTTCTTCAGCGGACGCAGCGCCGAGGATCTCGCGCTGACGACGCCCGCCTGGTACGCAGAACACGGCGTGACGCTCGAACTCGGAGCGGCCGCGGTGGCGATCGATCCGGCCGGGCGAAGTGTGACGACCCGTGACGGGCGCGAGTTCTGCTACGACCATCTCGTCCTGGCGACCGGCTCGGCACCCTTCGTACCGCCCCTCCCCGGCATTTCGCTCCCCGGCGTGTTCGTCTACCGCACCATCGAGGATCTCGAGGCGATCCGCGCCTGGGCGCGTGATTCGAAGAGCGCGGCGGTGATCGGCGGAGGTCTGCTCGGTCTCGAGGCCGCCAAGGCGCTGCTCGACATGCGGCTCGAAGCGCATGTCGTCGAGTTCGCCGAGCGCCTGATGCCCCGGCAGGTCGACGATGCCGGCGGCGCCCTGCTGCGCGAATCGATCGAAGCGCTCGGCGTCGGCGTGCATCTGAAGAGCCGCACCGAGTGCGTGCTCGGCGATCTGCGGGTCACCGGACTTCGCATCACGGATCGACCGGATCTCGAAGTCGACATGGTGGTCGTGTCTGCGGGCATCCGTCCCCGCGACGAACTCGCGCGCGCAGCGGGTCTCGCGGTGGGCGAGCGCGGTGGCATCGCGGTCGACGATCGCCTCGTGACGTCGGACGAGCGCGTGTATGCGATCGGCGAGTGCGCGTTGCATCGCGGATCGATCTATGGGCTCGTCGCGCCCGGATACGAGATGGCCGACACCCTGGTCAGACGTCTCTGCGGCGAGGCCCGCGTCTTCGAGGGTGCCGACCTGTCGACCAAGCTCAAGCTGCTCGGCGTCGATGTGGCTTCGTTCGGCGACGCCTTCGCGGACACGACCCGATCTGTCCACGTGCGCCCGGTCGTCTTCGAGGATCGGTTGCGGGGCGTGTATCAGAAAGTGCTGGTCGATCGCGAGGCCGGACACGTGGTGGGCGGCATCCTGGTCGGCGACGCCGACGCGTACACGACGCTCTCCGATGCCACGCGCCGCAGCCGATCGCTGCCCGAGCGGCTCGAATCCTGGATGTTCCCCGGCCTCTCCTGTCTCGGTACCGACGTCGCTGGGCTGCTGGATGACGATGCACAGGTGTGCTCGTGCAACAACGTCAGCGTCGCCGACGTGCGCGGTGCGATCAGCGAGAAGCAGCTCGATTCGGTGACGGAGATCAAGAGCTGCACCCGCGCCGGGACCGGCTGCGGGGGCTGCCTGCCGCAGCTCGGCAAGATCCTCGAAGAGTCGCTCGCGAATGCCGGACGCAGTCTGAGGCGCGATCTCTGCGAGCACTTCGTGCACTCGCGCCAGGAGCTCTACTGGATCGTCAAGCTCGGCCGCATCGAGAGCTTCGACCAGTTGATCGCACGTCACGGTTCGGGGGACGGCTGTGAGATCTGTCGACCGGCAGTCGCTTCGATCCTGGCGTCGACGTGGAACGACTTCGTGCTGCGACACGAATCGATCCAGGACACCAACGATCGCTTCCTTGCAAACATCCAGCGAGGCGGTACCTACTCGGTGATACCCCGGGTGCCCGGTGGCGAGATCACCGCCGACAAGCTGATCGCCCTCGGCTGCATCGCCAAGCAGTTCGACCTGTCGTGCAAGATCACCGGCGGCCAGCGGATCGATCTGCTCGGGGCCCGCGTCGATCAGCTGCCCGAGATCTGGGAGGAACTCGTGCGCGAGGGTTTCGAGAGCGGCCACGCGTATGGCAAAGCGCTCCGCACGGTGAAGAGCTGCGTCGGATCGACCTGGTGCCGCTATGGGGTACAGGATTCGACGGGCTTCGCAATCGAGATCGAGCAGCGCTACCGCGGCGTCCGCGCGCCCCACAAGCTCAAGTCTGCGGTCTCGGGTTGCATCCGCGAGTGCGCCGAGGCGCAGAGCAAGGACTTCGGGATCATCGCCACCGAGCAGGGCTGGAACTTGTATCTCGGAGGAAACGGCGGATCGAGCCCGCGCCACGCCGATCTGTTCGCCACGGATCTGCAGGGTGCCGAAGTGATCCGGCTGATCGATCGCTTCCTGATGTTCTACATCCAGACCGCGAAGCCGCTGCAGCGAACCGCCCGCTGGCTCGAGGAACTCGACGGCGGCATCGCGTATCTGCGCCGGGTCATCATCGACGACGCGCTCGGGATCTGCGAGCAGCTCGAGGCCGACATGCAGCGGCTCGTCGACTCGTATGCGTGCGAGTGGAGGCTGGTCGTCGAGGACCCGGCGAGACGCGCCGAGTTCCGGCACTACGTAGCCGATGAGCGCGCTGACGATTCGCTGCGCTTCGTGCGCGAGCGCGCGCAGCGACGACCCGCCGACTGGCCCGAGCTGCACACCGCCGTCCCCCGGAACCTCGAGCCGCGCGACGACACGCCGGCCGAGGAGCGTACGAGCTGGGTGCACGTGGGCGCAGTGGCGGACGTTCCGGCCGACGGGGGCCGCGCCTTCGATCACGACGGCGTGCAGATCGCGATCTTCCACTTCGCACGTCGTGGCGAGTGGTACGCGACCGAGAACGTCTGCCCGCATCGCCGCGACAGCGTGCTGGCACGGGGTCTCCTCGGCACGCAGGGCGACGAGGCGAAGGTCGCATGCCCGATGCACAAGAAGACCTTTTCGCTGCGCACTGGCAAAGGGCTCTCGGACCCCGACTACTCGGTTCGTACGTTTGCTGTCCAATGCCGCGGCGACGAGATCTTCGTGAAGCTGCCGGCCGCCGATTCACTGCGTCAGAAGGCCAGCTGCGCCGGAGTCTGCGGATGAGCTCCGCCGTTCCCCTGCGCGAAGCACCCCGCGGCAGCCTTCTCGAACTCGTCCTCGAGGAGCAGTCATCGCTGTCCGCGGTCGAGCGGTTTGCGTCGCGTCATGTCGCGCCGCACGCCGAGGCTGAAGGGCAGAGCTCCACTCCTGCGCGCTACCGCGATCTCATTCCGACCGGCGCGCCAGGCTCGGGCGAACAGCTGGCCTTCGAGGTCGATCTCGATGCCTGCTCGGGCTGCAAGGCCTGCGTGACCGCCTGCCACAACCTGAATGGTCTCGACGACGGTGAAACCTGGCGCCGCGTCGGAGTCCTGTATTCCGATGTCGCACCCGACTCGCCCGCACCGGCTCTGCAGACGATCACCGGGGCGTGCCACCACTGCGCGGATCCCGGCTGCCTCGCGGGCTGCCCCGTCGTGGCGTATGAGAAGGATCCGACCACCGGCATCGTGCGACATCTCGACGATCAGTGCATCGGCTGTCAGTACTGCACGCTGACCTGTCCCTATGAAGTGCCTCAGTACAATGCGCGGCTCGGCATCGTGCGCAAGTGCGACATGTGCGCGGGGCGGCTCGCGGTCGACGAGGCGCCGGCCTGCGTGCAAGCCTGTCCGAGCGGTGCGATCTCGATCCGCATCGTGGCGCGAAGCGGCGTCGATGCGTTCGCGGATGGACGCCTCGCCACCGAGGCGCGCGCAGGCACAGCGCAGCTGCTCCCCACACGCGCGGGGGCGCTCGCGTCGGCATCCATCACGCGGCCGACGACTCGCTACGTGGGCGCGGCCGCTTCGGAGTGGCGAGCCGACGAGGGGGTGGGTCCGATCGACTTCCTTCCGGCCGACCACGCTGCGTTGCGACCCGCTGTAGCCCACTGGCCGCTGGCAGTGCTGCTGATCGGCACTCAGCTCTCGCTCGGTCTGCTCGGTGTCGCCCTGTGGGCGTCTGCGGTCGGCGTGTCCGGAGCCACGAGCGCCCGACTCGTCGAACTTGCCTGGTCGGCCGCACTGATCGCGCAGGTCGTATCGATCCTGCACCTCGGGCGACCGCGCTTCGCATTCCGCGCGGTGCTCGGATGGCGGACCTCGTGGATGAGTCGCGAGGTGATCGCGCTCGCGCTCTACTTCGCCGCACTGTCCCTGTATCTCGGGCTCTGCCTGGTGGCGACGCTGGACGTGCAGGCGGATCGACCCGCGGTCGATCGTCTCGACACACTCGTCGCGCCAGTCGGTGTCGCGACGGCCGCGATCGGCAGCGTCGGACTGCTCTGCTCGGTGATGATCTACGTCGTGACCGGGCGGCCGTCCTGGTCGCTGCCGCGCACGGCCCTGCGCTTTCTCGGCAGCGTGGCGGTACTCGGCGGGGCTGCTTCGGCCGGTGTCCTGCTGATCGACAGGTCAGCGCCGGCACCCATCGTCGGCCTGCTCGCGGGGGTCGTCGCGGTCGGCTGTACGAAGGGCTGGGCGGAGTTCCGGCTGCGTGAGCGCGACCGTGTGTCGAGCATCGCGGCGCTGATGCGCGGCGCCGCACTCGAGTCGGGTCTGCTGCGCCCGCGTGTCCTGCTGCGCGCCACCGCGCTCGCGCTCGGTGTGCTGCTGCTCGGAGCTTCGGCTGCACTCGGCGTCGCGCAGGCAGGCAGTCAGCTGGTCGCACCGCTGGCGATCGTCGGCGCGCTTGCGTGTCTCGGTGCCGAACTGGTCGAGCGCCATCTCTTCTTTGTCGCGGAGTCGGCCCGCGGCATGCCGGGCTCGTAGGGGACGTCCGCGTGCAATCGATGACACGACTGCGGGATCGTCTCGCTGCTCTCGTCCGCGCGGACGACGGTCCGCTCACTCGTGAGCTCCTGCGCGAGCCCGGTCGTTTCGGCCTTGGACAATTGCCCGTCCGTACCGCTCCCGACTCGGTCACGACCCTGGTCTGCGGCTTCTGCTCGACCGGCTGCGGGCTGTCTGCGCATCTGCGCGACGGCGAAGCATCGAATCTCTCTCCCGATGCGTCGCATCCCGTCAATCACGGGATGGCGTGTCCGAAGGGCTGGGAGGCGCTGTCTGCTCTCGCTGCGCCGGGCCGCGCTACGACACCGATGGTCCGGAATGCTTCGGGCGCACTGCTACCGAGCGACTGGCCGAACGCGCTCGAGATCTTCACCCGCCGCTTCGGCGAGATCATCGAGGATCACGGAGGGGACGCGTGCGCGTTCCTCGGCACCGGACAGATTCCGACCGAGGAGCTGGTCTACCTCGGCGCACTGGCCCGCTTCGGGATGGGGTTTGCGCACGGCGACGGCAACACGCGCCAGTGCATGGCGACGGCCGCCACCGCCTACAAGCAGTCTTTCGGCTTCGACGCGCCGCCGTTCACCTACCGCGACTTCGAGGAGTCCGACGTGATCGTGCTCGTCGGATCGAACCTGTGCATCGCGCATCCGATCCTGTGGGAGCACATCTGCCGCAATACCCGCGAGCCGAAGATCGTGGTGGTGGATCCTCGCCGCACCGAGACGGCGATGGCCGCCACCCACCACTATCCGATCGAGCCCAAGAGCGATCTGTATTTCTTCTATGCCGTCGCGAACGTCCTGATCCGCGAGGGCTGGATCGATCGCGCCTTCATCGACGCCCACACGGAGGGCTTCGACGAGTTCGCGGCCGCGATCGCCGGGTTCACCCCCGCGGCGGTCACCGACGACGTCGGGGTCGACATCGCCGCGATCGAGGAACTGGCCGCGCTGATCCACGCGGGCCAGCGGGTGTCGTTCTGGTGGACGATGGGGGTCAATCAGAGCCATCAGGCCGTGCGGGTCGCGCAGGCGCTGATCGATCTCGCGCTGTTGACGGGCCAGATCGGACGCCCGGGAACCGGCGCGAACTCGATCACCGGACAGTGCAACGCGATGGGGTCGCGGCTGTTCAGCAACACGTCGAGCCTGTTCTGCGGCCGCTCGTTCGCGAGTGAGACGGATCGCCGCGAGGTCGCCGAGATCCTCGGCATACCGCTCTCGCGGGTGACCGATCGCGACGGACTGGCCTACGACCAGATCATCGAGGGTATCCATGCCGGTCGCATCCGCGGCCTCTGGGTGGTCGCGACCAACGGCGCGCACTCGTGGATCCACCAGAGCGGATTCATCGCGGCGCTCGAGAAGCTCGAGTTCCTGGTCGTGCAGGATCTGTATCCCACGACCGAAACCGCACGTCACGCGGATCTCTTCCTGCCCGCGGCAGGCTGGGGGGAGAAGGACGGCACGTTCATCAACTCGGAGAGACGCATCGGTCTGATCAAGAAGGTGCGCCGCGCGCCGGGACAGGCGCTCGCCGACTTCCAGATCTTCCGCCTGATCGCCGAGGCGTGGGGCTGCGGTCCGATGTTCGCCGGCTGGAAGCAGCCCGAGGACGTGTTCGACACGATGCGGGCATTGTCGCGCGGTCGCACCTGCGATCTCGCCGGCATCGACGGCTACGCGATGCTCGATGCGGTGGGTGGAATCCAGTGGCCCCTGCCCGAGGGCGTGCGGCTCGAAGACCACCATCGTCGGTTGTTCGGCGATGGCCACTTCATGCGGACGAACGGACGGGCGTTGTTCGTCGCGGATCGACCCGTGCCGGTCCCCGAGCCCTGCGACGACACCTACCCGCTGATCCTGTTGACGGGTCGCGGATCCTCGAGCCAGTGGCACACGCAGACCCGCACCGGCAAATCGAAGGTGTTGCAGAAGCTCCACCGCAGCGAAGCGTATGTCGAGATCTCGGCCCTCGACGCCGACGCATCCGGTGTGCGCGACGAGCAGTGGGTGGTCGTGCGCTCGCGCCGCGGCGCGATCCGCCTGCGTGCGCTGATCCGCCCGACCGTGCGAGCCGGCCAGCTGTTCGTTCCGATGCACTATCCCGAAGTCAACCAGCTCACGCATCCGAGCTTCGACCCCCATTCGCGCCAGCCGTCCTACAAACACTGTGCCGTCCGGATCGAACGCGATGGCTAGCCGTCCGGATCGGAACCAGGCGACGCACGAAGCGGATCGCAAGTTGCGGGTCATGCTGATCGACGGACGTGAGTCGCGTTCGACGGATCTCGCGGAGGGGCTCGAGCAGTCGGGCTGTCAGGTCGTTCACCGTTCGCGACTCGATTCGGACATCGAGCGCGCCATCACGCAGTGTTGCCCCGACGTGATCATCATCGATCTCGAGAGTCCCGATCGGGACACGCTCGAAGGCATGTGCCGGATCGGCGCCGAGCATCCACGGCCGATCGTGATGTTCGTGGACGAGACCGATCGCGACTCGATCCGGAGCGCCATGCAGGCCGGCGTCGCCGCCTATGTGGTACGGGGTTCTTCGCCGGATCGTGTGCGTCCCGTGCTCGATGTCGCGATCGCGCGCTTCCAGCACCACGAGGCGCTGAAGGCCGAGTTGCGACAGGTCAAGTCGACCCTCGAAGAGCGCAAGATCATCGAGCGGGCGAAGGGCATCCTGATGCAGAAGCGCGGCTTGTGCGAAGCCGATGCCTACGCGGCGCTGCGCAAGATGGCGATGACGCGAAGCATGAAGATCCACGACGTGGCCGAGCAGGTGATCGCCATGTCCGACTGGCTGTGACTCGCAGACGAATGAAGGAAGGAGGACCGCGTGGGATCCGGAGCAACGATCGGCACCCGGGCGATCGGACCGCCCTCGCGCGGACTGGAACGGACCGGACTCCGCCTCGGCTTCGTGGCGCTCTCGGACTGCGCGCCTCTCGTGATCGCGAAGGAGCGCGGGTTCTTCCGCCGCCATGGACTGTCGGTGACCCTCGAGCGACAGGCCTCGTGGTCGAACATCCGCGACAAGGTCACCGCCGGAATGCTCGACGGGGCGCAGATGCTGGCCCCGATGCCGTTGGCGGCGACACTCGGCCTCGAAGGCGTGATGGCACCGATCATCGCTCCGCTCGCGCTCAGCGCCGCGGGCAACGCGGTCACGGTCTCCGGTGATCTGTACGACCGGATGCGCGAGTTCGCGCCCGAGTCGATCGAGGGGCGATTCGATGTGGGCGATGCGCTGCGACACGTGATCCGCGAGGGACGCGTCCGAGGCGATCCGCCGCTGCGTTTCGCCGTCGTCCATCCGTATTCGTCGCACCACTATCAACTCGCCTACTGGCTCGCGGCGGCGGGCATCGATCCACAGCGGGACGTGCTGCTTTCCGTGATCCCGCCTGCCTCGATGGTGCGTGCACTCCAACGCGGCGAGATCGACGGCTACGCGGTGGGCGAGCCGTGGAATCAGCTGGCTCTCGATCTCGGGATCGGTGCGCCGATCATCACATGCCACGAAATCTGGCAGAGCGCTCCGGAGAAGGTGTTCGCCGTCACGGAGGAGTGGGCCGAGCAGCATCCGAATACGCTTCGCGCGCTGCTTCGCGCGCTGCTCGAAGCGTCCGAGTGGCTCGATCGCCCCGAGAACCGGCTCGAGGCCGTGCACGTGATCGCCGGCGAGAGCTACGTCGATGCGCCGGTGGCGACCGTCATCCAGTCGTTGATCCGTTCCACGCGCACCGGCTCTGCGCAACTCGGAGCCGGGACGAAGCACATCTTCCACGCAGGTGCGGCGACGTTTCCCTGGGTGTCCCATGCGGTCTGGTTCCTCACGCAGATGCTGCGGTGGGGACAGATCGAGAAGCCGATCGATATCGAGTCGATCGCCCGACGCGTCTATCGCACCGATCTCTACCGCGACGCCGCAGAGGATCTCGGCATCGCCTTTCCCGAAATGGAAATGAAGATCGAGGGAACGCACGAAGCAGCGTGGCCGCTGTTGCGGGCGTCTGCCGAGATCACGATGGGACCGGACCGCTTCATCGATGGCCGCGTGTTCCGCCCAGACGAACCGATCGCCTATCTCGAGAGCTTCGAGATCTCGGCAATGCGGGTGCGTCTCGATGATCTGGCGGTGGTGAACTCGCGAACACGCCGCGATGCTGGGCACACATCGAGCGGGGGCGATGAGAAACGAGGCAGCTCGCTCGAGCGCTGAAGCGCGAGCGTGCGCAGGGGGGTTCCGGACGGGCAGTCCAGTGCACACGTCTCTTGGCACGAATCTTGGAATGCTCGAAGCCTGGCAGGACGGAACGTTGGAAGGTGGGAAGCAGGACGGGGACTGATCTGGTCTCCGGGGCAAAGGCGCCCGCGCACGGTCCGACCGTGCACGGACGCCATTTCCTTTTTTGCCGACGGACTCGCACAGACCCGATCGACAGACGAATGGAGACATCCGACGTGAAGCGACTTGCGCAAGCGGCCCGATTCGGGGCGATCGCGTTGCTGCTGCTCGCCTTCGGTCAGCTGGCGGCTGCCAGCCCGTCGAGCCTGGAGAAGGACGAGCTGAAGTTCGGCTTCATCAAGCTCACCGACTGCGCAGCTCTGGTGATCGCCCATGAGCTCGGGTTCTTCGAGGACGAGGGTCTGTTCGTCAGCCTCGAGGCCCAGGCCAACTGGAAGATCCTGCTCGATCGCGTGATCGACGGAGAACTCGACGGAGCCCACATGCTGGCAGGGCAGCCGATCGGCGCAACGATCGGCATCGGGACGAAGGCCCATGTCGTGACGCCGTTCAGCATGGACCTGAACGGCAACGCGATCACCGTGTCGAATGAGATCTGGGCGGCGATGAAGCAGGGCGATCCGTCGCTCGCGAAGTCACCGATCCCGCGACCCGTCAGCGCGAAGGGGCTCGCGCCGATCGTGAAGGAATACCAGGACCGGGGCGAACCGCTCCGCATGGGGATGGTGTTCCCGGTCTCCACCCACAACTACCAACTGCGCTACTGGCTCGCCGCCGCGGGCATCAGCCCGGGCTTCTACACCGATGCGGACACCACCGGGACCACCGACGCCGACGTCCTGATCTCGGTGACGCCACCGCCCCAGATGCCCACCACCCTCGAGCAGGGAACGATCCAGGGCTTCGCGGTCGGCGAGCCGTGGAACGAGCTGGCGGTGAAGCGCGGCCTCGGGGTGGCGGTGGTGACCAGCGAGGAGATCTGGAACAACAACCCCGAGAAGGTCTTCGGGATCACGGCCGCGTTCGCGGAGCAGAATCCCAACACCACGATCGCCATCGTGAAGGCATTGATCCGCGCGGGCCAGTGGCTCGATGCGTCGCCCGAGAATCGCAAGCAAGCGGTCGAGATCCTGTCGCGGCCGGAATATGTGGGTGCCGACGCCGCGGTGATCGCCATGAGCATGACGGGCACGTACGAGTTCCTGCCCGGCGACATCCGGCCGATGCCCGACTTCAATGTCTTCTTCCGCTACTCCGCCACCTATCCCTACTACTCGGATGCCGTCTGGTTCCTCACGCAAATGCGGCGCTGGGGACAGATCGGCGACGAGAAGCCCGATCTCTGGTACGACGAAGTCGCGCGGCAGGTCTACAAGCCCGACATCTACCGGAAGGCGGCCGCGCTGCTGATCGCCGAGGGCAAGCTCAGCGCCGCAGACGTCCCGGAGACCGACGGCTACAAGCCGCCAACCGACGAATTCATCGACGGACGCCGCTACGACGGGCGCACCCCCAACGCCTACTTGTCGGCGTTCGAGCTCGGCAACCAGGCCAACAGCCAAGCCCCGGCCAGACCGTGAGCCGCGCTCGAACCATTCCCGGCGCAGCGCGCCCAAGCAGTGGAGGCAGCAGAACATGAAAGCCAAGGTGCGAGTGATCCGTGGCCTCGAGGTCGTCGGACTCGGAATCCTGATCCCGCTGGTGCGGCTTGCGACGGGCGAGGATCCGGGCACCCAGATCCGGATGCTCGGTCAGGAGATCTTCGTCCCGCTGCTCACGATCGGCGGATTCCTGATTGGCTGGAGTCTGCTCGCCGGTTCGATCGAGACCAGCATCGGTTCGGTGCCCGGCCCGGCAGCGGTCTGGACGGAAGCGCGCAAGCTCGTCGACGACCACTGGAGCGAACGGCAGAAGGAGCAGCAGTTCTACGCGCGCATGGACGGGCTCGAAGCCGAGTCTCTCGCCGAGGGTCGACCGTGGAAGGAGAGGCACTACGCGGGGCGACCGACGTACTTCGACCAGATCCTGACGAGTCTCCAGACCGTCTTCGCCGGGTTCGTGATCGCGTCTCTGATCGCGGTGCCTCTCGGCATCCTGTGCGGGCTCAGCCCGGGCATCCAGGCGGCCATCAATCCCCTGATCCAGATCTTCAAGCCGGTGTCCCCGCTCGCCTGGCTGCCGATCGTGATGATCCTGGTCAGCGCGCTCTACACCAGCGACGACCCTTGGTTCGAAAAGTCATTCATCAGTTCTGCCATCACCGTCGCACTGTGCTCGCTCTGGCCGACGCTGGTCAACACGTCCCTCGGTGTGGCGAGCGTCGACCGTGATCACCTGAATGTTGCGAGGGTGCTTCGGCTCGGCCCCTTCGAGAAGATCTTCAAGATCATCCTGCCGTCGTCGCTACCGCTGATCTTCACGGGATTGCGGCTCTCGCTCGGTGTCGGCTGGATGGTGCTGATCGCCGCCGAGATGCTGGCCCAGAACCCCGGTCTCGGGAAATTCGTCTGGGACATGTTCCAGAACGGCAGCAGTGAGACGCTCGCGCAGATCATGGTCGCGGTGTTCACGATCGGTCTGATCGGATTCGCGCTCGATCGGGTGATGACCATGATGCAGCGGCTCGTGTCCTTCGACCGCGCGACCGCCTGAGGCTCGACGCAATGTCCTTTCTCGAACTCGAAGGTGTATGCAAGGGCTTCGGCCAGGCGGGGAGTCGGACCGAGGTCCTGCGGAACATCAGTCTCAGCCTGGAAGAGGGCGAGTTCCTCGCCATCGTGGGCTTCTCGGGCAGCGGCAAGACGACGCTGATCTCGCTGATCGCCGGGCTCACGAAGCCCGACGCGGGTTCGCTTCGGCTCGCCGGTCAGCCGATCACGGGTCCCGGTCCCGACCGGGGCGTCGTGTTCCAGAACTACTCACTGCTGCCCTGGCTGACGGTGCGGGGCAACGTGATGCTCGCGGTCCGCAAGGTCTATGCGAGCAAGAGCCGTGGCGAGCAGCTCGAGATCGCCGATCGCTACATCGACATGGTGGGCTTGACGCGGGCCCGGGACAAACATCCCGCCGAGCTCTCCGGTGGCATGCGACAGCGCGTGTCGGTGGCGCGCGGGTTGTCGACCGATCCGCGTCTGTTGCTGCTCGACGAACCCCTCGGTGCCCTCGATGCGCTGACCCGCGCGACGCTGCAGGACGAGATCGAGCGGATCTGGCGGCGTGAGCGCAAGACGGTCGTCCTGATCACCAACGACGTCGACGAAGCGATCCTGCTCGCCGATCGCATCATGCCGCTCCGCCCCGGCCCGGGTGCCACGCTGGGGCCGTCGTTCCCCGTGTCGCTCGATCGACCGCGGGATCGTGCCGCGATCAACCACGACCCTCGATTCAAGAAGATCCGCAACGAAGTCACCCAGTATCTGATGAAAGCCGGAGCGGCCCATCGTCCGGGCGCGTGCCGGCCAGTGGTCGCACTGCCGGATCTCCAACCTCTCAAGCTTGCAGCGCCCAGACCGAGGAGCATCTAGTCGTGGCCGGATATCTCGAGATGGTGAAGCTGAACAAGACCTACGAAACGCCCCACGGCCCGGCCGTGATCGTGCAGGACTTCGATCTCGAACTGCAGAGGGGTGAGTTCGTGACGCTGATCGGCCACTCGGGCTGCGGCAAGTCGACGGTGCTCGCGATGGTGGCGGGGCTCAGCACGCTCAGCGACGGCGCGGTGGTGGTCGCTGGCAAGGAGATCGACGGACCGGGCCCGGATCGCGGCGTCGTCTTCCAATCGGCCTGTCTGCTGCCGTGGTTGTCGGCATTCGACAATGTGATGCTCGGCGTCGCCAAGGTATTCGCCCACGGAACACCGAGTGAGCGGCACGACATCGTCGAGCATCACCTCGGAGTGCTCGGCCTCGGCGATTCGATGCACAAGCGACCCGCCGAACTCTCCTCGGGAATGCGGCAGCGCGTCGGCATCGCACGAGCGTTCGCGCTGGCGCCGCGAGTGCTGTTGCTCGACGAGCCGTTCGGGATGCTCGACTCGCTGACGCGGCTCGAACTGCAGGATCTGCTGCTCGGAATCTGGGAGCGCAACAAGATCACGACTCTGATGGTCACCCACGACGTCGACGAGGCCCTCTATCTGTCGGATCGCGTGACCATGATGACGAACGGCCCTGCGGCGCGGGTGGGAGAGATCCTCGACGTGCCGCTGCCGCGACCGCGAGACCGTGCGAGCCTGCTCGAGACCGACGACTACTACGAGTTGCGGGGTCGATTGATCGGCTTCCTGGAGGGCCAGGAGTTCGAACGCGCGGCGCACAGCAGCGCCGCCTGACGAAACGCATCCGACCGGATCGGGGTGAACCCGATCGCGCCACGTCGCGATCGGCAGGGCAAGTGGATCGTCGCAACGAGGCGGCGATCGCTCGGGTGAGGTGCGCCCGGAGTTCGGCTTCGCAGAGAGAGTCTGACCGGAAGAGGGGTTCGTTTGGAGAAATGCAGGTGTTGCCGCCCGCGTGTCTGCTTGTCCCGACGGAGCCGATCCTGCGACAGCGACCGACATCCGATTGCTGGCCTCCTGGTCGCGATCTGCATCGCAGTGCTCGCGTCGCCCGCGTGGTCGGAAGACGGCGCCGAGGGAGTCTGGGAGGCAATCACGCAAGGGAAGCCCGTCGTCGACTTGCGCGGCCGGATCGAGATCGCCGAGCAGACCGGCCTCGGTCGCTCTGAGGCATACACGTTGCGCACGCGGCTCGGTTACGGGACGAAGTCCTTCCACGGCGTCAGCGCCTACATGGATTTCGAGAACATCGCGACGCCGACGCGGAGCACGTACTTCGATCCGACGAATCTGCCGAACTGGAACAATCTGACGCCCATCGCCGATCCACCGGGCACCGAAGTGAATCAGGGCTATCTCGAGATCAACCGACCCGACTGGCTCGGCAGCATGCTGAAGGGAGGACGCCAGCGGATCGTGTTCGACGACTCGCGCTTCCTCGGTGACGTGAACTGGCGACAGAATCAGCAGACCTTCGACGCCGCCTACGCGCAGACGAGTCTCGGGATCGACGCCTTGCTGGCCCGATATGCGTACATCGGTCACGTCGATCGGATCTTCGGCGGGGGCGGAAACAACCCCCAGCTCGCCGACTTCGAATCGAACTCGAACATCGTCAATGTGAGCTTCACGCGCTTCAAGCCGGCGAACGTCGTCGGCTTCGTGTATCTGCTCGACCTGACGCTGCCGGGAACTGCGAATCCTCCGGCGGACTCGAGCAAGTCGTTCGGCGCCCGACTGACCGGAGAGCTCGGGCTCGCGGAAGGCTGGAGTTTCTCCTACCAGGCAAGCTATGCGTACCAGAGTCAGTACGCGGGCAAGCTGCCCAACTACTCGGCCCACTACGGGCTGGCCGAACTGTTGATCGCCTGGCAGAAACTCGGCCGGGTCGGAGCCGGCTTCGAGCTGCTCGGCAGCGATGGCGGCGTGCAGCAATTCCAGACGCCGCTCGGGACTCTGCACAAGTTCAACGGCTGGGCGGACGCGTTCCTCGACAACGGCGGGCCGGGCGGCTTGCGGGACTTCTACGCCAGCGTGTCACCGCGACTTCCATGGCAGCTCCAGATGACACTCGTGTACCACCGTTTCTGGAGCGACACGGGCGGAGCGGTGCTCGGCAACGAGTTCGACGCGCAGCTCGGTCGGCCGATCGGGAAGTACTTCGAAGTGCTCTTCAAGACAGCGTACTTCGATTCGACGTCGAGCTCGCCGAGGCCGACCACGTACCGCATCTGGTTCGACGTCGGCTTCAAGTTCTGAGCGATCGCCGAGTCCGGCGTCACAGTGCGCCGCAGCAACCGGGATCCCGGCGCATGCAGCAGACGCGAGCCTCGACCCCTGATCGCGCATCTCACGTCGGGCTAGAGTCGGCCGGCCCGCTCCGCGTCGTGCGCCGTGACGCTTCGAGCAACCCGAGGAGAACCCATGGTTTTCGACAATCGCGTCACCCGCATGCTTGGGGTCGAGATCCCCATCCTGCAGGCACCGATGGGTTGGATCGCGCGTTCGCAGCTCGCCTCGGCGGTCTCTCGCGCCGGCGCGCTCGGCATCATCGAGACCTCGTCGGGCGAACTGGACGCGGTGCGGGGCGAGATCGAGAAGATGCGCACGCTGACCGACAAGCCCTTCGGCGTCAACATCGCGCAGGCCTTCGTGCGTGATCCCGGAATCGTCGATTTCGTGGTCTCGCAGGGGGTCCGATTCGTGACGACCTCGGCCGGCGACCCGCGCAAGTACACCGCGCAGTTGAAGGCAGCGGGCCTGACGGTCTTCCACGTAGTACCGACGCTGCGCGCCGGCCTGAAGGCGATCGAAGCGGGAGTCGATGGCCTGGTGGTCGAAGGCGGGGAGGGTGGCGGATTCAAGAACCCGCGACCGGTTTCGAGCCTGGTGCTGATCCCGCTGATCCGCAGCCGGGTCGACGTGCCGATCATCGCGGCGGGCGGCATCTGCGACGGCGTCTCGATGGCGGCCGCCTTCGCGCTCGGCGCCGAGGGGGTGCAGATGGGGACCCGGATGGTCAGCGCCCTCGAATCGCCGGTCCACGAAGGCTGGAAGAACGCAATCGTGGCCGCGGCCGAGACCGACACGGTGTTCCTGCGTCCGCCGAACGGTCCGGCGCTGCGGGCGCTCCGCACCGAACGCACGACGCGGCTGGAGGCAGGCGACGGCAATCCGATGGCAGAGCTCGGCGGTGGCGTCGCGAAGGTCTACTTCGGCGGGGACATGGAGGCCGGAGTTGCGCTGACCGGCGAGGTCGCCGGTCGGATCGACAGCGTGCGCCCGGTCGCAGACATCATCGCCGACACGGTGCGCGAGTTCGCCGAGGTCGTGGAACGACTCGCCAAACAGCACATCGGCGCTTGAGATTCGGGTTCACGAGTTCGTGTAGCCGTGCCACAATGGCATCTGCGCAGCGATGAGTCTTCGATCCGGACGTTCTCCGGACGACCAGCGCCTGCGGGAGGCAAGCAGATGTCGAAACGGACGAACAGGCGCCGGCACGCCACGGCGGCAATCGGGGCGGCGATCCTGGTCACGGCGCTCTGCGGATCCGGGCAGGCCCTGGCTCTGGCGCTCGACGCCGATCCGGCCCAGAGCTCGATCACGCCCGCCGGCGGGAGCGCTTCACCGATCACGGGATCCCTGAACGTCGCGGTCGGTCAGCTGCCGCCGGCCACGAACACGACTTTCGATGTCACGCAGGTCGCGCTGAATTCTGGGGGCTATGCGATCTCGCTCCAGTCGATCGCGAACCCGGGTCTCGGTGTGCTGTCGCCAGCCGGGAACTTCCTGATCCCGACCCTCTTCTTGAGCGTCGACAACGGCGTGACGCCGATCGACGTCGCGCTGGCGAACGTCACGGGCGTGCTGTTCGGTCGCGGACCGGGTTGCCCATACGACTACTGCCTGTCGAGCAACTTCGAGATCGACAGCGGCGCGGGCGGAATGCTCGCGGTTTCGCTCTACGCCGTTCCGGAACCGTCGACCGCGTTGCTGGTCGCGCTCGGGCTCGGCGGCCTCGCGATCCAGCGACGGAGGATGTCCCGATGAATCGTCGACTCGGCCTGCTGATCGTTCCGATCCTGATGGCTGGCACCATGGGGGCCACCGTGCTCGACTGCGGTCAGATGACCGAGCAGGCGGTCGTCGATCAGCCGGGCCATGTCGAACCCCACACGCCGGGCTCGGGGGCCCCCGAAGAAATGCCGCTCAGCCCCGCCGTGGTGGCGCTGCTCGGCGCGAATCCCGACTTGAATCGCATCAGCACGATCCGCACCCGCAAGCCGGGCGGACCACCGCCGCGCGCGATCCTGATCCTGGTGCCCGGCTTCCTCGGTGGGGCCACGACCTTCGATCCGCTGGCCCGTGACCTCGTCGATTCGATGGGGGGCACGCTGCAGGTCTGGGCGATCGATCGGCGACCAAACCAGCTCGAGGATCGAGTCGGCTCGAATCACGCCGCAGTGGGTGCGTTGCTCGGCGCCTGCGGTCAACCGGGCGGGAACTGCAGCGCGATCTTCCAGGGCGCGCACTTCTACTTCCCCGACACCGACAAAGCACCGCTCGGCGACTTTCCCGGGCCGGGCGATCTCGACGTCAACCTGAACGGCGCGTTCGACCTGCAGCAGCCGCTGGTCGATGGCTTCGGGGTCTCGCGCGTCGCGATCCGCTTCGCGCAGGACGATCTGCGGTTCCTCGCGCATTGGGGGATCGACGCGTACATGCGTGACTGGGCGATGCTGATTGCCGAAGCGCGCAGCATCGTGGGCGAGAACGGCCTCGTGCTGCTCGGTGGGCACTCCCAGGGCACGGGCTGGGCGACGATCTTCGCCGCCTACGATCTCGATCCGGATCCCGCGAATGTCGTGGCGGGCCACAGTCTGATCGATGGGCTCGTGCTGCTCGAAGGCGGCGGAGTCGGACCCGGATCGGCCACGAAGCCGACGCTTGCCGAGTACCAGGCCAAGGTGGCGGCCCTCGAACTGCCGGGCGGGCCGGACGTATTCCTCTCGCAGTTCAGCTTCATTCCGCTGGCCGAGCTGGCGACGTCGAGCGAAGTCGCTGCGATCGCCGGCTTCTATCAGCCCGACGAGCCCTCGCTGATCCAGCGGACACCGACCTTCGGGTCGGGACTCGTATCCATATTGCTCGCCGCCCCGGCGACCAACGAGGCGGTCGTCGGGCTCTTTCTCGACGATGACTTCTCGCCGATCGGGGCCTTCAGTGCGAGCCTCGGGTTCAGCGACAACGGCCCGAACACCTATTCGACGTTTCCGGGCTTCGCGCCCTTCTATCTGGCGGGCAACGGGGATGGCGGCGCGCTGCGCAACTGGCGCGATTTCGACGATCCGGTGCTGCCGGTCTGCCCGCCCGGGCAGGCGCCGCCGGTCGGACCGGCCGGACGCGGCTGCGCGATCATCGACAATGGACCGCCGTCGGCGCCCGGCGCCGCACCGCGCATGAACGGTCTCGAGCGCGAGGTCACGGCGATCGTGGACTTCCTCCGGACCCAGTTCGGCAAGGCGAACGGCTTCGAGTGGTATTTCGTCGACGGCCGAGTCAGCCAGGACTTCAGCTATGGCAACGACTCGAGCGCGCTGGTCGCCCAGGCGCTCGCCGCCGATCCGAGCGACGAGGGACCGCTGCGCATCACGCAGAACGCAGCGGTCGACGTGCCGGTGCTCGCGATCGGCGGATCGAACGGCCTCGCCCCCGAGATCAAGTCCTTCGATCGCTACCTCGACTCGATCGCCACGCCCGCAGCCGACACCGAAGTCGTGATCATCGAGGGCTACGCGCACCTCGACGTCATCAACGCCCGCCACAACGACACTGTCCCGCCGATCGTCGACTTGGTGAATCGCCTGATCCAGAGGAAGCTGCTCGCCTCCTTCTGAGTCACCCGTTGGCTGAGACCCGGCTCACGGTCCGCTGCTTCTCCCAGTGGGACGAAAGGCTGCGCTGGAAGTACGGCGGGCGATCGCTGAGCACGTCGGTGGCGAGCCACAGGCGCTTCAGATGCCGGACCTGCCCGGTGGCGCGGTCGTCCACGTAGGCGGTTCGCGCGTGAAGCACGTGGTAGTTGTTGACGAACTGCATGTCGCCCGGCTCGAGATCCATGAACACGTTGTAGTCGCGATCCTGGGTCATCGCGTCGACCCGCTGCATGGCCTTCTCGGCCAGCGGTGCGATGCGCGGCGCATCGGCGTGGCGCTGCGACGCGAGGATGTAGGGGCGGATGTAACGCACGAAGAGCTGCTGCCCCCAGCGCGTGAAGACCGGCATCGTGTACCAGGGCTTCGCGCCCGGCGCCTGGCCGCCCCGGAAGTCGTACGGCTGCGGTTCGTAGAGGGCGGCGGCGAGTTCGGGTTCGTCGCGCACGAGATCGTTGTGGATCGCGACCGCGTTGGCGACCGTCGAGATGCCTCCGGAGGCGGCCTTCTGCAGACACATCAAGCCGACCAGATCCGAGCCGTCGGAGTGGTACGGGAAGGCAATCTGTCCGATCTCGTTGCCGCGCGAGGTCGGATCTTCGGCGGGCTTGCCGTGATCGGTCACGTCACCGAGCACGTGGCCATACTGGTTCTGCGGCCACGGTGCGCCGAGGTGCATCCCGATCCCCCAGTAGAGGATCTCCATCTCGAGCTGGCTGTAGCGCGCACGCTCGATGCCGCGCAACAGCGCGAAGCCGCGGCCTTCGATCAACTCGCGCTCCAGTTCGAGCAGCTTCGCGCGCAGGCTCGGCAGCGGAAAATCGTCTCGCCCGAGCTCGAGCACTTCGTCTGATTTCGCCAGGGCGTGTCGCAGCGCCGCGTCGAGTTCGTTCCGATCCGCGGTGTCGAAGAGCAGCGTCCAATCGGCCGGATCGCTCACGTCCCGGGCTCGCCACTCGCAAGCGGTTTCGAGGATCTGCGGTGTCTCGCCCATCGGATCGCCTCCCGTTCGGATGCATTCGTCGTCCGGCCGGCGAGGGTATGCGAGTTGGCCCGGGTGGGCGAGGCGGCGTACGCTGGCCTGCAACGGGGGCAGGGCCCTTTCGGGCCCGAGGCATCGAGGAGGCGTCATGCTCGACAAGCTGATCCGGGGAGGCGAGGTCGTCGACGGAACCGGGGCACCGGCTCGCACGGCGGACATCGGCATCCGCGAGGGTCGCATCGTCGCCGTGGGGCGGATCGACGAGCCCGCGCGCCACGTGATCGACGCCGATGGCCTGCTCGTGACACCGGGCTGGGTCGACGTGCATACCCACTACGACGGGCAGGTGACCTGGGATTCTGATCTGACGCCGTCGTCCTGGCAGGGCGTCACCACTGTGGTGATGGGCAACTGCGGCGTCGGGTTCGCGCCGGCCGCACCGGATCGCCACGACTGGCTGATCGGCCTGATGGAAGGCGTCGAGGACATCCCCGGCACCGCACTCGCCGAGGGGATCGACTGGCGCTGGGAGAGTTTTCCCGAGTATCTCGATGCGATCGCGGCGCGCCGGCACACGATCGACGTCGGCGCGCAGGTCCCGCACGGCGCGCTGCGCGCCTACGTGATGGGCGAGCGCGGCGCCGACCACACCGCGCGTCCGAGCGCCGACGAGATCGCGCAGATGGGGCGCCTCGCCCGCGAGTCCATCGCGGCGGGTGCGCTCGGGTTCTCATCGTCGCGCACGCGCAACCACCGTACCAAGGCGGGCGAGCCGACCCCGAGCCTGACGGCGGGGCCCGACGAGATGCTCGGCATCGCGCGCGAGATCGGGCGCGGTGGCCGCGGCGTGTTCGAGATGGTGGCCGACTTCGCGGATCTCGACGGCGAGTTCAGGCTGCTGCGCGATATGGTCGAGGTGTCGGGGCGCCCGATGTCGATCAGCGTCGCGCAGAACGATCGCTTGCCCGCACAGTGGCAGCGATTGCTCGATCTGATCGGCGAAGCGGTCGACGCGGGCCTCGAGATGAAGGCGCAGGTGGCGCCGCGCGCGATCGGGATCCTGCTCGGCCTCGAGGCGAGTCTGCATCCGTTCAGCGGGCACCCGACGTTCCGCGCGCTCGCGGGACTGCCGCGCATGGAGCTCGTTGCGCGCCTTCGCGAACCCGCGCTGCGCGCAAAGCTGCTCGCCGAGCACCCGCCCGAAGGCCTTGCGATGCTCGTCGCCGACTTCGAGCGGATCTTCCTGCTCGGCGATCCGCCGGACTACGAACCGCCCGCAGAGGTGAGTCTCGCCGCCGAAGCCGCGCGCCGCGGCGTCGACCCGCAGGCGCTGGCCCTCGACTGGATGCTCGCGGACGACGGTCGCGCGCTGCTGTATCGACCCTTCCTCAACTACACCGACTTCAATCTCGACGCGACACGCCAGATGCTGCTCGACCCGAACGCAGTGCCGGGGCTCGGCGACGCCGGCGCGCATTGCGGAATGATCTGCGACGGGAGCTTCCCGACCTTCCTGCTCCATCACTGGGGACGCGATCGCACGCGCGGCGAGAAACTCGACGTGCCGTGGCTCGTGCAGCGTCAGACGGCCGCCACCGCTTACATCGTGGGACTGGGCGATCGCGGCGTGATCGCACCGGGCATGAGGGCCGACATCAACCTGATCGACTGGCCCAACCTGCGGCTGCGTCCGCCGGAGATCCTCTTCGATCTGCCGGCCGGCGGGAAGCGACTCGTGCAGCGCGCGGTCGGCTACCGCATGACGCTGGTCGCCGGCGAGTCGATCTGCGAGGACGGCAAGCTGACGGGCGCTCTGCCCGGGAGGCTCGTGCGGGGTGCGCAGGCTCGGCCCAGCTAGGCCGACTCTCACACTGCCACACTGCCACACTGCTTGCGTTCGAGGCTGCGGGGTGCTCCCCGATCTCCGACGGGGCGAGCCTTTGATTTTCTGCGAAGCGACGCCGCGCTGGTGAGAGTCGTGACGTTCTCGGAGCACGGTGCGAATCCGTGCGGTCCATCGATGATCCGGCTGCCCTGGGCTCCCTTCATGGTGCACGAGCGACGTGCGCCGGGAGGTGGGTTTGCTGGATCCGGCCAGGACGATGGGCGCCTGTTTGTGGTCTGCTCAGCGCAGACGCGCCCTGCGTACCGATCCGGTGGTCGTGCTCCTCGTTCTGACAGCCTTTCGGTTCTGACAGTTTTTCGGTCCTGACAGCCTGACGGCTGAGGGTGCTCCGCGTTTCGTTGGAAGCTCCCGGATCAGGGAGACCTCCCCGCATTGTGCTCGTCCGGCGTGATCTTCTTCGCGGTTTCTCGATCTGAGGCCGCGGGAGAGCGCGCTGGTCCGGGCAGATTCGTCGACGCCGACACGGGATCACGTATCCGTTGTCGCGGTGCGCGATGTGGCCGGCGGCAACGAAGCCTCTTCCTCCATCACACCGCATTCCGGATACAGCACCAGACTACGCCTGCGCGACGAAGTGAGCAACACGAAAGTACGACGGGCGTGAAAATGTCACGTGCGCGGATCACGTGCCGACGAGGCGCACCGGCGGGGAATCTCCGAGTCAGACGCGCGTTACGATCAGATTGGCGACGCGCGTCTCTTCGCGATGACCGCAATCCCCGCGAGTCCGAGGCCGATCAGCAGGGCGGTCGTGGGCTCGGGGATCCCTTCCAGTCGGATCGGCGTCGACGGGTTCCCGTTCACCTGGAAGATGTTTCCCCCGCCGCTGAGAGTGATGTTGATTTCGCCGATTCCGTCTCCAGCGGATATCACCTCGAACTCGAGTTCGGCGATCTTGCCGATCCCGGTGGCGTGCGTGCCCGCGAACGTCACCTCGGCCCAATTCACGTTCACCTGCTGCCTTCCAGAAGGCAACTGGCCCGGCCAGAGCAACCACGTTGACTGCTGGGCAGCCAGCCAGGTGCTCATCATCCCGGACATCCCGTAGAGGATGTAGCTGGGCACTCCGACACTGCTGTTCGGCTTCGGGTTGTACTTGAAGAAGGCTTCGTCGAACAACACCCCGACGCTCAGCATCTGTATGCCGGGCTGATCGGCTTCCAGGTAGAGGATCAAGGTGGCCTTTTCACCGAGGCGGAAGGGATCCTCCAACGTGCGCTGGAAATCTCCGCCGTACCAGAGCGTGAACGCGCTCGCAGGTGCCGCGCCAACGAACAGGCCGATCGCAGCGATCATGCTGGCGGTGACTTGCCGCATCCGTGCTCTCCATCGGTCGTGCCCGTGATCAGTGGATCGATCGACGGCGTCCAGTCCGTCCGGGTTCTCGGGGTCCACCTTATCACGGAGAATCGAGATCCGTCCCGAAGAAACCGAACAGTCCAGAAGCACGGACCGGCACCGTGGTCGTGCCTATCGGACCAGGCCCCGTCCCGTGATGAGCGGCAGGTCGGCGCCACAGATCAGCCCCGGAGGCGCCTCGCAGATCGTGGGGATCGCGTTCACGATGCGACCGGCAGCGGTCGCGTTGCCCCCGCCCGCATGATTGCCCGCGGCGTCCTCGGCCTCGACCGTCACGACGAGGTCGGGTGAACCCTCGATGTGGATCTGGTGCAGGCCCTGCTTCGTGGCCTGCGGCCAGTCGGGCGCGGCGTCGTCCTGGATGCGCGTCACGTGCTCGACCACGAGCTTCGGCTCGCCGTCGACGATCGCCTGCACGGCGAAACGGAACGCGCCCTGTGTGCCGGCGTCGAACGTCCCCATCTTGTTCGTGACGCTCTTCGCGAGCGCGCGTTTCTCGACCACGGTGCGGATCTCGCTGACCTTCACGCCGAGCGCCTCACCGAGCGCGCGCAGCGGCCCGCCCCACACCGACTCGAGGGCGATCGGCAGCAGCATCGGCGGGGTCTTGTCCATCGACATCCCCATGCCGACCAGGTTGCGCACGGCTTCGGGCTGGTCGTAGTGGGTGTAGTTGAACACCTCTCGCACGGTGATGCGCCGGATCTCCTGACACACACCCGACAACACGAGGGGCAGCAGATCGATCGCGAAGCCCGGATCGATGCCCGACGTGAAGAAGCTGCTCTGGCCCTCGCGGCACGCGGCTTCGAAGCGCTCGCGCAGCGCGGGATTCGCGCTCGCCGGATGCAGCAGGCCGTACATGCCCGCGGACACGACGTTGATGCCCGCCCTCAGCGCATCGCAGCATTCTTCGATGGCCGCCGCTGGGCGGAAGTCCGAGTTCACCGTATAGACGAGGGCGTCGGGTCGCGTCGCGAGCACGGCCGCGTGGTCCCGCGTCGCCTTCACACCGATCGGGCCGATGCCGGCGAGTTCACCGGCATCGCGGCCTTCCTTGGCGGCGCTGTGCACGATCACCCCGGCGAGCTCGAGGTGAGGATTGCGGACGACACTGTGGATGGCGGGCCGACCGACGTTACCGGGGCCCCAGACGACGACTCGATAGGTCATGGGCCCGACACTAGCGTCGGCAAAGACGATTCGTCGAGGACGCCAGCCGAGCCGTTAGACTCGGCGACTCCGCAAGCTCGCCCATGGCCCGAAAGGTTCCCGATGAAGAAAGCAATGCTGCTCGCGGCCGCCGGGCTCGTGGTGTGCCTCGTCGTGCTCGCAATCCTCTATCGAAGCAATCTCGAGCGTGCGGCCTTCGCGGCGTCGCTCTTCACCGGCGCCGAACAGTACGAGTACTTCAACCGGCTCGATGATCTCTATCCGGTTTCGCGGATGACCGCGGCCACGACTCCGTTCCAGTTTCGCGACGGTCCGCCCCTCCTGCTGCCCGCGACGTTCCCATTCGATGGGCGCGACGTCGCCACGGAGACGTTCCTCGCCGAGACCGACACGTCGGCGCTGCTCGTCTTGCAGGACGGCGCCGTCCGCTTCGAACAGTACTGGCTGACCGGCGGGCGCGATGTGCGCTGGCTTTCGATGTCGGTCGCCAAGAGCGTCGTCTCGGCGGCGATCGGCGTCGCGATCGCGGAGGGACGGATCGGCAGCATCGAGGAACCGATCACTTCTTATGCGCCATCGCTCGCGGGCTCGGCCTACGACGGGGTGCGCATCAAGGACATCCTGCAGATGTCGTCCGGTGCGCGCTGGAACGAGGACTACGGCGATCCCGACTCGGACATCGGCCGGTTCGGCCGCATCATGGCGATCGGCGGGTCGTTCGACGAATTCGCGGCCACTCTCGTGCGCGAGCGGGAACCCGGCACGTACAACCACTACAACTCGACGGACACGCAAGTCCTCGGGATGCTGCTGGTGCGAGCGACCGGTCAGGGGATCGCCGACTACGTGCAGACGAAGCTCTGGCATCCCCTCGGCATGGAGTCGGACGCCTTCTGGCTGGTCGACAGCCAGGGAATGGAGATGGCGTTCGGCGGACTCAACGCCACGGCCCGCGACTACGCGAAGCACGGCGAGCTGTTTCGAAACGGCGGTGTCTGGCAGGGCGAACAGATCGTGCCCGCGAGCTGGGTCCACGATTCAGTCACCCCCGATTCGCCGCATCTGATGCCCGAAGCGAATCCAGATTTTCCGATGGGGTACGGCTATCAGTGGTGGGTGATGGAGGGCGACGAGGGCGAGTACTCGGCGATCGGCGTCTACAACCAGTTCATCTACGTGAATCCGACGCGGGGGCTGGTGATCGTGAAGTTGTCCGCGTTCAGCGACTATGCGAAGACCAACGACGAGGCGGGCTTTCGCGAGTTCGAGACGATCGAGTTCTTCCGGGCGATCGGGCGATCGCTCGGCGCGGGTGGTTCGGCGACGGGCACCTGACGCGGTCGTGCGCTCGCTGAGTTAGCGTCGTTGCAATTCCGTGCGACGCGAAGGGCACATGGAGCTGAAGGTCACCCGCTACGCGATCGCCGATGCGATCGCGACGATCACATTGAATCGACCGCACAGGATGAACGCCTGGACGGGTCGTATGCACACCGAGTATCGCTGGCTGCTCGAGCAGGCGGAGAACGATCCTGCCGTCCGGGTGATCGTTCTGACGGGAGAGGGCCGCGCCTTCTGTGTCGGCGCCGACACGAAGGCGCTCGAAGGACATGTCGAGCGCGGCGGCTACGACCCCGGCACGCCGTCGGATCTGGCCCGTCCCGGGTACGGGATCCGTCCCGAATTCGATGCCGACTTTGCGTTCCAGTTCGGTCTCCGTAAACCAGTGATTGCCGCGATCAACGGTCCGGCGGCAGGCGTAGGACTGGTGATGGCCTGCTATGCGGACCTCCGGTTTGCCGTGCCCGGTGCCAAGCTGACCACCGCCCACGGTCGTTTGAATCTGCCCGCCGAGTACGGGCTCTCGTGGTTGCTGCCGCGCTTGATCGGGCTGACGGCGGCCAACGATCTGCTGCTGTCGAGCCGCGTATTCCTGACCGACGAGGCGATGGATCTGGGGTTGCTGAACCGACTCTTCGCACCGGACGAACTGCTGCCTGGCACCTACGCGTACGCGCGCAACCTCATTGCGACCGTCTCACCCGGGTCGCTGGCCACCACCAAGCGTCAGATCTACACGGATCTCCATCGCGACGTGGCGAGCTCCATCGAGGACGCCAATCGACTGCTCGAACAGATGATGACCGAGTCCGACTATCGCGAGGCCGTGGCTGCTTATATGGAGAAACGACCCGCTCGCTGGAAAGGTGAATGAACTCCGCCGCGCCGCCGACAGCGATCGCACTCGGCGTGCTGTTGATTCTGTCGATCCCCGTGCTGTTCATGGGACTCGGCGACTACAGCGTGGTCGACGCCGACGAAGCCTTCTACCACGACGTCGCCTGGACGATGCTCGAGACCGGCGACTACTGGAAAGTGCGTACCGGCCCGGGCGAGCACGTCTACGACACGTTCGCCAATGCGCCGCTGCAGTACTGGGCCCGGGCTCTCGTGATCTCGTGGGTCGGCCCGGGGCTGTTCGGCATGCGGATCCTGTCCGCCGTTGCCGGGCTGCTCGCGGTGCTCGCCACCTGGGCGCTGGTCCTGCGCGCAGCCGGGCCGGGCGCGGCGTTCCTCGCGGGTCTGCTGCTGCTGACGAATTTCCAGTTCGTATTCCTGCACGCGGCGCGCACCGGCGAACTCGAGACCGGTGTCGCGCTGCTGCTGGTCTTGATCACCGGGGCCTTCGTGCGAGCCATCGAACGGCCCCGCGGTGGATTCGTGATCCACCACATGCTCCTCGCGTTGCTGTTCGGCTGGAAGGCGCCGGTGGCACCGATCCCCTTGCTCGGCGAGCTGATCTGCTTTGCGTTGTTGCCATCGGCCCGGCCGAAGTTCGTCGCGTGGCTCCGCTCGGGCGTGCTCGTGCTGCCACTGGCGCTCGGCTGGCATGCCTGGCAGGCGTGGAGACTGCGCGCGGTGTTGCCGGACGTGATCGGTGCGATCGGCGATCAGGCGGGCCGCGAGGGCGGGTTCATCGCGCGCATCGTCGATCATGCGAGCTACTACGCCCGGCGCATCGGCTTCGGCGCGTGGCCGCAGAACGCACTCCTACCCGCGGCCGTTGCGTCGCTGCTCGCGGGCGGTGCAGCGCGCGGTCGGGATGGCGACGTCACGCTGCGTGTGATCGCGATCCAGTGCGTAACCGTGCTCGGCTTCTACTGTGCGATCTCCAAGCTTGGACCGTGGTACGTCGTGCACGCCTATCCATTCATCGCGGCCCTGATTGCGATCGGCATGTTCGATCTGAGGCAACGGCGGGGCATGCCGCTCGCCTCGCTCGCCTGGTTGGCGCTGGGGATCGCCGGGATGTTGTTCCTTTCGCCCCCGCTTTTCGACTACGACCCGTTCGCCGCGAGTGCATTCCGGATCCCGATGCCGATCGTGCCTCGATCCCTCGGCTCATGGTCGACGGCCACCTCGATCGCGATCGTCGGTTCGGCGCTGCTGGCGATCGGGGTGGCGGTGACGCACCGGCGGCAGTCGGTTCGAGAAGTGATCGTCGCGGCGACCTGGCTGGTGGTCGCACTGTCGGTCGCGCGCGTGGTCGCTCCTCTCGGCCGGCTGCACCACGTGTCGGAGGTGGACGCCCTGCGAATCGAACTCGCTGCGCGACGGGCGACGGGCCACGATCTCGCGTTTCCGATCGATGTCCCGCCCGAACATCCATGGATCGTCCACTACACGTTCGGCCACGAGTTCAGATTGCAGGAAGTGCCACGACGTCGGGGCGATCCGCCCCAGCCCAAGAGGCGGTTCGTGCTGATCGATGCACGGATCGATCATCGCGAGGCGCAGGCGCCTCGCGAGAACGCTCACGTCACCGGAGACTGATGTCAGCGTCGACGAATCGACGCAGCAGCGAGGACGTTCGTTCCGACGAAACTTCGAAGTCCATGGCCCGAAGCCAGCGGAGCGGACTATCAGACAAAGGGCCGGTTGACTTTGCATGGGACAGCCATACCTGTCTCTTGTAATGTTCGGAAGAGGCACTGTTCAGGCCATCGAGCGGTGAACCGCGACGACCGGGTTCGCGCGAATCAACGAGCGGGTGGCATTCAATCAGACAAGAGGGGAACAAGAGATGATCAAGCAGAAGATCCGATTGGTGGTCGGTCTGGCGGTGGCACTGGTATTCGTGTTCGCATGCGCGACACCGGACTGGTCGGGAATGTCCGAAACGCAGATCTCCGAGTGGAAAGCCGATGGCGCCACCCCCGCGATCGCGCAGGAGTGGAGCGAGAAGGGCTTCACCGCGCAGGACTACAAGGCCTGGACGGGGGCCGGATTCGACCTCGATGATGCGCGGGAGTGGAGCAAGCAGTCCTTCAGCGCCGCCGATGCAGCGGCATGGTCGAAGGCGGGATTCAGCGTCGATGACGCCGCCAAGAACCGGAGCAAGGGCCTCAGCCCGATCGCGCCCAGCTCCGCCGCACCCGCTGCCAAGTAGGGAACGTGCGCGGCGCTGCGAATCCAGGGCGCTGCTCGAGCCGCGTCAAAGTGCGCAGCGTCGACTTGGAGCCTGGTCGGACCGGTCATCGGTTCCGATCAGGCTCCGGGTCCTCGGCGTAACCCAGCGCGCGAAGGGCTGATGCTTCGGCTTCGCTGACGGTTCGCTCGTGTCGGTGTGTCGCGCTGCCGTGCGCTCGTTCGGCAACCAGTGCGCGGTAGCGCTCGACGCCCGCGCCGGGAGCCTCGGCGAGATTGTGGTCGAGGGCCGGATCGAAGCGGACGTCGAACAACCACGCCGCACCCGCCGGATAGCGCTGGATCGCGCGCACATGAGGGCCGTCGGCGCGCTCGTCGAGCAACACGCCGAATTGTCCGGGCGACAGCGCTTGCGCGAAGTGGACTTCCGAGTCGCGGAATCCGAGCTGCGCCAGGCCCGTCTCGGCAAACCACACGCGACGCCCGGGATCACCTGGATCCGATCGGATCTGGAGCGGCGCCTCATCGATCCGCCCCTCTGCAGTGGCGACGAGCGACGGCAGGATGTCGACGCCGCCGACGCGCTCGTCGCTCGGCGGAGTGCTCGGCCATCCGGGGCCCGCGACGATAAGTGGAACCCGCAGGCTTGCGGGCCAGAGTCCCGCGTGCTGGTAGAAGACACCCTGTTCACCCAGCGCCTCGCCGTGATCCGCCGTCACGACTACGAGGGTCCGTTCGCGCTGTCCGAGTGAATCGATGCGCTCGATCAGGCGTCCGGTGAGATGATCCGCATAGGCGACACCCGCTCGGTAGAGGGCGTCGACGTGGGCGCGATTCGTGATCCCGTCGAGCCACGCGAGTGGAGTCGGCAACGCGCCGGGAAAGATCGGAACGGTCGGCGGATCGACACGCTGCGGCGGCAGCAGGATGCCCCGCCTGGCGAGTTCGCCATCGATGAAGCTGCGCGGCGGTCCATAGGGGGTGTGGGGATCGAAGAGATGCACCCACAAAAAGAACGGACGATCGCCGGATGCCGACCAGACGTCCAGCCAACCGAGCACTTGATCGATGCTCGCTGCACCATCGAGCGAGTCGCCCGGTGTGGCCGGACGAAAGCGTCCGAATCCCTGACCGAAGCCGGCCTCATGGCCGATGTGGTTCACCGTCACCGACGCTGCGGTCTGGTAGCCGCGCGCGGCCAACTGCTCGGCCAAGGTGTCGAGTTCGGACGCGAGCACGCTGCGATTGGTCGTCGCACCGTGCTGCTCGACAGGCAGCCCCGTCAGGATCGACGCGTGGGAAGCCGTCGTCGACGTGGCCGCACTCCAAGCGTTCGTGAACGCGACCCCCCGCTTTGCGAGGGCCGCAAGATTCGGGGCGATCTGCGGATCGGCGACCACGTCGGCCCGGGTCGTGTCGAGGGTGACGAGCACGATGTCGGGCGGCCGCGTCGCGCCGCGTCGCTCGAGCAGGATCGGCTCGCCCCAATCGATCGCCGCGGATCCATCCACGCCCGCATCGGACGCGAATGTGAGAGTGACTTTCCGGCCCGCGTAGGCTCCAAGCTCGATCCCGATCGGTGTCCAGCCATCGCGCTCGATCGGCTCGTCGAAGACCGTTTCGGCGGGCCCGTCTTCGAGCGTGATCGACACACGCGCACGCGCCGGAAGACGGTCGGTTCGCGCGGCCGAGAGCTCCACACGCGCACCGGCGGTCGCGACGACCTGAAGCGATGCGCGTTCACCCGAAGCGGTTCGCCACGACCGGAGCGCGACGCCGTCGTGCAGCACGAGATCTCCGCCCGTCGGACTGGCTTTCCCGGTGGGCTCGAACTCGGGGCGCAGCGCGGTGACGTGCGTGAATCCGCTGGAGGGCGCAGGCTCGCAGCCACCGAAGATGGGCAGCGCCAGCACGCACGGGAGCAGCACGGACAGGAGCGAACGGCGCATCACGCCCGCAAGGCTATCAGACGCCGCCGCGCATCGGATCTCACAAGCGGATCGGAACTTTCGCCCAGCCGCGGACGGTGCTCGTATGCACCATCTCGCTCGCCGCTTCGTCGACGGTCCACTCGGGGAATCGCGCAAGCACCTCCTCGAGCGCGACCCGGCCTTCGAGACGGGCGAGGGACGCGCCGAGGCAGAAGTGGACCCCGTAACCGAGCGACACGTGTCGTTCGATCCGGCGAGTCACGTCGAAGCGGTCCGCGTCCGGGTACTCGCGTTCGTCGCGCCCGGCGGATCCAGTGAGCAGCAGGACGCGCGCACCGCGAGGCAGCGTCTGTCCGTGCAGCTCGATGTCCTTGGTCAGACGTCGTGCCTGGACGGGTGACGGCGCCTCGTATCGCAACAGTTCTTCGACACCATTGGGGATCAGGCTGCGATCGCGAATCAGCAGAGCACGCTGCTCGGGGAAGCGCGCGAGCAGCACGCCCGCCCAGCCGAGCAGACGGGCCACGGTCTCGTTGCCGGCTCCTGACAACAAGCCGATGAACGCCAATAGTTCGTTGTCTTCGAGGCGCCGCGTCGAGCCATCGTCGAGCTCGATCTCGGCCCGGATCAGGTCGGTCATCATGTCGTCTCGAGGATGCTTGCGCCGGTCGGCGACGTAGCGCGCGAAGTAGCCCCAGAGCCGCTCGCTCATTTTCTGATGTCGATCACCACCATCGACCTCGCCGGGCTCGCGATGCAACAGGGCGTCGGTCCATTCGCGGATCGAATCCTGATCCTCTTCCGGGACCCCGAGCAGTGAGCTGATCACCATCACCGGAATCCTCGCGCCGAAGTCGGCCACGAAATCGAACCCATCGCGGCCGACCAGCGCGTCGAGATCGGCGCGACAGATCTGCCGGACACGCGGCTCGAGTTCGGCAATGCGGCGGGGCGAGAAGGCGCGACTCACGAGTTTGCGCAGGCGCGTGTGCTCGGGCCGATCCTGCCAGATCATCATTGGCGACTGACCCGGCGAATCGGACATGAGCTCGAGCACGGTCCCGAAGGCCGAGCTGAATGTCTCGTCAGCGAGCGAAGCCGCCATCACGTCGGCGAAGCGCGACAATGCATAGAAGTCGAGCGCTTCGTTCCGGTAGACGGGCAACTCGTCACGCATGCGGCGCCAGACCGGATGCGGATCGGCATCGATCGCGTAGTCGTAGGGGTCGTAGTAGACGTCGGACATCGGACAGCAGGACTCCAGTCGCGGGGGACTCGTCGGCATGTTCGCCCAGCCCGTGCGATCGGGCGACGCGGCTTCGGGGCCGGATCCGCCGAGTGTCCATTCGTCCGAAGGACCTCGTCGGAATCGCCAGAACTGGCGATGCGATCGCGGAACACCCGATTCGCGCTGGCCCGGGGCATCACGGCGTGGGAGCATCGGGCGCCATGGGGAGTCGCTTCAGGCAACGGGTCGGCGTTTCGTTCGGGACGCTCTTCATCGCGTTCGCAGCGGGCTGCTCGGCGAGATTGCCCGAGTCCGCGACGAGCATCGAATCAGCAGAACTCGTCCTCGGACCCGCACGACCAGAGGACGACAGCGCGGGAGGAATGTCGGTCGAGCTTCCGGACAGCTGGGGGGTGGTGAGACGGCGTGTCGCCACCGAGGGCTGGTACCGCATGCAGATCGATCTGCGCAGAAGCGAAGAGCCTTTGGGAATCTTCGTCAGTCGCGCCCGGTTGAATTCCGAAGTCTTCTTCAACGGGACGTCGCTCGGCCGGTTGGGGCGATTCGAGACACCGATCGCGCGCGCCCAGGCCGTTCCCTTCTACTACTGGGTGCCATCCGTCCTCGTGCGCGAAGGCCGCAACGAGATCGCGATCCATCTGGCGACGACTCCGGGCTTTCCCGGCACGCTCGGCGCTGTCTGGATCGGACCGGATCGCGACTTGCGGCCCGTCTACGAGCTCGAGTATCTGGTCGACGCCCAGGGACCCCGCTTCGCGATCCTGCTCGCGTGGCTGGTGGCGCTGCTGATGTTCGCCGAGTCGTATTCACTTCGATCCGATCGCCAGGCGTTCTTCTTTCTTGGTTGTGCGGCGCTCGCCCTCGCGCTGTCGGGCACGGGCTACTTCGTCACGCAGGTTCCCCTGCCCAGTCGGGCCTGGGAGTGGCTGGCGGGTTCACTCGGCCATTGGGCCGCCTTTCTGCTGGTCCTCAGCGTCCACCGCTTTCTCGGTCTCTCGCGGGCGTTGACCGAGCGATGGCTTCTGGCTGCCTTCGTCCTGACCTCCGTGGTCTTCGCCACCGTTCCGGCAGTCTGGGCGTTCGCGGTGTGGGTCGTCTGGCTGGCAGGGACAGTCGGCGTCTACGGCTATCTGCTCGTGCTGTTGGTACAGGGGGTGCGTCGGAAGCAGCTCCATCCTTCGGTTCCCATCGTGGCGTTCCTTGCGGTCGCACCCTGGGTCGGCATGGCGACGCGGGGCTTGATGCTTGCGGCGGCATTCTGTGCCTGGATCCTGCTGGTGCGCACCTACCGTCGCTTCCGCCAGAGCGAAGCGCAGAACCGCGAGCTGTCCGAGCGTGTCGCCGAACGCGAGCGCGAGGTGCGCGAGAGCTACGACCGGTTGCGCGAGCTCGAGCATGTGCAGATCGTCGCGGAGGAGCGAGAGCGGCTGATGCGTGACTTGCACGACGGCACCGGGGGGCATCTCGTATCGGCTCTCGCGATGGCGCGCAGCCAGGGTTCGGGCGGCGAGGCCATCGCGCGGATCCTGCAAGCGGCGATCGACGACCTCCGGCTGACGATCGAGACGCTCGATCCCGGAGCCCGGGACGTGCCGTCCGTGCTCGGAATGATGCGCGTCCATCTCGAGCGGCGTCTGGCACCCGCGCAGACGCGACTCCTCTGGAAGGTGGGAGAAGCGGGATCGGGAGTCGCTCTCGGCCCGGAGGACGTGCTCCACCTCGTTCGCATCGTGCAGGAAGCTGTCACCAACGTCGTCAAGCACGCGCGTGCATCGGCGCTCACGATCCGGACGGCTTCGGATGCCGATGGTTCGATCGTAATCGATCTTCGGGACGACGGATCGAGCGCACCCCGGACATTCGCGCAGTCCGGCCGCGGCCTCGGCAACATGCGTTCGCGGGCGGCGGCGATGGGAGGACGACTCGAAGTCGTGACCCGAGAGGATGGAACCTCGGTGACACTCCGGTTCGCGATGCGCGGAACTCAGTCCTCGGAGCGGACGATTCCGAGCTGGAGCGCCTCGTAGACGGCCTCGCCCCGGGAGTGGACGGACAACTTGCGGTACAGCTTCCGGATGTGGCTCGAAACGGTGTGGGTGGAGATGCCCGTCAATTCGGCGATCTCCGCGTAGGTGAAGCCTTTGACGATGAAGCCGAGGGCTTCGCGTTCGCGATCGGACAGTCGAGGGGCGTCATTGGAGATCGGCTCGTTCTTCTCGCCGTGCATCCGTCGCAACAGGTAGCGGGCGATCGCCGGGCTCATCGGCGAGCCGCCGTGGATCATGTCGAGGATCGCGAGACCGACGTCGTCCGGAGACTGATCCTTCAGCAGGTAGCCCATGGCACCCGCCTCGATCGCCTCGACGACGTGCGCCTCGTCGCCGAACACCGTGACAACGAGGGACAGGATCCCTCCCCGTGCACTCGCTTCCGTGATCAGCGCGATTCCGCTTCCATCGGGCAGACCGAGATCGGTCAGGAGCACATCGATCGGAGACTTGCCCAGCCGTCTGCGGGCCTCCGCGACGCTGCCGACGGCAGCCAGCAGCCGGAGCTCCGGATGCGCGAGGACCGCGTTCTCGAGATAGGTCCTCGTCGAAGGATCGTCTTCCACGAGGAGCACACTGTACGTCGACACGCCGTCAACCTAGCGAACGGATCGACGGCCCCCCCATCACCACTTCTGGCGATACCGTTCGACTGCGATCAGCCGTGGAGCGCCTCTTCGCCCGCGACCGCCTGCTGCAGTTCGATCATCGCCTTCTGGATCGCACCGGCAACGAACCACGGCTCGCGCAACTGGTCGGGGTCGGCCGTGATGCCGAAGTGGAGACCGCCGTCGTAGCTGATCACGGTGATGTTGAGTCCCTGCGTCGGCGCGAGAAGCGAGATGGGCACGATGCCCTCCACCTTCGCACCGGCGATGTAGAGCGGGATCGGCGTCATCGTGACGTTCGACACCACTGCGTTGGCGGGCAGCGGGATCGAATCGGTCAAGCTGCTCACGGCGCGCATCAGCCAGTTCACCGCTCCAGGCACGAGCGTCTCGGCGAGAATTCCCATCGGATCGATCGATCGGCGCATCTTCACGTCGCGTTTGGCGTTGTTGGCCGCCTGGTGGATCGCGAACACACGCTCCACCGGATCCTCGCGATCCGTCCCCCAGTAGACGTTGATCTCCGACAGATTGTTGCCGAGCAGCTTGTCGCCGCTGTCGCGCATCGAGATCGGAACTGCGGCGACGAGCGACTGCTCGGGCAGCTCGCCTCGCTGTTCGAGGTAGAGTCGGATCGCGCCGCCCGTGATGGCGAGCACGACGTCGTTCAGTTTGACTCCGAGCGCGTTCTTGATCGCCTTGGCGTCATCCAGCGGGACGGTCGACCACGCCACTGCGCGCCGTGCGCCGACCGTGGTGTTGAACGACGCACGCGGGGCAGTCACGCGGCCTTCGACCGGATCTTCCTCGAACATCCCGTCGACTGCGCGGCGCACCGCGCGACCGACGTGTCGGGCACCTGCAACCGGAAGCTCGAGTCCATTGCGCACGGCCCGGCCGAACATCTCGCCATAGCCCGCCGGCCGGCCGGCACGCGCCGTGTCGTCGACGGGGACCAGTGGGCGCCCGCCCGGCTCGGGTGAAAGATCGAACAACAACTCCGCGAGTCCGGCGCCAGAAGCGCCGTCCATCAGGCAGTGATGCAATTTCCACAGCAGCGCGACACGTCCACCCTGAAGTCCCTCGATGAAGAAGATCTCCCACAGCGGTCGGCTGCGATCGAGCGGTCGCTCGAACAACAGCCCCGCCAGGTCAGCGAGCTCTCGTGCGGTGCCCGGCGACGGCACGTTGACTCGGTGGACTTGATCGCTCGGTCGAGTGCCCTTGCTCTCGATCCAGTAGGGGCGATCGAGCCCGAGCGGAACCTCCTGGATCAGCCAGGAGAATCGCGGACACAGGGCAACGCGCGATTCGAGGAAGTCCACGAAGCGCTGGAAGCCGAACTCGATCGGCGATGAAGACGGATCGAGCAGGGCGAGGCCGCCGATGTGCGACGGCGTTTCGCGGGTCTCCATGGAGAGAAAAACGGCATCCATGTGTGTCAGTTGCTGCATGGCTGTGCTCCGGAGGTCCCCGCCACTGGGTCGGGGCCGATGCGTCCAGATTCGCAGGAGGTGCGAAACGGATAATATAAGTTATCTGAAATATAACTACTAAATTTCAGATTTCCACTAGAAGTTTCTATTGGAGTCAGTCACGATGTTCCCGGCGATCAAGGTAGAGCGTCTCCGGTCACGCGAGTCGTGTTGCCCGCCGAATTTCGAGGCAAGGGCCGCGAGCCGGCAAGACTGACAGAACGAGAGGCACGGGGAGTTCGGCATGGCGGCGGACGACAAGCCTGGCGGCAGTCGGCTCGAGGATGCGCGGGCCCGCATGTACCGCGACCTGATCTTCGAGTCCGCCGAATGTGTTTTCGGTGCGCGCGGCTTCGACGGCGCGACCATGCAGGAGATCGCATCGGAGGCGGGCGTCTCACTGAAGACCATCTACGCGAGCTATCCCGGAAAGCGCGAACTCTTCGACGCGATCATGCACGAGCGGGGCGCCGGGTTTCACGAACACGTTCGCGAAGCCGTGTCGCGGACACACGGGGGTCCGGTCGAGCGACTCGACGCCATGACGCATGCCTTCGTGGAGTTCATGTTCACCCACAAGGACTGGTTGGCCATCCATCTGCGGAGCCGAATCGCCTGGTCGGTGCGACCGGGCCATGAAGTTGCGGCTGATCTCTGGCGACGAGGCCTCGAAGATCTCGAACGGCTGGTCGCCGAGGGGATCGCGGCCGGCGTCTTCGTGGCAGGCGATCCCCGCGAACTGGCCGTCCTGCTGAACACGATCATGAAGGTCGAGGCCACCTTCGCGGCCGATCGCGGCGAGTCCGATCCTGAGCCCGTCGCCCGTCGAACCTTCGCGCACCTGGCCCGACTTCTCGGCGTGCCCGCCGAATACGCGTCCGCAGCACCCTGAGACGCACGCACTCGGGTGCCGCAGCGGACGTAGCGCAGCGATCACCTCCGCGTCGCGAGGGCGTTGGCGTCACGTCGCACGAGCCCCGATGACGGTGACGCTATGCTGCTCGTTTCGCCGGAGGTCGTCCTGTGATCGAAACCCTCGACCACGTCGTGATCGCCGTCGAGGATCTTCAGACCGCCGAGCGGACCGCCATCGCGGTGCTCGGTCGATCGCCCTCCTGGGCGGGCACGCATCCGTCGTTCGGCACCGCCAACCGGATCTTCAAGCTCGAGAACACCTACGTCGAGCTGCTCGCACCCATCGACGAGGGGCTGGTTGCCGACGGCCTGCGAGCGCGCCTCCGCGAGCGCGGCCCCGGCCTGCATGCGCTCGCGTTCGGCACGCGGGACGCTGCCGCCGAGGCGGTGCGCCTGCGGGCCGCGGGACTGTCGCCGAGCGAGCCGATCACGGGCCTCGCGCACGACACCGCGTCCGGTGCCTTCCGCCGCTTTCGCAACGTGATGCTTCCGACGAAGGAAACGCATGGCATCGGGATCTTCGTGATCGAACAGCTATCCGAGCCCGAGCTTCTGCCTCCGGCGCTGCCGATCTCCGATGAAGCGGGCGTGGCGAGCCGGATCGACCATGTGGTCGTGATGACGGACGAGCCCGACCGTGCGAAGTCGCTCTACGGCGATCAGCTCGGACTCCGGCTGGCGCTCGACCGGTCCTTCGAGAAGCGCGGCGTGCGGCTGCTTTTCTTTCGCGTCGGCGGAGCGACGATCGAGATCGGTGCCTCGCTGCGGGCCGGTTCCGATGCGGGTGTCGACGGCGCTCAGCCGGATCGATTCTTCGGTGTCGCCTATCAAGTGCGCGACATCGAGAAGGCTCGCGCGCGTCTCGTGCAGTCCGGACTCGAGGTGAGTGGCATCCGCGACGGTCACAAGGCCGGCACGCGGGTCTGCACCATCGAGGGACGACCGCTCGGTGTACCGACGCTGATCATCGAACCGGTGCACGACTGAGCGCCAGAAGACGGTTTCGACGGTCGAGGAGAGGCCACGCGTGAGTGACGCAGATTTCGCGACGGATCCGATGCCCGGAGCGGAGATGCACGCTCGGCTGAAGCAGTTTCGCGCACAGGGTCCGATCGTGCGCGTCCGTTTCGGCGGCGGTCAGGCGTTTCTCATCACCACGTTCGATGCGCTGCTCGAGGCCTTTCTCGACGTCGACAAGTTCCCTCCCGCGACCCTCTACAAGCGGTCGATCGCCCAGGTGATCGGGCCGAACTTCCAGTCGATGGAGGGCGCCGAGCATCGTCTGTATCGCCGCCTCGCCACGCCCGCGTTCCGCTCCCGTCCGATCGAGCGCTTTGCCGAGAATGCCATGGCTGGCCTCGCGCACGAGGTGATCGATCGGATCATCGATCAGCGCCGTGTGGACCTCGTCGCGTCGTTCACCCGGATCTTCCCGTTCCTCGTCATCTCACGGCTGCTGGGTGTGCCGCGTGATGGCGAAGCCAACTTTCATCGCTGGGCGTGGGAGATGCTCTCGCCACCGACCGTCGAACGGGCCGTGTCACACCGCGCGGCCGCCGAATTCACCCGCTATCTCGCTCCCACCATCGAGGCTCGTCGCAGCTCTCCGTGCGACGACGTGATCTCCGAACTGGTGTCGTCGGAGGTCGAGGGGCGCCGTCTCAGCGACGAAGAGGTGCTCTCCCACGTGCGGTTGATGTTCGCGGCTGGTGCGACGACGACCCACGACGCGATCGGCAGCCTCCTGTACACGCTTCTCACGGAGCCCGGCGCATGGAAGAGGGTGGTCGAGAATCGGGAGCTGCGTGCGGGCGCCATCCATGAACTCCTGCGTTACGAGACGCCGGTCGCCAATCTGCCGCGGATCTCGACGGATCGGACCGTGGTCTTTCGAGGCGTCGAGATCCCGTCCGAGTCGACAGTGCTCTTCAGCATGGCGGCCGCGAACCGCGATCCCGCCGTGTTCGTCGATCCCGATCACTTCGACATGACGCGTCCGCAGAAGGACATGCTCACGTTCGGTCGGGGCGAACGGTCATGCCCTGGCGTCCATCTCGCGCGCAAGAGTCTCGAGATCGCCCTCGACGTGTTCTGCGAGCGCGCACCGGGAATGCGACTCGTCGGAGATCCCCTCGAGGCCGCCCCCTGCGGATCCACGGTTCGCGGACCCGATCGCCTTCCGGTGGAGCTCGGCTGAGTCGATTCGGCGCCGCGCGGATGCGGTGCCGGGTGTAGGATGGGCAAGCAGACATTCCTGGATCGATCCCGACGAGGAGCCCCCCATGCCCGACCTGCTCGAACTGTCGAGCCGCATCATCGACAGTGGCGTGGCCGACGAGCCGGTCAATCGCATCACGCAGGAACTCTCGGTGCTCGCCGAGGGTCTCTCGATCGTCGAATCTTTCTCCCACGTCGTCACCCTGCAGACCGCCGACGGCCTCGTCTCGTTCGACACGAGCGGGCACCGGACAGCGGGCGCCGTGGTCGACGCGATCCGGCGCTGGTCGACGGATCGATTCCACACGCTGGTCTACACGCACGGGCACGTCGATCACGTGGGGGGTGCCGGGCGCTTCATTGCCGATGCGGTCGAACGCGGACATCCGCGCCCGCGTGTCGCGGGGCACGAGAACGTGGCAGCCCGATTCGCCCGCTATCGCGCGACGAACGGCTACAACCTCGCCATCAACGAGCGACAGTTCGGTGGTCTGCGCGGCGCGATGGAGGGCGCCGGCCTCGGTGGCGAAGAGCAGTTTCTCGCGCACGACACCCCGCCGCCCGATCTCGAGATCGCGGATCGGATGCGGATGGCGGTGGGCGGGGTCGACATCGAACTGCGTCACGCACGCGGCGAAACCGACGATCACGTGTGGGCCTGGATGCCGGAGCGGCGGACGATCTGCGCCGGTGACTTCTTCATCTGGAATTTCCCGAACGCCGGCAATCCGCAGAAGGTGCAGCGCTATCCCGTCGAGTGGGCGGCTGCGCTGCGCGAGATGGCGAGCCTGGGAGCCGAGCTGTTCGTGCCGGCCCATGGATTGCCGATCGCAGGCGCTCGCCGCATCACGCGCGTGCTCGATGACGTGGCGGACACACTCGAATCGCTAGTAGCCCAGACGCTCGAGATGATGAACGCCGGAGTGCCGCTCGATCGCGTGCTCGCCAGTGTGAGGGTCGATCCGGAAGTGCTCGAACGTCCGTATCTCCGTCCGCTCTACGATGAGCCTGAGTTCGTGGTCCGGAATGTCTGGCGCCTCTATGGCGGGTGGTACGACGGGAATCCGGCGAACCTGAAGCCAGCTCCCGAATCCGCTCTGGCCCGCGAGCTGTGTGTGCTGGCCGGTGGTGCCGCATCGCTGGTGGAACGCGCCGCGGAACTCGCGGACGCCGAGGAGTGGCGGCTCGCATGTCATCTCGTCGAACTGGCGGTGCGTGCTGCACCCGAGGATCGCAAAACCCACGCCGTGCGCGCCGACATCTATCGCCGTCGCCGCAAGCGCGAAGCGTCGCTGATGGCGAAGGGTGTGTTCGGTCATGCGGCCCGCATGTCCGATGCGATCGCCTCGGGTGTGTCGAAGGATGCGGGACGCCGCTGATCCCCGTGCGGATCGGCTTCCGGCCCGCAAGTGAGCACAAAGCCTTGATCGCCTCGAGGAGATCGGAATGCGCTTCGGAATCTTCTACGAACACCAGCTGCCTCGCCCCTGGAAGCAGGATGACGAGTTGACGCTCTTCCAGGACGCACTCGACCAGTGCGAGTTCGCCGACACAGTCGGATTCGACTACGTCTGGGAAGTCGAGCACCACTTCCTCGAGGAGTATTCGCATTCGAGCGCCCCCGAGGTCTTCCTCGCCGCCGTGTCCCAGCGCACGAAGAACCTGCGTCTCGGACACGGGATCATCCAGACGGCGCCCGACTACAACCATCCCGCGCGGACTGCGGAACGCATCGCCACGCTCGACCTCGTGTCCCGCGGCCGCGTCGAGTTCGGATCGGGTGAATCTTCGTCGGTTGCAGAACTCGGCGGCTTCGGGATCGATCCGGCGGACAAGCGCCCGGCCTGGGAGGAAGGGCTGCGGGTCGCCGTCCGCTGCATGACCGAGGAACCGTTCACCGGACACGAGGGCAGATACTGCAGCATCCCTCCGCGCAACGTTGTGCCGAAGCCCGTCCAGAAGCCCCACCCTCCGCTCTGGGTCGCGTGTTCCCGTCGCGACACGATCCTGCTCGCCGCGCAGAAGGGACTCGGTGCGCTCAGCTTCGCCTTCATCGATCCCGAGGAGGCACAGACCTGGGTGCGCGATTATCGCGAGACGATCGCCCGCGAATGCTCGCCGATCGGACACTTCGTGAATCCCGAACTCGCATGCGTGACGCCGATGATGCTGCATCCGGACGAGCGGACCGCGATCGCACGAGGTCTCGAGGGGGCGAACTTCTTCGGCTACTCGCTCGCGCACTACTACATCTTCGGTTCCCATGTTCCGGGCCGCACGAATGTCTGGGACGAGTTCCAGCATCGACGCGCCGAACAGGGCTATTCGCCCGAGGTGGCAGCCGCACTCGAGATGGAACGACTCGGCGCCAAGGTGGCAGCCGCGGGAGGCGATGCGGGTCTGCGGGGTGCAGTCGGGACGCCGAAGCAGTTGCGCGATTATCTCCGGCGCTACGAGGAGGCCGGCGTCGATCAGATCATCTTCATCCTGCAGTCTGGCCGGAATCGCCACGAGCACATCATGGAATCTCTCGAGCTCTTCGGTCGCGACGTGCTTCCCGAGTTCAAGGATCGCGACGAGACGCTGCGCGCGAAGAAGATGATCGAACTCGAGCCGGCCCTCGAGGCCGCCATGAAGCGTCGGGACAACGAGGTACCGACGATGCCGGCCGACTACAAGATGGACGCGCTGCCGAAGGCCCTGGTCAAGCAGTTCGGGGGAGACCGGCTGATCGAGAAGCTCGCCGACGGCACGGCGGTTGGCGACGACAGCGTGAGGCGGGTGGTTCTGGAGAGTGGTCCTGCGAAGCGGTAGCGTGACGCGTCCGCGCCCCTTGCCATTCGTGCCGAGATCTTCGCGCGAACCCGAAAGGAACGAAGCATGAAGCTGATCGAGAGCAAGATGGCCCCGAATCCGCGCCGCGTACGGATCTTCCTCGCCGAGAAGGGCATCGAGGTCCCGCGTGTCGACATCGACATCGCGAAGCGCGAGAACCGGCAGCCGGCCTTCCTCACGAAGAATCCGATGGCCGGCGTGCCGGTGCTCGAGCTCGACGATGGTCGCTGGATCGCCGAGAGCGTCGCGATCTGCCGCTACTTCGAAGAAGTGCAGCCCGATCCCCCGCTGATGGGAGTCGATGCAGTCGACGCCGCGATCGTGGAGATGTGGAACCGCCGTATGGAACACGAAGTGTTCCTGAACATCGCTGCGCCCTTCCGACACAGCCACGAGTTCTTCAAGGGCCGCATCCAGCAGGTGCCGGCCTGGGGCGAGGCCTGCCGGGCCGCAGCGCTCGAGCGGCTGGCGTGGCTGGATGGCGAACTCGCCGACCGCGAGTTCATCGCGGGAGACCGCTACACGATCGCGGACATCACGGCGCTCTGCGGCATCGACTTCGGCCGCGTGAGCAAGATCGGCATCGATCCGGCGCAGAAGAACCTGCAGCGCTGGCACGCGGCTGTTTCGGCTCGACCGAGCGCATCCGCCTGATCGGACGCGGCCTCAATCGACCACGAGCACGACGCGGTCGGTGATCGCGTCGTGCTCGAGTCGCGGTGGCTGCCGCAGCCGCAGGTGCCGCCCGTCACTACTCCTGCCAGTTCGTACGTCGAACCGATACCCGTGCCACGGACACACGATCTCGCCATCGGCGCTCGGCTCGCAAGCGTAGAGCGGACCTGACGAGTGCGGGCAGCTTGCATCGTGGATCAGCGGCTCGCCCTTCCACATCACGATCCGCCAGGTGGCACCCCCTGCGTCGACCGACTTCGGCAGCTCCGCGAGCAGCTCGGTCCGCGTTCCGAGATCGGTGACCTGCCGCGCGCGGATCTTGCGATCCGAGGATCTCTCGGCGAGGCGCGCAGTACGTTCGCGCATCATCGATTCGTCCTCGTCCCAGAGTCGCTGGTAGAGACGCACGTATCCGGCACCGATCCGGGCACGCGTCGACTCGGGTACGTCGGGTAGCCAGAACTCGACACGGATGCGCGTCACCACGGGGCTCGCGACTTCGAGGGCGGTCCAGATCTCCGATCCAGCACCCGTTCCGCTGAGTGTCCGGGTTACGTAGCGCCCGGCTTCGCGATCCGTCCGCAGCTCGATCACGAAGCAGTCGTCGGGCCGGTGGCGAGAGGCTGCGGTTGCGCGCCAGCCCCAATCCGCCTGCTCGTCGAGTGCGATCGACGCGAAATCCCGGCTGTGCAGCCACGGGAGATGTTCCCAGTCGAGGACGTTCTCCCAGACGCGCTCGATCGAGGCGCCGATCGAGCGCTCGATCACGGCGACGCGGTCGAGGTGGCGGGCAACGGGAAAGCTGGAATCAGACATCCCGGCAGGTTATCAGCTCCGGCGAGGTCCGAATCGCTGGCCCACGACGCGCATCGCCACGCCCCCCTCCGGCCCGAGCGTCACGTGGCGGCGGACCGTACGCAGCGGCCGCTCGGATTCCAGCGCCAGCTCGAATCGCGGCAGCAG
>JANOFF010000035.1:0-55766 GCA_031413515.1 bacterium
ATACGGGTCGTAGAGCGTGTTGTTGAGACTTCCGCCGATCCACAGCGCCGTGCCGATCCCGTTGATCCGCCAGCCGCGGAAGTCCTTGCTCCAGGTGTGGAACGCCACCACGCCGAGGTTGTCGCGATCGCCTTGCCCGACCACTTCGAGGCGCACATCGTCGCTGCCACGGACGACACCTGGACCGAACGCCTGCCAGATGATCGAGAACGGGCGGTTGGTGAGCCGGTCGTCAGCGAGCCAGGTGGGCACGCACGCGAGATCGTCGTCACGTCGTCCGTACTCGTGGACGCTGATCCGGCCGCGCCGGTGCAGACCATCCATGATCAGCGGCGAGCAGCCTCCCGCATCCGGACTGGGACCGGACTCCCCGCTGAAATAACAAGCAAGACCCATGTCGGCGAAGACGCCGTACTGGCCCTCCTTCTGCTCCGGCGAGTTTCGATAGTGGACTTCGAGGTCGTACTCGACCTCGAGATCCATCGAACCGAAGTCCATCTGGGGCAGCGCGACGATCCGGATCGTCGACGTCGCGTCGGGGACCTCGCTCCAGTCCGGTTCCACGCGCGCCCGCTTTCGAGTTTCACATCCGGCCACCCAGCGGATCTGGCCCTCGCCTCGACCGCCCACCACGATGGCCAGCTTGCGGTCGAACGAGAACGAATGGCAGCGCTCCTCGGCGAAGTCGATGGTCGAGCGCGTCGACTGTCGCGTTGCGCGTCCCTCGGCGATCACGCGGCCGAGCAGCGGATCCGGATAGCCGTCGACGATGCCCGCCCCGGGAATCGCATCGCGGGCCGGCCAGAACGCGTGACAGACCGCGTACGGCCAGTCGCGTCCTCCGGCTCCCCGTCGCCCCTTGTTGTGGAACATCGAGAAATCGACCGGGGCCTCCTTCGTGCCGAGACTCCCCCGGAACAGCACGCGCCGCGACGGCACGGCGCCGCCGAGCACGTCGTTCAACGCGTCCTGCATCGCCGCGCACGCGACCGGACCCGGCAGGCCTGTCACGTCGACGACGCGGTCGTACTCGTCGAAGGTCGCAGCCGCCGGACGGGCCGATGCGATCACTGCGAGTGCTCCGACGGCGAGCAGCACGAACGCCCCGCGTGTCACGATCCACCCCGCCGAGCCGTTCGAGCGGTCGTCGAGACTACACACCGAAGTATTCGCGATACCAGTCGATGAATCGCTGCATCCCGACTTCGAGCGGCGTGTCGGGCCGATATCCGACATCGCGCATCAGATCAGCCACGTCGGCGTAGGTGGCCAGCACGTCTCCCGGCTGTCGCGGCAGCATGCGGATGACCGCCTTGCGACCGATGCAGTCCTCCATCACTTCGATGTACTTCATCAGCTCGACGGGCGAGTTGCTGCCGATGTTGTAGATCCGATAGGGGCCGGTGCTGGTTCCGGGATCCGGCCTCTCGCCCGACCAATCGGGATCGGGCCGGGCGACGTGATCCAGGGTCCGGACGACGCCCTCGACGATGTCGTCGATGTACGTGAAATCGCGAACGTGCCTGCCATGGTTGTAGACGTCGATCGGCTCGCCCGCGATGATCCGGCTGGCGAAGATGAAGGGCGACATGTCCGGACGCCCCCACGGCCCGTAGACGGTGAAGAATCGCAGACCTGTCGTCGGCAACGCGTAGAGGTGGCTGTACGTATGGGCCATCAGCTCGTTCGCCTTCTTGGTGGCGGCATACAGGCTGATCGGGTGATCGACGTTGTCGTGTACGCCGAACGGCATCGTGGTGTTCGCGCCGTACACCGAACTGCTCGACGCGTAGACGAGGTGTGCGACCCGCAGCTGGCGACAGACCTCGAGGACCTTCACGAATCCCGCGAGATTCGAGACCACGTAGGCATCCGGGTTCTCGAGCGAATAGCGGACACCGGCCTGGGCGGCCATGTGGACAACCCGCTCGGGCGCGAAGTTGCGAGCCGCGTCGGCGAGTGTCGTTCCCTCCGCGATGTCGAGCCGCGCCTCCGTGAAGCCGGACACCGACCGAAGCCGATCGAGCCGCGCCTCCTTCAGACGGACGTCGTAGTAGTCGTTGACGCTGTCGACGCCGAGCACGACGTCACCGCGTGACAGCAGTCGCTCTGCAACCGCAGCGCCGACGAAGCCTGCCGTGCCGGTGACCAGAACTCTCATCGATCCGTCGGACCTCGCTTCCATCGCGCGCCGTGCCAGCGCGAGCGCGCTGTCGCTGTGACCCGGTCGACGCCAGCCAGAACGGCACCTCGACTGCGGGCCGGACCGTAGCCCGGATCATCGGTTCCGTTCAGGGACACACCGGCACATCGACGTCCAGGAACATCCGACACCACAGCTCGATGCACATCATCGAGAGGATCGTGTACGCGGCATCGACCGAACCCGATCGGTCCTGTTCGAGCAGGTTCTGCACCGCGCGGTACTCGAACAGACCGCGGCGTGCGAGTGAAGCTTCCGAGAGCGTATCCTCGACCATCGGACGTAGTTCGTTGCGGAGCCAGTGGCGAAGCGGCACGCCGAATCCCGACTTCGGCCGATAGATCACCTCGCGCGGCAGCAGCGGCTCCATGGCCGCCTTGAAGATCCACTTGCCCTCGCCGCCGCGGTGCTTGTAGGCGACCGGCAGTCGCGCGGCCAGCGAGATCAGATCTGGATCGAGGAGCGGAACCCGTACTTCGACACCGGTCGCCATGCTCATCTTGTCGAAGTAGTTGAGATTGTGATCGGCGAGGAAGTGCTTGCAATCGAGATAGAGCATGCGATTCAACTCGTGGACGTCGTCGGGGACGTTCGCGAGTGAACTCATCAAGGGGGCGGAGAACGGCTGCTCGCCCAGCGCCTCGAGCATCCCGGCGGTATAGAGCGAACGCAGGACGTGGGGTTCCGTCCAGTGGAAGTAGCTCGCGAGCCGCTCGTCTCCGGCGCGGTCCGCGTATGCGAAGGCCTTCGCGATGCGACGTGTGCTCGCCGACGATGAGGGCAGTCGCGACGAGACGTTCTTCAATGCACGGCGAGCGATGCGGGGCAGCCAGCTCCAGCGCCACTCCAGCTCGAGCGCGCGATGACGCCGATAGCCGCTGAAGATGTCGTCGCCCCCGGCTCCGGACAACAACACCTTAATGCCGTTCTCCCGGGCCAGGCGACAGATGAAGAATGTATTGATCGCAGCGAAATCCGCCTGCGGCTCGTCCAGGTAGTAGATCATCCGCTGCAGTTCGTCGGCCATCTCGGGCCCGACGTAGATCGTGTGCAGTTCGACGCCGAGATGCTCGGCGACCCGCTTCGCGTACGGCAGATCCTCGGCATTGCCCTCGAGTTTGAACGACTCGTCCTTGAATCCGATCGTGAAGCACTTGAGATCGCTTCCGCCACGACCACGAGTCGCGCAGGCGACGACACTGCTCGAATCGAGTCCGCCCGAAAGCAGCGCACCGACCGGAACGTCGGACATCATCTGACGATCGACGGCCTGCTGGACGTGTTCGCGCACCAACTGCTTGGCCTCTTCGACCGGCATGGGGACGATGGCCTGGTCGTACGGCAGGTCGTAGAACGACCAGCGCCGGACGATCCGGCCCGCCTCGATCCTCATGGCGTGACCCGGCTCGAGCTTCTTCACACCCTCGAGCATCGTGCGCGGCGCCGGGCACCACAGATAGGTCATGTACTGGTGGATCGCGCGGTGATCCAGCTTCCGCTCCACCGACCTGCAGTGCAGCAGCGCCTTGAGCTCGCTCGCGAAAATCACGCCGTCTGCTGTCTCGGCGTAGTAGAGCGGCTTCACTCCGACACCGTCTCGCGCGATCAGCAGCGAATCGTCACGGGTATCCCAGAGCGCGAACGCGAACATCCCGTTGAGACGGCTCAGGACGCCGATGCCGTACTTCAAGTACAGGTTCAGGATGACTTCGGTGTCCGAGTCGCTCCGGAACTCGTAGCCATCCTGCTCGAGACGCTGGCGCAGCTCGCGATGATTGAAGATTTCGCCGTTGAAGACGATCACGACGGTCTCCGTCGCGTCCCACATCGGCTGGTGACCGCGGGGCGACAGGTCGATGATCGACAGGCGGCGATGCGTGAGGCCCAGCCGTCCATCGGGGTCGTAGTAGGTTCCCGAATCGTCGGGTCCCCGATGGGCGAGACTCTTGTTCATGTCCCCGAGCAGTTCGGGGGGGAAGTCGCCTACGAATCCGGCAATGCCACACATGGTCTCGATCGGCTCCTCGGTGCTTGCAGCCGCCGCTCAGGCGGCCAGGCGTCCGATCCGGGACTTCACGGCGCGGAACTTTCCGTTTCGTTCGCGTGGAATGGCCTCGACGGCGCGCACGTCCACGTGGATCTCGTCGCCGAGCCGCAAGCGGACCTCGCGGATCAGACGGGCCTCGGCGGCGGCATCGAAGGATCCGCTCGGCACCAGCACGATCTCGATCGCCTCCTTCGAATCCTGCAGGATCTGCGCTTCGAGGATCTCGAGCTGCTTCTTGAAGATGTGGTCGAGTCGCCCGATCAGTCGACCGTCCGGCGTCACCACGTAGTCCTCGTTGCGTCCATCGACATCCCGGAACACGTCGCCAGCCCGACCGCACGGACAGGGCGCCTTCAAGCGGGTGCCGACATCGCCGATCCGATAGCGCAGGAAGGGCGTGGCGTTGTTGCTGAGCCCCGTGACGATCAGCGAGCCGCGCACGAACTCGTCGGTTTCTTCCTCGGGTTCGACTTCGACGATGCAGTACTCCATGTCGACGTGCAGGTTCCCGATCTCGCACGCCGTCATCGACACTGCGAACTCGCTCGTGCCGTAGCGATCCCAGATCGGCGCCGAGAACGCCTGGGCGATCGTCTCGCGCTGGAATGCGAGCAGTGATTCGGACGAGGTGAAGACGGCCTTGACACGACCCGCCGGCAACGTCCGCCCGGACTCGATCATCGCCCGGGCGACGAGATGGAGCGATGACGGGTAGCTCATCACGTAGGTGGCACTGGCTCGATGGATCTCGTCCACGTAGGCGTGGAGGTTGCGTGGTGTCATGTGATGCACGCTGAACAGTGTCTGGCGACCGTAGAGATTCTTGCGCCAGAAAGGCGGCTCGCTCTGTGCGAAGGGGACGATGATCTGGCCACCGAAAGTCAGGTGCGGGTCCCTCAGACCGATTCCGCAGGACTCGCGCATGCGCCACACCATCGCGTACTCCTCGGCAACGGCCTCGGTCGTGTAGGCGAGGGGCAGCGCGGTGCCCGTGGTCCCGCTGGTGTGGCTGCGGTGGATCCGCGACGGCGGAATGCTCGTCGACAGAATGTCTTCGAAGTTCTTGCGATACGTGTCCTTGTCGAGCAGCGGAAGTCGCCGGATCGTCTCGTCGATCGCGGTTCGTGCGTCTCGGGCCGACGAGGCCGGCGCGAGATCCCGGTAGAAGGGAACCGTGCTGCGTGCGTGCTCCACCATGGCGACCAGACGGGTTCGCTGGATCTCGTGGAGCTGATCGAGCGGCAGCCCGACGGTCTGCTGCCAGTGCGTCAGCATCCGGTGGAAGTGCCTCGTGAATCGCTGACGCGAACGCACGAATCCTGCCCAGGTACAGGCGAGATTCTGTCCGAAGATCGGGAGGGCTTCGTAGGTGTGATTCATCACGCTTCGCTGACCATCGTGGTGGCCCAGCATACCACCGGATCACACCGACCCCGCGGGCCAAGCAGCGATCTCGGAATCGAGTCACACCCGGGTCCGATCATTGCGCGGGTCTTGCTGCCATCTGCGCAGCGATTGCACGTCCGTTGCTTGGTTGCTCCGCTCGTGGGACTGCCGGACCGGAGCCGAGGTTCCACGCGAGGACCGGCGAGCACGATCGACTCGGGTACATTCCGCCGCGACGAACCCATGGCACTCGCCGGCAGACGCATCCTGATCGACGCCTCGATGGTGCGTGGCGGCGGTGGCTTCACCCATCTGGTGAACCTCGTGCCGCGGCTCGCCGCGCGCGAGCCCGAAGCACGGTTCAGGCTGCTCGTGCGCAGCCAGGAGGTCGTCGACGCGATCAACCCTCCGCAGAACCTCGAGGTGATCCGACTCGCCGAGAACAGCCTCGCCACGCGACTGCGATTCCAGTTCGGTGAGGCAGCGCGTCTCGCCCGGGAGTTCGACGCGGACGTCTATTTCTCGGTTGCCGAGACGGCCCCCTTCGCCCTGCCCTGCCCACTGATCGTCAGCTTCCGCAATCCCAACGTCTTCACGCCGATCGAACAGGGCTGGGGGTTCTATCAGTCGCTGCGGTTGCCGGCGCTTCGTCGCGCGGCGATCCGGACGACGCGACGCGCCGCGCGGGTCGTGTTCGTGAGCCACGACTCGGCGACCTGGATCGGCGAATCGATCGGTCTCGCGCCCGAGCGTCGCGCCGTCATCCACCATGGAATCGCTGCGGAGAATTGGCGACCGGTGCCCGGTGGATCATCCGTTGCTCGCGACGGAATCCTGTCCGTCAGCTCCATCTACCGGTACAAGAACTTCGTCCGTTTGATCGAGGCCTGGCGGAGTCTCTGGTCGGATCGGGCGACCGTCCCGGATCTCACGATCATCGGAGACGTCGTCGACCGCGACCATGCACGGGCGATGGAGGAGGCCCGATCCGCTTGCGGTGCGCTCGCGAAACGGATCCACATCCTGGGTCGGGTTCCGCATCTCGAGATCGCCGCCCACTATCGACGAGCGGCGCTCTTCGTCTTCCCGTCGTACCTCGAGACGTTCGGCCATCCGATCCTCGAGGCGATGGCGGCGGAAGTCCCGGTCGTCGCATCGGACATCGCAGTATTCAGGGAGATCGCCGACGACGCGGCGCTCTACTGCGACCCGTTCGACACGGCGTCGATCGCGCTGGCAATCGGTCGTGCGCTCGATGATTCGAGCCTTCGCCGGCAGCTAGTCGAAGCCGGGAGACGTCGCGTCGAGCGATTCAGCTGGGATGCCTCGGCGGACCGGACCGCGGAAGTGCTGGCAGAGGTGCTGGTTTGATCCGCTCGGGACCGCACCGTTCTCCGGTGCTCATCGAGCCGATCCGGATCAGCGGAGCAGAAAGCGCGCGGCCCCCTGCATCCGTGTCGGCAGCAGCGACACGAGCATGGCGCGCTCGGATACGTCGAGCACTGCGAACAGTCGCAGCGAGATCGCGTACACGACAAGACCGATCGATCCGGCCACGAGCAGCGGCACGACCCTCTCGAGTCCCTCGATGATGACCATGCTGGTCGCGCCGGCCGCCACATAGCGGCCAAGCGTCGACCACGGAAAACGCAGATCGAACTCGAGCCGCAGGACGAAGTACACGATCGCATTCCGGACCAGCGAACTGATCGCCGAAGCGGTCGCCATCCCGAGCGCGCCGTAGCGGAGAGTCAACGGGATGCCGAGTCCGAGATTGATCAGCACGGCGAGCTTGGACCACACGAGAGCCTGCGGGCGCTTCAGCGTCTGCGCGACCATTCCCGCCGGCATCGTGAAGAGAGCCGTCGTCGCGATCAGGACGGCGGCCGGTGCGTAGGAGGCGGCGTAGTCGGGCCGGAAAACGAACGACAGGAGCGGCTCACCGAGCGGCAGGAACAGTACGACGAACAGCATCGTGACCGAGCGGTCGACACCGAGAATGAATCGGAACATGCGATTCACGTCTTTGATGTCGCCCGACTGTTCGTAGCGCGCGAACAGCGAGACCGTGGCGATCGGACGGAAGACCTGGATCGGTTGCAGGGCGAGCAGCCGATCCACGATGTTGGACGCCACCGCGAAGATCGCCACTTCGCCGGTGCTCGCGAGCCCGGCGAGCAACAACCGATTGACCGGAGACGAGAGCAGCATCGTGCCGACGTCGTCGACGTAGGAAGTCAGGCGATAGCGGCGCTGACCCGCAGCCTCGGCCAGCGGACCGTGGAGATCACGCGCCTGCGGTCCGCCGTAGTGGCGGACGCACGCCGCGAACGAAATTCCGGTCTGCAGGCTGGCCGCCAGGCTGAAAACGACAGCGAAGTAGCCCAGATCCTGCTCGAACACGATTCCGAGGGCGATGCCTCCGACGAAGACGATCTGCTGCGAGATCGTCGCGACGAAGATCTCGCGCTGCCGGAATGCGACGTTCAAGGCGGCGATCAGGTACTCATTGGCGGCCAGCGCGACAAAACCCGGCATCAGGATCGCGAGGACCGGCCGCCGGCCTTCGATCCCGAACCGCTCCGCGAACAACGGATACGCGACGAACAGCACGATCACACCGAGAGCGACGACCGCCGTCCGCCGGATCGCGACGCGCCATAGCAGCTCACGGCGATCCTCAGCGCGCTCGAGAGCCGGCATGAACCGCAGCAGCGCGTGCAACTGACCCAGCGAGAACATCAGCACGAGCGGCCCTGCGAGCCCGACCAGGATCACCCAGACCCCGTACGTGTCGGGCTCGAGATACCGGACGAGCAGCAACATCCCGACCAGCGCGAACACGATCTGCAGCAAGCCCGAGACGGCGGTGTAGGGCACACCGCGGCGGGCACTCTCGCGCAACGCATTGGCGCGATCGGCCGCGCGACGGGCGCCGTCACCACCTTCAGTCATGCGGATCCGACCGTTCGCGCGCGGCGATCCGATCGCAGATCGCCTTCGTGATCTGATCGGCCGCCATGCGGTGCCCCTCGCGATTCCAGTGGCCGTCACAGGGCAGCATGTTCTCGAACCCATGCAGACAACGTCCCGTCGCTTGCGCGTCGAGCAGGAACGGCTCGGACAGGCTCAAGTAGGCGATCCCCTCGCGCTCGGCGAGGCGGCCGAGACGCTTGTTCCAGTACAGCAGGTCGGTGCCCTTCTCGATCTCTTCGAGACGTCGGCGGCGATGCTCGGGATCGGGGTGGACCTGGTGGGGCGAGGAGACGGCGACCAGCAGGAAATCGCTGCCCGCGGCCGCGACCCGATGCGCGAGTTCGGAGATCAGCGCCTCGGTGAGCGCCCAGGCCTCGATCCATTCGGGAGTCTTCGGTTCGGCGCTCGAATCGGGAGTCGACTCAGCCTGCTGATCGCGCACCTCGATGCGCGCGAGCACCCGCCGCATCTCGAGGCCCAGCTGCAGCACGCGGCTCCGATCCGAGATCGAACGCGCCAGGCGCGCCAACCACGAGGTTCGCCGCTGGAAGTCCGCGGTCCGCCTGAACGAATCGTCGAGCACGAGGCTGCCGTCCGCCCCGAACCGGTAGAAGGGCTTGACGCCGACTCCACCGTACGCGGGACTGTTGTTCTCGACGTCGTTGGGTACGAAGGCGAGGACGACGAGATCCGGCGAGTACTGCGATGCGATCTGCCGGTAGATCTCGAGCTGCTGCGCGGTCCCGATCCCCGAGATCGCGAAATTCATCACCTCGACGACGTCGGGATCGACGGCATCACAGGAGGCGAGATCCCTTCCGACGAGCCTCCACCACGCTTCATCGAGGGAAACCTGCAACGCCTCGGTGTACGAGTCGCCGAGCACGGCGATCCGGAAGTGGCCCGCTGGTTTGGCGAGCGCATGGACGTCATCGCGGTAGCCGAGATCATTCGCGACCACGTATCCGCGGCCTTCCTCGGTGAACCAGCCCTCGGCGAACGGACGCAGATGTGCGCCCGCGACGGCGTCGGGCTCGACGAGGATCGGGTAGCCGACGCCGAGGATCCGTAGAGCCAGTTCGCCGACGACGAGAGCAAACGCGAAGCCGGCGACGACTGCCATCAGACGCAGCGTCCAACGCCGTCGCGCACCCGCAGACGGACTCACCGCGCCGAGACCCGACCGATCGATCGACGCACCTGCGAAGCATTTCCCATCGGACCGTCGGTTCCGCGTGAGTCGCGCCTGGGAAAGTCGGGAATAGCGAGATCGGGATCTTTGGACACGCTCACGGGACCGTCCCAGTGGATGAGCGCCCAGTCTACCGCGCTTCGAGCTCGCACTCGCGGATCTTCTGGAGCAGCGTCTTGTAGCTGACACCGAGCAGCTTGGCGGCCTGCTTGCGATTCCAGCCGGTCTGGTGGAGCACCGCCTCGATCGCCTCGCGCTCGATCTCCAGCGAGGCCCTGCGGCCGACCTCTCGCAGCGGAATGTCGCCCGCCGTCTGCTCGATCTCCTCGAGCAGCTCCTCGAACGCGGAGTGGCGATTCGAGATGCCCGACTCGCGTCGCGCCAGTTCTGCGAGGATCGAGTCCTCGCTGCCGAGCACGAGGATTCGCTTGACCATGTTCTCGAGCTCGCGGACGTTGCCCGGGAACCGGTAGCGCTGGAACTCCGTGGCGAGCCGGGCCGAGATCGGACGCGGCGGCCGGTCGTATTCGATGCTGTACCGGCGGATGAATGAATCGACGAGGTCCGGAATCTCTTCCCGGCGTTCGCGCAGGGGCGGTATCCCGATGTTCACCACGTTCAGGCGGAAGTAGAGATCCTCGCGGAACAGGTTCTCGCCCACCATCTCGCGCAGTGGGCGATGGGTCGCGCACACGATCCGCACGTCGACCGTCACCTCGGTGTTGCTGCCCAGCCGCGAGAACCGACTGTCCTGCAGCACCTGCAGCAGCTTCGCCTGGAGGGCCGGGCTCATCTCGCCGATCTCGTCGAGGAAGATCGTCCCACCGGTGGCGACCTCGAACTTTCCGAGCTTTCGCGCGTGGGCACCGGTGAACGCGCCTTTCTCGTATCCGAAGAGCTCGCTCTCGAGCAGATCCTCGGGCAGCGCCGCACAGTTGACCTTTACGAAGGGACCGCCGGATCGGGTCGAGCGATCGTGGATCGCGCGAGCCACGATCTCCTTCCCGACGCCGCTCTCGCCCTGGATCAGGACGGTGACGTTGGTGTCGCCGATCTGGTCGAGCACCCCGCGGATCTGTGTCATCGCCACGCCGTCCCAGACCGCGCCGCGGACCGGATCGACCCTGTCTTCCACCGCCATCCGATCCACCGGGTCGAGCAATCGGGACAGCGTCTGCTCGAGCTCACCTTCCTCGAATGGCTTGTTGATGAAATCGGCCGCGCCGAGCTGCATCGCGGCCACGATCGTGGGCGCCCGTCCGATGACCGAGATCATCACGACGGCCAGTTGCGGAGCGACCTCGCGGATGCGACGCAGCGTCTCGAGGCCATCCATCCTGGGCATCATGATGTCGAGCAGGACGAGATCCGGCAGCGGATCGGACTCGAGCCTCTCGAGGGCGGCTTCGCCACCGTCCGCGGTCTCCACCGCATAGCCCCGGGCCTTGACCAGATTGGCGAGATAGGAACGGATGCCCTCGGCATCGTCCACCACGAGCACGAGCGGACGTCGCCGGTCGTGCTCGTCTCGCGAGATCCGCGTCGTTCGCGTCGCTTTCGTCATGGTGCTCAGCCGAATCCCTGTGTCGATGTTCCAGCGGGCAACGAGAAGACGAACCAGCAGCCACCGCCCGGTTCGTCGGAAACCCGGATCGATCCGCCGTGTGCCCCTACGATGCGTCGGCAGATCGCAAGGCCCAGACCGATCCCGTCCGATAGCGCCGAGGGAGCGAGTTGCACGAATGGTTCGAAGACCCGGTCGCGATCTTCTGGCGAGATTCCCGGTCCCTGGTCGACGACACACACCTCGAGACTGGCCGCACCCGGGTCCGAGCCGCTCCGCGTGAGGACCCGGATCGCCCCACCCGGTTTCGTGTATCGGATCGCATTGCTCAGCAGGTTCGTGAGCACCTGCTCGATGCGGATCGTGTCGAAGAGCGCATAGCGGGCGGCGGGGTCGACTTCGACGACCACCTGCATGCCTTTTCCTTCGACGATCGGCCGGAGCAGATCGCACACGTCGCGGATCGATGCCCCGATGTCGTGGGTGGAGATCTCGAGTCCCTTTTCGAGAAAGCCGTCGTGGGCCGCGTCGAGCAGGCTGGCGACGAACGCATCCAGGCGGCGGCAACTCTTGCTGCTTTCGGCCAGGAATCGCGATTGCTCGACAGTGACCGGCCCGGCTTCCCCCGACAACATCAAGCGGTTGTACCCGCTGATGACCGTGAGCGGCGTGCGGAGTTCATGCGCGAGCACGGTGACCCAATCAGCGCGATCGGCTGCACTGGTGGCGAGTTCCTCGCGCAGTTCGACGATCTGGAGTTGCGCCCGCTGGAGCGCTGCAGCGAGGCGCGTCAGTTCATCCTGCGCGACGCCGACCTGTTCGGCGTTCTGGATCACGTACAGAGCGCGCACCGGATCATCGCGCAGCCACTTCCAGCGGATGCGGACACGGACCCCCGTCGCACCGGGCACACGCACACCGCAGACGACAGGCGGGCCGTCGGCAGCCGGCAGCCCCTCGCCGATGTCCACCAGCAGGTCGTCGAGCGCCAGTCCGATCAACTTCGCCGGATCGGACACGCCGAGGAGTCGCGCCGCGAGGTCGGATGCCCAGAGGATCCGGCCGGCCTCGCCGAATGCGATGCCATCCGAGACACCCTCCCCGAGCGCTCGATAGGCATCGGGCACGTTCGTCATGCCGATCTCGCGCTGGAACAACAAACGCCGACCCCTCTCTGCTGCTCTGCGCACTGGTCGCGTGGTAACGTCCACGTGGCCCCGGCCGATCGACACGGGGCCCCTGCTCTCATCGCCCCGTTGTGGCGCAGGCTTTAACGGGGTTTCTCGTTCGGGGACGCACGTTTGGTCGCATCGAATCCCGAGCAGGCGCGACGCAGGGCCGCACAACTTGCTTCCGAACTGCGGCGCCATGACGCCCTGTACTACCAGCACGATCGACCCGAGATCAGCGATGTCGAGTACGACGCGCTGCGCCGTGAACTCGACGCGCTCGAGCAGGAATACCCGGATCTGCGAGATCCGGACTCGCCCGCACGTTCCGTCGGGTCATCGCCCGCCACTGGCTTCGAGACCTTCCCGCACCTGGCGCCGATGCTCTCGCTCGACAACGCGATGGACGCCGGCGAACTGCGCGCGTTCGAGCAGCGCGTACGACGCGGGCTCGGCGATCCAGACGGTCCCCTGCAGTTCGTCGCTGAGCCGAAGCTCGATGGATCCGGCGTCGAGCTGATCTATCGGGATGGGTTGCTCGAACGCGGACTGACCCGTGGGGATGGACAGACCGGCGAGGACGTGAGCGGCAATCTGCGCCGCGTGCCGAGCGTGCCGGAGCGGCTCGCGGGCGATCCGGCTCACCTGCCTCCACTGGCGTCGATCCGGGGAGAAGTGATCCTGCCGCTCGCCCGCTTCCACGCTCTGAATCAGGTGCGTCGCGAGCGCGAGCAGGAGCCGTTCGCCAATCCGCGAAACGCTGCGGCGGGTTCTCTCCGGCAGATCCACGACATCGATGTCGATCGCATCGCGAGTCTCGAGTTCCGTGCCTACGCGATCGCGGCGGGTGCGCCCGACGACACCCGGACTCAGTGGCAGATCCTAGAGACCCTGCGCGGTTGGGGATTCATCGTGTCCCCCGAGTCGCAGCTGTGTGTCGGTCTCGAGGCCACCGAAGCGCTGTACAGCCACTTGCTCGAAGCACGCAGCGCACTGCCGATCGAAATCGACGGCATGGTGATCAAGCTCGACGATCTCGCTCAGCAGACGCGTCTCGGATCGGTGTCGCGCGCGCCCCGCTGGGCGATCGCGTACAAGTTCCCGCCCGAGCAGGCGACGACCGTGCTCGATGCAATCGAAGTCCAGGTCGGACGGACCGGTGCCCTCACACCCGTCGCCAAGCTCGCACCGGTCCACGTCGGCGGCGTCACCGTCTCGAACACGTCGCTCCACAACCAGGACGAGATCGATCGCAAGGATCTGCGCGTCGGGGACACGGTGGTGATCCAGCGCGCGGGCGACGTGATCCCCCAGCTGGTTCGCGTGGTGTTGTCGGAACGTCTCAGGCGGATCGCGACCGGGCAGGAATTCGACCGCTACCGCCTGCCCGACGCGTGTCCGGTGTGCGGCGCTGCGACGCTCCGCCTCGAAGGAGAATCCGTCACCCGCTGCCCGAATCTCGACTGCCCCGCGCAGCTCAGGAACAACCTGCGCCACCTGGCCAGCCGGGGAGCGCTCGACGTCGATGGACTCGGCGAGAGGATCATCGAGCAACTCGTCGAAGTGGGTCTGGTCGGTCGCCTCTCCGACCTGTTCGCGCTGGAAACGGCTCAGATCGAGCCACTGGATCGGATGGGGCCGAAATCCGCCGCCAATCTGACCGCGAGCCTCGAGAAGGCCCGCAGTACCACGCTGCCCCGTTTCCTGATCGCGCTGGGGATCCGCCACGTGGGCGGGACGATCGCGGAGATCCTGGCGCGACACTTCCGCGACCTCGATCCGATCATGGAAGCGAGCGTCGCCGAGATCGAGGTCGTCGAGGGCGTCGGACCGACGATTGCCGAGAGCGTGTTCCGCTTCTTTGCCGCGCCGGCGAACCGCGCCGAGATCGAACGGCTTCGCAGCCTCGGTGTCCGCTGGGATCCGATCGCCGCGGTGGCGCCCATCGCTGGCGGAACTCTGGCCGGGCGGACCTTCGTGCTGACCGGAACGCTGAGCGCCCCGCGCGAGGCCTTCAAGGCACGGATCGAAGCCGCGGGCGGCAAGGTGGTCGGTTCGGTGTCGAAGAAGACCGACTACGTGGTCGGCGGCGAAAGCGCGGGCAGCAAGCTCGACAAAGCGAGGCAGCTCGGGATCGACGTGCTCGACGAAGCCGGGCTCGAGGCGTTGCTCGCGGACGCCTGAGCGCACCGCGTCGGGCCTCTCACTCGCCCAGATCGAAACGCCAGGTTCCCGTGTCGAAGTCGCTGGATACTCCGACCAGACAGGCGCGGGACACGACGCGTCCGAACTCGGGATAGTAGTCGGAGCGCTCGATCGCCCAGCGCGCGGCAGCGGGCAATGCGATGCGGATCCTGCGCCCTCCGCCCAGCGGAATGTGGGCGAGCGTCGCGCGGTCCGGATCGTGGGAGAGCCGGGGTTCGAGCCCGGGCGCGAGGGGCAGAAGGAGACGCACGGGAAGAGCGCGTCCGATGAGCGAGTCGCGGATCTCGATCGCGCCGTCGCGCACGGCGAACTCGCGCCGATGCAACGTGTCCGGCGTCGACCAGCTCCGACAGCTGGCCACTGCACGCGTGCCGGGCTCGATCCCCTCGATGACGACCTGCGGTCGCCCCCCGATCCGATGGGCGGCCCAGATCTCGGCCTGCTCCCGTCCGTCGACTTCGATCGTCGAGTGCGAAGCCGTCGCGCGTGACACACGCCGCCGCTCGCCCGGTCTGTACTCACACACACCCGTGTCGGTCACCACGCGTCGATCGCCGCACGACAACTCGAACGACAACGCGTCGCAGTGGGCATGACCGGGCTGGTGGGCGGGCGAGGGGCCCGCGAGCGACGCGATCAGGCAGAATGGCCCTGACGAAAGGCGCGCAAAACCCGAGCGGGGCAGCAGTCCGGTCGCCGTGGATCGACCGACCGGGACGCCGATCGAGGCCGCGTAGACACGCAGACGATCGGGGCTCTGCGCGATTCCGAATGCCGAGTCGCCGAACAGCGCGATCTCGCCATCTGGATGACAGAGAAGCGAGAGCGCCTCGAGCATCGCGGCCGACGTGGTTTCGAGTGTGTTGATCAAGGACTTCGGTGCACGCGGGGCGGCGGCTCGTGCGAGGTTCAGCAGATCGAGCAGATTCTCGAGCAGGAGCGAGTGGTACATCGGGCTGCGCTCCTCGTGCAGCCCGTCCGGCAGGATCTGGCGTGCGATCTCGTCTTCGAGTCGGTGATGCAGTGCGAGCCAGCGATCAGCGGCTGCGCCGTCGAACAACAGCCCGGCGAACACGACGCCGATCAGATTCGACATCAGATGGTTGGCCTGCAGCCTCACCTCGAGATGTCGGGACAGCGTCTCCGCCTGTCGCGCCATCGAAGCCCGCATCTCGGCACGTGCCGCGGGATCGACGGGCAGCGCTCCTTCGGTCAGCAGGAGCTTTCCCCACGCGAGGAGCCGCAGCGAGACCGGATGCGGATCCCAGCCGATCCCGCGCGGGTGCCGGTGGATCCAGTCCAGGATCGACGCGATCCGAAGTTCGGGGTCGGCTGAGGCCGCGCGGAGATACTCGAACTGATGGAGGTGGTAGGCGAACAACGGTCCCTCGCGCTCGAAGTCCCAGTCGATTCCACTGCCGAATTCAACGGTCACGCCGAGGAGCGTGATGCGGGGACCGGGCTCGAACCGCGCGTGGGCGGCCGGGCCCGGAAACGGCGACGGGCTCGACGTGACGGCCAGCGACGGTGCCGGCCCGTCGATCTCGATGGGAGATCCGACGCCACGCACCGCGTGGACCGATTGGGCGAGCATCTGCTCGAACCGCAGGTGCCGCAGGGTCCGCGCCACCCGTGCGATGCGGGCCAGCGGTTTCACTCGTCGTCCGCTCCGGACTCATGCTTCGATCGCATTGCGAGCAGAGACGCCGCGCGGGCATAGAGTTCGCGTCGGGGCAGACCCGTCCGCGCGGCGAGTTCGGCCGCGATCTCGCGAGCACGGCTGCCCGTGTCGGCCAGTTCGCGGATCGCCTCGTCGAGAGCGGATCCATCAATCGCCGTCGCGGACTCGTCTTTGCGTCGGTCCGGATCGGCGCCCTCGACGACCACCGTGATCTCGCCGCGCGTGCCGTCCCCGAAATGCTTGGAGAGATCGTCAAGGCTGCCGCGTACGATCTCCTCGTGGAGTTTCGTCAGTTCGCGGGCCACGCAGGCACGACGGTCTCCGCCGGCGACCGCGAGCAGATCGGAGAGAGTCGCAACCAGCCGGTTGGGAGACTCGAAGAACACGAATGCGGCGTCGCGCGGAGCATGTTCAGCGAACAACCGGCGACGTGCTCCGGAACGCCGCGGCGGGAATCCGATGAACGTGAACGTCGTGACGCGAAGCCCGCAGACCGAGAGCGCAGCGAGAACCGCAGAGGCACCGGGTACCGGCTCGACACGATGTCCGGCCAGAGCCGCGGCCGAGACCAGGCGTCCACCCGGATCCGAGATGACGGGGGTGCCGGCGTCCGTGACGACGGCCACTCGGGCGCCCTCTTCCGACAGCCGATCGAGGGCCTCAGCGATCCTCTTCACTTCGTTCTGCGCGTTCAGCGAGACGAGGCGCGCCGAGATGCCGTGCCGGTCGAGCAGGACGCGAGTGCGTCGCGTGTCCTCGGCATACACGAGATCCGCGTCGGCGAGGACCCGGAGCGACCGGAGCGTCACGTCCTCGAGGTGACCGATCGGCGTCGCCACGACGTGGAGCGTCCCCATCGGCTAGCTTTCCCCAATCGTCGCCCCGTGCTCCCGGTCCCGCGGAGTACCCACCATGACGACGCGCTCCCCTGCTACGCATCTCGAACTGGGCGCCGAAGGTGAATCCCGCGCAGCCCGGCATCTGGTCAGCCGAGGTTATCGCATCGTCGCGCGCAACGTCCGGGCCGGAGGCGTCGAACTCGATCTCGTGGCATGTCGCGGAGCGATGACCGTGTTCGTCGAAGTCAAGACGCGACGGAGCACGCGACTCGGCCCACCCGAACTGTCCGTCGACGCGCACAAGCAGGCCCGTCTCGTGCGGGGCGCCGTGGCCTGGCTCGCAGAGAACCCGCGGTTCGTCCACAGGATCCGCTTCGACGTCGTGGCGTGCGAGGTGACGACGGATGGATCCGGGCATGAGAGCTGGCTGATCCGCCACATCCCCGGAGCCTTCGATGCGGGCGATGATCGTTGACGCGTCGATCCGGTCGCGGCGCTGCAATCCGAGCCCGGGCAAATCGTGCGGAACGGGCCGGCGTGGAAGTGGAGGGTCCGATCGCTACGGTTCAGGGCCCGACTCGACGTCGGGACAGACAGGGGGGCCGTGACTGTGGCGGGTGATCGAGGAAGACGCGTCGACAAGCCGTGGGGCCACGAGTTGATCTGGGCCGAGACCGAACGTTACGTGGGCAAGATCATTTCGATCGCCCCGGGAAAGCGCCTGTCCCTGCAGAAGCACCTGAAGAAGGACGAGAGCGTACTCGTCCTGCGCGGGACGCTGCGGCTGCACTTGCAGAACGAAGCCGGCGAAATCGAGACCCACGATCTCGTCCCGGGCGAGCACAGCCGCGTGCACGTGGGACGCATCCACCGATTCGAAGCACTCGAGGAGACGGTCGAGGTGGTCGAAGTCTCGTCGCCCGAACTCGACGACGTGGTCCGCCTCGAGGACGACTACTCGCGTGAGGGCACCAGCAGGCCCTGAATGCTCTGCGCATCGGTGCAGTCGGCTCGACCCACGTCGCCGTCGCCGCGACCTCGCGGGATCTGGCCGGACTCGCGCGCGATCCGATCTCAGGCCTCGGGGTTCTCCGCCGCGCCATCGCCGGCCGCTTCCGCCTTGGGCTCGCTGGCCTTTCTCGCGGCTTCGGCCTGGTCGCGCTCGGCTCCACGTGCGGCCTTCTCGAGGGCTTTGGCCTTCTTGCGTGCCTTGCCCTTGAGTTGTCTCCCGCCGGCGTCGGTCTCTGTGCTCGTCTCCTCCACGACCTCGGGAGCCACTTCCGCAGCGATCTCTTCCGCCGGCTCCATGTCGCGCGCATCGAGGGCATCGGGCGACAGCAAGGCCGAGAGATCCCGGACCTTGCTGGTCAGGCGGGCCTTCTTGCCGCTCAGGTCGCGCAGGTAGTACAGCCGCGAGCGCCGCACGTAGCCGCGGCTCTTGATGTCGATGCGCGTCACGAGCGGGGACTGGGTCGGGAAGATGCGCTCCACGCCGACGCCACTCGAAATCTTTCGCACCGTGAACGTTTCGCTGACGCCATTGCCCCGACGTCGGATCACCAGCCCTTCGAAGACCTGGATGCGCTCCTTCTCGCCCTCGCGCACACGGGCGTGCACACGCACGGCATCCCCGACTCGAAACGGTGGGAGGTCGGTGCGCAGCGTCTGCTTCTCGACGAAGTCCAGGCTCTTCATGGTGTTCCCCTGTATCTCCTGCCCACAACTCTCGATCGCTGTCGGCGTCTGATCGGTCGTGTCGTTCCGGTTGATTCCCCGCGAGCCGTCCCAGCTCGCATGCCGCGTCCGTTCTCTCGGCGAACGTCCACTCTTTTCGGTGGTCGCGTGCGCCGTCCCGTCATCCTTCCTGACCGTGCCCCTGCCGACGAGCAAGCAGATCCGGTCGGCGCTTACGGGTTCTCTCGATGGCCTGCTGGCGCCGCCATCTCTCGATGGCCCCATGGTCGCCGGATCTCAGAACTTCGGGAACCGCTAGGCCGCGGAACACGGGCGGACGAGTATAGTGTGGCCCTTCGAGAAGATCCTCCCCGAATGAGTCGGAAATCGACGATTCCGGATTGCCGAGCACCCCGGGCAGCAGCCGGACGATGCCCTCGACCACCACCATCGCGGGCACCTCTCCGCCCGAGAGCACGTAGTCGCCGATCGAGATCTCGTCGTCGACGGCCAGATCGAGGACCCGCTGATCGATGCCCTCGTAGCGACCGCAGACCAGCACCAGATGCGGCTCGGCGGAAAGTTCCTGTAATCGGCGTTGATCGAGAGGCCTGCCCTGCGGCGAGAGTGCGATCACCCTCGCGGCTCTGCCGGCTGCCTTCGGTCCCGCCAGCGCCTCGATGGCCGGGATCAGGGGTTCGGGACGCATCACCATGCCGGGCCCGCCCCCGTAGGGCGAGTCATCCACCGTGCGGTGGCGATCGGTCGACCAATCCCGCAGATCGTGGGTCTCGATCGATGCTTCGCCGCGCTGCTTCGCGATCCCCACGAACGATTCTGCGAGGAAGGAATCGAATAGTCTCGGGAAGATCGTCAGGATATCGATCCGGATCATTCCGGGCCTTCGTTCTCGCTCGACGGCTCGCCGACCGGAGAGATCAAGCCGGGCACGTCATGCACGAGGATCCTGCGGGCCGCGCGATCGACCGTGGTCATGATCTCCCGGGCGGTCGGAATCAGTACCTGCCGACCCTGCGAGCCATCGACCACGAGCATGTCGTGACGACCCGAGTCCCAGATGGCCCGCACGACACCGATCTCCAGGCCGGTGTCGGTGGCCACCGAGCATCCGATCAATTCGTGCCAGTAGAATTCGTCGTCGCCGAGCGCCTCGAGATCATCGCGATCGAGCAGGACGAGGCGACCGCGAAGCGCTTCTGCGGCATTCCGGTCTGCGACGCCCTCGAGCGCGAGCCGAACCTCCCCGCCTCGACCCGTCCCCCCGCCGATCACGCCGTATCGGACAGCTGCGCGATCGTCGCGATGCTCGCCGAGCCAGACGTATTCGCTGTCGAGCAGGAGATCGGGGCCGTCCCCGAAGTAGCGGACGCGCACCTCGCCCCGCAGAGCATGGGCTCCCACCACACGGCCGATCTCGACCCAGGAAGGATCGTTCACGCGAATCCCTCCGACCGATCGCGCAACTACGCAACCGATCCGAATCTCACCGCCGCGGCCGGTCGGTCCGCCGCATGGGCGCCGCACGCCACGCCGCCGCCGCGGAGGTCATCCGCGGCCGGCGACGTCGGAGATTCAGTCGACGATGTCCAGGCGCAGATCAGCGCCCCCGGCGGCTTTGGCGAGCAGCAGGCGCATCGCCTTGGCGACACGTCCCTGTCGGCCGATCACTCGACCGCGGTCGTCGGCGGAGGTCTCGAGTTCGAGAGTCCGCCCGTCTTCGCCGATCGAAACGCTGACCGCTTCGAGGTCATCCACGAGGCCCTTGGCCATGAACTCGACCAAGCTCGCTCCCCGCTCGGCGGCGCCCTTCATCAGGCGGCCCCGGCGGCCACGACGCCTTGGCGTCGTGCGCGCTTGATCAAGCTTCGTACGGTGTCGCTCAACTGGGCACCCTTGGCGACCCACGCCTCGATCCCCTCGATGTCGAGATTGAGCACCTCGATGCCCGGCTTCGGGTCGTAGGTGCCGAGAAACTGGAGGGGACGGCCGTCTCGCTTCTTGCGCTCGTCGATTGCGGTCACGCGATAGAACGGGCGTCCCGTCGAGCCGACACGCGTCAGGCGGATCTTCACCATGTGCGCTGGATCCTTTCTTTCTTCGATCTTGAATCGATTACCGTCAGAGGTCCGGTCGAGCGCGCGTCGATCCCAGGCACGCATCGCCCGACTATCCGACCGAGGACCGGGCGGGAGGCGTCATGAAGGCGCTCCGGGCCGTCAAGGGGCGCGCAAACCTAGGAGATCGCCCCGGTGGGGTCAACGGGCGGTGCGTTCGAGTCCGAGGCGTTGCCGGTCCTTCTTCTCGAAGCACTCGGGACACGAATACATCACGGGATGGGGGGTTCGCAGTCGCTCGTAATCCCCGTCGAGCGCAACCCTTCGGACGCTCGGGACGGTCTGCTGGCAGAAGTCGCACTTCATCGGCGTGGGGGTGTTCTGAGGATCGACGAGCTCTTCTCGGGGGTTGCTCATGGGCGCGCAGTATATCCGAGACGAAAGCGCAGGTCCTTTGGAGCGTCGTTCCCCATGCGCTCGGTCAGGGCCGCGAGGATCTCTCGACGTTTCATTTGCAGTTGCTGACACCAGACACTCGAATCCACCGACACCTCGAGCACTCCGCCGCGAAGTCCGACGGGGCGACTATGCGCGGCCACTTCCGCTCCGACCGCGTCGCACCAGAACTCGCCGATGCGAAAGGCCTGTGAGGCGACCTCGAGGCCGAGTTCGTCGAGCACCTGGCCGAGCAGCGAGCCCACCACCTGGGGCTTGCCCACCCGACGTTCGCCCGGTCGCTTCGTCACCGGGCCTCCCGATGCACGCGAAACACCATTCCGGTCGGGACCTTCGGGTAGAAGAATGTCGACTTCTGGGGCATCACCTCCCCCGCTCTGGTCACCCGGAAGACGTCGTCCGGAGCGAGCGGATTGAGATAGAGGGCGACCCGGCCACCCCCTCCTCGCACCTCGCGAGCGGCGCGCTCGGCACTCTTCGGGAAGCTGACCGCTCCGCTGCGGACGTCATCCTGGGAGAGTCCGAATACGCCGGCGATCACGTCGCGCTCCACGACCCGAACCATCAGTTCGTCACCGAGCGGCACGTCGCGCCAGAAGACGCGGAGCATGCCGTCACCGGCATCCGCCGCGAATGCCGCCCGATCGGCAAGCTTCGCGAGTTCTTCGGTCGCCCGCGCGGCCGCGGCCGCGGCGCCCTCGACCGGCACGCGACGGCAATGCCAGCCCGGGAGCCTGCTCGTCCACTCGGCGTCGTTCGGCGCCGGCGCACTGCGGATCACGCGGTGGATCGGCAGCAGCAGGCTGCCGGGTGCATAGGCGTTGGCGAAGTACGCCAGCGTCGATTCGAACGGAGCAGCCGGATCGATCTGTCTGTTCGCGGCGCGGCGTTCCCTCCGGTATTCGAGCGCCGTCTCGTAGCGGTGATGTCCGTCGGCGATCACGCAGGGGCGCTCGGACATGAATGTCCGCAGCTGCGCGATGCGGTCGACGTCGTCGAGCCGGGCGAGTTCGTACTCGACGCCCGCGTCGTCCCGCGCCCGACCGAGGAGCGTGCCCGCGTCGCCGAAAGCCGCGGCGAGCGTACTCGTCATGACGCCCGCGCGATCTTCGTACAGCAGGAAGACGCTGGAGAGATTGGCCTCCGAGGCGCGCAGGACGCGCAGGCGATCCGCCTTCGGCCCGGCGAGCGTCCGCTCGTGGGGCAGCACGATTCGCTCCGTGTACTCGGCGAGCCCGAGCTCGCCATAGAAGCCGACTCGTTCGTGGGTGACACCGTCGGGTGCCACGAAGCGCTGCTTCATCACGTAATAGCCAGGAGCCGGATCCTGGATCAGCACCCCAGCCCGCCGCCAGGCATCCAGGCATTCGGTGATCTCCGCGTAGTCGGTGCCTGCCTCGTCCTTCACGTCTCGGGTCAGCTCGAAACGGATGGCATTGTAGGGGTCGCGATCGAAGAAGGCGCCCCGCTCATCGTCGGCGATCACGTCGTACGGCGGAACGATCACCTTGGACAACTCGACACGGTCGAGGTCGTAGCGCACGGCACGGAAGGGTCGAACCTCGGTCATGCGGACAGATCTCCCTGGCTATTGCCGGTCGGGGGTGGATCGGGGCGGATCAGCGATCGCGGGAGCGATCTCGATCGAGTCGGAAAAGGGCCGGAAAGCGGCGGCATCGAGCCCGCCCCATCGCAGGATCCGGGCCGGTGTACACGTGAGGTCGACCACGGTCGACGGCGGCGCCGCGTACGCGTCGTCCCCCCAGCCCTCGAACACGTGCGGTCCCGCGTGGGATTCGCAGATCGATCGAGCCTCTGCACGACAGCTCGCCGGCGGCTCGCCGCTTCGGTTCATGCTCGTCGCCGTGAGCGGACCGAGACCGGCGGCCTCAGCCGCGCTCGCGAGTGCCGCCGCAACGGGATGCGAGCTGCAACGCAGACCGACTGCGCCGTCCGGACGCGCAATGCCCGCCGCGAACGTCTGCCCACACGCCACGACCAGCGTGAGCGGGCCCGGCCAGAACGCGTCGGCGAGTCGCCGTCCGAACGGAGACAGCACGATGCCTGCAGCCGCCAGGCCAGCGGGCCCGGACATCAGCACCGCCACAGGCTGTCCGTCCGAGCGTCCCTTCCAGCGGAGCAGAGCCTTCACGGCGGATTCACTGCGAGCCGGTGCGGCAAGGCCCCAGACCGTCTCCGTCGGAAACGCGACCGGTCGCCCTGCGCGCAGAGCCATGAGCGCAGCATCGATGGCGCGTCCGCGCGCCGGATCGGATCCGGCCACTGGTCCTGCCATGGGTCCACCGTCCGGACCGTCGGTCGAAGTCTGCATTGCCTCGTTTCCCGTTCAGCGCTCGAGCGCCCGCGAGGCGATGTCGCGCCGCAGCATCACACCGTCGAAGTGGATTTCGTCCGCCGCCGCGTAGGCACGCTCGCGCGCTTCCTTCACCGTCGCACCGCGAGCCGTCACGCCGAGCACGCGCCCGCCGTAGGTCTCGAATCCTCCGCCCGCGCGGGCGCGGGTTCCCGAGTGGAAGACGACCACCCGCTCGTCGCGCTCTGCCCGTTCGAGACCCTCGATCGCCCGGCCCTTCTCGTAGCTCCGCGGATATCCCGCCGACGCGAGGACGACGCAGACGGCGGCGTCCCCCCAGGCGAGTTCGATGGACTCATCGAGCCGTCCCCGAGCGGCACCGTCCAGCAACGGAACGAGATCGCCGCGCATCCGCATCAACAGCGGCTGGGTCTCTGGGTCGCCGAAGCGCACGTTGAATTCGATCACATGGGGATCGCCGACCGAGTCGATCATCAAGCCGACGAACAGCACACCGACGAACGGATTGCCTTCGGCGGCCATGCCCCGGATGGTCGGATCGACGATGCGATCGCGGATGCGACGCTCGACGTCTGTCGTCACGACGGGCGCGGGCGAGTACGCCCCCATGCCGCCGGTGTTCTCGCCCTGATCACCGTCGAGGGCACGCTTGTGGTCCTGGGCCGCAGCGAGCGTGACGACGCGCCGACCGTCGCTGATCGCGTAATACGAAGCCTCTTCGCCGCGAAGCCAATCCTCGATCACCACCGATCGACCGGCCTCCCCGAAGCGTCGCTCGCCCATGATCTCGTTCAGCGCACACTCGGCCTCGGCGACGGTCTCGCACATCGCAACACCCTTGCCGGCCGCCAGACCATCGGCCTTGACCACGCAGGGGAGATTGCGTTCGCGCACGAAGGCGAGCGCCGAAGCGAGGGACTCGAAGCTCTGATACCCGGCCGTCGGAATGCCGTGTCTTTGCATGAAGGCTTTGGCGAACGACTTGCTGCCCTCGAGCCGCGCGGCTGCCGCGGACGGACCAAAGACCGCCACGCCGGCTGCGCGCAGTCGATCGGCGAGGCCGGCAACCAGCGGGTCCTCGGGTCCGACCACGACCAGGTCGACCGCTTCGGATCGCGCGAGTCCCACGATTGCCCCGATGTCGCCCGCCGACACCGAAGCATGACAGACCGCGATGCGCTGCATGGCGGCGCTGCCCGGCGCCGCGAGCACCGACTCGACGAGCGGGCTCTGCGCGATCTTCCACGCGAGCGCGTGTTCGCGTCCGCCGGAGCCGACCACCAGCACCTTCACGCCCGACCCTCCGCGATCCCGGAGACCGACGTCGTTGCGACTCGAGCGGCCATCAGTGGCGGAAGTGCCGGACGCCGGTGAACAGCATGGCGACGCCGAGTCGATCGGCCGCCTCGATGACCAGTTCGTCGCGATTCGATCCGCCGGGCTGGATGACCGCACGGGCCCCCGCCCGGACCGCCGCCTCGAGACCATCCGGGAAGGGGAAGAAGGCGTCGCTCGAAATCACCGAGCCCTCGAGCGCGAGCCCGACGCGCCCCGCCTTGGCGACGGCATTGTGGACCGCATCGACCCTCGATGTAGCGCCGCCACCCACGGCGAGCGTGGCATTCGCGTTGGCGAACACGATGGCGTTGCTCTTGACGTGCTTGACGACCCGCCACGCGAAGTCGAGAGCGGTCCGTTGCTCGGCGCTCGGCAGCTGCTTCGTGACCACCTTCGCGCCCGCCAGCTCGTCGACCGAGACATCGGGCTGCTGGACCAGCACACCGCCGAACACCGAGCGCCACTCGAGCTGGCCGCGGTCGATGCGCGCTGCGTCGAAGGCCAGCAGTCGGCGGTTCCTCTTCTGGCGCAGGAACTCGAGCGCATCTGCGTCGAACGACGGCGCCACCAGCACCTCGGTGAAGATCTGATCGACCTCCCGGGCGAGGGCCAGATCGAAGGCGCGATTGCATATGATGATGCCGCCGAACGGAGAGTCGGGATCGGTCTCGAAAGCGCGCCGATAGGCGTCGAGCGGTGACTCTCCCACACCGACGCCGCACGGCGTGTTGTGCTTGAGGATGGCGACCGCCGTCCGGTCCTGCGGATCGAAGTCCAGGATCAACGAGAGCGCAGCCTGGACGTCCACGAGATTGTTGTACGACAGCTCCTTGCCGTGGAGAGGTTCGACCGCGTCCAGGAATCCGCCGTACAGCGCGGCCGCCTGATGGGGATTCTCGCCGTAGCGCAGCACGCTGGCCTTCCGCAGCCCGACGACGAGTCGATCGGGAAGGCCTTCGTCGGGGGTCTCGTCGAGCCGACTGGCAAGCCAGGCTTGAATCGCCGCGTCGTAGCTCGCGGTGCTGCGGAACGTCTTCTGGGCCAGCCGACGGCGCGTGGCCCGCGAGAGACCAGCGTGTTCACGCAGCTCGACCAGCACGCTCGCGTAGTCGGCCGGATCGCAGACGACGCCGACGTACTCGTGGTTCTTGGCGGCCGAGCGCAGCATCGACGGCCCGCCGATGTCGATCTTTTCGATCGCTTCCTCGTAGCGGACGTCCGCACGGGCCACGGTCGCCTCGAACGGATAGAGATTGACGATCACGAGGTCGATCAACCCGATCTCGTTCGCGGCGAGATCCGCCTGATCGTCGGCGAGATCTCGCCGAGCGAGGATGCCGCCGTGGACCTTCGGATGCAGCGTCTTGACCCGACCTCCGAGCATCTCGGGGCTGTTCGTCAACTCGGCGACGTCGACGACGCGCAATCCCGCTTCCCGAAGCGCGCTCGCCGTGCCGCCGGAGGCCACGAGTTCGATTCCGAGCCCGGCGAGACCACGACTGAACTCGACGAGACCGGTCTTGTCCGAAACGGAAAGCAACGCGCGCGCCACGGGGCGCGGCGTTTCACTGGGGGGCATCGGATCCTCCTGGACGCGCCGGGGGGGAGGGACTGGACAGGTTTGTAACGGTGCGAGTTGGCGAAGTCAAACCAAGCCCGCGCACTTCGGCAGGCCCGCTACACGTGCCTGCGGGGCAGTCGATCACCGAAGCGCACGAACAGTTCGTAGGCGAGCGTGCCCGCCACCGCGGCCTGGTCCTCGACAGCGATTCCAGGCCCGCTTCCGAACCCGGCGACGGGGGGCCGAGCAGAGTCGGAGGCAGCGCACGGCGCGCCGGGCAAGCCGACGAAGACCGCTTCGTCTCCGAGCGCGATCCGCGCGTCGCCACAGTCCACCGTCACCGAATCCATCGAGACGCGTCCCACGATCGGCCGCACGGCGCCGCCCAGCCAGACTGCACCGCGACCACCCAGCACACGCAGCACTCCGTCCGCGTAGCCGATCGGCAGGGTGGCGATGCGCGTCGGTCTGACGGTCCGGAACGCCGCCCCGTACCCGACCGCGCTGCCCGCGGCGAGTTCGCGCACGGCGACCACCCTGGTGCGCACACTCATCACCGGGCGAAGTCGGCGGGCCGGATCCTGGTGGCCGGCCGAGCGGGCACCATAGAGGAGGAGCCCCGGCCGGACGGCCGTGGCCTCCGGCAGAGCGCTCTGGATGCGTGGGTCGGCCAGCAGCGCCGCCGAGTTGGCGGCGTGCACGCTGCCGGGCGGAACGCTCCTTTCGCGCAAGCTCGCGAGCACGCCGCGAAAGGCGCGAATCTGCTCGAGCGCGCTTTCGGGCCGCTCGTCGTCCGCGCAGGCAAAATGCGTGTAGACGCCCTCGAGCGAGAAATCGGGATCCGCTGCGATCTCGGCGATCAGGTCGGGTGCCTGCGCGATCGCGACGCCCATCCGATGCATCCCGGTGTCGATCTCCACCTGGACGGGAAACGGGCGTCCCTCTCGACGGGCAGCCTCGCGCAACGGACGCAACGTATCGCGATCATGGACAACGACCGAGACACCGAGGCTTGCAGCGAGGTGCGCCTGGCCCGAGTCATGTGCACCTGCCATCGCCAGCACCGGCGCCGAGATACCATCCTCGCGCAACGCGCAGGCTTCGTGGACGTCGAATACCGCCAGACGTCGGCAGCCCTCGCTGATCAGAGTCCGCGCGACCGCCGACGCGCCATGCCCGTAGCCATCGGCTTTGACGACGGCGATCACCTCACGATGATGGCCGGCGAGATCTCGGGTGGTGCGGTAGTTGGCTCGCAGCGCTTCGTGATCGACGACGACTCGGCCGGTCCGCTGTGCCACCCGCTGGATCTCCACGTCGCGCCGCCACGTTCGCAGCGATGCCACACCGGATGCTGCACCGGCGTGCCGTCCACGAACGTCGAACCGCGGAACGCAGCGCAGCGTACCAGCGGCATGGCCATCCCGCCTCCAGTACTCTCCGACAACGCGCGATCGATGTCCGTGTCCGCGGAGTCGATCGATGCCGGAGCAGTCGGTGCCCGCCGCATTCGAAATCGTGGTGAATGGTTTCCCGCAGCACGTCCAGCCAGGCTGTACGGTCGCGGCCCTGCTCGACGATCTCGACATGACGGGTCGGCGCGTCGCCGTCGCACGCAATCGCGCAATTGTGCCGCGATCGCGGTTCGGTTCGGAGACTCTGGCCGAAGGGGATCGCGTCGAGATCCTCGAGGCGGTGGGGGGGGGATAGTCATGAGTGAGCACAAGACCGACGATGGCTTTCGGATCGGCAGCCGGACGTTCCACTCGCGACTGATCATCGGCAGCGGGAAGTACGCTTCGTTCGAGCAGAATCTCGCGTGTGTCGAGGCCGCCGGCGCGGAGATCGTCACGGTCGCGCTGCGACGAGTGAACTTCGATGCCGCCAAGGGCCCGCGACTGCTCGACGTGATCTCGCCGGATCGGTTCACCATCCTGCCGAACACCGCGGGGTGTTTCACGGCGGACGAGGCGATCACGACCGCGCGCCTCGGTCGCGAACTGCTCGACACCGACCTCATCAAGCTCGAGGTGATCGGGGACGAGCGCACCCTGTACCCCGACGTCGCCGCGACGCTCGAAGCAGCCCGCGTCCTGATCGCCGACGGCTTCACCGTCCTCCCCTACATCACCGACGACCCCGTCGCGTGTCAGCGCCTCGCCGCCATGGGATGTCCGGCCGTGATGCCACTCGCGGCCCCGATCGGAAGCGGTATGGGGATCCGCAACCCCGCCTCGTTGCGCATCATCCTCGAAACGGTCGAAGTCCCCGTGATCGTGGATGCCGGCGTCGGCACCGCGAGCGATGCCGCGTTCGCGATGGAACTCGGCGCCACCGCCGTCCTGATGAACACCGCCATCGCGCTCGCAAAGGAGCCCGTCCGCATGGCGAGCGCCATGCGGCTCGGCGTCGAAGCGGGCCGACTCGCCTACCGGGCCGGCAGGATGCCGATGCGTCTGTACGCCTCTGCGTCGAGCCCGCTCGACGGGCTCGCGCGATTCTGAACACGATCGCACCGAGCCTGACCCTGGTCGTCGATCGCGCCGCATGCCGCCGCGACCCGATCGACACGGTGCGTGAGTGTGTGCTGGGCGGGGTGGGTCGCATCCAGATCCGCGAACGGGTGCTGGATGGACGTGATCTGCTCGTGTTCGCCGAGTCGCTCTGCGATGCCGCCCGGCGTGTCCGACCCGACGTGGAGATCATCGTGAACCGCAGGATCGACGTCGCGCTGGTGATCGGCGCCGATGGCGTGCACCTCGGATTCGATGCCCTCGCGCCCGACGAGGCACGCCGCCTTCTCGGGACCGGCGCGAAAATCGGCGTTTCGACGCACTCGGTCGCGGAGGCCGAGGAGGCGATGCGGAGCGGTGCCGACTATGTCCATCTCGCTCCTGTTTTCGCGCCGCTCTCGAAGACCGCGACCCGGCCGGCCCTCGGGCTGGAACTGCTCGCGAAGGCCTGTGCGCGGGCAACTCGCGTGATCGCGCAGGGCGGTGTGGCGCCGGAGAAGATCGATTCGATCCTGCGGGCCGGCGCAGTCGGCGTGGCGGTCACCGGAAGCCTGCTCGGCGCTGTGGACCCCCGACGTGCCGCCCACGCGATGCGAGTGGCCATCGACGAGGCTGTACGTCGGGCGTGAAGGTACGCTTGTCCCCGCCGATCCTACGGATCGGCTCAGACGGAGTGATCGAACCGGTATGGAAACAGCGCTGGAAGCCCGCTCGGACCGGATCCGCGCGGTCCGCCATCGATCGGCCGGCCTGTTCATCGTGGCGGTCCTCACGCTGAGCAGCCCAGGCACGGCCCGCGCCGAGGATCCGTTCCTGCGGCGCACGTCGACCGTTCGCGCCGTCGAGCAGGTCGGGCCGGCCGTCGTCAACATAACAACCGCCCAGGCGATGAGCGCGCCGAGCCCGTTTCGGACCTACAGCCCGAATCCGTACGTCGAGCGGTACTTCAACGACGTATTCGAGCCGCGCTCGCCGCGCACGGTCGAGAATCTCGGCTCCGGTGTGATCATCAGCGAACAGGGCCACATCCTGACCAACGAGCACGTGGTCGCGCGCGCCAACCGCATCTCGATCACCCTCGCCGACGGGCGGGCCTTCGAAGCCCGCGTCATCGGAGCCGATCCGACCAACGACCTGGCCGTGCTGCAGATCGAAACGGACGCACCGCTCCCGTGGGTCCAGCCCGGGACTTCGAAGGACGTGATGGTGGGAGAGCCGGTCATCGCCATCGGAAATCCGTTCGGGCTCTCGAACACGGTGACGACGGGCGTCGTGTCGGCCGTCAACCGCTCGATCAAATCCAACGACCACGTCTTCCACGGGTTCCTGCAGACCGATGCGTCGATCAACCCGGGCAACTCGGGCGGTCCGCTGCTCAACGCCGAGGGCACGTTGATCGGCATCAATTCGGCGATCTTCGATGGCGCCGAGGGAATCGGCTTCGCCATTCCGATCGACGTCGCCCGACGTGTCGTCGCCGAGTTGATCGAACACGGCGAGGTGCTGCCTGTGACGCTCGGACTCGAGTTCCAGGACCTCGATCCAGCGCTTCGGGAGGTGATGGAGCTGCCCCGCGATCTCACCGGTGCGCTGATCAGTCGGGTCCAGCCGGGCGGGCCCGCCGATCGCGCCGGGCTTCGCCGCGGGGACATCGTCGGCCGGATCGATGGCCGCCGCCTGGATTCGGCTCGCCAGCTCTTCGAGATTCTCGAGATGGTGACCCCGAGCCAGGTCCTCGAACTCGAAATCTGGAGGGATGGACAGGCACGGGAGATCGACGTCACCGCGGAAAAGATCCCGGACCAGGTGGCCGACGAACTCGCGAGCCGGCTGCTCGGACTGGAACTCGAGTGGCAGGCGAACGGCGCCTACCAGGTGCGCAGCGTGAGACCGAGTTCACCGGGCGAACGGATCGGCCTCAATCCGGGCGACTTCGTGCTCGCGATCAACGGGCTGGTACTCGATGGCGAATCCGCGCTGACCAGGGCCATGCTCGATCTGAGAGGTCGGGAACGCGCATTGGTCGTGGTCCAGCGCGGACCCGGCCGGTACCATCTGACCATTCCGCTGCGCTGAGCAGGCAACATCCGGTTCGGCGCTCGCCGACATCGGGACTGCCGATCGGCCGCCGTCGAGGGAACCGCGTCCTCGACGCGGACGTCCGACCCGGCGGCGGATCCAGGCGTCGAGCGGAATCGATCTGTTCGCGCAGCCCTCGTCTCCCGGCCACAAGGATTACGGAACTCGAATGATGCATCTCCGACGGAACATCTCGAAGTCTCTCGCACTCGTCACCCTGCTTTGTTCCATGGGCACGGCGCTCGTCGCGGATGCCGAGGAGGGAGGCGGTCTGATCGACCGTCTGATGGGTCGCGACGAAACAGCGAGCGAACCGAACGCAGTGGCCGCGGACGAGACGTTCTGGCAGACCGAAAGCGGAATCGCACCCATTTCGCCGATCGGCCTTCCGACCACGTTCGCCGACCTGGCCGAGCAGGTGTCCCCGGCCGTGGTCAACATCCGGACCTCGCAGACCGTGACCGGCATTCCCGGGATGCCGCCCGAATTCGAGGAGAACTTCGGCTTTCCGTTCAACTTCGAAGGTGGACAACCCCATACTCGTGAGGGCGCAGGCAGCGGGTTCGTCATCTCGAAGGATGGCTACATCGTCACCAACAATCACGTCGTGGATGGCATGGACGAGATCATGGTGGCGTTCACGGACGGCAGTGAGCGCGTCGCGACAGTCGTCGGGCGCGACCCGAAGACGGACATCGCGCTGATCAAGGTCGAGCCCGGAGACCATCTGCGCCCGATCGCACTGGGAGATTCCGATGCGATCCGACCCGGCGACTGGGTGGTCGCCATCGGCAATCCCTTCGGCCTCGAACACACCGTGACCGCCGGAATCGTCAGCGCCAAGCATCGCCGCGACGTGATCGGGGGCAGCTACGATGACTTCATCCAGACCGATGCGGCCATCAATCCAGGCAATTCGGGGGGTCCGCTGATCAACCTCGCCGGTGAGGTGATCGGCATCAACACTGCGATCAACCCGCGCGCCAATACGATCGGCTTCACCGTCCCGATCAACATGGCCAAGCTGATCCTGCCCCAGCTCAAGAACAAGGGCAGCGTGACGCGGGGATGGCTTGGCGTGGTGATCCAGGGGATCACCCCCGAACTCGCCGAGTCGTTCGAACTGGCCAGCGAGAACGGAGCTCTCGTCTCGAAGGTCCTGCCCGACGGTCCGGCTGCGGACGCCGGAATCGAACGAGGCGACGTGATCGTCGAGTTCAATGGTCAGCCGATCGTCGAATGGCGCGATCTGCCGCGCGTCGTAGCGGAGACGGCGGTCGACGAACCGGTCGACGTGGTCGTCATCCGAAATGGAGATCGGAAGAACTTCGACGTCAAGGTCGGGGCTCTCGAGGAGCCGCGACTTGCGGGGGTCGTCCAGGAGCCCGACGCGTCGAGCCCGGCCGTCTTCGGCCTGCGAGCCCAGAACCTCACCCCCGAAATCGCCCAGCAACTGGGCCTCGCGGATACCGCGGGAGTCGTCGTCACCGAGGTCGAGCCCGGCAGTCCGGCGGCGGCCGCGGGGCTGCAACGGGGCGACGTGATCGTCGAGGTGAATCGCAAGGAAATCGCGAACCTCGCCGAGTTGCAGGCCCGGCTGCAGGACGGCGACAAGAGCGTCCTGATGCTGATCCGAAGGGACGACGCCACGATCTACGTACCGATGAAGCGTACGGGCTGATCGCCGGCGCTTGCATCGCGCGAGCGGGTGCACAGGCTGAGCTGTATGCAATCGGACAAGCTCACGATCAAGAGTCAGGAATCGATCTCGAAGGCCCAGTCGCTGGCCCGCGAACACGGCCACAACCTGATCGAATCCACCCATCTCCTCCAGGCCCTGCTCGAGCAGCAGGACGGTAGTTCCGTCCCGATCCTGCAGAAGCTCGGCGTAGCCGTCGGGGCGCTCCGCAAGAGCGTGACCGATCACCTGGCTGGGCTGCCCAAGGTCAGCGGCAACACGCAGGTGCAGCTGGGACAGAGCGCGAGCGCGGTTCTCGACGCGGCGTTCCGCGAGGCCGAGAAGCTCAAGGACGACTACATCTCGACCGAGCACATCCTGCTGGCGATGGCGGCGAACGAGAAGGATCGCGCCGGAAAGATCCTGCGCGACGCGGGCGCGACCCACGAAGCGATCCTCCAGGCCCTGGCTTCGGTGCGTGGCAGCGCGCGGGTCACGGATCCGGACCCCGAGTCCAAGCAACAGGCCCTCAGCAAGTACGGACGCGACCTCACGGCGGTCGCCCGCAGCGGAAAGCTCGATCCGGTCGTCGGCCGCGATGAGGAGATCCGACGCGTCATCCAGGTGCTGTCGCGCAGGAGCAAGAACAACCCGGTATTGATCGGCGAGCCTGGCGTGGGCAAGACAGCCATCGCCGAGGGACTCGCCCAGCGGATCATCGCGGGAGACATCCCCGACTCACTCAAGGACCGGCGACTCATCGCGCTGGACATGGGAGCCCTGATCGCCGGCGCGAAGTATCGCGGCGAGTTCGAGGATCGGCTCAAGGCCGTGCTCCGGGAAGTGGCCGAGGCCGAAGGCAGGGTGGTGCTGTTCATCGACGAGCTGCACACCATCGTCGGCGCGGGCGCGGCAGAAGGTGCTGCCGATGCGGCGAACATGCTGAAGCCGGCGCTCGCCCGTGGCGAGCTGCACTGCATCGGCGCAACCACCCTCGACGAGTATCGCAAGCACATCGAGAAGGATTCGGCACTCGAACGCAGGTTCCAGCCGGTGTTCGTCGGGGAGCCCAGCGTCGAGGACACGATCTCGATCCTGCGTGGCCTGAAGGAACGATACGAGGTGCATCATGGCGTCCGGATCAGCGACAACGCGATCGTCGCCGCCGCGACCCTCTCGAATCGCTACATCACGGATCGGTTCCTGCCCGACAAGGCGATCGATCTGGTCGACGAGGCTGCGAGTCGCGTCCGCGTCCAGATCGACTCGATGCCCGAGGAACTCGATCAGGTCGAACGCAAGCGGACGCAGCTCGAGATCGAGCGGGAAGCGCTCAAGAAGGAGACCGACGAGGCCAGCGCCGCTCGCAGCCGGACCGTCGAGATCGAGATCGGCGACCTGCGTGCGCGCTCCGATGCGATGAAGACCCGCTGGCAGAACGAGAAGTCCGTGATCGCAGATCTGCGCAGCGCCAAAGAGCACAAGGAAGAACTCGAAGTCGAGCTGAATCGCTCGGCGCGCATGGGCAACCTCGAGCGCGCCGCGCAGATCCGCTACGGCGAGCTCGTCACCCTGGAACAGGAGATCGCGAGCAAGCAGGAGAAGCTCGACACCCTCCAGTCCGAGGGATCCATGCTGTCCGAGGAAGTCACTTCCGAGGAGATCGCCGAGATCGTGTCGAAGTGGACCGGAGTTCCGGTCACGAAGATGCTCGAGAGCGAGCAGCAGAAGTTGATCCACATGGAGGATCAGCTGCATCGCCGGGTGATCGGTCAGGACGAGGCTCTCGTCGCGGTGTCCAACGCCGTCCGGCGCGCCCGCGCCGGCCTGCAGGATCCCGATCGCCCGATCGGTTCGTTCATCTTCCTCGGCCCGACGGGTGTGGGCAAGACCGAGACCGCACGGGCGCTCGCCGAGTTCCTGTTCGACGACGAGCACGCGATGGTGCGGATCGACATGGGCGAGTACATGGAGAAGCACTCGGTGTCGCGCATGATCGGCGCTCCGCCGGGCTACGTCGGCTACGACGAGGGTGGCCAGCTGACCGAGGCCGTCCGACGGCGCCCCTACAGCGTGGTCCTGTTCGACGAGATCGAGAAGGCCCACCCCGACGTATTCAACATCTTCCTGCAGATCCTCGACGATGGGCGACTGACCGATGGCCAGGGGCGGACCGTGGACTTCCGCAACGCCGTCCTGATCATGACCTCCAACATCGGCAGTCAGCACATCATCGAGCTCAGCGAGGAGAAGTCGCGAGACGAGATGGAAAGCCGCGTCATGGGGGCCCTCAAGGCCCACTTCAAGCCCGAGTTCCTCAACCGGGTCGATGACGTGATGATCTTCCACCAGCTCGAGCGATCGCAGATCGGCCACATCGCGAAGATCCAGCTCGCGCGCGTGGAGAAGCTGCTCGCCCAGCGTCGCCTCGAACTCGAGCTTTCGCCCGCCGCGCTGGAGTTGATCTCCGAACGGGGCTACGACCCGCAGTACGGCGCGCGGCCCCTGAAGCGCGTGATCCAGCGACTCGTCCAGGACCCGCTCGCGATCCGCATCCTCGAAGGTGAGTTTCCGGAGGGATCGAAGATCGTTGCGGACGTGGATCCGGCGGGAGAGGGTCTCACGTTCCGCCACAGCTGATCCGGCCGAAGAGCCCGGAGGTGATGGCTGCGCGTGGGCTGCTCAGGCTCGCGGCAGCGGGAGCGGTCCGGCGATCGCACGATGCTGGTAGAGAACGCCGTCCCGGAATCCGAGCCGGCGATACCACGGCCTCGTCCCGACAGACGAGATCACCGCGAGATCGTCGAAGCCCGCAGCGCGCGCGTGCTCGACCGCGGCTTCGACGAGGCCACCGCCGATCCCGCGATGCTGGGCCCGTTCGCTGCCTGTCCGGCCGAGTTCGAGCGAAGCGCCGTAGACGTGCACCTCCCGGACCATCGCACTGTCTGCGATCTCGTCTGGCCGCGCATCGCGCCCCCCCCGACCGGGCAGCGAGAGCCGCAGGAACCCGACGATCCGATCGTCCGGCGTCACGTACTCGAGAAATCGTTCGTCGCCGATGGACGTCGCGTAGCGGGTCTCACGGAGCGACAGCTCATCCGCATCGACCGCATCCCGCCGGATCTCGCGGGCGCGGATGTCCATGCAGCGTTGTCCGCGCCGCACCAATTCGGCCTCGGCGATCTGACGGAAGTTCGTGCGCTTGTTGCCCACCACGATGTCGTCGGACGAAATATCGCGGATCACACGCGTGACGCGGCAGTAGCGCGGAACTCGGGCGAGAGCGCCGACCACGACGTCCAGCAGTTCGGCGTGCTCATAGGGCCGCCACTCGCCGCGCCGATGGTGATCCATCAGGTCGGCGGTCTCGATCAGGCTGCACGGATAGATCTTCAGCTCGTCGGGACGGAAGTCCTCGTCCCCGAACACCCGCTCGAAATCCTCGAGATCCGAGACGGGCGTGGCACCGAGCAGGTTCGGCATCCAGTGCGCGTGCACCTTGAAGCCCGCGCCGCGCAGCAATCGCATCGCGCGACGTGTGGCCGCGACGTCGTGTCCTCGCCGATTCAACTCGAGGATCCGATCCGACAGACTCTGGAACCCGATCTGCACCTTCGTGCACCCGAGCCGGCGGATCCGAAGCACTTCGCTCGGGGTCACGTGGTCGGGACGCGTTTCGATCACGAATCCCACGCAGCGGCAGCGCGCGGATTCGTTCCGCCTGTGGGCCGCCTCGAGTTCGTCCCAGTCCGCCCGCTCGCCCACGTCGAGCAGACGACCGCCGAGCTTCGAACGCAGATGTGCGGTGACGGTCTCGTTGTAGCCGCGTCGCGTCGCATCGTGCAGGCCGTCGAAATCACGGATGTGTGTCTCGACTTCGGCACGCCCGTCGATCCCGGCGCCGAAGTCGGAGAGCGCGTCGAAACAGCGCCGCGTGAACCAGATCTGATACGCCTCGGGGTAGGCGGACCAGGTTCCCCCGAGAACGATCAGTTCGACCTTCTCGATCGGGTGGCCGATCGCCCGATAGGCGTCCAGTCGATTCCAGGTCTGCAGGTACGGATCGAAGTGGCTGTTCGCCGCGCGCTGGGCACCGGGTTCGTCGGCGAGGTAGCTCTTCGGCATCCGCGCGTCGTTCGGGCAGAAGACGCAGTGCCCCGGACATGGAAACGGCTTGGTCAGCACGGTCAGCGGCGTCACGCCGCTCTGGGTGCGGACCGGCCTCAGTTGGACGCGTCGCACGAATGCGTGCTCGGAGATCGCGAATGATTCGGCTTCGGCGAAGGCGCGGAATCCTGCGATGATCTGGCTCCTCGAGAAGAACCCCCGACCGTCTCGAGGGTGATCGCGGAGAATCCGATCGAGCAGGGCCGGTGCCACGACTCCCCCCTCGTCGGGCAGTGCCTCGATGGCGCGTACGATCGACACGAGCATCGGTCGATGTGGCGTCGGATCGAAGCGGCTCGCGTGCACAGGGGTGATCGGGCGGGAGGAGTCGGTCTTCATGTCGGTCGCCTAGAGTAACATCGCGACTCCGGACGGCCGGATCGCGGAGCACACAGCTTGGATTCCCGCACGCGCCTCGAACTCCGCGCGCTGAACCGCCGCTTCTATTCCCGGCACGCCGTCGGCTTCGACGCGAGCCGCGAACACGCCTGGCCGGGCTGGATCCGGATCCCGCTGCCGACGCTCCGCGATGCTGCGCGGCCGATGCGTGTGCTCGACGTGGGTTGCGGCAACGCGCGGTTCGTCGACACGCTGGCGGCGCGGGTGACAAACGGAATCGAGTATACGGGCGTCGACGAGAACGACAGCCTGCTCGCGCGCGCCCGGACGCGACTTGCCGGTTCGTCGGCGCTGAGCTTCGAACTGATTCATGCGGACGTCCTCGCCGGAGATCCCGGCGAAACGCTGCCCCGCGGCCCGTTCGACCTCGTGGTCGCCTTCGGCCTGCTGCATCACGTCCCGGGTTCCGACCTCCGACGAGCTTTCATGACCGCACTTGCCGATCGCGTCGACGATTGCGGCGTGCTCGTCGTGACGGCGTGGCAGTTTGCCGACCGGTCGCGCTTCGCGAACCACATCGTGTCCGCGTCCGAGTTGGCCTCGATCGAGCCGACGATCGACAGGGTCCAACTCGAGGACGGCGATCATCTGCTGTCGTTCGACGGAGATCGCTCGACGCTCCGATACTGCCATCACTGCAGCGAGCGCGAACTGGACGAACTCGGCGCGACGATTCGCCTCGTGGCACAGCCCCGCTTCTCGGACGATGGTCGAAGCCGCGATCTGAATCGCTATCTGGTGTTCGAACGCCCGACGTCGAGCGGCGCCTCGATCGAACGTTGAGCGCTGACCGGGGTTTCGTGGCGGCCACCGGTGGCTGGGCGTTATCGTGCGCCATCCGCGCCCCGGAGTTCCAGTCCATGACATCGCGATCCGCCACACCGCCGCCCCCTTCTGCAGTCGGCGACGCACAAGCGAGCCGCTTCGATCGCGACACGGCGGTCACCCACGTCGAGGGCGGCATCTATGCCGCACGCATCGACAAGGGGTGGTGGGTGATGCGCGGTCCCAACGGCGGCTACATCGCGGCGATCATCCAGCGTGCGATCTCGCAGGCGGTCGGCGATCCGGAGCGCAGCCCACGCTCTCTCACGGTCCACTACACCTCGCCCCCCGTCGAGGGCGAGGCGTTGATCGAGACGCGCCTCGAGCGACAGGGCCGCTCCCTCAGCACCGTCACTGCGCGCCTCACCCAGGGCGGTCGACTGCGGGCGCTTGCGCTCGCGGCGCTCTCGACTCCGCGCGAAAGCCACGAATTCCACCATGCCGCGATGCCGAGCGTGCCAGGGCCCGAAGGTCTGGCGATCGCCGAGAGCTTCATTCCCATCCATGCGCGTTACGAGTGCCGGTTCATCCCCGAAATGAGCCCGAGTTCAGGATCCGACGAAGCTGTGACGGCTGCCTGGATCCGGACCCGCGAGCCCCATGCACTCGATCACACGCTGATCGCGGCGTACACGGATGCCCTGCCCCCGGCGCTCTTCGCCCGCGCTCGCGTGACCGGAGAGTTCGGAGCGCTGCCGACCGTCGACCTGACGGTCCACTTCCGGATGGATCCCGCCGATGCAGGGGTCGGTCCGAATGACCACTGCCTCGCCCTCTTCCGATCACGGCTCGCTCATCGGGGCTACATCGAGGAGGACGGAGAGATCTGGAGTCCCGCCGGTCAACTGCTCGCACAGTCGAGACAACTCGCCGTGATCCTCGGCTGAGCGGCCTGCGAGCGTCCGGTTGCACCGCAGCCCGTCCGCTGCGATTGCAAGCCGGGGCGAGTCCACGGAGACCCTCTTTCTCCCACCGGCCGTTCGCGAGATCCTCAATTCGGCCCGCCCGCGGGCCGATGAACCTGCAGCGATGAACCGGCTGCAGCAACCTGCAATTCTCGTTTCAGCGGCGCTCTGCGCCGTCCTTTTGTCGATGTCCGCCCATGCGGACCCGGGCGATCGGCAACGGTTCGTCGGCGAACGACTCCGTCGGTCCGCGCCCCTGCTCGACGCGAGACGTGACGCGCTCCTGCGACGCAACGCTGTTGCGACGGATGGAGATGACATCGCCGGACCGAGCACTCCGGTCGGCCGTTCACCTCTCTTCGATCCGGTCATCGACCCGTCGCCCGCCGATGCAACGAACGACGCCATGGCACCGCTGGTGTTCAGCGACCGGCCGGGCTCACCTGCCCTGCCGGGTCACGAAGAGGTACGAGAACCCGTCGGTACCGAGACGGATTCCGAAGCCGAGAACGCACTCGCCCGGTTTCGGGGCACGCGCGCCCGTCGCGAACTGGCCGCCGTCTGGAAACCCGCCGCGACGGAAGAAGAAGTCGACGCGCGCATCGCGATCCATACACCGGATCCCGTCACGGATGACCCCGGGAGATGGCTCTCCGCCAGCGCCCGCAGCCAGGTTCTCGCAGTCTGGGCGTCCTTCCGCGAGTCGCTCGCAGACTGGGACGGGGCACGCGACGACTACGCAAGATCGATCGCCCTCGGTGGCACGAGTCTCGATGCCTGGCGTGGACTCGCGCGGACCCGGGTCCGGAGCGGCGAATTCGAGGCCGCCGAGGCGACGTTCTTGTCGGCGGAGCGACTTTCCCGGATCGGTGGTGACGAGAACACTCTGATCCAGGGCGACATCGTTCGCGAACTCGGCGAGCTGTACCTGAAGATGGGATTCCCGCGTGACGCCGCCAACGCGCTCGATCGCGCGCTGGATCTCGCTCCGGGTTCGTCGCGCGCGCAGGCCCTCTGGACGTTGGCTCTGTCGCAGGCAGAGGATGTGGAGGGCTCCGATGCGCTCGCCGAGCGGATCGAGCTGTGGCCTCCGACGCGCGCCGAACTCTGGCGCAATGACGTCGAATCGGCCCTCGATGCACTGTTCGCCTACACGCCCGATGGACTGCGCGGCCGACTGGCCGGACGAGCGGGCGCGCAGACCGCCATCGTGCTCGGTGCGATCGGACTCCTGCTCGGGGCGGTGTGGATCGCGCTCCGACTTGGCCGTCGGACCGGGGACCTGGTGGTCGGGATCAGCATCCCCGACGAATTGAAGGGCCACTTCAGCGTGAGGCTCGCGACCCAGCAGGGCCGTCACCGGCGCCTCGGCACGCAGGAATCGAAGAACGTCGCGCACCTCAAGTCGACCCGCTTCTGCCACTACTCGGTGAGCCGCGAGACGCACTTCCTCCGGCTGCCTGCACGTCGGTACTGGGTGACGGTCCAGGGCACGTTGTCGGATCCGAACGGCGATCACGTCCTCGGCGAGCCGTACGAGGAACAGAGCGTCGACGTGACCGGCAACCAGACCAACCGGATCGCGTTCGATCTCTCACCCCGCGAGTGCCCGGTGGACGTGACGGTGCGCTGGGACAAACGAGGCGCTGGCGAGGTGGGGGTCGTCGCTCGCGGACATCCGCAGTCGCTTCGGTATCAGACCAACGGCACCGTGCGGCTGCGGTTGCCGATGGGCTCCCACACGATCGTCGTCGGCAGCGGGGATCGTGTCGCCGAACGCGACGTCGAAGTGCAGTCCCACAAGCCGACCCGGGTCGAGATCGATCTCGCCGGTTCGGAGCATCTCGTCTTCAAGGGGTGCCCGCCCGCCGTCGAGTCGTACCTGCATGGCGACCTGAACGGCGCCGCGCGGGCGCTCGAACGAGACGGCCATCAGAGTCTCGCCCACCTGCTGCTCGCCCGGCTGCATCAGGAGCAGGGACAGACCAAGCGGGCCGCCGAGCAGCTCGAGAGCGCGGGACATCCTCTCGAAGCCGCGAAGCTGCACGAGTCCCTCTCGGACTTCGAACGGGCGGCGACACTCTTCGAGAACGCCGGCAACGCCCGTCAGGCAGCGGAGAGCTGGCGAACCGCGGGCAACCTCGTCAAAGCGGGCGAACTATTCCAGTCGATCGGCCAGCACGCCAAAGCGCTGCAGTGTTTCCAGGAGGCCGGTGCGACGGATTCGATGATCGGCGCCCTGGAGGTCGCCGGCCAGTACTTCGACGCGGCGCGCATCGCGATGGAGGACGGAGACCGCGCCCGGGGCATCCGGCTGCTGCAGCAGGTCGGGCGTTCGGACGTGAATCATCCGGAAGCCTGCATGCAGCTCGTCGAAGCGTTCGAGAAGGAGGGGCATCTCGATCTCGCCGCCCGGAAGCTCGAGGACTATCTCGGCGTCGTGGGCGCCGCCTCGTCGCCGGATCTGCACAGCCATCTCGCAGACCTGCTGGCCAAGTCGGAAGAATCGGCTCGCGCGCTCAGCGTGCTCGAAGCCCTGCGCAGACGCGAGCCCACCTACCCGAACATCGCCTCGCGGATCGAGGCGCTGCGCAAGATCGTGAGCAGCAGTCGGCGCGTGGAGGACGGCGGAAGCAGCGGATCGACGATCACGGCCTTCGCATCGGACCGACGCTATGAGGTCCTGGAAGAGATCGGTCGCGGCGGGATGGGCCAGATCTTCCGTGCCCGCGATCGGAGACTGAACCGGATCGTCGCGTTGAAGCGCCTGCCGGAGACCCTGCGCGAACATCCGAAGGCCCTGCAGCTGTTCCTGAACGAAGCACAGGCCGCGGCGCGTCTGAATCATCCGAACATCGTGACCGTCTACGACACCGACGAAGAGGACGGTGCGTTCTTCATCACGATGGAGCTTCTGCAGGGCATGCCGCTCAACACCGTCGTGCGACAACGGGGACGGCTCGGACCGCGCGACACGGCGAGGATCGGCGCGCAGGTCGCCCGCGGACTGCAGTACGCCCACGACCAGCAGGTCGTGCATCGCGACATCAAGACCGCCAATCTGTTCCTCACCCAGGACAAGATCGTCAAGATCATGGACTTCGGGTTGGCCAAGATGATCGAAGAGGTACGTCGCGGCAGCACGGTGATCGGCGGAACTCCGTCCTACATGGCGCCGGAGCAGGCCGTCGGTGATCGAGTCGACCACCGCGCCGACATCTACTCGCTCGGCGTCACGCTGTTCGAACTGGTCATCGGCCGCGTACCCTTCGACAAGGGCGACGTCGCGTACCACCACCGTCACACCGCGGCTCCGGATCCGCGATCGATCGCGAACGGCATCCCCGACGCGCTTGCTGAACTGATCCTGCAGATGATGCAGAAGGATCCGGCGGATCGATGCGCCTCGGCGGGCGAGGTCGAACATCGCCTCGAGCGAATCGTCCAAGGCTGATCGGATCGCCCACCACCGGCGCTAGCGACCCGCGCTGCAGCGTGCGTCGCGCTGCCGTCGAAACGCGCGCGCTCAGACCGCTGCGCCCAGCCCGACCGCCTGGCGACACGCCGCGAGGACAGGTTGCGCGATGCGTCGCGCACGCTCTGCGCCGTGCTGCAGGATCTCCTCGACCGCGCCGGGATCTGCCGCGAAGCGCTCGCGACGCTCGCGCATGGGACCGAAGTGGTCGAGCACGCGGGCCAGCAGGTCCTTCTTCACTTCTCCGTAGCCTAGTCCGCCGGCCCGGGCGCGCGCCGCCATCTCGGCCTGTTCGGTTTTCGTCGCGAACAGGCTCCAGAGTTCGAAGAGCGCACCGGCCGGCTCCTTCGGATCCTCGACGGGCGTCGAATCGGTCACGATCCCCATGATCGACTTCTTCAACTGGTTTTGCGGCGCGAACATCTGGATCGTGTTGCCGTACGACTTGCTCATCTTCTGGCCGTCGGTACCGGGGATCACCGCGGTGTCGTCGAGGATGTATGGCTCGGGCAGCACCAGCGCCTCGCACGCATAGGCGTGATTGAAGCGCTGCGCCATGTCGCGGGTCATCTCGATGTGCTGCTTCTGGTCCTGTCCCACCGGCACGATGTCGGCGCGGTACAGCAGGATGTCGGCCGCCATCAGGACCGGATACGTGAACAGCCCGTGATCGATACTCTCGCCCCGATCCATCGCCGCCTTGTAGGCGTGGGCGCGTTCGAGCATTCCCATCGGCGTGACGGTCGTCAGCATCCACGAGAGTTCGCAGACCTCGGGGATGTCGCTCTGGCGGTACAGGATCGCGCGCTCGGGATCGAGACCGGCGCCGAGATAGTCGAGGGCGACGTTGTGCGTGTATCGCCGCCGGAGCGCGGCATCGCGCACCGACGTCATCGAGTGGTAATCGGCGATGAAGTAGAGGGCGTGCTCGTACTTCTCCTGCAGCGCGACGAACTGTCGCAGTGCGCCGAAGTAGTTTCCGAGGTGCAGCAGGTCGCCGGTGGGCTTGGTGCCGGACAGAACGCGCACGCTTCAGTCCGACTCGTGGCCGGCGTGATCCGCCTCGGCACTCGTGTACGTCAGCCAATGGACGAACGCCGGATCCTCGCCCTTCTCCACCTGCTTGAAATGCTTCTGCAGTGCGTTCGCGATCGGACCGGGGCAGCTCTCGCCGATCGGACGACCGTCGATCGACTCGACCGGCAGCACGCCGGCGGTGGTCCCGGTCAGGAAGACCTCGGCGGCCGTGAACAGCTGCTCGGGCCGCACCGGTGTCTCGCGAACCTGGAAGCCATCCTGCTTGGCGAGTTCGATGATGCTCTGACGCGTCACACCGCGCAGGACCTTCTTCTCGGGCGGTGTCAGCAGGCTGCCGGCTTCGTCGACCAAGAACACGTTGGTGGTGGGCCCCTCGGCGACGAATCCGTCCTCGTCGACCAGCAGGATCTCGTCGAAGCCCTCGCGCAGGGCGCGCGCCTTCGCGGTCATGCTCGACGCGTAGTTGGCGGACACCTTCGCGTGCGGGGACACGATGTCTTCGCGGCGCTGATGGGCCTGCTTCTCGAGCCACAGGCGAAGCGTCGGGCGCTTCTTCTTCTTTTCGCCGGGAATCCGGCCCACGATGTCCGCGATCGGGTCATAGGCGGCGACCGCCACCGTCACGCGATCGTCGAGCGGCACGACGTCGACCTCGATCGAGGCGAAGTACGCGCACGCCTTGATGGCGGTCGCGCCGGGATTCGCGCGGGCCGCGGCCACGATGGCCCCGCCGATCTGCGCGGCGTCGAGCCGAATCGGCAGTCCCATCAATTCGCACGAACGCAGCATCCGCTCGACATGCAGATCCATCCGGAAAATCGCGGGGCCCCGATGGGTTTCGTGCACGCTCATGTAGTCGAACACGAGGGATCCGCGTTGCAGGCTGTGCGAAAGCAGGTGGACGGTCGCCCGTTCCCAGGGAACCAGTTCACCGTTCAGCCAGATCAGGCGATCGACGGGGGATTTTCCTAGCACGCGCCGGAGAGTATCACGCGCCCCCTGCAGGAAAAGCGGCTGGCGGTGTGAAACGTCCGCCACCCCGGGCAGCCTGGCACCCACCTACCCCTGTATCGGGTGTCGAACCCGGACAGGAGGTGGCCGCCGTGCCCCGATCGATCCAGAAGGCCAAGAACGTGATGATCCTCGGCGTGCGGCTCTATCGCGAACTCGCGCTGTCCGCACTCACGCTTCTGCCCGGCAGACGCGACGCCTGAATTCGGCCTCGCAGGGAGACCACGCAGATGCATCGTCGTCGTTGGATCGTGTTGCCGTGCCTGGCCGCGTTGGCGCTTTTCTTCGCGAACGCCGCGGCGGCCACGATGATCGGCAAGACGGTGGGCGTGACGCTCACCGATGGCGGGAGCCTGAACGCCAGCGACTCGGTCGTGGTCGGAAGCGGCCCGGAAATCACTCCGGGTGACGGCTCTAGCGTCGGGGCGCTGCTGCTTCCGAACGAGACGGTCGACCTCGCCGCCCTCACGATCGACCTCGTGCTCGAGGAAGGCGCGGCGAACGGAACCACAGGCTACGGACCCGGCACCCGCTACCTGTTCTCGAACCTGTCGTTCCTCGACCCGTCGCTCGTCGTCTCCGGCGTCACGATCTCCCTCGTCAACGTCACCGGTGTGGTGCTCGGTTCGCAGGTCACCTTCGGCCCGGATTTCGTCTCGCTTCTGATCGACACGCTCGTGATCGGCGACATCCCCAACGCCGTGGACGTCGGGCGCGTGACCCTCACGCTCCAGACCGCGGTCCCGGAGCCGGACACGGCCGTCCTGGTGGCGTGCGGCCTCGGTGTGCTGGCGTTCGGTCGTCGCGGGCGCTCTCCCGCGCGCGCGTGAGCGACGCTTCACGAGATCTCGCGAGTCTCACTCTCGGCGATTTCGCGACTCTCCTGGGCGAGCGCTTCCGGCTGATCGGCGGCGGCACAGCCCTCGAACTCGAGTTGATCAGCGCCGATGCTTTCGGTGGCGAGAAGCGGGGACTTCCGCGCCAACCGTTCTCGCTCGTCTTCCGCGGGCCGCGCGCCCATGCGTTGCCCCAGTCCATCCATCGGCTCGAGAGCGCACGCCTCGGAGTGCTCGAGATCTTTCTGGTACCGATCGAGCCGGACCCGGCGGGACGGCGCTACGAGGCCGTCTTCTCCTGAGCGCGCTCGGCACCGGCTCACCCCCGCCACTCGAGCAGGAAGTACAGACCCTGCTCTCCGATCGGCAGGAACCCGAGCCTCGAGTAGAGCCGGCGGGCCGGATTCGAACGCTCGACATGGATGCGAACGGGAACCTGCCGCTCGGCCGCAGCGTCGAGGATCGGCCGCAGCAACCCCTCGCCGATGCCCCGTCGACGGAACGCCGGGAGCAGCGAGATGTCCACCAGCCGGATCTCGCCCTGTCCGTGCCACACGATGAGACGACCCGCCGGCTCGAGATCGCATTCGATCAGCTCGAACCGGGCATCGGCGAAGTGCGTGCGGTAGTGGCGTGTCTGGGCGTCGAACTGCTGGCGCAGGAAGGCGTCCTTCTGGGCTTCACTCCACTCGAGCGGCGCGAGTTCCTCGGCGCGCGTGCTCGCATAGATGCGAAACAGGAGCGACGCGTCGTCGTCGCGAACCGGGCGCAGCGTGACCCGCACGCGCTCAGCTCCGAGGCGGGTAGACGCCCTGGAGTGCGATGACGAAGTTGAGCGTCAAGAAGGGCTGTCGATTCTCATGCGGCGCCGAACCCCCGGTCGTCGAGATCGCGTTGCCCGACATCGCCACGGGATCGGACGGCGGCCCGTACGCAGGGGCCGACGCCGTCGCGAGCGCGGCGGCGGACGGCGCGCCGGTCGTGGCGCTGCCCGGGTCCGCCATCAGACCATGGCTGTGACTCGGCATCTCCACCGCCGTCAACGTCACACTCGCCTGACCGCCGCTCTCACCGATGTCGCGTGGCGAGAGACCGGGCCCCTGCCCCCACTGCATCGGCGAACGACCCTGCAGATTCGGCAGTCCGAAATTGCTCCGACCGTCGCCTCCGTAGTTGGTTCCGAGCAGCGAGAACAGCGCCGTGTTCTGCGAGAGCGGAAGCAGCTGCCCATCGCAGAACGCCCAGCCCCGGGGCGCAAAATTGAAAGGCACGATTCGGATCTCGGCAATGAAGGGGTCGGCCATACGCTCCTCAGCTCGGCGAAGGAAAGATCCCGAAGAGCGAGATGATGAAGCTCACACACAGATAGGGGGCGAGGTTGTCGTGCGGCTGCGCGCCACCCGTGGCCGACACCGCGGCGGGGTTCATCGTCACACTCGGGGCCGCACTGCCGTAGAGCAGCGTTGCTCCAGCATCGGCCAGCAGGCTTCCGTTCGGCCCGGCGGTGGCCTCCGCGGAGTTGGCCGACGCTACGAGCGCGTGGCCATGCGCCGCCATCTGATTCTGCGTCAGCGTCACCAGCTCTGTCCCGCCGGTCTCGGCCAGCACGAACCCGGCCCCCTGGTGGATGGGGATGCGACTGCGCAGGTCGGGCAGCGCGAAGGTGCTCTGCCCATCGCCGCCATACGTGGTGCCGATCAAATTGAAGAGCGTCTCGTTCTCGGAGATCGGCAGGATCTGACCCCTGCAGAACAGCCATCCAGCCGGTTCGAAGCTCCCCGCGAACATCCGGATCTCACCGACGTAGGGCTGCCCCATGTAGACCTCAGTTCGGGCTCGGGAAGATGCCCTGGATCGCAATGGCGAAACTCAGGGTGAGAAAGGGCTGCATGTTCTGGTGCGGCTGACTGCCGCCGACGGACGCCAGCGAGCCTGCTGCGAGCGCCGTCGGGTTTGCAGGCGCCGCGTAGACGTCTGCACCGAATCTCGGCTTCTTGGCCGGCACTGCGCCCGACGGAATCGACGACGAGGCCACGTCCGCCGTCGCACGAAGCGTGTGCGCATGCGCGGGCAGCTGCGCGGACGAGAGCGCAACCGCCTGCACGCCACCCGACGTGCCGAGCGTCAGCCCATCTCCGTCGTGGACGGGCGTGCGGCCCTGCAGATTCGGCAGGGCGAAGGTGACCCTGCCGTCGCCGCCGAAGGTGGTCCCGAGCAACGAGAAAAGGGCCTGGTTCTGGTTGATCGGAAGGATCTGGCCATTGCAGAGCGCCCAGCCCCGCGGCGCGAAGCTGAAGCTCAGGATCCGGATCTCGGCCAGGAACGGCTCCGCCACGGCGCTCTCCTCGACGACATCATCGATCATAGATGGGTGTCGGGGGCTCTGTCTATCGAAATCCAGCGCCTCAGGATTCTCTGATGGATTCGCCGGACATCGCGGTGATAGAATGCCGCAGCAGTCGCTGGAGGGTCGGATGGAGCGTCGGGAGTTCTTGAAATCGAGCGCAGTCGTCCTGGTCCTCGGGCCCTTCCTGGTGGGCGGCACGACCAGCGGCGCCTCGCCCTACAGCCGCGACTACTTCGTGCAGAAGATCGGCAGCTGGTTCGAGGCTGGCAGCGCCCTGTTTCTCGAATTGGTCGCCGTCGAAGACGGACCGCTCTCGAATCAGTTCGACCAGTTCACCCTGCTCTTCCGGATGGACGCCCGCGACGCTCTCGCCGACGGCACTTTCACGAGCGGCACGGTGGCACTTCGTGCCGAGAGCGGTGAGATCATCGACCTGTTCCTCCAGCGTGGCGCCGACGACGCGTCCGACGCCCGCTACAGCGCGAGCTTCGCGGTTTCGCGCCCCCTCAACGTCGCGAGCTGCGCGCAGGCCTAGCGACCGGGCCGCCGGTCCGAGCCCCGGACCAATCGATTCTTGCTCACGGCGCGTGGTTTCTGTTCCACGCGACCCCGTTCCGGGTTTACGATGGAACGGTTCGCGGTGCAGTCGGTCGAGACCGACCTGCCGCGACGACGGAGGTCGACTCCGATGCCGCAACCCACGCTGTTGTCGCGCCCGAGCGGTCGTACGTACGCGGGACTGTTCCTGGTCACGCTGTCGACCCTGATGCTTCAGCTTCTGCTGACGCGGATCTTCAGCGTCACCATGTGGTACCACTTCGCGTTCTTCGTCGTCTCGATGGCGATGTTCGGGATGACGATCGGTGCGTTGATCGTCCAGCTGCGCCCGGCGCTCTTCGCGGAGGCACTCGTCGGCCGGCGCCTCGCCGAATGTGCACTGCTCTTCGCTCTCGGCAGTGTGTTGTCCTTCATCGCCCATCTCGCGATGGCGGCGAGCGTCGAGATGGGCGATTCGGTGGGTTCGACCGCCGTCTTTCTCGGAATCACGTTCGCGATCGTCTCGGTGCCCTTCATCTTCTCGGGCATCTGCGTCTGCCTCCTGTTGACTCGCTGGCCGCGCGAAATCGGGCGCCTCTACGCGGCCGACCTCGCGGGCGCGGCCTTCGGCTGCGTGACTCTCATCTATGTCATGCGGGCCACCGACGGGCCGACCGCGATCTTCGTCGTGGCAGCGATCGCGGCGCTCGGCGCCTGGCTGCTCGCCTCCGCGCATGCGAGCCAGCGCTTCGCGCGCGTCTGCCTGGTCGCGTGCGTGCTGCTCGCCCTGTTCGCCAGCGTTCACACGCTGCGCGTCCGCGCGGGATCGCCGTTGCTCCAACTAGCTTGGGTTTCCCACGAGAAGGGCCGCAAGGAGCCGGTCTACGAGGCGTGGAACTCCTTCTCCTATCTCAAGGTCCATGGCGACGCGGAACGGCCGTCGCGACCGGCCGCGTGGGGGCTCAGCGCCGCCTACACGCCGACCCATGGCGTGCGGCAGCTCGCCGTGGGGATCGATTCCTGGGCGTCGACGGTGATCACCGGCTTCGCGGGCGACTTCGCACCGATCGACTATCTGGGCTGGGACGTCACGAATCTGGCCCACCACCTGCGACGCGATGCCGACGTACTGGTCGTCGGATCGGGAGGTGGGCGCGACGTGCTCTCGGCGCTCGCGTTCGATCAGCGTTCGGTGATCGCCGTCGAAGTGAACGAGGATCTGATTGCGCTGCTGAACGATCGCTACGGTGAGTTCAGCGGACACCTCGATCGCGACCCGCGCGTGCGCTTCGAGAACGACGAGGCGCGCAGCTACATCGCGCGCAGTCCCGATCGCTGGGACATCCTGCAGATCTCGATGATCGACACCTGGGCGGCGACCGCCGCCGGTGCATTCGTGCTGACCGAGAACTCGCTGTACACCCGCGAGGCCTTCCATCTGTTCTTCTCGAAGCTGACGCCGCAGGGCATTCTCAGCGTTTCGCGCTGGTGGTCACCGCAGCGACCGGCCGAGATCTATCGACTGGCCGCGCTGACGGTCGCGGCGCTCGCCGATGTCGGTGTGACAGATCCGAGCCGTCACATGGCGATCGTCCGCCATGTGCCGAAGCGGGCCTCGAACGGAGCGGTCGTCGCCACGTTGATCGCGAGCCCGAGTCCGCTCTCCGACACGGACCTCGCGTTTCTGGACGGCGTCGTGGAACGGATGCACTTCCGATATCTGCTCCACCCCACCGCGACGGACGATCCACTGCTCGAGCAGATCGCGCGGGGCGGACAACTCGAAACCGTGGCAGCGGGATTTCCTCTGGACATCTCGCCGCCGACCGACGATCGACCGTTCTTCTTCCACATGCTGCGGCTCTCGAGCCTGACGACGGAGAGCGGCCGACGCGAGTACTGGAACGACATCAACACGAAGGCGATCGCGGTGCTGGGCGGTGCGCTGGTGGTCGTCTCGCTCTTCACGGGAATCTGCGTGTTGCTGCCCCTGCTCGGTCGTCGCAGCGCGACCTCCCCCCGCAGAGCCGCCCCGTTCATGATCTACTTCGCCGGCATCGGATTCGGCTTCCTGCTGATCGAGATGTCGCAGGTGCAACGACTGACGGTCTTCCTCGGGCATCCCACCTATGGGCTGTCGGTCGTGTTGTCTTCGCTGCTGCTCGCGAGTGGCCTCGGAAGCCTGCTCAGCGGGCGAATCGATGTCACGCGCTCGCCCCGATCGGGCGCCCTCCATCTCGCTGCGCTCGTCGCCCTGCTCGTCGTGTTCGGAGTGGCGACGCCCTCTGTGATCGAGGCCTTCCATGCCGCCACCATGCCGGCCCGCATCACCGTCGCCCTCGCGATCCTCTTCCCGCCCGGGCTGTTGATGGGAATGGCCTTCCCGCTCGGCATGGGGCTCGCTGCGCAGCGGGTGCCCGAAGTGACGGCCTGGCTCTGGGGCATCAACGGGGCGACATCGGTCTGCGCATCCGTGCTGGGCGTGGCGATCTCGCTCGTGCACGGGATCGGGGTCGCGTTCGGGATCGGCGCGACCTTCTACCTGATCGCTCTCTTCGCCTATCTCTCGATGCGACGCGGATCCGAGTTGCCCGCTACGCGCTGATCGCCGACCTCGGCCCCTCCGCGGCCCGATCGGATGCCGGACCGGCCCCGTTGCGCCCGAGTGCATCCTGGGCGCGGCGCGATTCTGCCTGCACGACCGAGTACGCCTCGAGGGTGGCGGCGGCCCGCTCCCGCGCATCGAAGGGCCGGGCCTCGTGGGCCTTCACCCAGGCGCGGGCCGAAAGCGCCAGCGAGAAAAGCAGGAAGATTCCCGCCAGGATCGTGAAATCCATCGGCCCCATGCCGAAGAGCGACGGCAGGTACGAAGTCGTGATCGTGATGGCCTTCAATGTGAAGGCCGCGAACAGCGACGTCCAACCCATCAGAATCAGCAGATCGATGATCGGCAGAACCGGCATCCCATCCTCCACTTTCAATGCACTGCCCACGCTCTCACGCACCGCCCACGCTCACGCTCCGCATCGAGCATGAAGCGGCGCATCCGCATCGATTCGATCCTACGCTGGTCGGGCGCCGCGGGTCAATCACGAGCTGAGCCGACGAATGTGCACTCCGTCGGCACCTCCCCAACGGACTCTGCCGTCGCCGAAGCGAAGAATAGGCACAGCGATGGCCCACGACCGACACGGATCCGCGAGGTGCAAAGGCGATGGCAGCCCCATCTGCCCGAGGCTAAGATGCGCGACCCGCAGGCCGGATCCCGGCCGCGCGAGCCCTCGCCGACGTAGCTCAGGTGGTAGAGCAGCTCACTCGTAATGAGCAGGTCAGCGGTTGGAGTCCGCTCGTCGGCTCCACTCTCCCTTTCACCACGAGCTCTTGCACTTGACCTCGGGTTGACTGCCCTGCAGAATCCGCGAAGAGGGGCCGCCTGGGGGCCGTTTGGGATCGACAGAACATTCGCGAAGCCGGACGTCTCCGTCGGCATGAAGTGTCCGTATACGTCGTCCAACATCTGCGACCTGCGCCAGCCTCCCTGCGCTTGAGTCCATTTCAGCGGCGTGCCGCGCGCCGTGTGCAGGCTCGTCCACGTGTGACGAATCGTGTGCAGAGCGACCTGACGACTCGTACCGAATGCCTTCCGAACCAGCTTCCTGAAGACCCTCGATCGGAAGTTCTGGTACTCGAGCGGCCCACCCGCGCTACTGGGAAACTCCAACGTGTCCTCGCCGAACACGTCTGGGCGTTGGGAGGCGAGGATCTCGCGCAGCCGGGTGGACAGCTCCATCTCTCGGCAATCCCCCGACTTCGTGCACTTCCGCTTCCTGGCGGAATCGATCCTCCCGTCGATCCGCACTGTGTCCTCGACTCCCGACCAGGATCACAAACGCTTCACCATCTCGCGCAGTGTGATGGCCTCGACGAGGCTACGGAGTAGTCCAGCCGGTAGTTGGGCTCCGGGATCATCCCACTCGCCGTTGATCATGTCTGAGCGACGGCTCCGGTGGTGATGCCAGGCGACGTGCCCACCAGTCGCCTCTTCCGTGGCTTCGAGCCCGGCCAGGACTCGAACCAACCTCTTGATATCACGCCAGCCTTGAACGTGACGGAACTGCTTCTCGGTCGTGACGATCGCTGCACTGGCCCAGCGCACGAGCATCGCAACCTGTCGACGTCCGTCATCCTTGCGGACGATGGGCTGCAGCACTGACTCACGCCAGGCGGATATCACTTGCACCGCGGGTTCGCGCAGTCACCGAGGGTCGGGACGATCGCCGATCGTCAAGGCGTTGCTGCTGGATCGGGTGAGGCGGGCAAGGACGCAGCTGGTTGAGCGGATACGGTGCAGGAGCCGACACTCTGTTCGTCTAGAGGATCAAACTAGAGGATCAACCGAAGCTGGGACATCCGCCTCGAGGGGCGTAAGATCGGCGTTCAACGAGCAGCTCGAGTCGCCAATGGGCTGGCCAAAGGCGAGGACGAAGTCATGCAGAAGAAGGGGTATGTCACCACATTTCAGAGTATCTCGGGCAAGTCCACCGTCGAGCTTGGACGCACGCTTGGGTTTTCCGTCGGCGCTCTCAAGGGAGGATATGATCTCTTTGCCCTGACCAGCCCAGTCTCGATCGACGAATTCGACTGGCGCGATCGGACGCGGTACTCGGCCGGATGGCACGCTGATCCGACAATCAAGTTTGGTACGAATCCGTCAACGGTCTGGCTCGTACAGCGACGCGATGAACTGCGCGCTGCGCTTGGCAAGCTCAACAACTACGATGAGCGGGCGACCGACGCGGCGATCATGCGCATCCTGACGGTAGAGCTTGGCAAACTGAACGTTCGCTCTGGGCCGGGCCGCATCGTCAAAGTCGAGCCACGGCAACTCCCGACCGGCTACCCTGACTCGCCATATCGCGACATCCCGCAATGGGAGCTGAAGGTCCTCAAGGACTTTCAGCCGATTTGACTCAGGGCGAACGTACGCGCCGCTTTCTTGCGAAACGTCGATCTCATCCTGAGACAAGGACCTCAGGTCGTCGAAGTCAGAACGCTCCGATGCCAAGCGGTCTTCTTCATCCCCGTTCGGGAGCTCTTTCGGGCCTGAGCCTTCACAACGACGTTGCGGTTCCTGCACGAGACCGACGGCGTCTCGAGCGACTCTTCGGTTCTGTTGCCCGCCCCCCGCTTGCGCTGGCTCCTCTCCAGCCGCTGTTGCCCTCGCCGAGCGACGAAGGCGTCGGTCAGGCGCGCGCGCCGTTGATCAGCCCGACGCGCCCGCGGCACTGGCCGCGCTGGGACACGAACTCCATCACGAACCCCGTGAGCCTGAAATCCGCGAGCATGCGAGCCGGATTCGCCGGGTCGCACTGCTGCAGCGTGTCTTCGAAGTAGACGCGCTTCGATGCCGCTGCGGCTCAAAGGTGCGTCATATCGCGGCCATCGATGACCCGGACGTGGCCTGGCGGATGCTGGAGGGCATGCGGCTCCCGGCGCGGGCGCCACCTCTGCGCGAGGCAACCAGCCGATGCGACGACCTCCCGCATCTTGAAGGAGGACATCCTGGCTCTTCGATCAGTCAGCCGGTGGTGAGTGGCCGTCACTCACCAAGAAGCCCCAGATATCCGGAAACGCCTCTCGCGTTTTACCCAGATATCCCGAGAGCGCCCGTGCGCCCGCAGCGCGTCCAGCAAACGGCCGGCGCGAGTCGATTGCCACGAAGGCGGCTTCTGGGAGGCGCGCACAGCTCTTGGTCGCCCCGTCGCGGGCTCCCTGCAGGGACCTGCCACAACGTCCATACTCGGACGTCGCGCCAGAACGCAGCGCTCGAACGCCCTATCCCAAGCGCCGTACCCTGGCCCAGTTCCGTCTCGGCGAGGCATGACGACCGGGACCCCGGGGCGCCCGCGACTGCTCATCGCGCCGCGCGTCGCCTACTGCCAAAAAAAGCGTCACCAAAGCAGTCTGCGGTGACACTTCCTTCCAGGTCATCCGACGCGCGCGCTCCCGATTTCGCCCACTCACCCCACCGCGGATCACAGGGAAGCTCCGCTCTCCAGGCGGACTTCTGGAACGAAACCCGACATTTTCTTTGTTTCTTGCGCATTTCGCGCGGAACGGACAGCGCCCATTCGAGCCGTAACGACCGGCAGGGGATCAAAGTCGGGCCGTTCGAGTAGTCTGTGGACGAGGGTTGCATCGACGGTATCCGGCCTGATCGACTCCCGGCATGACCGCTGAATCGACCAACCCCTTAGCGACGCGCTGCTCGAAGCGGCGCGAGGAAAACCCGATGGATTCAAGATCGACATGGTTCTCCTGTCGCTACGGCGTGGCGATTCTGCTCGCGTTCGCGGTGTCCTCGAGTAGCGCTCTCGCGCCGACCCCCGCGAGCGCGCAGTCGGAGACCATCCTCGCCTCGGACGATTTCAATCGGCCCGATGAGCAGCCCTTTCAGGACGCTGGAAACTGGCTGAAGGCGGCCGGACCCGGGTCCGCTGATCTGCTCGGGAACCAGGTCGCGGGCGTGGCCAGCGAGGCCGTGTTCGCCTGGCAGGGTGCCGGCACCTTCGACAACGCACGGCAGTTCGCGCGGGCGAGAGTCGTTCAGCACACCGGCGGCGAGGTCGGTCTCACACTGCTCGGCGGGAGCGGGCAGGCGATCATCGTCGCCTGGGAGAAGACGACCGGAACGGTTCTCATCTTCTGGTACAACGGCGGCACGGCCCAGGCGGCCTTGACGATCGCCCCGTCGACAGTTCAGGCCGGCGACCTCATCGAGGCGCAGCTGCTCGACGGAATGATCTACGCGAAGGTCAACGGGACGGTCGTCGCGAGTACCGTGAACTCCACCTCGCTCAGCTCCGGCCGACCTGGATTCCAGACGTTTCTCTCGGGTGGAATCATCGACGATTGGGAAGCGGGAACTCCGCCTTCGTTCACCCTGGGTGGAACGATCAGCGAGAATGCTGTCGGCCTGAGCGACGTACTCGTGCGGGCAAGCGGGACCTTCGCCGGGACCGCGACGACGAATGGAAACGGCGAATACTCCCTGACCGGCGTCCCGAGCGGCGCGTCGTCCATCGTTCTCAAGCCCAACCTTGCAGGACACGACATGAGTCCCCTCACGCGGACGATCGCGGGACCCGTGGCCGCAAGCATCACAGGCGAGGACTTCACGAGCACCCCCTCGAACAACGCGGTCGTCGCCTTCGACGATTTCAACCGCGGCGCCGAGACGCCCCTGGTGGTCGGC